>JAXDOD010000069.1:0-32625 GCA_034669045.1 Alphaproteobacteria bacterium
TCCTACGATCTCGGCGTCGACATCGAGCTGGCCGACGCGGTCGAGCGGCTGCGCTTCGAGCATCCGCAGGTGAAAGTCGTCGTGCTGCGCTCGGCCAAGGAGCGCGTGTTCTGCGCCGGCGCCAACATCCGCATGCTGGCGAGCGCAACGCACGCGCACAAAGTCAATTTCTGCAAGTTCACCAACGAGACGCGCAACGGTATCGAGGACGCGAGCGCTTCGTCCGGGCAGAAATATCTCTGCGTCGTGAACGGTACGGCGGCCGGCGGCGGCTACGAGCTGGCGCTCGCCTGCGATCACATCATCCTGGTGGACGACGGCTCGGCATCGGTGTCGTTGCCGGAACTGCCGCTGCTCGCGGTACTTCCGGGCACCGGAGGGCTCACGCGCGTCACCGACAAGCGGAAAGTCCGGCGCGACCACGCCGACGTGTTCTGCACCACGGAAGAAGGCGTGAAAGGCAAACGCGCCGTCGACTGGCGCCTGGTCGACGAGGTCGTGGCGCGCTCGAAACTCGATGCCGCGGTCGCCGAGCGCATCGCGGCACTGCGCGCGGCGGGCCCGCGCACCACCCACCAAGGCATCGCGCTGACCCCGCTGAAGCGCGCCATCGCCGACGGCCGGATCCGCTATTCGACCGTCGAGGTCGACATCGCGCGCGCCGAGCGGATCGCCACGATCACGATCCGCGGACCCGGGGATAAGCCTCCGGCCGATGTGGACGGGCTGGTCAAGCTCGGGGCGGACTACTGGCCACTCGCCTGCGCGCGCGAGCTCGACGACGCGATCCTGCACTTGCGCCTCAACGAACTCGAGACCGCCGCAATCGTGTTCAAGACGCTCGGCGATCCCGCCGCCGTGGTCGCGCACGACGAATTTCTCGTGGCGAACGCCGAGCACTGGCTGGCGCGCGAAATCCTCGGATTGTGGAAGCGCGTGCTCAAGCGCATCGACATGACGTCGCGCTCGCTGGTGGCGCTGATCGAGCCGGGCTCGTGCTTTGCCGGCACGCTCGCCGAGCTCGCCTTCGCGGCCGACCGGTCCTACATGGCGCTCGGCGAGTTTGGCGACAATCGCCCGGCCGCGGCGCTGACGCTGCTCGGCGTGAATTTCGGCCGCTACCCGATGTCGAATGGGCTCTCGCGGCTCGCCACGCGCTTCCTCGGCGAGCCGGCGTCGCTCGATGCGGCCGAGAAGGAGATCGGCCAGACGCTCGACGCCGAACGATCCGACGAGCTCGGCCTCGTCACCTTCGCGCTCGACGATATCGACTGGGCGGACGAGGTGCGCGTGTTCCTGGAAGAACGCGCGAGCTTCTCGCCCGACGGCCTCACCGGCATGGAGGCGAACCTGCGCTTCGCCGGACCCGAGACGATGGAGACGAAAATCTTCGCCCGGCTGACCGCGTGGCAGAACTGGATCTTCCAGCGCCCGAACGCGGTCGGACCCGAAGGCGCGCTGACGCGCTACGGCAGCGGGCAGAAGCCGAATTTCGATTTGAAGAGGGTTTGATCATGAACGTGCACGACATCAAGGTCGATTACTCCACAACGATCCCAAACAATGTCGGGCTCACCGAGGACCGCCGCGTGCTGAAGGCGCTGGAGGGCTGGCATCCGGGCTACATCAACTGGTGGCACGACATGGGACCGGATGGTTTCCAGGAGTCGCTGGTCTACCTGCGCACCGCGTACTCGGTCGATCCGCGCGGCTGGGCCAAGTTCGATTACGTGAAGATGCCCGACTATCGCTGGGGCATTCTTCTCGCCCCGCAGGAAGAGAACCGGGTCGTACCGTTCGGACAAAGCTTCGGCGAGCCGGCCTGGCAGGAAGTGCCGGGCGAGCATCGCGCGATGCTGCGCCGCCTGATCGTGATCCAGGGTGACACCGAGCCCGCCTCCGTCGAGCAGCAGCGCCATCTCGGCAAGACCGCGCCCTCGCTCTACGACATGCGCAACCTGTTCCAGGTCAATGTCGAGGAAGGCCGCCACCTCTGGGCGATGGTCTACCTGCTGCAGAAATATTTCGGCCGCGACGGCCGCGAGGAGGCCGACGACCTTTTGCGCCGACGCTCCGGCTCCACCGATGCGCCGCGCATGCTCGGCGCCTTCAACGAGGCGACGCCGGATTGGCTGTCGTTCTTCATGTTCACTTACTTCACCGACCGCGACGGCAAGATGCAACTCCATTCGCTGGCGCAGTCGGGCTTCGACCCGCTCTCGCGCACCTGCCGCTTCATGCTGACCGAGGAAGCGCACCACATGTTCGTGGGCGAGACCGGCATCGGCCGCACCCTGCAGCGCACCTGCGAGGCGATGAAGGAGGCAGGCGTGGAGGACCCCAACGACATCGAGAAGGTGCGCGCGCTCGGCGTCATCGACCTGCCGACGATGAAGAAGAAGCTCAACCTGCACTACACGCTGTCGCTCGACCTGTTCGGGTCGGAGGTGTCGACCAACGCCGCCAATGCCTTCAATGCCGGCATCAAGGGCCGCTATCAGGAGACCAGGATCGACGACGACCACAAGCTGGAGAACTCGACCTATCCGGTGCTCAAGCTGGTCGATGGCGAGATCAGGCGCGTCGACGAGCCGGCGCTGACCGCGATCAACATGCGGCTGCGCGACGACTATACGGCGGATTGCCAGCGCGGCCTCGACCGCTGGAACAAGATCATCGAGAAGACCGGCGTGGACTACAAGCTGGAACTGCCGCACGTCGCCTTCCACCGCCAGATCGGCGAGTTCAAGGACGCCAAGGTGACGCCCGCGGGCGAGCTGATCGACGCGGCAGCGTGGGCCAAGGAGAAGGACCAGTGGCTGCCGTCGAAGGATGACGGCGACTTCGTCCAGAGCCTGATGAAGCAGGTGGTCGAGCCCGGCGAATTCGCAAGCTGGATCGCGCCGCCGCGCGTCGGCATCGACAACAAGCCGGGCGATTTCGAATATGTGAAGATCGCGGCGTGATCCCTCCCCGCTTGCGGGGAGGGTGGTCGGCGAAGCCGACCGGGTGGGGATTTGGATAAGACCCCACCCCGGCTCGCTTCGCTCCATAGCCGCTGCTTCGCAGCGGCGTCGTTTGACGCTAAGAACGGCGGCCGAAGGCCGCCTGTGCCTCCCCCTTCGGGGGAGGGATAAGAAAGCTACCGCCGCACCTCGGCCGCGGACGTCGGCAACGGCGGCGTGGTCTTGGGCGGCACGCGGTGGCGCGTTGCCTGCTCGTAGCCATAGGCGAGCTTGAGCAGCATCGGCTCGCTGTAGGGCGGGCCGAAGAAGGTGATGCCGACCGGCAGGTTGTCGGTCGTGAATCCCGACGGCACCGTCATCGAGGCGGCGTAGATCAGGAACGTGTTCCACGTCGGCACGCCCCTGGTGCTGGTGTAGGGCGGGTTGATGCCGTCCTTGATCAGGCCGGGCTGATGCTCCACCGACTTGTGCACGATGGCGTCGAGCTTGTTGTCGGCCATCACCTTCATGATGTTGATCATCAGCTGCTCGCGCGCCAGCGCATAATCGGCGAAGCGCGCAGCGTTGAACGGCGGGGAAGCGGCCTTGTAGCGCTCGACGTTCGGCGGCGGAAAACTCTTCTCAATGTCCGGCGACTTGATGATGTCCTCGCGGGTCTTGAGCGGCGAATTCGGGTTGCGCGCGAGATAGAGCTTGAGCGCCTCGTCGGCCGCGATCGGGTTCGCCACCCGCTTGGCGATCAGCGTCTTGAGATCCGGGATCACGATCGGGTCGATCAGGATCGCGCCTGCGGCCTTGAGCTCGGCGACGTTCTTCTCGAAGGCGGCGTCGACCTTCTTGAAGTCGTCCGCAGCGGGCTCGGAGTTGGTCCCGATCGATTCGCGCAAAATCCCGATGCGCGCGCCCTTGAGACCGTTCCGGTTCAGGAAGCGGGTGTAGCTCCCGTCGACCTTTCCGATCCCGAGCGCGGTCACCGGGTCTTCCGGGTCGTAGCCCACCATGCTGTCGAGCAGCCTGGCGAGGTCGCGTACGGTGCGCGCCATCGGGCCCATCTGGGCGTGCACGGTGGGATAGCCGTCCCACATGCCGCTGCGGCTCACGAGGCCGGGCGTCGGCCGCAGGCTCGCGACCGAGGTCCAGGTCGCGGGCCGGCGGATCGACGCGAGCGTCTCCTCGCCGATCGTGACGGTCGAGAAATTCGCCGCGAGCGCCGCGCCCGAGCCGCCCGATGAGCCGCCGACCGTGCGCTCGAGGTCGTAGGGATTGCGCGTGACCCCGAACATCGACCCGTAGGTGTCGCCGGCGGCGAACTCGCTCAGCGTGGTCTTGCCCAGGATGATCGCGCCCGCCTTGCGCAATTTCTCGATCGCGAATGCGTCGCGCGGCGGCCGGTAGTCCTTGAACACCAGCGTGCCCAGCGTCGTCGGCATGCCGGCGGTGTCGATCTCGTCCTTGACCAGGACCGCGACGCCGTGCAGCGGGCCGACGAAGCCCGAGCGCTTGTAGGCGGCGTCGAGCTTGTCGGCCTCCGCGAGCGCGTCCGGGTTGATCGTGATGATGGAATTGATGGTCGGGCCTTGCTGGTCGTAGGCGGCGATGCGGTCGAGGTAGCCCTGGATCAGGCGGCGGGCGGTGAGCTTTCCGGACTTGATGGCGGCATGGATGTCGTCGATCGACGTCTCCATGATCTGGAACGGCGCGTCCCTTTTCCCTTGGGCGGGCGCGGGCGATGCGCATGACAGCATCGTCGCGGCGGCGGCCAGGATCGCGAGCGTGTGATTTTTCATTGGCAAACCTCCGGAACGGCTGGACGATCCTCGCAAGTGATACGCAGCCAGCGCTTCCCGACGGAAGCGCTGCTCGTTGCCATTATAGCCAAGCTGCGAGATAGCCAAGCTGCGAGCTGCCGGTCATTGGGTCTGTTTGAAATACGTCAAATCCGGCGGCCGCTGGCCCTTCCTCGACGGCATCAGCTTGCCGTCGGCGCTCAGATAGTAATTTTCCGTGCCGATGAGGATCTGCGCGTTGTATTCCGAGCAGGAATCCGATTTCCAGATCGGATGCGGATTCGGAGTGCGTTCGGCCCTCTGTTTCTTCGAGTACGGCCGCGTCAACGCATTGTCGATCACGGTGATCTCGTCCCAGAGGACGTTGCGGTCGGCCTTGTCGAGGTAGATGCGTTCCTTGATGACGGTCTTGCCGTCGGCGTGGAACGGAATGCCCGACGTATCGTAGCCGCGCGGGTTCTTGAGGAAGCGCGTCTCGATCTCGAGCACGTCGTATTTGCCGTCGCCGTCCTCGTCGATCCACTTGCCCAGCGAGTAGCCCGCATATGTCGGCTCGGCGTCCTCCGGCCAAGGCCGGCCGTCGGTAAAGATGCGCCGGTACATATCGTTGTTGTGGTTGACCAGAATCCATGTGACCTCCGGCATCACGATGAACTCCGCCGGCGAATAGATGCTCATCATGGCCGGCATGCCCTGGTGAACGCAGAAGGTCGACGGCCAGTTGCCCGGACCGCCGGCCTTCAAGTCGGCTTTGATCTCGTCCCAGACCTTCTGATATTCGGGCGTAAGCGGGGGCTGACCGCCAAGCTGAATCCAGTTGTTCGGGTTGCCGACAGCGGGGCGATTCCACTGGCCTTTGAGGTCGGGGTATTTTCCGTGATCGACGACCTGGGCGGCAGACGGCCCTGCAAGCAGCGCGGTTGCGAATGCAATCGCGCAAATCGAGCTTCGGTATCCCATGTGCATCCTCCCTGACGTCGGTGTCGGCGGCGCGGCGCCGGCCATCCGAGCAACTGGCAATCAGGATACACCTTCCGCGAGTGATGGCGGAAGGGCTTGCGATGAATTCGTCAGGCCAACAGGTCCCGCGCGAAATAAGCAAGATTTGCCTTATGCGGGAAAATGCCGCCTCTTGCCGGTCCTGGACATCCTCGCAAGCTTGGCCATCCTACAATGCTTGTCCCAGCCAAAACCGAATTTGAGCCCGATCGATGACTCTTCATCAGCTTCGTATTTTCCTTGCGGTCGCCCACAGCGCAACCTTAACTCGCGCCAGCAAGCAGCTCGGACTTGCGCAGCCTTCGCTCTCCAAACAGCTTGCCGCCCTGGAGGAAAGCGTCGGCACGCGGCTTTTCGACCGCGGTCACAATCGCATGGTCCTGACGGACGCCGGACACCTGCTGCTGCGGCACGCGCAAAGCGTCCTCAAGGAGATCGACGAGGCGGAAGCGGGCTTGCGCGAATTCACCGCCGGCAACCGGGCCATCATTCGCATCGCCGGTCTCAACTCGGTGATCAAGGCGCTGTTGCCCGATGCGCTCAAGCGATGCGGCGGCCCTTCCTCCGGCTTGGAGGTCGATATCCACGAGGCGGCTCCCGGCGAGGTCATCGAGATGCTTTACGCGCGCCAGGCCCATATCGGCCTGATCGCGGCCGGCACGGTGGCGCAATCCAGCGTCGGCTTCCGCCAGCTCCCGATCGTGGAGGACCCCTACGTGTTCGCCGTTCCGAGTGCGATCGACCTCCGATCGGTGAAAGACATCGACTCGGCTCCGGCGGATGTCAGACGCGTGCTCAATAGCTGTATTCAATTCCATTTCGGCACCCAGCATACGCTGCGCGTCCAGCAGTGGTACCAGCGCGTGCTTCCGTTCCACCGCCTCGTGGCGCATTGTCGGACCTATGAAGTTGCGCTCGGATTGGTGCGCGCCGGGTTCGGCGTCAGCCTGGTGCCGGCCTTGACCGCCTATCTGGTGGAAGGCTCGCTGGAAGGCATCGAACTCTTCGCGACCGATCATGGCACCCGCAACACGGTCGCGATTCTCCCGGATCAGTACCTGCGTCTTGCGCCCTACAAGGGATTCGTCGAGGCTCTCGAGCTGGCGGGCCGCAACGTCAGGCTCCCGCCAATCTCACCCATGCCGCGATTGATCGAACGGGCGATCGAGCCGGCACAGCCCGCATAGTGGATCCCCGCATTCGCGGGAATGAGCGGGTGAGGCCGTGGGCCGACCCAGGCGGGATGCATCCTAGAATGTCAGACCGATCTTGAAGACGTTGATCGCGTAGAAGGCGAGTTCCCCGTCGAGACAGCGTTGAATGTTCGCGGCCTTGCGGAAGCCGTGCTGCTCGCCCGAGAACAGGAAATAGCCGACCGGGTTTCCTTTGCGCCGTAGCGCTTCGACCATCGCCTCTGCCTGGTTCGGCGGGACGATCTTGTCTTCGTCTCCTTGAAAGAAGATCACTGGTTTGGACAGCCGTTCCGCATGATAAAGCGGTGAGCGCATCCGATAGCGCTCTTCCTCCTGCGGGTAGGGGCCGATCAGCCAGTCGAGATAGCGCGACTCGAATTTGTGGGTGTCGCGCGCAAGCGCGGCAATGTCGCTCACGCCGTAGTAACTTGCGCCGCCTTGAAAGAAATCCCGAAACACCAGGGCCGCCAGCGTGGTGTAGCCCCCCGCGCTGCCGCCGCTGATCACGATGCGCTTCTCGTCCACGAGGCCCTGCGCGACCAGATGTCTTGCACCGTTGACACAATCGTCGACGTCGACCACGCCCCAGTTCAGATGCAGGCGCTCGCGATAGGTGCGGCCGAAGCCGGTACTGCCCCCGTAGTTGACGTCAAGCACCGCGATGCCCCGGCTGGTCCAGAATTGCGTGCTCAGGTTGAGCGTGCTTGAGGCCGAGGACGTGGGGCCGCCATGGCATTTGACCAGCAGCGGAGGCTTTTCGTCTGCGCCGCCTACGTGGTGCGGGTTGTGCGGCGGGTAGAACAGGCCGAAGGCGGTGTTTCCACCCGCCGTCGGAAATTCCACCGCCGTGACCTTGGTCAGATAATCGGCAAGGCGCAGATCGGGCTGGTCGAGAATGCTGGTTGCCTTTTGCAGGATGCGATGCTGTCCCGCGGCCAGATCCAGCGTGACGATGCTGACCGGATGATCGGGAGCGCCGGCTCGAAACACGACGCGGCCACCATCGGCTCGCACCGAGCCGTATTCCGTGAAGGGCAGATCGTGGTGGTGGAGCGTTCTGCGTTTCAGGTCCAGCACCGCCAAGTGGCCGAGACCGGCCATGGAATAGGAGCAGACGATCCGGTCGGGCCCGGCGCAGGCATAGGTCGATGTGCCGAGATTCCATTGCGGCACGCCGAACTCCGCTGCCATCGGCGCAAGCGGCTCGGTGGTCTGCGCGGCAAGATCGAAGCGGTAGAGGTTCCACCAGTTGCTGCGATCCGATACGAAAAAGAGCCCGCTGCCGTCGGGCGACCATTCGGGCTGGAAGATTGATTCCGCCACGCCGCCTGCGATGATCCGGGGCTCGGCCACGCCGCCCCGGTCATCGACCTCGGCGAGATGGAGAGTGGTGCCGTTCCATGGCATGTTGGGATGGTCCCAGGCCAGCCAAAGCAGCCAACGGCCATCAGGCGACAGCCGCGGCGAAGCGAAGAAATCGTGCCCGCCCACCAGTACGCGACCGGGTTCGCGTCCGACCTGGCGGAGGTCGACGGCGACGACCGTGTTGACCGGCTCGCCGTCGCCCGTGTGATCTTCGCGCACGCCGATCCAGCTTCGGCGCCGGCGATCGATGATCCCGTCCGCAAATCTCCACTGTCGCTCGGATGCCGGCGGCGGCGGCGTCAACGGCTCCGGCTCCGAAGCGGCGTCGCTCCGGCGGTAGAGGCGACCGTCGGCGAAGTCCGAGAAATAGACGATGCCGTCGGCGACCGTCCATGATCCGCCGCCGTATTCATGCACCCGCGTGCGCGCGTTGAATGGCTGCGGGATCATATCCGTGGAGTGGCCCGCGGCGTCGGCGCGCACGACGACGAAACGGCCTTGCTCCTGCGGCCTGCCTTCCTGCCAGTAAATCTCGCCGCCATCGAGCCGGACCTCGGACAGCGCGATCGACTGCGAGACGATCAGGTCAGAGGTGATGGGAGACTTCCAGGAACCGTAGGGCGCCGTCTTTGATGTGACCATGTGTAAATCCGCGGCCGGTTTGAACGCGCCTCGTGCAACGTTTGCGCAACGACGCGCCAAGCGTGCGGCGGAGTGGGTCGAGCAGCCGACCCATAGACAAAAGCAATAGGCCTGATTGCTTGCATCGAGAGCCTGCGCCCCTATAGCCTATACCATCGAAAAAGCGCCCCCTTCAGGGACGCCGGGGAAAGGACACGACAATGGCCTGGACGACACCCACCCTCGTTGAGATCTGCATCGGTCTCGAGATCAACGGCTATCTGCCGGCCGAGTTCTAATACCATCAGCCTTATCGCAGGTTGATGCCGGCCCTTACCGCAATCGTGCTTGGCTCGGCGGCCGGTGGGGGTTTCCCGCAATGGAACTGCCTTTGCCCGGTATGCCGATTGGCGTGGGCGGGCGACCGGCGGGTCAAGCCGCGCACTCAAGCCAGCCTCGCCATGTCCGCCAATGGCGAGGACTGGCTGCTGATCAATGCATCGCCTGACCTGCCGGAGCAGCTTCGCCGCTCGCCGGCGCTGCATCCGCGCGGCGGTACGCGCGGAAGCCCGATCAAGGCCATCCTTCTTACGGGCGCGGAGATCGATCAGGTCACGGGCCTGTTGAGCTTGCGCGAGCGCGAGCCTTTCACGCTATGCGCGTCGGCGGCGACGCTTGCGGTGCTCGGAGAGAACAGCGTGTTCGGCGTCCTGGCGCCCGATGTCGTGCAACGGCGGACCATGGCCATCGACCAATCCTGTGTGCTTCCCGGCGGTTTGCAGGCGGAGCTGTTCGCGGTGCCGGGCAAGGTGCCGCTCTATCTGGAAGGCGAAAGCCCGGAGACGATGAGCGAGGCTGCCGGCACCGTCGGCGTGGAGCTGAGCGCCAACGGTGCGCGAGTGGCCTACATCCCGGGCGCCGCCGCCATTACGCCGCGCATGCGGGAGCGGATGGAGCGCGCGGATGTCGTGTTTTTCGACGGCACGTTGTTTCGCGACGACGAGATGATTGCCACGAACACCGGCAGCAAGACCGGCGCACGCATGGGGCACATGGCAATCGACGGGGAGGGCGGTTCGCTCGACGCGCTCGCGGGCTTGCGGGCCCGGCGCATCTACATCCACATCAACAATACCAATCCCATTCTGGTGGAAGGATCGCCGGAGCACGCGCGCGTGCTCAGCAAGGGCTGGGAGGTCGCCGAGGACGGATTGGAGGTCCTGCTGTGACAGGTCTGATGACCGGAGACGAGCTCGAGGCACGCCTGCGCGACATCGGCGCGCGCCGCTACCACCGGTCGCACCCGTTTCATCACCTCCTGCATGGAGGCCGGTGTTCCAAGGGTCAGGTCCAGGCCTGGGCGCTCAACCGCTACTACTATCAGGCCATGATCCCGATCAAGGACGCCAGCCTGATCGCGCGTTGCAGCGATCCGGACCTGCGCCGCAACTGGCGAAGCCGCCTGGTCGACCACGACGGCGACGGCGAGAACGAGGGCGGCATCGAGCGCTGGCTCCGGTTGACGGGCGGGCTCGGTCTCGACCGCGATTATGTCGTCTCGGAACGCGGCCTGCTGCCTGCAACGCGGTTTGCCGTGGATGCCTATGTGCATTTCGCCCGCGACAAGACGCTGCTTGAAGCCGTCGCCTCTTGCCTTACCGAGCTGTTCTCGCCGGAGATCATCAGCGAACGGCTGGACGGCATGTTGCGGAATTACGATTTCGTGAGTGCCGATACGCTTGCTTACTTCGTCAATCGTCCGCCGCAGGCCGCGCGCGATTCCGATTTCGCGCTGAGCTACGTCAAGCGGCACGCCACGACGCCGCAAGCGCAGGAGGCCGTCCTCAAGGCACTCGAATTCAAATGCGACGTGCTGTGGGCCATGCTCGACGCACTCCACCATGCCTACGTCGTGCCGAAGCATGTCCCTCCGGGCGCCTTCGTTCCGAAAGAGTAAGGACAGCGCATGAGCGACGACACGACGTCGATCCTGCCCGGTGCCCGCCCGCGCCTGCCGCGCGGCGTGCGGCTCGCGCAGAACGAGGCCCATGGCTGGACCCTGCTGGGACCCGAGCGCGTGTTCAAGGCCGACGCGGTCGCCGTCGAGATCATCAAACGCTGCACCGGCGAGGCGACCTTGACGGAGATCGTGGACGATCTGGCCAAGGCCTTTTCGGCACCGCGCGAGCGGATACTGGCTGACGTGACGGCGCTGCTGCGCGGACTGGCCGACAAGCGGCTGCTGGATCTGTGAGGTGGCGAGCGTGGTTCCCGCAACGCTGCCAAAGCCGCTCGGCCTGCTGGCGGAGCTGACCCACCGCTGTCCGCTGGGATGTCCTTATTGCTCCAACCCGCTTGCGCTCGACCGCCGCGACGACGAGCTTGACGCCGCGACCTGGGCTCGCGTGTTCAAAGAAGCATCCGCGCTCGGCGTGTTGCAGGTTCACCTGTCCGGTGGCGAGCCCGGCGCGCGGCGCGATCTCGTCGAGATCACGGCTTCGGCGCGCGTGGCCGGGCTCTACACCAATCTCATCACCTCCGGCGTCGGCGTGACGGCAAGCAGGCTCGAGCAGCTCATGCAGGCCGGCCTCGACCACGTCCAGGTGTCGATCCAGGACAGCATCCCGTCATCGGCAGACCACATCGCCGGATACGACGGCGCCTTCAACCGCAAGATCGAGCTGGCGCGGGACGTCGTCCGGCTGAAGCTGCTTCTGACCGTCAATGCCGTCATCCACCGCGCGAATATCGATCGCATCGGTGAGATGGTCGAGCTTGCATTGAACTTGGGTGCCGGCCGGGTCGAAATCGCCCACGTGCAGTACTACGGCTGGGCGCTGAGGAACCGGGCCGTGCTGCTTCCCACGCGCGAGCAGGTCGACCGCGCGGTGAGGCTGGTCGACGAACTGCGCGCGCGCCATCATGGCCGCATCGTCATCGACGCCGTCGTGCCCGATTACTATGCCCGCTACCCCAAGCCCTGCATCGGCGGCTGGGGTCGCCGCTCGCTCAATGTGACGCCCTCCGGCAAGGTGTTGCCGTGTCACGCGGCGGAGAGCATTCCGGGTCTCGAATTCTGGTCGGTGCGCGATCATGCGCTGGCTGAAATCTGGGAGCAGTCCCCCGCCTTCAACGCGTTCCGGGGAACCGCATGGATGAAGGAGCCTTGCGCGAGCTGCGCTCGGCGCGATCTGGATTTCGGCGGTTGCCGCTGCCAGGCCTTCGCTCTGACCGGCGACGCTGCCGCGACCGACCCGGTTTGCCACCTCGCCCCCGATCGCGTCCAGGTCACGGCGCTGACAACGCTTCAAGAGGACGCGCCCTACCAATATCGGCGCCCGTGATCTCGCCTGACGCACTCGTTGCGGTCAGCGAGACGGATTACTTCGTCGCCGCGAGCCGGGGAGGAACATGTTCGTGCTCCTTCGCCTCGGGATGCTGCACGGCCATCGCCTCTTCCAGCATCCCATGCAAATGCGCGCACGCCAGCTCGATATCGGTATATTTGTACTGGCCGGCACGGGACTCGGCGGCGAGCACCGCGCAGCGATGGACGTTCTCGAAGTCGCCATAGGGAAACTTGTATCGGCGCTTGTTGCGTTCCGATATCTCGTCGTCTTCGCCGAGATGCCATTTGGCATATTCGGCGATTCCGTGTTGTTCGATGAATGTCGTTTCCGCGTGCCTTGCAGGCCGATGATCGGTCCAGTCGCTCCGTTGATCCAACACGCACCGTCTGTCCTTGATGAGCTTTTGCGCGTGCTCGTAGGACGGTCGGTTCAACTTGACTGACATGGCACCATGCTCCTGTTGGGTATGCTCCTGTCGGGTTTGAGGGGGAGCGCGATGCGGCAGCCGCGCCGCCGCACCGGTCGCTCGCCGCTCGGCTGGATTTTATCTGCTCCCCGGTTCCGGATTCTGCGGGCTTGCCGGGCTTGCCGGGCTCGCGCCGCTGCCGGTGGTGGCGGGGGTGGCGACGATCTCGGCCACCGTTTTGCTGTCCGGATCGATCAGCAGGATTCGGTCCGGCAGCTTGATGAAGAGCATGTTCTTCGTCTGGGGAACCTGGGCGGTCACGTTGTTCGGCAGGTTCTGCTGCTTGAGGGATTCCGGCGGCTTGGAACCGACCTGTCCCTGGTAGCCCTGCGCCGACTGCGCCGGTTCGCGGTTCAATCCTTGCGAGACCGATTGCTCCTGCGATGGACTGAGGTTGAGCTTTTCCTGCTGGCCACCGGGCGAGTTTTGCGCGGCGACGAGGCCGGTACTGCCAAGGAGCGCGAGCGCGATCGCGCCCGCGCGAAGTTGCATGTGCATGGTGTTCTCCTGTGTTGATGCATTCACCGGCCACGCATGGCGACAGGTGACGCCGGGCCAACACCTGTCGGCGGCGCGTGTTCAAAAGATAAAAATAAAAATTCGAACTGAAATTGCGTTTCGTCATTTTAATCTCGATCGCACCGAAATTGTACCGCCGTGCTCACGAGCCGCGACGGACCCCACGCGGAAAAAATTGAGATTCGTCATGGTTCTCGCTTTGTTGGACCGGCATGGTTCCAGATCTCTTCGAGCGTTCGGAGCCGGCGAGCCCAAGGATCAGCATCCCTGAGGATCAAAACGCCCAAGGATCACAACGCCCAGAGATCGAACGCAGACGGGTCATGGCGCCTCGGGAGGCGAAAATGGAAAGCCGATCATTCCGTTACGTTTTGGCACTGATGTTGGTCCTGCTCGCTTTCATCGCGGTCCGGCCTTACGTCGAGTATCGACTCTATGCGGCGACCACACCGCGTCCGGTCGAGGCGCGCGGAAGCCTCGCGGATTATGAAAAGTCCACCATCCGGCTTTTCGAGAGCGTCTCGCCGTCGGTGGTCCATGTGGTCGGCCGCGACGCCGGCAACGAGCAGCCGCTATCGGCTGCCGAGGAGGGAGGGATCCGCACCGGCACAGGCTTCGTGTGGGACCAGGCCGGCAACGTCGTCACCAACGACCACGTCGTGGATGGGACCAAAGGCCTTGCCGTTCGCCTGGCATCGGGAGAAGCCATCAAGGCGACTATCGTCGGTGTTGCTCCGCATTACGACCTCGCGGTCATTCGCCTGGCCAGCGTCAGCGAGCTCCCGCCGCCGATCGCGGTCGGCAGTTCGGCCGAACTCAAGGTCGGGCAAGCCGCCTTCGCCATCGGCAATCCGTTCGGGCTCGACCAATCGCTCACGAGCGGCATCATCAGCTCGCTGAAGCGGCGGTTGCCGACGAGCGGCGGCCGCGAGATCGGCAACGTCATCCAGACCGACGCCGCGATCAATCCCGGCAATTCGGGCGGTCCGCTGCTCGATTCGGCCGGGCGGCTCATCGGCGTGAACACGGCGATCTTCTCGCCCTCGGGATCGAACGCCGGGATCGGCTTTGCCATTCCGGTCGACGTCGTCAACCGGGTCGTGCCGGAGCTCATCCGCACCGGCCGGGTGCCGGCCCCGGGAATCGGCATCGTCGCCGGCAGCGAAGCCATCGCCACCAGGCTCGGCGTCGATGGCGTGATCGTCGTGCGCACGGTTCCCGGCTCTCCGGCGGCGCGCGCCGGCCTGCTGGGGGTCAATGCCGCGACCGGAGAACTGGGGCACGTCATCGTCGGCGCGAACGGCCAGCCGGTCCGTCGCCTGGCGGACCTCGCCGAGCAGGTCGAGCAGGTCGGCGTGGGCAAGACCATCGAGCTCAAGCTCATGCAGGGCAGCAGCCAGACCTCGAAGCGGGTGGAAGTCACCGACGTCGAGATCCGCGCTACTCCGTCCGGGCTCGGGATCCTTTGAAGCATCGAGCCAGTCTGGAGGACACATGGCTAGCGCGCTGCATATCGTCTGTCCGCATTGCGACGCCATCAACCGCGTGCCGCGCGAACGACTCCGCGAGCGCGGCAAGTGCGGGTCCTGCCATCGGCCGCTCTACGAAGGGCGGCCGCTCGCGTTGAACAGCGTCGCCCGCTTCGAGCGGCACGCCAAGTTCAGCGACATTCTGCTGCTGGTCGATTTCTGGGCGGCTTGGTGCGGTCCCTGCCGGGCGATGGCGCCGATTTTCGAGCAGGCGGCAACCGAGCTCGAGCCGGAGGTACGACTGATCAAGATGGACAGCGATGCGGCACCGGAACTGATGCAGCGCTTCTCCATTCAAGGCATACCGACGCTGATGCTCCTTCACCACGGGCGCGAGATTGCGCGAAAGTCGGGGCTCATGCCGCTGCCGCAGTTGCTGGCATGGACCCGCCAGCACGCCGGCGGCGTCAACGCCTGATCACGCGCCGACAGGATGGACTTGGAAATGTCAAAGCCGGTGAAAAGAGCCCTCCGCTGCCTCATGGTCGTATCGATCGTCGGTGCTGCGTCGGCGGCGCGCGGACAGGACGCGGAGAGGGGCAAGGAGGTTTTTCTCAAATGCGTGGCCTGCCATCCGCTCGACAGCAAGAACAGCCTCGGGCCCAACCTGCGCGGGGTGCTGGGCCGCAAAGCCGGCAGCGTCGAAGGGTTCCGCTACAGCCGGGCCATGAAGAATGCCGACATCGTGTGGGACGAGAAGACGCTCGATGCGTTTCTGGATGATCCCCAAAAAGTGGTGCCGGGAACCACCATGCCTTTTTCCGGGATCCCGGATCCCAGGGAGCGGGCCGATCTGATCGCCTATCTGGCGACCCTCAAATAAGGGCGAGACTCATGGCCGTCATCGATGCGCGCACGGCTGGTTCGGTCCGAACCGCAAGGCTGCCGTCGGGCGAGCCGGTGCCGGTTCTCGGGCAGGGCACCTGGGGCTTTGCAGAAAATTCCCGAAGCCGCAGCGGCGAAATCGCCGCGCTCCGTCTGGGCCTGGACCTGGGCATGACTCTCATCGACACCGCTGAAATGTATGGCGACGGTGCAGCGGAGACATTGGTCGGTGAAGCAATCGCAGGCCGGCGCAACGAGGTCTTCCTGGTCAGCAAGGTGCTGCCGGAAAATGCCACCCGTCCGGGCACCGTTGAAGCATGCGAGCGCAGCCTGCGGCGGCTCAAGACCGATCGTCTCGATCTCTACCTCCTGCACTGGCGCGGTGCGGTGCCGCTCGAGGAAACGATCGAGGGTTTTGATGCCTTGCTTCGCGCAGGGAAAATCCGTCATTGGGGCGTGAGCAATTTCGATCTGCCGGACATGATCGAGGTCTTCGGCCTGGCCGAGGATGCCGTTGCCACCGACCAGGTGCTGTACAATCTGGCTCGCCGCGGCATTGAATACGACCTCATGTTGTGGTGCCACGAGCATCGCATTCCGATCATGGCTTATTCGCCCATCGAGCAAGGCCGGCTGCTCACCAGCGAAGCGCTGAAGACCATTGCAGCCAGGCATCAATCGACGCCGGCGACCATCGCGCTCGCGTGGGTGCTTCGGCAGGACGGCGTCATCGCGATCCCCAAGGCTTCCAGGCAGGCGCATGTCCGCCAGAACCGGGCCGCGCTCGACCTTCGACTGACGGAACAGGACCTCGCGGAACTCGACCGTGCATTCCCGCCGCCAGCGGGACCGCGGCCGCTGGAAATGATCTGAGGCCCGCTCGAACCGGGTGCGGTTCAGCCCGGTCGAGCCCGGTCTGCGCCGCGGCGCAGCAATCCATCGAAATAATTGACGATCATCAACGCGCACTCGTGGGTCGTGGAGCAGTGTCGCATCGACCGACTGTCAGCACTGTCAGGAGCACGCCATGAGCACCACAATGGCCGGCAACCGAGTTCCCGGATCGTCGTCGCCCGCCGCCGATCCCAACGACCTCAACGCCATCCTGGTCCGAAATTGGTGGTTGATCGCCTTGCGCGGCGTTCTCGGCGTGATTTTCGGGCTGGTGGCCCTCGTCGTGCCCCTCGCCACGATTCTGGCGCTGGTTCTGCTGTTCTCCGCCTACATGATCGTCGACGGCGCGTTCTCGATCGCCGCCGCCGTTCGCGCCCGCCACAGTGATCGCTGGGGGCTGCTGGCGTTGCAGGGCGTCGCCAGCATCGCGGCCGGCGTGCTCGCTTTTTTCTGGCCCGGCATCACGGTGCTGGCATTCGTGCTGCTCATTGCGGCGTGGTCGGTCGTGATGGGATGCCTGATGTTCGCGGCGGCGTTCCGCATCGACGGCAGCCACGGCCGCTGGTGGCTCGCTCTCACCGCGGCTGCGGCGCTTATCTTTGGCATCCTCGCGATCGTGGCGCCGCTTGCCGGGGCCGTGGTCCTGACCTGGTGGATTGGCGCATTCTCGCTCGTGTTCGGTATCCTTCTGATCGTCCTGGCGTTCAGGCTGAGGTCGCGGGGCAACGACGGTCCCGCGGTCACGAGGCCCGTGACGTGATGGCACGATCGGCCCCGTCACACCGGCGCCAGTCTGCAATCGCCAAAAGACGCGGTCGTGAAGCCGATACCGAGAATCCGACGCCGTCCGAAGATCAGATCGACGAGAGCCTGAAAGAGAGCTTCCCCGCGAGCGATCCGCCAAGCTGGACCGTGGTGACGGGAATCGGATCGCCGAAGCGAGCTTGCAAGCTCTTCCGCAAGGTCTGGGCACGCTTGCAACTCGTTGCTCGGCCTCTTTGCACTCACGCATGAAAATCCGCATGATGAGGCCTGTCTGCGAGCCTTATCAAATCCCGCGACGTTTTTTTGTGCGAAATCAATATCGCTGGCGCGTGTGCATGTCGCTACATCACTGAGTGAGCTTTGACGTTGCTATTGCTTTGTGACAGGTATTCAATCTCTGCGGTTGTGCTGTTTTGTATTGAGCATCGTACATCGACCCGCCGGGGCGACCCCAGAGGGCCAACAGCGCTGCCACTCCTCGTTTAACGCAAGGAGTGACCGATGGCGCAGGCTTCAAGGACAGTGAACTTGGCGCGGGCGACGGTGAGTTGCCGTTGCCACGTCTGCGCCTTCTTCAACAGCCGGGACGACGAGTACAACGTCATGCTGCCCTTCCTCAAGGACGGCATCGATGGGGGCGACAGGGCCGTCTACATCCTGGACAAGAGCCAGCGTCACGAGCGCGTGCAGCGGCTGGCGGCTGCCGGCATCGATGCCGCGAAGGCGCAAGCCGACGGCCAGCTCGAAGTGCGCCCCTGGGACGATGCTTACCTGCGGGCAGGCCGGTTCGATCAACACGCGATGATCGAGCTGCTCGAGGAAGTCGCCAAGACCGCAAGCCAGAGCGGCGGCATGACGCGGTTGTGGGCCACCATGGAATGGGCGCTCCTGGATTTTCCAGGGGTGCACGACATCGTCGAATACGAATCGCGGCTCAACTTTCTCTTGCCGAATTACGACATGGCCACGGTCTGCACCTATGACGTCACCCAGTTCAGCGCCTCCGTGCTGATGGATATTCTCCGAACGCATCCGCAAGTCATCGTCGGCGGAATTCTCCGCGAGAATCCCTTCTATGTGCCGCCGGACGAATTCCTGCGGGAGTTGGGCGTGCGCAACGCGTCCGCAGTCTGATCCAAGATTCCAAGTTGGACGCCGATCAAGGCTATGGGCCATGCCATGGGTGGAAAGCCTCGCCGATCCGCAGGAGTTGCGGCGCTGCATTCGCGATCTTGTCGCGCTCTCGACATTGCCGGCGATATGGACGGGGTACGGTCCGCAGCAGATTGCCGATAGCGTCGCCGCCGCCCTGGTCTCGATGCTCGATGCGGATTTCATCTATGTGGCGCTGCCGGAGGAGGGCGGCCGGTCTCTCATCGAAGTCATTCATCCCGGCGATGCAACCAGCCCCGCTTCCGTGCGGGCAATCCGCGACGCGCTGCGCCGTGACCTGATTCGCCGCTCCGAGCGGACGGCGGTGATCGCCGATCCAATCGGCGGCGGCACGCTGCGGCTGGCGAGCGCACCCGTCGGCTTCGGCGGCACCGCCGTCCTGGTGGCGGGTTCAAGTCGCCAGCCGGATTTTCCGACCGAAGTCCAGCGGCTGCTTCTCAGCATCGCGGCAAACGACACGGCCGTGGCCCTGCAGCGATGGCAGGCAGAGGCCGACGAGCGGCGTTTTGTTTCGCTGATCGAGCGCTCGCCGGATTTCATCGGCGTCGCCGGCTTGGACGGCCGGCCGCAATACGTGAACCCCGCCGGGCTCGCGATCGTCGGCCTTTCGCAGCTCGATCGCGACTGTCACGTGTTCGATTTTCTCGCTCCTGAGGATCGCGGCCGCGCCCGCGACCTGTACTGGCCGCTCGTGATCAGCAGCGGCCGCTGGAGCGGAGAGCTCAATTTCCGGCATTTCAGGACTGGCAACACGATACCGTTTCTTGTTGACTGGTTCCGGATCGACAATCCGCGTACCGGCAATCCCATGAACATTGCGACCGTCAGCCGCGATCTCACGGCGCGCAATCAGGCGGAGGCGAGTTTGCGCCAACTCAACGAGACGCTCGAACAGCGGGTGGCCAGGCGGACCATCGAGCTCGCGGACGCCAATGAGAAGCTAGTGAGAGAAATCGACGAGCGCCGGCGCGCCGACGCCCGTTCTCAGAAACTGCAGCACGAACTCGCCCATGCCGGCCGCCTGAGCACCGCCGGACAAATGGCCGCCGCCATGGCGCACGAGATCAACCAGCCGCTGACCGCCGTCATCAACTCCGTGAACGCGGCGCGCCGCCTGCTGTCGGATAGCGGACGCGACAGGATCGGCACCGTCCGCGAGATCATGGAGGAGGCGGTCGAGCAATCGTTGCGGGTCGGGCAGATCATCCGGAGGTTGCGCGACTTCGTGACGCGAGGAGAAACGGAGAAGAGGATCGAAAGCGTAGCCGCGTTGGTGTTGGAAGCAAGCGCCTTGGCGCAGACCGGCTCCGGGATGCTCGGGATCCAGATCCGATACGATTTCGATCCGGGAGTTTCGATCGTCCTTGCCAACCGGATTCAGATCCAACAGGTGCTCATCAATCTGATCCGGAACGCGCTCGAGGCCATGGCGCATACCGAGCGGCCCGCGCTGGACCTGACGACCCGTGGCCTGGCGGGTGACATGGTCGAGATCGCGGTCGCGGACAGCGGGCCCGGAATCTCAGTCGAAGTCGCGGCCCGCTTGTTCGAGCCTTTCATTTCGACGAAGCCCGATGGGATGGGCTTGGGTCTGTCGATCTGCCGCTCGATCGTCGAGGCGCACGGCGGCGAACTTGGCAGCGAGCCGAACCCGACGGGAGGGACGATTTTCCGGTTCACCCTGCCGGCTGCGCCGGTTGCGGGAGAGAGCCGTGACGGATGAACGCACCGTCCATGTGGTCGATGATGACGCGGCCGTACGCCGTTCGCTCGAGCGCCTGCTGGATGCGGCGGGGTTCAGGACAGTGTCATATGAATCCTCGCTGGCATTTCTCGCCGTCGCGCCCGGCCTTTCGTCGGGCTGCGTTCTCCTGGATGTCCGCATGTCCGGCATGGACGGGCTGACGCTGCAGGCCAGGCTGGCGAAGCTGGAGAATCATCTGCCCGTAGTCGTGATGACAGGCCAAGGAGACGTGCAGACTGCGGTGCGGGCCATGAAGGCTGGCGCCATCGACTTCATCGAGAAGCCCTACGATGACGACGTGCTGATCAAGGCCATTGCTCTGGCGCTGTCGGCGCCCAGGCGGTCTGAGCGCAACCGCAACCGCGAAGCCGCCAAGGCGGCCCAGCGTGTCGCTACGCTCAGCCCGCGCGAGCATCAGGTGCTCGACGGCCTGGTCGCCGGCCGCCCGAACAAGATCATTGCCCACGACCTCGGCATCAGCATTCGCACGGTCGAGGTCCATCGCGCCCGCATGATGGAGCGGCTCGGCGTCCGCCAGCTCGCGGAGGCGGTCCGGCTTGCCGTCATGGCGCGCCTGACGCTCGCCGGTGATCCGCCGGACTGAGCGCTTCGCAGCGCTTCGCGCCGCTCCCCGCGTTCGCTCAGGCGGCTCGCGCGACGGGGCGCAGCCGTCCGCTGCAGTCCTCATGCTCGCCCTCTTCGAGCATATCGCGATCGACGATCTTGACCG
The DNA here is from genome assembly GCA_034669045.1 of Alphaproteobacteria bacterium. Taxonomy (GTDB): domain Bacteria; phylum Pseudomonadota; class Alphaproteobacteria; order Rhizobiales; family Xanthobacteraceae; genus VAZQ01. Next base: position 20,927 of record JAXDOD010000069.1, read on the forward strand.
TGCGGGTGCCCGACAGCTTGATGACGCCCCGCTGCTTCAGATCGGTCAGCGACCGGCTCACGGTTTCGACCGAGACCGCGAGGTAATCGGCGATATCGTAGCGCGATACCGGGAGCGCGATGCTGTCCCCGCGGCCGTGGGACAACCGGGTCTCCATTTCCAGGATGAAGGATCCGACCTTTTCCAATGCGGTGATGCGTCCGAGGATCAAGAGCTGCGCCTGCAATCGGGACATTGCCTCGAAGGTGACCTGGCGCAGCTCACGGGCGAGACTCGGATCTGAATCGGCGAGCGCTTCGACGCGGCGGCGCGGATAGCTCGCGAGCACCGTGCCGTCCGCGACCGCTTCGGCCGTGTAGTCGTATTCGTCGCCTGCGGTGAAGCCGAAGAAGTCGCCTGGCAGCAGCAAACCGACGATCTGGCGCCGGCCGTCCGCCCGCAGCACGCATCGGCGCACGACGCCGGAGATGACGAAGTACCAGTGTTCCGCCGCCTGGGCTTCACGGCAGATTTCCTGGCCGCGATGGCAGATCATGATCGCCGCGATCGAATCCACGCTCTTGAGGCGATGCGGCCGGTTCGCAAAAAGGCTGCGGTAGTAGGCGCCGTTGGTGGGGCTCGAATGAGTGATCGCCTTCATGACTGCACTCCTGGACAGGGCGCCGTTGGGACGGGATGCCCCAACATGGCTGCAGCCTCGCGCTCGCCTGTCACAAAGGAAATCTGGCAAATACCCTTAACGTAAAAGTACGTAATGCCAGGCATGGAACGCCTGCCGCCATCAATGCGTTTCAACCGGTTGCATGCTCCCAGCGCAGCCCGACACGGCGTGAGTTGACAGCCGTCAAGGCGAGCCCGCCGCCCGGCGCATAGTCTCCATCGTCCGCGAGCCCGGAACCCGGTGCGATGGCGGTGCAGGGAAACAAAACCATGGCTTCCGTTTTGGCGGCTGGAACTTCAGCTCCGGACTTCACGCTGCCGGTGACACCCGACCAGAAACTGTCGCTCTCGGAACTGAGGGGACGCCCCGTCATTCTCGCCTTCTATCCGGCCGACTGGAGCCCGGTCTGCGGCGACCAGATGGCGCTCTACAACGAAATCCTTCCCGAGTTCCGCAAACACGGCGCGGAACTCCTTGGCATCTCGGTGGATGGCGCCTGGTGCCATGAGGCCTTTGCCAAGGATCGCCGCCTCCATTTCCCGTTGCTGGCCGATTTCCATCCCAAAGGCACCGTCGCCCAGGCCTATGGCGCCTATCGCGACCACGAAGGCGTGTCCGAGCGCGCACTGTTCGTCATCGACCGCAAGGGAACCATCGTCTGGAGCTATGTCTCGCCGATTGCCGTCAACCCCGGTGCCGACGGCATCCTCGAGGCGTTGCAAAGATTGCAAGATGAAAGGGACAGCCATGGCCACGCTCAAAGCGCCCATCACGCCGCATGATCACATCCTGGGACCGGCGTCCGCGCCCGTCACCCTGGTCGAGTATGGGGACTATGAATGCCCGCATTGCGGGCACGCGCATCCTGTCGTCAAGCTCATCAAGAAGCAGTTCGGCAACAACCTTCGCTTCGTCTTCCGGCATTTCCCGCTCGCCCAGGTGCATCCGCACGCCGAGGCGGCGGCGGAGACCGCGGAATTTGCCGGCGTCCACGACCTGTTCTGGGAAATGCATGATGCCATCTTCCAGAACCAGGACCGCCTCGGTCTGCCGCTGTTCCTTGCGCTCGCCGCAACCTTTGGGCTGTCGGAGGTGGACCTGCGCGAAGCGCTGGTCAACGGGACCTTTGCGCCCAAGGTGCGCGCCGACTTCCTCGGCGGGGTGCGCAGCGGCGTGAATGGAACCCCAACGTTCTTCATCAATAGTGAGCGCCACGACGGATCGTTTGCGCTTGAAGATTTGTCGGAGGCGATCGAGGCGCACCTGACCGCCAAGGTGCCGCTGTAGGCTTGTGACGACTCCCGCTGGACGCCGGTCCGCCGGCATTCGGAGGCTGTTTCGATGACGCTGCGCGATCCACGAGCCTGGATGTGGCATGAGGCGCTCGCAATGATCGCGCGCGCCGAGCATCTGCATCGCCACTTCTTCGAGCCCGGCTCGCTGCAGGCGGCGAACTGGGAGCCGCCGGTCGATATTTTCGAAACCGACCGGGAGCTCTGGATCGTGGTGGCGCTTCCGGGCGTGGAGCGCGGCGACCTCGGCCTGTCGATCGACGCCGACGTGCTGCAAGTCGCCGGCCAGCGCCGGCTCCCGGCCGTGGCGCGCACCGCCACCATCCGCCGGCTGGAAATTCCTCACGGCCGGTTCGAACGCCATATCAAGCTGCCGTCCGCGCACTTCATGCTCGGCCGTTCCGAGCTCGCGAACGGCTGTCTCGTCGTCAACCTGATGAAACGCAACTGAGGCGGCCTGCATGTCGGACGCAACGGACCAGGCGCAGACCGGCAACAGCGAGGCGCTTCCGCCGGACACCATCATCATTCTGCCGGTACGCCAGACCGTGCTGTTTCCCGGGACCGTTCTGCCGCTGGCGATCGGGCGGCCGTCCTCGATCGCGGCCGCGCAGGAGGCGGTTCGCGCCGAACGGCCGCTTGGCGTCATTCTGCAAACCGATCCCGCCATCGATGACCCGACGCCGGCGCATCTGCATCGGATCGGGACGAGCGCCCAGGTCCTTCGCTATGTCACGGCCGCCGACGGCACGCACCACGTCATCTGTCAGGGCGTGCGGCGATTTCGCGTCGTGGAGTTCATCCCCGGCTATCCCTATCTGGTTGCGCGCATCGAGGAGATCGGCATCACGGAAGTGATGAGCCCTGAGATCGAGGCGCGTGTGCGGCTTCTCAAGGAGCGCACGCGCGAGGCGCTGCAATTTCTCCCGAGCGTGCCCGCGGAATTGGTAGCAGCGATCGAAAACATCACCTCGGCCTCCGCGCTTGCCGATTTCATTGCCGGCGTCTCCGACGTCACTCCGTCGGAGAAGCAGGAGGTTCTTGAGACGATCGACGTCAAGGAACGGCTCGACAAGGTGCTGATGCTGGTGGCGCAGCGCATCGAGGTGCTCAAGCTCTCCAAGGCCATCGGCGAGCAGACGCAACAGTCGCTGTCCTCGCAGCAGCGCGAGCACATCCTTCGGGAGCAGCTTCGCCAGATCCAGAAGGAGCTGGGCGAAGGCGATGAAAAATCAGCCGAGATCGCTCAGCTCCGCGAGCAGCTCGAAAAGGCCGGGATGCCGAAGGAAGCCGAGGATCAGGCCAAGAAGGAGCTCAAGCGGCTGGAACGCATGCCGGAGGCCGCGGCCGAATACGCGATGATCCGCAGCTATCTCGACTGGCTGATCGAGTTGCCCTGGTCGAAGCTCGACCCGGATGCCATCGACATTGCCGAGGCACGTCGCATCCTCGACGAGGACCATTATGGCCTTCCCAAGGTCAAGCGGCGCATCCTTGAATATCTCGCGGTGCGCAAGCTCAATCCCGAGGGCAAGAGCCCGATCCTGTGTTTCGTGGGACCGCCGGGCGTCGGCAAGACCTCGCTCGGACAGAGCATTGCGAGGGCGACCGGCCGCAAGTTCGTGCGGTTGAGCCTCGGCGGCGTGCACGACGAGGCGGAGATCCGCGGCCACCGGCGGACCTATATCGGGGCGCTGCCGGGCAACATCATCCAGTCGATCCGCAAGGCCGGGACACGCAATCCCGTGATGATGCTCGACGAAGTCGACAAGCTGGGACGAGGCTTCCACGGCGACCCGTCCTCGGCGCTGCTCGAGGTGCTCGACCCCGAACAGAATGGGACGTTCCGCGACAACTACCTGGCGGTCGCTTTCGATCTCTCGAAGGTGATGTTCATCGCCACCGCCAACATCCTCGATACCATTCCCGGGCCGGTGCGCGACCGCATGGAGATCATCGAGCTGCCGGGCTACACCGAGGACGAAAAGTTCGAAATCGCCAAGCGCTATCTGCTCAAGCGCCAGCTCGCAGCGTCCGGCCTCAAGCCCGAACAATGCGAGATCACCGGGGCCGCGATCCGGACCATCATCCAGGATTACACGCGCGAGGCGGGCGTGCGCAGTCTCGAGCGGCACATCGGCGCCATCTGCCGGCACGTCGCCATGCGAATTGCCGAGGGGACGAGCGAGCGCCTGCGCATCGACGTCGCGGACATCCCGGCAATCCTCGGCCCGCGCAGGTTCGAGAACGAGGTCGCGATGCGCACCAGCGTCCCCGGGGTCGCGACCGGCCTGGCCTGGACGCCGGTCGGTGGCGATATCCTGTTCGTCGAGGCGACCCGCGTGCCGGGCCGCAACAAGCTCATTCTCACGGGCCAGCTCGGCGAGGTCATGAAGGAGAGCGCGCAGGCCGCGCTCACGCTGGTGAAAGCGCGCGCCCAGGACATGGGCGTCGATCCCGGCCTGTTCGAAAAGTCCGACGTGCATATTCACGTCCCGGCGGGCGCCATCCCCAAGGACGGACCGAGCGCCGGCGTCGCGATGTTCGTGGCGCTGGCATCGCTGCTGACCGGCCGCACGGCGCGCAGCGACACGGCGATGACCGGAGAGATCTCGCTGCGCGGCCTCGTGCTTCCCATCGGCGGCGTCAAGGAAAAGGTTCTCGCCGCCGCGCGCGCCGGGATCACGACGGTGCTGCTGCCGTCGCGCAACAGGAAGGATCTCGAGGACGTGCCGGAATCGGCGCGCAAGCAGGTGCGCTTCGTCTGGCTCGAGCGCGTCGACGACGCGCTTGCGGCCGCACTCGTTCCGGCCGGAGAGCGTGACGACGGCAAGGCCCCGGCGCAGGAGTCCTCGCCGCCCGCGCGGCAAGCGGCGCGCGCCCGTTGACGGCGCGATCGTCGCAGCCTTGCGCGGGCCGCGCGTGAATTCGGAGAGCTGGAATATTGACGGCCGTCAGGGCGGCACCGGCCGGTCCTGGCTAAAGCTATTGCTCCGGATGCCCACGTCAGGAGGCGGCCATGAGTTCCGCAGGCAAGATCGACCAGGATACGACCGGCATTGCCGCATTCGGCCGATCCGAGTGGCGTCGCATGACGCGCCGGCAGGCCCGCGGCACGGCCAGGCTCGTCGGAATTGCCGCGCTGTTCGGGCTCGCCCTGATCATTGACGATGCGATGCCGGCGTTCTCGCAGGGCGTCTCGCTCCTCAAGGTCGATGTCGCCGTTGTCGCCAACGGCTACCGCGTCTCCAAGTTGCTCGGCAGCTCCGTTACGAATGACAAGAAGGAGAAGGTCGGCACGCTTGACGACATCATCATCGACCGCAACCGCAAGCTCTATGCCGTGCTGGAGGTCGGCGGGTTCCTCGGCATCAACGCGCGCCTGGTCGCGGTCCCTTATGAAAGCCTTGCCATTGACGAGACCGGCAAGACGGTCGTGCTGCCCGGTGCCTCGCGCGATGAGCTCAAGCAGCTTGCGGAGTTCAAATACCGCAGTTGAGCGTGCTCGGGATAAGCCCACGGCGAGTGGAAAATCGCGATCATCATAGGGCACATCGATGGGCAAGGTCTCCGATACGGCGCTCGAGCGAGCCAGGGTCCGCGAAGTCACGGGTATCTTCCACTCGCATGCTGCGGCCAAGGATGCGGTCGAAGCGCTCCTGCTGTCCGGCTTCGACCGTGCCGACATCGATCGTATCGCGGATCCGCAAAGCGTGCGTCAACGGCTCGGCGATATCTACGTTGCCGCGGAGGAACTGGCCGATGTGGGCAGCACGCCGCGCCAGCCCTTCATCACCCGCGATGACGTCGGCCTCGCCGTCGCGCTCGGCGGCAGCCTGTTCGGTTGCGCCGTTGCGCTCGCGGCGGCGTTCGTGGTCCTCGTCGCGGGCGGCGGCCCGGCGTCGACCATTCTGGTTGCCATCGTCGCGGGCGTTCTTGCCGGCGGCATCGCTGCCGTGTCGATCGCCCATTTCCTCAGGCGGGAGCGTCGCCGCGGCCTTCAATCGCTGCTTGCCGCGCGCGGGCTCATCGTATGGGTTCGCATCCGCACGCCCGAGCGCGAGGCCGTTGCGCAGCAGATCTTGCGGGAACACGGAGCCCGTGCGGTCCGCGTCCATGAGATCGAGATCGAGAAACGTCCGGAAGAGATCCCCCTGGGCTCGCTGCGGCCTGACCCCTGGCTCGGGCCGGAACGTCTCGCCCAGCCGTAACCAAGGATGGCCGTTGGAGGCAACACCGATGCTGGAGCGCACACGATCCGCTGGCGCGGACGCCCGTCATGCGACGCATGTTCCGAAAGTCATGCTTGCCGCCGCGATCGATCGCTTCGGCGGCCCCGACGTCATCACGCTTCATACTTTGCCGGTTCCGGCAGTGGCGGCCGAGGAGGTGCTGATTGCGCTCGACACGGCGGGAGTGGGTCCGTGGGACGCCGAAATCCGGGCGGGATGGTATCCGGGCCGCAAGCCCAAGTTTCCGCTGGTGCTGGGCACCGACGGCGCCGGCCTGGTGGCGGCCATCGGTTCGCGGGTGCGCCGGCTGAAAGTCGGCGACAAGGTCTATTCCTATAGCTGGGCCAATCCCAAGGGAGGCTTCTACGCGGAGTATGTCGCGGTGGCGGCGGACAAGGTCGCCCACATTCCCAAGCGCCTGGACCTCGAGCACGCCGGCGCCATTGCGACCACCGGCCTGACCGCGCTCCAGGGCATCGACGACGCGCTGCATGTGAAGAAGAACGAGCGGATCATCATTCACGGCGGCTCGGGCGGCGTGGGAACGCTCGCCATCCAGTTCGCGAAACTTCGCGGCGCCCGTGTGCTGGCCACCGCCAGGAGCATCGAGGGCCTGGAACTCGTGCGTGACATGGGAGCCGACGTCGCTCTCGACGCGCGGCACGAATTCATTGCTGACGCCGCCCGCAGCTTCGCCCCCGACGGCGTCGACGCCATGCTCGCCTTGGCGGGTGGCGACGAACTCGAGGACGCGCTCGACACCCTCAAGCGCGACGGCCGGCTGGCCTATCCGAATGGAATCGAGCCCGAGCCGAAGAAGCGCCGCGGCATCAAGGTCATCCCCTACGACGGCGTCGCCGGCGTTCTGGAGTTCAGGAGGCTGAACCGGGCCGTGGAGTCCGCCAAACTCAAAGTCCCGATCGCCGAGGCATTTCCGCTGGCTGCCGCCTCGAAGGCGCACGAGCGTCTGGAATCCGGACCGGTGCTCGGCAAGATCGTGCTCAGGACTCAAAGGTCATGATCGCCGCGCTGCAACCGCGCGAGCGGCTCCCCAGCCATGTCATGAGCGTGGCCAGGTTCGAGCGGTTCTTCCGCATCGCGGCCGGGCTCGACGTCGACAAGCAGGACCTCAGGCGCTACAGCGACTTCATCAATCAGAAAATCTACGATCTCCTGATCCGAGCCGAAGCCACCGCCAAGGCGAACGGCCGCGATATCATCGAGCCCTTCGACCTGCCGATCACCAAGGGCCTGCAGGAATGCATTCACGAATTCAAGACAATCGACATGGACCTCGAATTGCGTCCGATCCTCGATCACCTGACCGCGCGGCCGCCGCTCGACCGTGCTTATGGCGAGAATACCGAGCGTGAACTTGCCGCCGTAGCGGGCGGGCTGAGCCTGGCGCTGGCGCGCAGCTTCAAGATCATTGATCGCGATTTGAAGAACCCGCAAACCGAGCACTGGCAGCAGTGTTTCCGCGTTTTCGACCTGCTGATCTAGACTTGACCGCGGCGCTCGCGGGATCGACCGGATCGTCGGCGATTGCGCCAGGATGCGCAATGCGGCGCCACGGTCGCGGACCCACGCGCTGGCCGCCCTGCAATGCGCGCGCCGCGGTCGCGCGCCGCGTGCGGACCTTACGAGAGCTCCGCACGAGAGCTCCGCAAGCGTCCGGGCAAAAACCCAGAAAAATTGATGATCGTCATGGCTGCCCCGGCGGCTGTGCGTAGGCTCCGATTGCGTTTGCACAGTCTCGCGCGGGTGCGACCGATCCAGTCGAGAACAACTCCAGCCGGAGGCAGTCATGAAGTCCGACAGTGAAATCGAACGGGACGTGAAGGAAGAGCTCCAGTGGGATCCCGATCTTGACGCCTCCAACATCGCCGTATCGGTGAAGGACGGCGTCGTCACGCTGGCGGGATTCGTCAGGAGCTATACCGATAAATACGAGGCTGAAGCGGCTGCCAAGCGCGTCGCAGGCGTCGCCGGCGTTGCAAACGATCTGGAGGTTCGCATGCCGAGCGTGGACGAGAGGCCAGACCCCGAAATCGCGCGCGACGCCGTTGCCGCGATCAAGAGCCAGCTCCCGATCTCCTCCGAGCGCATCAAGGTGGTCGTCAAAGGCGGCTGGGTCACGCTCGAGGGCCAGGTCGAGTGGCAATATCAGAAGAACACCGCCGAGAACGCCGTGCGGCGTATCAAGGGCGTGAAGGGCGTCAGCAACCTCATCGTCCTCAAGCCCCGCGCGCAGCCGTCCGAGCTCAAGAACAAGATCCTGGAGGCGTTCAGGCGCAATGCCGAGATCGACGCCAACCGCATTCAGATCGAGGCGAACGGCAGCGAGGTGATCCTCAAGGGCACCGTGCGCTCCTGGGTCGAGCGCGAGGAAGCCGAGCGGATCGCCTGGTCGGCGCCGGGCATCACCAAGGTCGAGGACCGCATCGTCGTGGCGCCCTAGGGCGCGGGCATCCAGCGAGCGCCAAGGCGCGCTCGACGGACAGGCCGTCACACAACAGGAGAGAGATCATGAACCTGAGGTCACTTGCTCCATTCCGCGACCGCCAGAACGTCGCGCGTTCGGACACCAACGTGTTCGGGTCGTTGCAACGGGAGGTGGACCGGCTATTCGACGAGTTCGCCCGCGGCTTCGGCGCGCTGGCCACGCAGGGTAACGGCAGCCTCGTCCCCAGCATGGATATCAGCGAAAACGACAAGGAATACGTGATCACGGCGGAGCTGCCGGGACTGGAACGCAAGGATGTCGAGATCTCGCTTGACGACAATGTCCTCACCATCCGCGGCGAGAAGAAGGTCGAGTCCGAGCAGGACGACAAGGACAAGAACGTCCATGTCGCCGAACGCAGCTACGGCGTCTTCTACCGGGTGCTTCAACTTCCCGCCAGCGTGGATCCTTCTTCGGTGCAGGCCACCATGTCGAATGGCGTCCTGAAGATCACGATTCCGAAACCGGCGAAGCCCGAGTCCAAGAAGATCGAAGTCAAGGAAGCCGCCTGACCCTGCGGCCCCCGGGGACGTGCTCCGCGCTCTCCTCCCCGCGATGGGAGCACGTCCCCACTCTCGCCCCACGGCAACAGCGGAGCGCGGTCATGCATCTGGAGCGCCTGCCGATCCGACATCCGGGTCCCGCAAGCATGCCGTTGCCGGGATGGCAACGCGGCGGCCCGGCGGCGGCATCCTGGACGCCCCGCTCCGACACGCCGCTGAGATCGGCCGATCCCGCTGCCGGACTGTTATGCGTCCGCACCAGGCTCCTCATTCCGCCGCGTCTCGTGATGGTGTCGTCGTGGACGGCGCGCCGGGTCCTCAAGCGGATCGGACATCGTCCGCCGTTCGAACGTCATGGGTGCATGTCAGCGCCCGAGCGATAAAGGAAACCGGTCATGGCCAAGGCAATCGGCATCGATCTCGGGACCACCAACTCCTGCGTGGCGGTGATGGAGGGCAACAAGGCCAAGGTCATCGAAAACGCGGAAGGCGCGCGCACGACACCGTCGATGGTCGCCTTCACCGACACGGGCGAAGTTCTGGTCGGGCAGACCGCCAAGCGCCAGAGCATCACCAATCCGGAAAACACCGTCTTTGCGATCAAGCGGCTGATCGGCAGGCGCTACGACGACCCGATCACGCAGAAGGACAAGAGCATGGTCCCTTACAAGATCGTGCCTGGTCCGAACGGCGACGCCTGGGTCGAGATCAAGGGCAAGAAATACAGCCCGAGCCAGATCAGCGCCTTCATCCTCACGAAAATGAAGGAGACCGCCGAAGCCTATCTCGGCGGCAAGGTCACCGAGGCTGTGATCACGGTGCCGGCCTATTTCAACGACGCGCAACGCCAGGCGACCAAGGACGCCGGCAAGATCGCCGGCCTCGACGTGCTGCGCATCATCAACGAGCCGACCGCGGCGGCGCTGGCCTATGGACTGGAGAAGAAGGGCACCGGCACGATCGCGGTCTACGATCTCGGCGGCGGCACCTTCGACATCTCCGTGCTCGAAGTCGGCGACGGCGTGTTCGAGGTGAAGTCGACGAATGGCGACACGTTCCTCGGTGGCGAGGATTTTGACAAGCGCATCATCGATTACCTCGCGGACGAATTCAAAAAGGACAACGGCATCGACCTGCGCAAGGACCGCCTGGCGTTGCAGCGCCTCAAGGACGCGGCCGAAAAGGCCAAGATCGAGTTGTCGAGCACGACCCAGACCGAGGTCAACCTGCCGTTCATCACCGCCGACCAGAACGGACCGAAACATCTCGCCATCAAGCTGACGCGCGCGAAGCTCGAGGCGCTCGTCGACGATCTCATCCAGAGGACCGTTCCGCCCTGCCAGGCGGCCCTGAAGGACGCCGGCCTGCAACCCTCCGACATCAACGAGGTCGTGCTGGTCGGCGGCCAGACCCGCATGCCGAAAGTCCAGGAGACCGTGCAGAAGCTGTTCGGGCGCGAGCCGCACAAGGGCGTGAACCCGGACGAGGTGGTCGCGATCGGCGCTGCGATCCAGGCTGGCGTGCTGCAGGGCGACGTCAAGGACGTGCTGCTGCTCGACGTCACTCCGTTGTCTCTGGGCATCGAGACGCTCGGCGGCGTATTCACCCGCTTGATCGACCGCAACACCACGATCCCGACCAAGAAGGGCCAGGTGTTCTCCACCGCGGAGGACGGCCAGCAGGCGGTCACGATCCGCGTGTTCCAGGGCGAACGCGAGATGGCGACCGACAACAAGATGCTCGGCCAGTTCGATCTGGTCGGATTGCCGCCGGCGCCGCGTGGCGTGCCGCAGATCGAGGTCACGTTCGACATCGACGCCAACGGCATCGTCAACGTCCAGGCCAAGGACAAGGGCACCGGCAAGGAGCAGCAGATCCGCATCCAGGCGTCCGGCGGCCTCTCCGAGGCCGACATCGACCGGATGGTCAAGGACGCCGAGTCCCACGCCGAAGACGACAAGAAACGCAAGGCCCAGGTCGAGGCCAAGAACCACGGCGAGGCGCTCATCCACGCGACCGAGAAGGCGGTGGCCGAGCACGGCGCAAAAGTCGGCGAGCCCGAGCGGCGGGCGATCGAGAACGCCATTGCGGATCTCAAGGAGGCGCTCAAGGGCGACGATGCCGAGGCGATCACGGCCAAGACCAGCGCGCTGGCGCAGGTTTCCATGAAGCTCGGCGAGGCCATGTACAAGCAGACCCAAGAGAGTCCCGGCGGGCCCGGTGGCCCGGGCGGCGCCGCTCCCGGTCCGGATGCCGCTGCGGGCGCCAAGAAGGAGGACGTGGTCGACGCGGAGTTTACCGAGGTCGACGACGACAAGAAGAACAAGAAGTCCGCCTGAAGTCCGCGGAGTCCCCGATGCCGGCATAGCCGCAGATCATCACCCCCAGGCCCCAGGTCTGGGGGTGTGCGTTTGTCGAACAAAGTTGTCGAACGATGATGGAAGACCAGGTTAAATCCGGCACCGGCGCGGGCGCCGAAGGTGCCGCGGAAGCGAAGGGGTGGAA
>JAXDOD010000070.1:0-13579 GCA_034669045.1 Alphaproteobacteria bacterium
GCAAACCGCGGCACCGCATCGTCGGGCTGCGGCTCCAGCCGCGCGCGGGCGATCCGCCCCGTCGCGAGAGATTCGAACACCGGAAAGCGTCCGCCGCGCGCGAGCCCGTGAACCAGCGCGGTGATGAACACGGTTTTGCCCGCGCGCGACAATCCGGTGACGCCGAGCCGCACCGTCGGATTGAACAGGTTGTCGCCGTAATCCAGCAGCGCCCGCGCCGACAGCCGCGCTTGCTCGACGATTTCGGAGAAACTGGCCATGTGGGGGATGAAAGACCCGACGATAATGGAAGGCAGATGCTGGAAAGCTCCCTGGAAAGTGGCGATTGTAGGGCGGTAATCTAGTTTCATATCCAAAGCGGATTTCTCCGGTTCAGCTTTCGTTGACGGGCCATGGGGTATGATTGATCGCTTGTCCAGGAAGCCCGGACCCAACGATGACCATCTTCAGACTGAAGCAACTCGCCTCGACCTCCGCGAACGCTGCGTTCGGCGCGGTGCGGTGGAACTACGACCGCGCCGAGCTGATCGCGGACGGCGTCGTGCATGGCATCGGCGTGCTCGGCGGGTTGATCGCGGCGACAGTGCTGATCGTGCTGACCGCGATCTATGCCACGGCGTTCGAAGTGACCGTCGTGTCTATCTACGTCGCCGGCCTCTTGACCATGCTGGTGCTCTCGGCGACCTACAATCTGTGGCCGGTATCGCGGGCCAAATGGGTGCTGCGCCGGTTCGATCATTCGGCGATCTATGTGTTGATCGCGGCGACCTACACGCCGTTCATCATGCAGGTGAAGGACAGTGTTTTCGCCGTCGCGCTGCTGATCGGCGTATGGTGCGTGGCGATCGTCGGCATCGGGCTCAAGCTGTCATTGCCCGGCCGTTTCGACCGGCTGTCGGTCGGACTGTATCTGGCGATGGGCTGGAGCGGGTTCATGCTCTACGACGCCGTGGTGGCGGCGCTGCCGGCCATGGTGCTGTGGTTCGTTATCCTCGGCGGGGCGCTGTACAGTCTGGGCGTCATCTTCCACGCTTGGCAGCGGTTGCGCTTTCAGAATGCGATCTGGCATTCCTTCGTGCTGCTGGGTGCTGCCTGTCATTACACCGCCGTGCTCGATCTTGTGCTGACCTGACAATTTCAAGAAGCGGAGCGTGACGATGCAGGTTGCCGGCAAAGTCGTCGTGGTCACCGGGGGCGCCAACGGCATCGGCCGGGCGCTGTGCGAAGCCTTCCATCGCGCCGGCGCTGCCAAGGTCGTCGCCGCCGATCTGGATCTGGCAAACGCCGAAGCCGTCGCCGCCTCGATCGACGGCGCGGCGTTCAAATGCGACGTCGGCCAGGAAAAGGACATCCGCCACCTGATCGAGGAAACCGAAGCGCGCTTCGGCCCGATCGCCCTGTTCTGTTCCAATGCCGGTATCGGTGGCGGCTTCGATCCGCTCTCCGAAAATGCCGGCGGCGCTTCGGATGAGCCGTGGGCGAGAAGCTGGGCGATTCACGTGATGGCGCACGTCTATGCGGCGCGGCATCTGGTGCCAAAGATGAAGGCGCGCGGCGGGGGCTATTTCCTCAACACCATCTCCGCCGCCGGTCTGCTGTCGCAGGTCGGCAGCCCGGCCTATTCGACCACCAAACACGCCGCGGTGGGTTTTGCGGAAAACCTGGCGATCTCGCACCGCGCGCATGGCATAAAGGTTTCGATCCTGTGTCCGCAGGGCGTCGACACCAATATGCTGCGATCGATCCCGAAAGGCCCGCAATCCGGCGACGGCGATCTTTCGCCGGAGCAGGTGGCGCAGGATGCGCTGAAGGGAATCGAGCAGGAAACTTTTGTCATCCTGCCACATCCACAAGTGCTCGATTACATGCGCAAGAAGACGGAGAACTACGACCGCTGGATCGGCGGCATGGCGAAAATCCAGGCCAAGATGCGGGAGAGTTACGGGAAGTGACGGCATTTAAAGCCGTCATTCCGGGATGCGCTTCTTGGCGCAGGCCCGGAATCCATACTTCCGGCGGTGGCTATGGATTCCGGGCTCGCTCGCAAGAGCTCGCGCCCCGGAATGACGTTATTTTTTCTGTCCGTACAGCAGCGGCACCGCTGATTCCACCATCACTTCGATCAGGCAGACGCCGTCATGCGCGAGCCCGCGCGCGAGCGCCGGCGCAAGCTCCGCGGCCTTGCTGACCCGGACGGCATCGCAGCCCATTCCTTCCGCGATCCGCACAAAATCGAGGCCGGGCAGGTCGAGGCCGGGCACGTTGCGCACCTGCATCACCTGGCTGAAGGAGCGCATCGCGCCGTAGCCGGCATTGTTGATCACCACCACCGTCAGCGGCAGCCTGCGTTGCGCCGCGGTCCACAGCGCCTGGATCGAATACATCGCCGAGCCGTCGCCGATCAGGCAGACCGTCCGTATCTCCGGGCGCCCCAGCGCCACGCCGACCGATGCCGGCAGCCCGTAGCCGAGCCCGCCGCTGGCCATGGTGATAAAGCTGTCCTGTCCGCGCATCGGAAGAAACCTGTTCATGAGCGGGCGATGCGACGGCGCTTCCTCGACCAGCACGGCGTCCTCCGGCATCGTTGTCGAGAGCGTGTGCATCAGCAAATCGACCGGAATTGGATCGGCGGCTTTGGGTGGCGGCGGCAATTTGCGGCCCTGAAAGGCGTTGCAGTCGAGCTCCGGCAACAGTGCCAACAGCATGCTGAGGGCTGGCTTCATGGTGGCGATGATGCTGGTGCCCGAGGGGGTGACCGCGGCGGCTGCCGGATCGTCGGTGATCTGCAAGATCCGGGTGGTGCCGTCGAAGATCGGCGCGTCGCCCTCGACGTGAAACGTGAACACCGGCGCGCCAATGACGACGACCAAATCGTATTGGCACAATACATCGGACAATTGGCCGGGCGAGGCATGCAGGAAGCCGGCAAATTGCGAATGCCGCTCGGGAAAACTGCAGCGCGACGAAAACGGGCTGACCCACACCGCGGCTTTGGCCTTTTCCGCAACCCGAACCATCAGGTCGACCGCCTGCGCGCGATCGATGGCGGGGCCGACCACGAGCGCAGGGCGTTTGCTCTTTGTAAGTGCATCGGCCAGCGCGCGCATCGCATCCGGATCAGGGCCAAGTTCACGGCTGATGCTGCGCGCTTCGACGGGCTCGGTCTGGTGCGTCCAGTCGTCGATCGGCACCGACACGAATGTCGGGCCGCAGGGCGGCTGCATCGCCACGTAATAGGCGCGCGCAATCGCCGCCGGCACGTCCTCGGCGCGCGCGGGCTCGACGCTGAATTTTACGTACGGACGCGGAAATTCCGAGGCGCGCTCCGCATACAGAAACGGCTCGAGCGGCAGCAGGCTGCGCGCCTGCTGGCCGGCGGTGATCACCAGCGGCGTCTGGTTGCGGTGCGCGGTAAAAATGTTGCCGAGCGCGTTGCCGACGCCCGCGGCCGAATGCAGATTGACGAACCCGGCATTGCGGGTGGCCTGGGCATAGCCGTCGGCCATGCCGATCACGGATGCTTCCTGCAAGCCGAGCACGTAGTCGATATCGTCCGGCCAGTCGCTCAGGAACGGCAATTCCGTCGAGCCCGGATTGCCGAATATTTTTTTGATTCCGAATGCGCGCAACAAATTAAGTGTCGCGTCCTTGACGGTGACGGAGCCATTCACCACGTCGCCGTGCCCTTCATGGTCGGCGCGCCATCCGAATTCGCAGTCCAAAGCTCCATGCCAGCCGGGTTGTCGTTGGCATTGACGCTGAATTGGCCGGGGGCGAACAGCGGCTGCACGCCGCGATAGACAAACTTCTTCGGCGGCGCGCCGCCATGCCGTTTTGCTGCGAATTCCACCAGAAAGGCCGCCTGCATCGGGCCATGAAAGATCAGGCCGGGATAGCCTTCGACCTTGGTCACATAGTCGCGGTCGTAATGAATGCGGTGGCCGTTGAAGGTCAGCGCCGAATAGCGGAACAGCAGTACCTCGTCGGCCATATGGCTTTCGCGATGTTTTGCGGACGGTAGCGCAGTCGCCGGTTTGGCGGCTGGCGCCGACTTCGTCACGTCGCGATAGACGATGTCCTGCCGCTCGCGGATCGCAACGCCGCGCGGCGTCGTAACCTCGTGCTGGACGGAGACGAAACACAACACGCCGGTGCTGCCGCTCTTCATGGTCACGTCCGAGATGCGCGAGCTTCGCTTCGTCTCGTCACCAACCCGCAAGCTGTCGAAAAATTCCAGCTCGCCGCCGGCCCACATCCGGCGCGGCAGCGGCACCGGCGGCAGGAAACCGCCGCGGGTGGGATGGCCATCGGGGCCGAGCTGCGACATCGGATAGACCGGCTGCGCCAGGCACCAGTGCGCGGTGAAGGGTGCTGCATCGCCCGGTTTCGGGTCGCCGATCTCCATGAACAAGGTCGCGCGCAACCCGCGCACCAGATGCGCGGTGACGATGTCGGTCTTTTCTTCCGAGCGGCCGATCCATTGCCGCAAATGATCGAGGTCGAGGGTGGCAGGAGCGGTGGCGGCGGTCATGGCGATTTCGTCCCGGTGCGGATGGGTTTGGCATCGGCATTGCGGCCGCCGCCGATGGCCGGCACCGCGCCGTAATGCCTGACCTGGTCGACCACAATCGCGGCGGGCGCGGGATAGGCGATAGGTCCATTCGGCGTGTCCACCTCGATGCGGCGCAGATGCGGATGCACCGCGAGGTCGGCCATGGTGTTGACTTCCGCAAACGCGATATCGGCATCGGACAGTCGCTGCAGCAGCTCATCGCGTGTCAGCGCCGCAAAACTGTCGCCGACAGTCTTGTCGGTGAGCGCGCGGTTACGCACGCGCTCCACCATATTGGCGAGGCGCGGGTCCTTGGGCAGGTCAGGCTGGCCCAGCACTTCGGCGCAGAGCTTTTTCCACTCGCGCTCGCTCTGGATCGAAATCAGGATGCCCTTGCCGTCCTTCGAATAAAACACGCCGTACGGCGCGATGGATGGGTGTGCGAGACCCATGCGCTGCGGTGGGTTGCCGGCTTCCGCGTTGAGCAGTGGCACCGTCAGCCAGTCGGCCATCACATCGAACATCGAGATCCGGATATCCGCACCTTCGCCCGTGCGCCCGCGCGCGATCAGCGCTTCGAGAATGGACGCATGCGCGGTGGCCCCGGTGGCAATATCGACAATGGAGAGTCCGACCCGCGATGGGCCGTCCGGCCCACCGGTGATCGAGGCCAGGCCGCTCTCGGCCTGGATCAGCAGATCATAGGCCTTGCGATGCGCATAGGGGCCGTCGTCGCCGTAACCCGAAATGGTGCAGCAGATCAGCTTCGGATAATCCTTGCGCAACCGCGCAAGCGAAAAGCCGAGCTTGTCCATCGAGCCGGGTTTTAGGTTTTGCAGCAGCACGTCGGCATCGGCGATGAGCGCTTCCAGCGCCGCGCGGCCGTCTTTCGTCGCAAGATCGATGACCTCGGAATCCTTGCCGCGATTGAGCCAGACGAAATAGCTGCTCTGGCCTTTTGCCGCGGCGTCATAGCCGCGCGCAAAATCGCCCTCGGGGCGCTCGACCTTGATGACATGCGCGCCGGCATCCGCCAGCCGCGACGAGCAGAAGGGTGCTGCAACCGCCTGTTCGACGGCAATGACGGTCAGTCCCTCAAGCGGCAGCATTTGCATACCAATCATCCCACGCCGTCATTGCCGGGCTTGACCCGCCTGCGGGGCCGAAGCCCCTTCGGCGTGGCGAAGGCCCGGCAATCCGTCCCCTTCGCAACACTCATTTTATGAAGATGGATGGATGCGCGGGTCAAGCCCGCGCATGACGCGGATAGGGTGGAGTTCATACTGATTACTTCTAGTAAGAGCGCGGCATGCCGAGCACATGCTCGGCGAGATAAGACAAAACCAGGTTGGTCGAGATCGGCGCCACCTGGTAGAGCCGGGTCTCGCGGAATTTTCGCTCGACGTCGTATTCCTCGGCAAATCCGAAGCCGCCATGGGTCTGCACGCAGGCGTTCGCCGCCTCCCAGGAGGCGTCTGCCGCCAGCATCTTGGCCATGTTGGCCTCGGCGCCGCAATCCTGCCCGGCCTCGTATTTGCGGGTAGCTTCCCTGACCATCAATTCGGCGGCGCGCATCGCCGCATAGGCTTTTGCAATTGGAAACTGCACGCCCTGGTTCTGGCCAATGGGACGGCCGAACACCACGCGCTCTTTCGCATAGGCGCTGGCCTTGGCGATGAACCATTTGGCGTCGCCGACGCATTCGGCCGCGATCAGGATACGCTCGGCATTCATGCCGGAGAGAATATAGCGAAAACCCTTGCCCTCCTCGCCGATCAGGTTTTCCGCCGGCACCCGCATGTCGGTAAAGAACACCTCGGTGGTGGCGTGGTTCATCATGGTGCGGATCGGATTGATGGTGATCGCCGTTCCGCGCGCGAGCTTGAGGTCGACGAGGAATACGGAGAGGCCGCCGGTGCGCGTCGCCGCCTGCTCGCGCGCGGTGCTGCGCGCGAGCAGCAGCATGAGATCGGAATGCTCGGCGCGCGAGGTCCAGATCTTCTGGCCGTTGATGACGTAGTGGTCGCCCTGGCGCACCGCCGTGGTGCCAAGGCTGAGCATGTCGGAGCCCGACGTCGGCTCGGTCACGCCGAACGCCTGCAGCCGCAGTTCGCCGCGCGCGATGGCGGGAAGCCAGCGCGCCTTCTGCGCGTCGCTGCCGTGACGCAGCAGCGTGCCCATGGTGTACATCTGCGCGTGGCAGGCGGCGCCGTTGCCGCCGGAGGCGTGGATTTCCTCCATGATCGCCGCGGCCTCCGGCATGGCGAGGCCGGAGCCGCCGTACTGCTCGGGGATGAGCGCGGCGAGGTAGCCGGCCTGCGTCAGCGCCGTGACGAACTCTCCCGGATAGCCGCGCTCGCGGTCGAGCCCGCGCCAGTATTCGCCCGGAAACTTCGCGCACAGCGCCCGCACGGCGGCGCGGATTTGCGCGTGGTTATCGTCCATCTCATCAGCGTTGTCGGCCATGCGCCGCGGATTATAGCCTGATTTCCGCCCGGCCGTTGTTGATGGCGACCACGTCGCGCTCGAGCACGCGGGCGCGGAAGCTGACCACGCCGCCGTCGCGCCAGATCTCGGTGCGGATGGTCTCGCCCGGAAACACCGGCGCCGAGAAACGCCCGGCGATCGCGGTCAGCCGCGCCGGATCGTAGCGCGCGAGCGTCCTGAGGATCGCGTGGCCGGCGACGCCGAAGGTGCCGAGTCCGTGCAGGATCGGCCGCGGAAATCCCGCCGCTTTGGCCACGGCCGGGTCCGCGTGCAGCGGGTTGGGATCGCCGCTCAGGCGGTAGACCAGCGCCATCTCCGGCCGGGTCGGCAGGTCGCAGGCGAGGTCGGGCGCGCGGTCCGGGATCGCATGCACGGGGCGTTGCGCGCGCGGCGGGCCGCCGAAGCCGCCGTCGCCGCGGCAGACCGTGGTCTGCATGATGGTGGCGATGCGCGCGCCGGTCGCGACGTCGTCGATGGCGCGCTCGGCATAGAGGATCGCGCCTTTGCCGGCGCCCTTGTCGACGATCTCGACGACGCGGGTGCAGCCGCGCACGATGCCTTGCGGCTCGAGCGGCTGGTGCAGCCGCAGATCGTATTCGCCCGCCACCATCTTGACCCAGTCGATGCCGGTGTCGAGCTCCTTCATCCACAGGCCCGGATAGCCGAGCACCACCGCCATGGTGGGCAGCACCTTCAGGTTGTTCTCGTAGACGAAGGCGAGCTGCTCCTCATCGAGCGGATCGAGGCCGAGCCCGACGCCGAGCGCGTAGAGCATGCAGTCCTTCGGGCCGTAGCTCTGCTCGACCTCGGGGATTTTCAGCGCAAGGAGTTTTTCGTAGAGGATCGCCATGAACTATCCGCCGTCATTCCGGGACGGCGCGTAGCGCCGGGCCCGGAATCCATAACCACGAAACTTCAAGATGCGACGGTCAGCGCAATATCGCAACGGCGGTGGTTATGGATTCCGGGCCCGGCGCTACGCGCCGTCCCGGAATGACAGCGGAGAACTACACCGGATCCCAACTGAACACGTCGCCCGAGCGTTCCAGCGGCGTCAGCGACGGCCCGAACGCGCCCTTGAGCTGCTCGTCGAGCGTCTGCGGTGTCCAGCCCTCGGAGCGATGGAGGGTGCGGATCGGGCGCGGCTGGCTGAACAGGTAGACCTCGTTGTTGCGCACGCCGAAGATCTGCCCGGTGATGCCGTCGGCGCGCTCGGAAGCGAGGTAGACCACCAGCGGCGCGATCTTCTCCGGCGTCATCTGCTGGAACCGCGCGACGCGGCGCTTTTCCTCCTCGGTCTGCGCCGGAATCGAATCGATCATGCGCGTCCAGGCGAACGGCGCGATGCAGTTCGAGCGCACCTTGAAGCGCGCCATGTCGAGCGCGATCGAGCGCGACAGCCCCATGATGCCGAGCTTCGCCGCCATGTAGTTGGCCTGGCCGAAGTTGCCGACGAGCCCGGAGGTCGAGGTCATGTGCACATAGGCGCCGGAATTCTGCTCGCGGAAATGGCCGGCGCAGGCGCGGCTCAGGTTGAACGAGCCGTTGAGGTGCACCGCCAGCACGTCGGTCCAGTCCGCGTGGCTCATCTTGTGGAAGATCACGTCACGTAAAATGCCGGCGTTGTTGACCAGGATGTCGACGCGGCCGAAGGCGGCGAGCGCGGCCGCCACGATCGCATCGGCGTTCTTCGGCTCGGCGATCGAGAGCGTCGAGGCGATCGCCTCGCCGCCCGCCGCCTTGATCTCCTCGACCACCTCCTGCGCCGGGCCGGTGTCGGTGCCGGCGCCCTGCAGGGTCGCGCCGATGTCGCAGACGACGACGCGCGCGCCCTCCCGCGCCATCGCGAGCGCGATGGCGCGGCCGATGCCGCGCCCCGCGCCGGTGACGATGGCGACCTTGCCGGAGACGATGCCGCTCATGTGTTCAACCCCAAATTTCGTCCGCCAGTTCGACGATCATGCGCAGCTTTGCCCACTGCTCCTCCTCGGCCAGCAGGTTGCCCTCCTCGGTCGAAGCGAAGCCGCATTGCGGCGACAGCGCGAGCTGGCCGATGTCGACGAACCTGGCCGCCTCGTCGATGCGCCGCCGCAGCGCCTCGCGGCTCTCGAGCTGGCCAGACTTGGTGGTGACGAGGCCGAGCACCACGGTCTTGTCCTTGGGCACGAAGCGCAGCGGCTCGAAGCCGCCGGCGCGCTCGCTGTCGTATTCCATGAAATAGCCGTGCACCTTGATGGTGTTGAACAGGATCTCCGCGACCGGCTCGTAGCCGCCCGACGCGACGAAGGTCGAGCGGAAGTTGCCGCGGCACAGATGCATCGAAATGGTCATGTCGTCGGGAATGTCCGAGATCGCCGCGTTGATCATGTCGGCATAGACAAACGGCAGCTTGTCGGGATCGTCGCCGCGCGCGGTCACCTGCTCGCGCAGCTTGGGATCGCACAGATAGGTCAGGTTGACCTCGTCGATCTGCAGATAGCGGCAGCCGGCGTCCGCGAAGGCGCGCACCGCCTTGCGGTAGCTGGTGCCCAGGTCGCGGTAGAATTCGTCCATCGAGGGATAGATCGATTCCGGCACCGCCTGGCGGCCGTAGCGGAAATGCAGCGTCGAGGGCGACGGGATCGTCATCTTCGGCGTCTGGGCGGTATGCGACGCCACGAACTTGAAATGCTCGATCATCGGATGCGGCACATAGCCGCCGAGCGGCTTGTTGATGCGGAGCAGGATCGGCCGCGGCTGCGGCCCCTGGAACTGGAAGGTGCGCTCGCCGGCGTAGGACTCCACGCCGTCGAGCGCGGTGAGGAAGTCGGTCTGCCAGGAGGCGCGGCGGTATTCGCCGTCGGTGATCGACTTGAGCCCGGCCGCCTCCTGCTTCTTGATCAGCGCCGCGATCTCGCGGTCCTCGACCGCCTGCAACTGCTCGGGCGTGATCTCGCCCCGCTCGCGTTTCGCCCGCGCCTCCTTCAATGCGGCCGAGCGCAGCAGGCTGCCGACATGATCGGCGCGGAACGGAGGCTTGGTAAGTCGCATAACGTTTCTCACTGTGACACGATCGCGATCTCCGTCGGCCTCATGCTGAGGATGAGGACGGAGCAAAGCTCCTGCGGTCCTTGTAAACTCAACTCCCCCACACCTCGCGCGAAATGTCCACGATCATCGCGAGTTTCGCCCACTGCTCGTTCTCGGCCAGCACGTTGCCCTCCTCGGTCGAGGCGAAGCCGCATTGCGGGGACAGGCAGAACTGGTCGAGCGCCGCGAACTTCGCCGCCTCCTCGATGCGCCGTTTCACGTCATCCTTCTTTTCGAGCGTCCCGCTCTTCGAGGTGACGAGGCCGAGCACGACCGCCTTGTCGCCCTTGGGCAGGAAGCGCAGCGGCTCGAAGCCGCCGGCGCGCTCGGTGTCGTATTCGAGGAAATAGCCGTCGTAGTTCACACCGCCGAGGAGCCGCTCGGCCACCGGCTCGTAGCCGCCCTCCGAAACCCAGGTGGAACGGAAATTGCCGCGGCACACATGCGTGGTGATGGTCATGTCGGCCGGCTTGGCGGCAAGCGCGGTGTTGATCACGTCCTGGTAGATCTGCGGCAGGTTGTCGGCCATCGGCATGCGCTCGCGCGCCGCCGCCATCTCGGCGGGCGAGCACAGATAGGCCCACACCGTATCGTCGAACTGCAGATAGCGGCAGCCGGCGTCGTAGAACGCCTTGACGGCCTTCCTGTAAGTCTGCCCGAGGTCGTGGAAGAAATCGTCGAGGTCGCGATAGGCGGCCTTGTCGATGCCGTCCTTGGGCAGGCGGAAGTGCATCACCGGCGGCGCCGGGATGCACATCTTCGGCGTCAGCTTGGTATGCGCCTTGAGATAGCGGAAATGATCGAGCATCGGATGATCCGGCGGAAAGTCGAGCTTGCCGGTGATGCGGTAGCCCTCGGGCCGCGTCGCCACGCCGCGGAACTGGATGCCGTGGTCGAGCCTGATCTTCTCGCAGCCAGTCAGGCCCCAGTAGAAGTCGAGATGCCACCAGGAGCGGCGATATTCGCCGTCGGTCGCGAGCTTAAGCCCGATCTCCTCCTGCTTGCGCAGGATGGTGTCGATCTCGCAATCCTCGACCGCGGTGAGCGCCTGCGCGGCGATCTCGCCCCGCTCGTGCCGGGCGCGCGCCTCCTTGATGGCGGCGCTGCGCAGGATCGAACCGACGTGATCGGCGCGGAACGGCGGCCGGGTTCGTGGCATGGGGGCGTTCCTCCGCTGGCTTTACCCTCGGTAGCGCGGAATGGCGGCGGAGAAAAGTGCGGAGCGACGCAGGTGAGATATGGCAATCGACCACCTGCTCTCTTCCCTAGCGTTGCGACGGCCGGGGCCACAGCGTTCCCCTCCCCCTTGTGGGGAGGGGACAGGGGTGGGGTGCCGCACGCTCGATTGAGCCCGAAAACACCCCACCCCCAGCCCCTCCCCACAAGGGGGGAGGGGAGCAAACCGAGTATGCGGCTCTGCTATGGCTTTCAAAAAGGACGATCGAGAGAGTCGTGAAAACTACGCGTGCGCCTGGCGCTGCGGGTCGATGATCTGCTCCAACCTGCCCAGCACGTGCATGCAGGGCAGCACCTGCGCGAGGCTCGCGTTCGGCTCGCGCTTCTCCCTGATCGCGGCGATGAATTCGCGGTCCTCGAGCTCGATGCC
This sequence comes from Alphaproteobacteria bacterium, assembly GCA_034669045.1. Taxonomy (GTDB): domain Bacteria; phylum Pseudomonadota; class Alphaproteobacteria; order Rhizobiales; family Xanthobacteraceae; genus VAZQ01. The sequence goes on from JAXDOD010000070.1 coordinate 11,715, forward strand.
GTCCATCGACACGTCGACCTTGGACACGTCGATCTTGTTGTCCTTGCCGTCGCTCAAGTCGTCGTAGAACGCCTTGTAGGTGCCGTTGTCGCAGATGTAGCGGAAGAACGAGCCGAGCGGCCCGTCGTTGTTGAACGACAGCGACAAGGTGAGGATCGCGCCCGACGGTGTCTTCGCGACGATGCCCATGTCCATGGCGATGTTGAGCTGCGGGTGGATCGGCCCTTGCACCGCGTAGCAATCGGAAATGGTCTCGCCGGCCTGGTACTGGAACAGGTCGATCGTATGCGCGGCGTGGTGCCACAGGAGATGATCGGTCCAGCTCCGCGGATTGCCGGCGGCGTTGATGTTCTTGCGCCGGAAGAAATAGGTCTGCACGTCCATCTGCTGGATGTTCAGTTCGCCCTTGACGATCCGCTTGTGCACCCACTGATGGCTCGGATTGAAGCGCCGCACGTGCCCGCCCATGGCGACGACCCCGGTCTCCCTGGCGATCTTCACCAGCGCCTCGGCGTCCTCGACGCTGTCGGTCACCGGGATCTCGACCAGCACGTGCTTGCCGGCGCGCATCACCTGCTCGCCCTGGCGGAAGTGCATCTTGGTCGGCGTGGTGAGGATCACCGCATCGGCACGCTTGATGCCCTCGCCGAGGTCGCCGGTGTAATGCGGGACGCCGTATTTCTTCGCGACCTGCGCGGTCGCATCCTGGTTGCCGCCGACCAGCGAGGTGATTTCCACGTCCGGGATGCGCTTGAGGGCGTCGAGATGTTTCTGGCCGAAGGCGCCCTGCCCGGCGACGCAAATCTTCATGGGGACCTCTTAATCCTGGTGAACACACAATCCGGCGTCATTCCGGGGCGCGGACGAAGTCCGCGCGCCCGCAATCCATAACCACGGCTGCGGCGTATGGATTTCGGGCTCGCCACTTCGTGGCGCCCCGGAATGACTGCGGAAGAATTCTTGGCATACTCTAACCGCGAACACGGTGAACTTTCGCGAGCGCGGCGGCGCGCTGGAGCTTCGCGCGCGGCTTCTTGCTCTTGCCGCCCTTGCGCCTGTTCTCCAGGATGATGTGGCCGACGGCGGTGTTGGAGGCCGGCACGGTGTAGAACCGGTAGACCTCCTCGACCTTGTCGTCGAGCGCGCCGCGCATGATCAGCCACATCACCATCTCGATCCCTTCGGCGCCGGCCTCGCGCATGAATTCGAGATGCGAGATGCGCGTAAGCTTCTTCGGGTCCTTGCTGAGGTTGTCGAGGAAGGCCTTGTCGAACTTGGAGTTGATCAGGCCGGCGCGCGGGCCGGAAATCTGGTGTGACATCCCGCCCGTGCCGAAGATGACGACGCGCAAGTCCTCCGGATAGGATTCCACCGCCCGGCGGATCGCCTGGCCGAGCATGAAGCAGCGGTGGCCGGTCGGCGGCGGGTAGAGCACGACGTTGACGGCGAGTGGGATCACCGGGCAGGGCCACTCCTTCGGCGAGCCGAACAAGAGGTTGAGCGGTACGGTAAGGCCATGATCCACCTCCATCTTGTTGCAGATGGTCAGATCGAACTCATCGAGGATGACCGACTGCGCGATGTGCGAGGCAAGCTCTGGATGGCCTTGCACCACCGGCACCGGGCGCGGGCCCCAGCCCTCGTCGGCAGGCGGGAATTCCGCCGCGCAGCCGAGCGCGAAGGTCGGTACGATCTCCACCGAGAACGTCGAGGCATGGTCGTTGTAAACGACGATGGCAACGTCGGGTTTGGCGTTCGCCATCCACTCCTTGGATTTTTCGAAGCCCGAGAACACCCGTTTCCAGTACGGCTCTTCGGTCTGCTTGTTGTCGATCGCCGCGCCGATCGCCGGCACGTGCGAGGAG
>JAXDOD010000071.1:0-31718 GCA_034669045.1 Alphaproteobacteria bacterium
AGAAAGTGCAGACGATCAGCGTCGCGACTGCGAGCGACGCCGGCACGCGCCGGAACGCGAGCTGGATCGAGTAGAACATTTTGTCCACCAGCGCGCCGCGCTCCATCACGTAGCCCATGAGCACGAATAGCGGGATGGAGATCAGGACGTCGTTGGTCATCGCGCCGTAGGTGCGCTGGACCATCAGGTCGAAGACGCGATTGTGCACCCAGGATTCGTTCGGATTGTAGAAGGCGATGAAGCCGAAGATGATTCCGAGGCCCATCAGCGTGAAGGCCGTCGCGAACCCCATCATGATCACGACGACGATCAGCCCCAGCATCAGGAGCCCGAGGGCCGGATCGCTCATGTCTTGATGTCCCCGCCCATCCCGCGCTGGCGCGCGGTTTCTTCGATTTCGTGCGCGCGTTCGATCGCGATCTTGCGCGATTCCTCATCGACGTATTCGCTGTGCGCGAGCTGCTCCTCGACGACGTCGATCTCCGCCACGTCCTTGAGCCGGCTCGGCCATGCTCCGGTCCGCAGGCAAACGACACAGCGCACGATCTCGGCGACGCCCTGCAGCAGCACCAGCGCGCCGGCGATCGGTATGACGGTCTTGAAATGATAGACGGGCGGGCCGTCCGCGGTGACATTTGAATGTTCCGCGATGCGCCACGAGTCGGCGGCGTAGTCATAACCGGCGTAGATGAGCGCGGCGATACCGGGAATAAAGAAGACCACGTAGAGCACGAGGTCGAGCGCGGCCTGCGTGCGCGGCCGCATCGAGCTATAGAGGAAGTCGCCGCGGACGTGGGCGTTCTGCGCCAGCGTGTAGGCGCCACACAGCATGAACAGCGTGCCGTACAGCATGTTGTCGGCGTCGAAGATCCACGCCGTCGGCGCATTCAGTATGTAGCGTTTGACGACCTCGACGCAAACAAGCAGCATCAGCCCAACGATCAGCCAAGCCGCGGCCTTGCCGACCCACGTGCTGATGCCGTCGATCGTGTGCAGAAATCGCTGGACGTTCATATGGGGCCGTTCAGCACGAGAATGCCATGGCAGTACGAAGCACCATCCGGCCGCCCTCCCGAATAGTGCTTCGCCAGTTCAGCGCGATGTCAAAGTTTCACAGGCTTTGCATTCGGCCCGAAGTAGTGATCGAACGCCATGCGGCGCTGCACGACGGTGTCCTGTTCCCATCGCGCCGCCCGTCTCGCGAAGTCGATCTGCGATTGGGCGATCTCCTTGAACAGCGGATTTTCGGCTGCTTTCTTGGCCACGATCTCGTCGTAGAGCTCAAGCTGCCTTTGAAGGATCGCGTCCGGCGTCTTGTAGAACTTGACGTTGTCCTTGGTCTGCAGCTCGATATAGTCCTGCGAGTAGCGATCGATGGCTTTCCACGACATGTCCTGTGAGGCCGCCTCGACCGCATATCCTATGACCGATTTCAATTTCTCGGGCAGCGCGTCGAATTTCGTCTTGTTGAACGTGATCTCGAATTGCTCGGCGTTCTGGTGATAGCTCTGCAGCATGCAGATCTTGGAGACGTCGGCGAAGCCGAGCGCGCGGTCCGACGAGGCGTTGTTGAACTCGGCCGCGTCGAGCAGGCCGCGGTCCATCGCCGAAACGATCTCGCCGCCCGGCAGCGCATTCACCGCCGCACCCATGCCGGTGAACAGGTCAATCGAGATACCGACCGTCCGGTACTTGACGCCCTTGAAATCGTCCACCTTGGTCATGGGCCGCTTGAACCAGCCGAGCGGCTGCGTCGGCATCGGACCATACGGGAACGAGACGACATTCGCGCCGATCGACGCATATAGTTTGGCGAGGAGTTCCTTGCCGCCGCCGTACTTGTGCCAGGACAGCAGCATGTTGGCGTCCATCGCATAGGCGGGGCCTGATCCCCACAACGCGAGCGCGGTCTGTTTGCCATAGTGGTAGACGAGCACGCCATGGCCGCCGTCGAGCGTCCCCTTCGAAACCGCGTCGAGCAGTTGGAAGGGAGGCACCACGGCGCCGGCGGGGAGCACCTCGATCTTGAGGTCGCCGCCGGTCATCTCATTGACCTTCTTGGCGTAGTCGAGCGCGAATTCGTGGAAGATGTCCTTCGACGGCCATGTGCTCTGCCAGCGCATGCTGATCGGGCCCTGGGCCTTGACGACGGTCGGCGCGGCGACCGTCGCTGCACCGGCAGCGAGCATGAACCTGCGGCGAGTCGTCGTTTTGGACGTAGCGGCCTTGTCGGTTGACATGGGATGGTCCTCCCGAGCGGATGATTGGTTGGTGGCCCTCGTCGGACCACTCTGTGCATCAACGCCGCCACAGGTCTGTATTCCAGCGGCTGTGGCTGTAGTTTGCGCAGACCAGCAGGGGATAGACAAGCTACCTTTTGGTCGAGTGGCGGTAGCCTGCGGCTCGGCCGCCCGTAGCGGCGTATTCGCCAAATGGGGGATTCGGAGGAGATCAGGCTGGTTGTGCTGCGTGAGCCGGGAAGCGGCGCGGCAGCCAGCATAACAGGGCCCTGAACAACGAAACGGGCGGCAGCTCGTGTGAGCCGCCGCCCGCAGAAGGGCCGATGAACGCCCTATTTCAGGTTCGTCGCAGCGGTGAGGTCGAACTTCAGCGCGGCGATGACAGCGCTGCTGCAAAGCCTGGACCGCAGCCCCGCCGGGTTGTTGATGGACGGGGCGCCGCCGGCAACCGCGCGCGGATCACCCGTCAGAACGTTGCAGTTCTCCTTCGACAGATCGGTGTCGTAGTAGCGCAGGTCGAAGGTGAAGACCTTCCAGGTGAACGCTACGCCGATGTTCCAAGTGGTATAGTCCGGCAGATTGGCGGCGAAGGTCCACACGAACGGATCGATGTTGGTGGTGCCGAGCCAGTAGTGGCCGAGCTCGCCGGAGACGTACCAGCCGACTTCGTCGATCAGGCCCGCGTTGAGCTTGAACGAAGGCAACGTCAGCTTGGCGGTGACGGACCCGTAGGCCCCGTAGGCCCCGGTCTTCAGCCAATCGGGCGAATAGTAGAAGTTGGCGCCGACCGCGAACTTGTCCTTCATGACGTCCCAAGAGACCTTGCCATAGGCTTCCCAGTAGTCGGTGTCGCGGTAGGTGACATTCATGTTCAGGAAAGGCGGGAACAGCGCCAACGGATCTCCCGAATGTCCCTTCTCGCGCGGGTACCAGTAGTAGATGAAGCCGAAATCGAAGGCCAAGGCACCGATCGTCGGCCGCACGCCACCGTAAAGGTCGCATTCGCAGCTCGGGCCGGTGGGAAGCGCCACCGCCCAATATTGGCTGCCGTAATAGAACTGGAGATTCGGGTTGGCGTTGTACCGCGTCTCCACATAGACGGTGCCGGAGGCGCCGCGGTCCGATTGCGAGATGCCGCGGAAATTGTAGTCCGACATCAGCGCGCCGCCGAATGCGATGTCCCACGGGCTCGACGGAGCCGCCGGAGGTGCCTTGGTGATGGCCTTGAGATCGGCCGCGAGTGCGGAGGTCGCCGAAAAGATGGCCGCGGCGACTACGGACACAACTAGCTTTTTCATTGTCTTGCCCCTGTTTAAACAACGCCACCCCGGAGGCGTGTATGTCACCAACTGCGCCCGCAATCCCCGTATCGGGTCGCTCGATTGGCCTTGCATCGGAGCTGAATTAACAACATCCCGGGAAACGCGGGCAAGTCGAAAGCCGCAGCAAGTGCTGCCTTTTTAGGCGAATCCGGCCCGATTCCACGGAAAGAATCCGGGTGTTGTAATTGCGGCACAGAAAGCTAAGCAAGAAGGTGCCGCGGGCCCAGTTCGACGGCGCAAACATCGTGAATCGCGGGTTAACCCAAGCGTGCCCCCCGCCGCACGCGGCGAACAACGCTCCAAGTGGCGCGATCGGCTCCGCAACTCGTCTTGAGTCCCTGCTTGAACCCGCGCTTCCGGCGGAAGGGGATTCGCTACCAGGTCGCCCGCCCGCTCGGCTGCTGCCTTTGTTTCCGTCGTCCCTTCGTGAGGGATTCATCCGGCTTCGGCTCGCGCACGATCTCCGTCTCGACCACCACAGCTTGCGCTCCCACGATCTGGGGCCGCGGCCGTGGCAGCGGCACCGTTGCGATCGTTGCGCTGGCGGGCGCCTGCGTTGCGGCGGGACGTTCCAAATACAGAACCCAGCCGTAAACGAAAAGCGAGATGCAGGTCGCCGCCGCCAATACGAAGTTGATGAACCACATGGACGTAATGCCGATTGCCGCGGCGGCGGCTATATCACGGCATGGGTTTCGCCCAACTCATGTCTCGAAACATGGTGTACGTGAATAGCGGCCGTATAGGAGCCGCGGGCGTGACCTGCCGCTCGCCCGTGCCGGATCACGCTTCGCCAATCCGCGCTGCGATGTGTTCAGGCCGCCGCTGCCTTGGCGCGGTTCGCCGCGAGCCGCGCGTCGACGAGGGCCACCTGGGCGTCGATGGCCGGATGGCTCAGCCCCTTCTGCTTGGCGATGAGCTGCACCAGCTTGTCGGCCCGCTCGATATTGGGCGCGCCGTTCTGCAGCGCGCGGGCGGCCGAGGCCGGGCGCGTGAGGCTCTGCGCCGCGGCGGCATATTTCTCGAACGGCACGAGATCGCCGGGCTTGGCGCCGAGCTTCACGCACAGATCGAACACGAAATTGTAGACCGCTCGCGAGGTCTCGATATCGCTGTGCACGGCCTCCTGGGCGGTACGCATGCCATCCTTGGTGATGCAGCGATAATTACCGGCGAGCAGCATCGACCATTTGGCGAGCGGCACGAAGATGGAGTCGTGCACCTTGAGCTTGACCGGCAGCTCGATCTTGCCTTCCGGCGTGTTGAAGCGCGCAGCATCGACGTCCTGCTCGAGCTGGCGCAGGATGGCGGTCGAGTTTTCGTCGTCGAAGCGCGCGACCTTGAAGTTGGTCGGCAGCGTGACCATCAGCACGTTGACCTTCTCGTCGGGCGGACGGATCGCCTGCGGGTCCGGGCTGTTGAGCGTGATCGTCGCCGGGTCGAAACTGTCCCAGACGCTCGAGTCGGTATAGGCGGGCTTGAGCGCCTCATAGTCCAGACCGGGGATGCGCCTCACGTAGGGCAGCGGCGGCATGTTCATAATCGACATGCACGGCACGCGCGACTTCGCGACCGCGTCAAGCAGTTCGCGCACGCCGGGCGAGCGATACTGCGGCTCCTGCATCGCGAGCCCCACCAGATCGTACTCCCTCGGATTGACACCCCCGGTGCCGCCGGCCGTGACCTTGCCGGGCAGCTTGCGCGAGTCGAGTTCGACCGGGTCCTTGCGGCCGCGCACCGGCAGCCGCACGCGAAAACCTTCGGCATTGATCAGATCGGCCTCGGCGGGCAGGCAGACCAGATGGATCCGATGACCACCGAACAACAGCTTGGAGGCCAGAAGCGACCCGTAGGACGCGCCCATGATCAGGATGTTGTAGGCCGCCGGCATCGCGCTACTCCGTGTCGAGAGTGGAGATGGGGAGACGTCCGGCCCCGGCCGGCGTTTCCGGATAGGCGATGCTATTGGGCCGGCCGTCGCTGCGCAATGCGGCTCGCCGCGGCGGACTGCGGCACAAGGCCGGCGTTGGCGGGAATCCGATTATGGGTCGGAAAGCGGCATGCGCCGCGGCTGCGGCTAAAGCCGTGGAATCGCGGCCAGATAGACAAATCCTCAACTTCGAAAGCGCGGGCAACGGGAGAAAGTCGCACGCCAGCGCGCAAGCAGAGACGGCCCCGCACGGCCGGTGCGGGGCTTGTTCATTCGATCGGCGCTACGATCGGCTACGAGCCGTTTCCGCTTCCGCCGCCACTGCCGCCCGGCATTGCCGAGGACTGCGCCGCCGGAGCGGGAGCAGGCGCCGAAGCCGCTGCCTTGGGCGCCGCCGTCTTGCGCTTTGCCTTCTTCGCGGCCTTCTTCGGCGCGGCCTTCTTAGCGCTCACTTTCTTCCTTTTCTTGGCCGGGGCGGCCTTCTTGCCCTTCTTTGCTTTTTTGGTCTTCGACTTCGCTTTCTTCGCCATGGTGATGCTCCCATCCCTGCTTGGTTCAGATCCTGGCCCGAGCCGGTCGCGCCCGACGCAATCACACACGGCGCAGCGACCGCTCCCGGACCCCGTCAGATCGCCGTCTCGGCAGCCTTGGCCGATGCGGCGGCAATCCCTTTACGCTTGAACTTACCCTGGAGCGCCGCGGGCTGCGGCCCTCCGGTCGCCCAGTCAATCAGCTCGACCGGGTGAACGATCGGGATGGCCGTGCCTGCGGCGATCTGGCTGATGCAGCCGATGTTGCCGGCAGCGATCACATCAGGCTTGACCTTCTCGATATTCCCGACTTTGCGCTGCCGCAACCTCCCAGCAATGTCCGGCTGGAGAATGTTGTAGGTCCCCGCCGAACCGCAACACAAATGTGCTTCGGGCACATCTTTGACTACGAAGCCGAGCTTGGAAAGCAATTCTTTCGGCTCGCGCGTTATTTTCTGTCCATGCTGTAGAGAACATGCCGCGTGATAGGCGACCGTGAGGCCGTTCGGCGCCGCCGTCGGCAACAGGCCGGCCCGGTCGAGGTACTCGCAGATGTCGACCGCGAGGCCCGACACGCGCTCGGCCGCGACCGCGAAAGCGGGGTCATTGCGCAGCATGAAGCCATAGTCCTTGACCGTGGTCCCACAGCCCGAAGCGGTCAGGACGATAGCGTCGAGCCCCTCGCCGCCGAGCTCAAAGGTCCAGGCCGAGACGTTGCGGCAGGCGGCGTCATGCGCCGCGGCCTCCTGGCCCATGTGATGAACGAGGCCCCCGCAGCAGCCCTGGCCCTCGGGCAGCACCACGTCGATGCCGTGCCGGGTGAGGACGCGAATCGTCGCGTCGAGGATCGCGGGGCCGACCACCGGCGTGACGCAGCCGGGAACCAGCGCCACCCGGCCCTTGCGCGCGCCCTGCGCCGGAATGAGCCGCCGGCCTTCGCTCGCGGATCGGCGTGGCAGCCGCGCCGGCGCCAGCCGCAACGCCGCCGCCAGGCGTTTGAGGCCGAGCGCGACCAACAGCGGGGCAAATGCCCGGCCAATGACGGCCGCCCGCAGCGCCCAGCGGAAGCGCGCGTTGTTCGGCAGCACCCAGGCCAGGGCCGAGCGCACCCAGCGATCGACCGACGGGCGCCGGTAGGTCTTTTCGATCCGCACCCGGGCATGGTCGATCAGATGCATGTAATGCACGCCGGACGGGCACGTGGTCATGCAGGCGAGGCAGGAGAGGCAGCGATCGATATGCTTCACCACGTCGGCCGTCGCCGGGCGATCGTTCTCCAGCATGTCCTTGATCAGGTAGATGCGCCCGCGTGGCGAATCGAGCTCGTCGCCGAGCAGCAGATAGGTCGGGCAGGTCGCCTGGCAGAAACCGCAATGCACGCAGGTCCGCAGAATCTTCTCCGATTCCGCCACCTGCGAATCGGCGAGCTGGGCAAGGGAAAACGACGTCTGCATGCGATCACACCCCCGCCCACATCCGCCCGGGATTGAGCACGCCCTGGGGATCGAAGGCCGCCTTCACGCGCTTCGTCAATGCAGAAAGCGCGCCATCCAGCGGCTCGAACACGCTCCGCGTGGCCCGCAGCGCGGCGGGCGCCCGCACCAGCGTGGCGTGGGCGGCGACTGCACGACGCACCAGCGCCGTCCCGATATCGTCCGGACGCGGCAATAAGGCCCAGATCAGGCCGCCGGCCCAGTCGTAGAAGACCTCAACCTCGCCGATCCTCGCCACCAGCTCGGCGCCCGCGGCCGGTGCGGTGGCGATGCGCCACAGCGGCTGCTCGGCGCCGGTGCGCTTGGCCGCGAACGGCGCCACGTCGCGGATCGCCCGCCACAGGGTGCGCGACACCATGGCGTCGCTGGTCCGGATCTCGCCCAGCGGCTTCATCGCCGCGATCAGCGCGTCCCGGCGATGCGCCACCGAGGGCGCCACGCCCTCCAGCCGCAGCGCCGTGACCGACCGCCCGGAGGCCACCGCCTCCCCGAGCGGGATGCGCGCCGCCACCGCCGCCGGCAGGTGCGCCGCCCCCGAGACGTCGCAGGCCGAGGCCATGGCCGCGGCCATGGCGCGCACCGCCGCCGCGTCGTCGAGGCCGAGCACCAGCACCGTGGCCTGCGTCTCCGGCCGCGGCAGGACCTTGATGGTCACCTCCGTCATGACCGCCAGCGTACCCCAGGAACCGGCCATGAGCTTGCACAGATCGTAGCCGGTGACGTTCTTCACCACCCGCCCGCCGGACTTGAAGGCCTCGCCGCGTCCCGACACCGCCGAGAAGCCGAGGAAATGATCGCGCGCGGCGCCCGCCTTGAGGCGGCGCGGCCCGGACAGGTTGCTCGCCAGCACGCCGCCGATGGTGCCGCGGCCGGCGATGCCGCCGAACAGCGGGGCGCAGTCCATCGGCTCGAACGCAAGCTGCTGACCCTTGGATGCCACCAGCGCTTCGATCTCGGCCAGGGGCGTGCCGGCGCGCGCCGACAGCACCAGCTCCTCGGGCTCATAGAGGGTGACGCCGGTGAGCCCGGAGAGGTCGAGTCTGGCGTCGGTTTGCGCCGGCCGGCCGATCCCGCGCTTCGACCCGTGGCCGGCGACCTCCAGCGTCTTGCCTTCTGCGAGCGCCCATCGCACGGCGTCCTCGACGTCTTTGGCGGAGCGCGGCCTGAGGGTGTCGGTCATGGCGCCATCGGAAAGGCGAACGCGTGACGCTAGTGTGGCGGTTCAGAAGTCCGCATCATTCTTGCAGCCAGTCCGACATGCGGACTTCTGAACCAAAGCCACACTAGATCAATAAGTTGCTAGTGTCCTTCGATTCCGAAGTTCGCAAACGACGGTGCAGCACAATGATGCGAACTTCGGAATCGGGACACTAGCGGAGAACCGTCATGGCTTACGACCTCGATCAGTTCATCGCCGACTGCCGCAGCTTTCTCACGCGCGATCCAGGCCCCGCCGGGCGCGAAAACGTCCGCGCGCATCTCGAACGGCTGCTGTCCAACGCGGACTTCGTGCGCCAGTATTGCGGCGACGATGTCCCGCAAGGCCTCACCGTGCTGCATGACGACAAGGCGCTCGGTTTCCAGATCCTCGCCCACATCAACGACAAGGCGCGGGTGTCGCCGCCACACGATCACGGCGCGTCGTGGGCGATCTACGGCCAGGCCGTCCGCTACACCGAGATGATCGAGTGGGAGCGCGAGGACGACGGCGCCGATCCCGACCACGCCACGCTCAAGCCCGCGAAAACATACCGCCTCAATCCCGGCGAGGCCGGCATCTACCAGGATGGCCGGATTCACTCGATCGACTATCCGGACAGGTCGCGCTTCGTGCGCGTGACCGGCACCAACCTGGACAAGATCGCGCGCATCCGGATCGATCTGGAGACCGGCGCGGTGCACCAGATGACGCCGCAGCAGGCGACCTGAGGGCGGTGCAGCAGCGCCGCCCGCCGTATTCTCCAAGCTTGAACACAGGCGAATTGTTGCGGTTGCAAGGCCGGCGCAACAACGTTCCCTCCCTCATCCCCGAAGACGGGCGTAAACGCCCGATGCCGGGGGGACACGAGCGGGATGCACATGCCGGTTCATCGGCCCGCGCTGATCTCGCGATAACTTACGTCCGGCATCCGGATTGTCCCTCCCGCTTTCGAGCGGAAGTGCTATCTACTGCCTCATGAAATTCCTCGACGAGGCCAAGGTCTATATCCGCTCCGGCGACGGCGGGAACGGCTGCGTGGCGTTCCGCCGCGAGAAGTTCATCGAGTTCGGCGGACCGAGCGGCGGCGACGGCGGCAAGGGCGGCGACGTGATCGCGGAGGCGGTCGAGGGCCTCAACACGCTCATCGACTACCGCTACCAGCAGCACTTCAAGGCCAAGAACGGCGGCGGCGGCATGGGCAAGGACCGCCATGGCGCCGGCGGCGCCGACATGGTGATGAAGGTGCCGGTCGGCACGCAGATCTACGAGGAAGACGGCGAGACGCTGCTCGCCGATCTCGCCCATAGGGGCGAGAGCGCGGTGCTCGCCAGGGGCGGCAACGGCGGCTTCGGCAATGCGCGCTTCAAGAGCTCGACCAACCGCGCGCCGCGCCACGCCAACCCGGGCCATCCGGGCGAGGAGCGCGCCATCCGGCTGCGCCTCAAACTGATCGCCGATGCGGGCGTGGTCGGGCTGCCCAATGCCGGCAAGTCGACCTTCCTGGCGGCGGTGAGCGCGGCCAAACCGAAGATCGCCGACTATCCGTTCACGACGCTGCACCCGCAGCTCGGCGTGGTGGAGATCGACGGCCGCGGCTTCGTGCTCGCCGACCTCCCCGGCCTGATCGAGGGCGCGCATGAAGGCATCGGGCTGGGCGACCGTTTCCTCGGGCACGTCGAGCGCTGCCGCGTGCTGCTGCATCTCGTCGACGGCACCGACGGGCACGCCGGCGAAGCCTACAAGACCGTGCGCACCGAGCTTTCGGCCTATGGCCACGAGCTGCTCGACAAGCCCGAGATCGTCGCGCTCAACAAGTCGGACGCGATGACGCCGGACGAGATCAAGCAGCAGCTCGCGCGGCTCAAGCGCGCCTGCAAGCGCGCGCCGCTCGTGCTTTCCGCCGCCACCGGAGACGGCGTGCCGGAGGTATTGCGCGCGTTGATCGCCTTTATCGACAAGGCCCGCGATCCGGCCGGGCGCCCGGTCGAGCCGGCCTGGCTTCCATAAGCCACGCCTTCATTCCCAGACAGTCGCGCCGTGTTCCACGCGGCGCCGGACGATCGCGCGAAGGCCCGCCGGCAGCGGCCGCGATGGAACTTTGGCGATTTCGTGAAAGACCGGCACCTATATGTCTCAGGGACGTTCACCCTCGTAGCCCAGCGTTCACCCGTCGCTACGAAGCAAAAGGAGAATCCCGGAAGCGGGAGACGAGATACCCATGTGCGGATTATGTGGCGAGGTTCGATTTGACGGCCATCCGAGCCTCGCGGCCAATCAGGCGATGGCCGAGGTGTTGCACGCGCGCGGGCCGGACGCCGGAGGCTTTTTCGCCCAGGGTCATGTCGCCTTCGGTCACCGGCGGTTGAGCATTCTCGATCTTTCGCCGACCTCGCAGCAGCCGATGATCGATTCCGATCTCGGCCTTGTCGTGACCTTCAACGGCTGCATCTACAATTTCCGGGCCTTGCGCGCGGAGCTGCAAGCCAAGGGCTATCGGTTCTTCTCCGACGGCGACACCGAGGTCATCCTGAAGGCCTATCACGCCTGGGGCGCGCGTTGCGTCGAGCGCTTTCTCGGCATGTTCGCGTTCGCGATCTGGGAGCGCGACAGCGGCCGCGTCGTCCTGGCCCGCGACCGGCTCGGCATCAAGCCGCTCTATCTTGCCGACACCGGCAAGGCGCTGCGCTTCGCGTCGACGCTGCCGGCGCTGCTGGCCGCGGGCGGCGTCGACACCGACATCGACCCGGCCGCGCTGCACCACTATCTGAGCTTCCATGCAACGGTGCCGGCGCCGCGCACGATGCTCAAGGGCGTGCGCAAGCTGCCGCCGGCCACGATCCTGACGATCGAGCCCGACGGGACGCGACGCGAACACGTCTATTGGGAGCTCGCGTTCGAAGCCCGCGAGCAGGATCGCGACCTCACGGAAACCGACTGGCGCGAGCGCGTGCGCGACGCCTTGAAAACGGCGGTCGAACGCCGGCGCGTCGCCGACGTTCCGGTCGGCGTGCTGCTGTCGGGCGGGCTCGATTCCTCGGTGGTCGTGGCGCTGCTGGCGGCGAGCGGGCAATCCGACCTGAAGACGTTCTCGATCGGGTTCGACAGCATCGGCAACCTCGCGGGCGACGAGTTCCGCTATTCGGATCTGATCGCGCGGGAATACGGCACCGATCATCACCGCATCCACATCGACTCCTCGCGCTTTCTCTCGGCGCTGCCGGACGCGCTGGCCGCCATGTCGGAGCCGATGGTCAGCCACGACGCGATCGGGTTCTACCTGCTGTCCGAGGAGGTCTCCAAGCAGATCAAGGTGGTGCAAAGCGGCCAGGGCGCCGACGAGATCTTCGGCGGCTACCATTGGCATGCGCCGATGATGGGCGCGAACGACGCGGTCGGCGAATACGCCCGCCTCTGTTTCGACTGCGACCACGAGCAGATGGCCGAAGCGGTCGCGCCGCGCCTCATGAACGGCGACTACAGCACGCGCTTCGTGGAGGATTTCTTCGCAAGGTCGCGCGCCACGCGCCCGATCGACAAGGCGCTCGACATCGAAACCCGCATCATGCTGGTCGACGATCCGGTCAAGCGCGTGGACAACATGACGATGGCGTGGGGCCTGGAAGCGCGCGTTCCATTCCTCGACCACGAGCTGGTCGAGTTGGCCGCGCGCATCCCGCCGGAGCTGAAGCTGCGCAACGGCGGCAAGCACATCCTCAAGGAGGCCGCGCGCGGCCTGGTTCCGGACGCGGTCATCGACCGGCCGAAAGGCTATTTCCCGGTGCCGGCCCTGAAGTGCCTGCGCGGCCCGTATCTCGATTTCGTGCGCGACATTCTCGAGCAGCCGGCCGCGCGCCAGCGCGAGCTTTTCAATCGCGATTACGTCGACCGCTTGCTGGCCGACCCCGAACGGCATCTCACGCCCAAGGGGCGGTCGAAACTCTGGCAGGTCGCCGTGCTGGAATTCTGGCTGCAGACGAACGGCATCTGACGCCGAGCCGCGTCAAGCCCGCCGCTCGGAATGCGCGGACGCGTGCACCGGCGCTCGCGTTGCATGACCGAGGGCGATCGATTTCGGCTTGCCGGAGACCAGCTCGATCAAACGCTTCGCATCGTGCGGCGCTGCGCTCTTCTGATCGTTATCGAAATACACGGACACCGCGCGGCGCTGGCGCTGCCATTTTTTGACGTCCGCCGCCCAGGCCCGCAAAGTCTCGTCGGAATAATGGTCGCGGTAACGGCCGCCGGGGCCGTGGCCGCGCACATAGACATGGCCCGCGGTCACGACCCAGGGCGACGGCGCATCGTGATGATCGGACAGGCAGAGCGACACGTCGTGGTCGCGCAACAGGTCGAGGATGTCGTCCTCGTACCAGCTCTTGTGGCGGAATTCGAACGCATAGCGGTGGTTTCGCGGCAGCATGGTCAGGAACGAGGCCAGCCGCTCGCGGTTCTTGGAGAACTGCGGCGGCAACTGGAACAACACCGCGCCGACCTTGGGCGCCAGCACCTCGAGCCGCGTCTCCAGCAGCGCGATCGAGTTCTCGCATTTCGCGGTGAGCCGCTTCCAATGGGTGATGAATTTCGACGCCTTCCAGGCGAACACGAAATGTTCCGGGGTCTGCTCCCGCCATGCCTTGACGGCTTCGAGCGAGGGCGTGCGATAGAACGAACCGTTGATCTCGGTGGTCGAGAACTGCGTGGCGTACCACGCCAGCCAGGCCTTTTTCGGCACGTCGCGCGGATAGAACGGCCCTCGCCAGCCGTCATAGGTCCAGCCCGACGTTCCGATCCAGACTTTGCGCATGCTCTGCCACCTTGGCGCACACCCGCGCGCGCATGCTAGACAACGCGCCGGCACGACAATGGTTGTCGCCTGCCTCCGGTCGAGCCCATGCCCGCCAAAGTCCCCGCCCTCGCCGATTTCCGCCGCATCGTGGTGAAGGTCGGCTCCTCCCTCATCATCGATGCCTCGGCCTCGCGGGTGCGGGAGGACTGGCTGGCATCGCTGGCCGACGACATCGCCGGGCTCCACCGGGACAAACGCGACGTCCTGGTCGTGTCCTCGGGCGCGATCGCGCTCGGCCGCGCCGTGCTCAAGCTGCCGAAGGGCCCGCTCCGGCTGGAAGACTCGCAGGCGGCCGCCGCGGTCGGGCAGATCGCGCTGGCGCGCACCTGGTCGGAGGCGCTCTCGCGCCACGGCATCACGGCCGGCCAGGTCCTGGTCACGCTGCAGGACACGGAGGAGCGCCGCCGCTACCTCAACGCGCGCTCGACCATCGAGCGGCTGCTGGAATGGCGCGCGGTGCCGGTGATCAACGAGAACGACACGGTCGCCACCAACGAGATCCGCTATGGCGACAACGACCGCCTCGCCGCCCGCGTCGCCAGCATGGCGGGCGCCGACCTGCTGGTGCTGCTGTCGGACGTCGACGGACTCTATGACGCGCCGCCCGAGCGCAACGCCGAGGCGAAATTCATCCCGCTGGTCGAACGCATCACGCCGGCGATCGAGGCGATGGCGGGCGCGGCCGGCTCGGAACTCTCGCGCGGCGGCATGCTGACCAAGATCGAGGCCGGCAAGATCGCGACCCACGCCGGCACCCACATGGTGATCGCGTCGGGGCGCGTGCCGCATCCGCTGGACGCGGTGACCGCGGGCGCCCGCTGCACCTGGTTCCTCACGCCCGCGAACCCGGTCACGGCACGCAAGAAGTGGATCGCCGGCGCGCTCGAGACCAAGGGCATCCTGGTGATCGACGCCGGCGCCGTGCGCGCGCTGCAGACCGGCAAGAGCCTGCTGCCGGCGGGCGTCATCAAGGTGGAGGGCGCGTTCGCGCGCGGCGACGCGGTGGTGATCCGCGGGCCCGACGGCGCCGAGGTCGGCCGCGGCCTCGTCGCCTACGATGCGGATGATGCCGAGCGGATCAAGGGCCGCTCCTCGGCCGACATCCTGTCAATCCTCGGCTTCGGCGGCCGCACCGAAATGGTGCACCGGGACCATCTAGTGGTCGGGCGGTCTTGAGCCCGCCAACGCGCCGGATGCACAAAAATTTTGCGTCCCGCACGATTGTTGGTCAGCGATCGATGCAAGTCTGACGAATTTTTTTAATCGCACCTCATCCGTAACCCCGGAAAGACCTGCAATTGCCGTTCGACGGTCGTATGACGCCGCGCACCGGGGATGGCGTGCGGCACGCGCTGCGAAAATTCTACTGAACCGCGCCGCTTCGCCGCGAGACCAACCCAACCAGAGAGGCCCGTATCTTGCGTCGGGGGCTGCGACGCGAAGGACCTCGTCTCGAGCCAACATGGGAGCATCAGATGCGCAAGATCAAGTCAGCCGGCGTTGTCGCCCTATTCGCCCTCGTCATCCTGGGAACCTGGGCGATGAGTCGCGCGACGTCACGGACCGCCCCTGCCGCTGCGGCGGCGGCCACCGCCACGATGAACCCGCTCGAGATGATGACGAAAAGCAAGGACCTTCCGGTCCACGACATCGTCGACGCGTATTGACGCGTATTGAAGCAGTTCGCACGCGGCGATTGCGATTCCGGATGCAGCCGGAACTCGGGTTCCCCATCGCGCCGCGGGCACCCCGAGTTGCGACCATCGCCTGTCGGCAAAAAAAGAGGACCCCGGCTCACCCGAAGGGGGCCAGGGTCCATTCGCCGGATGGGTGAGGGGCTGGGGGGCTGAGGGGCACGCCACCCGGCGCGGTGGGCTAACCGCCGAGGCGATGATCGGTTCCTGCCGCCCGCGAAATATTTTTGGCCGTGGCTTTTGGCTGAGCTCGGCGGCCCCTGGAGGTTCCGCAGCGGGAACTCACCCCGGCGCGCTCGCCGGCGGGCAGGGCGACGTGCCGGCCATCCGGGAATTCCAGATACCGGAGGATACGGCCCCCGCGGCTTTCGATGACGTATTTGGTCCCGACAGGAAACCGGTCCGGCAGGCGGCTGATCTGAGAACGACCGACTTGAGAACGATCGGCTTGAGAACGATCGACTTGAGAACGACTCACTCGAGAACCCATTGGGACCCTCCACCAGGAGCTTCCCCCCGGCGAGGTGAATAGCGGATCGAACTACCAGTTCCGTGACACAAGTAATTGAGCGTCGGAATCCTGTGGGAACCTGTGGAAAAGCCCCTCTTCGGCCTGATTCGGCCGGGCGGGTGTCACAGCCCGAGGCCGTTCTCCTGCGCCAGCGCCTTGAGCGAGACCTGCGGCCGCGCGCCGATATGCCCGATCACCTCGGCGGCCGCGAGCGCGCCGAGCCGCGCCGAGGTGCGGTGGTCGGACCCGCGCGCCCGCCCGACCAGGAACCCGGCGGCGAACAGATCGCCCGCGCCGGTCGCGTCGACCACGCGCTCGACCGGCAGCGCGTGCACGACCTGGGTTTCCTCGCGCGACACGACCAGGCAGCCCTGCTCGCTGCGCGTGACCACGGCCAGCCGCGCATCATTGCGCAGCGCCTTGATGGCGGTGTCGAAGTCGGCGGTCTCATAGAGGCTGCGCAGCTCGCGCTCGTTGGCGAAGACGAGGTCGATCGTGCCGTTGCGGATGAGCTCGAGGAACTCGGGCCGATAGCGGTCGACGCAGAACGCATCCGACAAGGTGAGCGCGACCTCGCGATCGGCGCCATGCGCGATCTCCGCCGCCTTGAGGAACGCGTCCTTGGCGTGCGGCGGGTCCCACAGGTAGCCCTCGAGATAGGTGACGCGGGCGGCCGCGACGGCGTCGGCGTCGATGTCGGCCGGATGCAGGTCCTGGGCGGCGCCGAGAAACGTGTTCATGGTGCGCTCGCCGTCGGGCGTGACCAGCACGTAGCAGCGCCCGGTCGGCGGGCCGTCGGACGCCGGCGGCGTCGCGAAATCGACACCGGCGGCGCGGATGTCGTGGGCGAACACGCGGCCCAGCTCGTCGTCCTTGACCTTGCCGACGAAAGCGCCGCGCGCGCCGAGACTCGCCACGCCGACGATGGTGTTGGCGGCCGAGCCGCCGGAAATCTCCACCGCGGGTCCCATGGCGTCGTAGATCGCGCCGGCGCGCGCCTCGTCGATGAGCTGCATCGCGCCCTTGCGCATGCCCTGCTTGACCAGGAGATCCTCTTCCGTCCGCGCCAGCACATCCACGATGGCGTTGCCGATGCCGAGGACGTCGAAGCGGGCGGTGGCCATGAATGAAACTCCGGGGCGCGAGGCGCGCGCACTATAGCGGTCGAATTCGCGGAGGCAATCGCAAGGCGCGCCGCGAGCCGCTATAACCGCACCGGAGGCCGCGATTCATGTCGCTTGCGCGCGATGTCACCACCGTCGGCGGCGGAACGCTGGTGTCGCGGCTGCTCGGTTTCGCGCGCGATGCCGGTTTTGCCGCCGTGCTCGGCAGCGGGCCGTTCTCGGAAGCCTTCTTCGCGGTGCTGCAGCTCGTCAATTTCTTCCGCCGGCTTTTGGCGGAGGGCGCGATCAACGGCGCATTCGCGCCGTTGTGGCTGCGATTGCGCAACGGCACGGACGGCGCGGCGAATGCCGACCGGTTCACGCGCGGCACCTTGCTGGCGATGGGCGGCCTGACCGCCGCCCTCTCGATCGCGGCGTTCCTGCTCGCACCGCTCATCGTCCTCGCCATCGCGCCGGGATTTGACGCCGGCCGGCGCGAGATGGCCTGGTTGTACTTGATCACCGTCGCGCCCTACTTCGCGTTTGCCGGACCGGTTGCCGTGCTGGCGGCCGCTCTTCTGGCGGAGGGCCGCGTTGCCGTCGTCACGATCAGCACGATCGCCTTCAACGTCGTGCTCCTGGTCGCGATCCTGGCGACCATTGACCAGATTCACACGTTTCTGGTGAGCGTCTGGTTTGCCGCCGCCATCACGCTCGCCGGACTGATTCAGCTCGTCATCATCGCGGCGGCGTGGGCCGTGACCGGCAAACGCTGGCGGCGCCCGCGCGGACCGGCGCCGGGCGAAACGCGGCGCTTCTTCGCGAGGGCCCTGCCCACGCTCGTCGCCGCCGGCATTCCGCAGCTCACGCTGATCGCGGGCGCGATGGTCGCGTCGTCGGCGCCGTCGGCGGTGTCGTGGCTCTACTACGCCAACCGTCTCTATGAGCTGCCGCTCGGCGTCGCCTCGATCGCGATCGCGGGCGTCATCGTGCCGCACATCGCCGCCGGCGTGCAGTCGCGCGGCGCCGGCGCGGTCGCGGCCGCGCAGTCGCGCGCGCTCGAAATCACGCTCGGGCTGACACTGCCGGCGGCGCTGGCGCTGGCGCTGCTCGCCGGGCCGATCGCCGGCGTGCTGTTCGAGCGCGGCGCATTCGGTGCGACCGACACCGCGGCCGTGGCGGCGGCGCTGGCGGCGATCTGCGCGGGCTTGCCCGGCCATACGCTCGAAAAGGTATTCGGCGCGGTGTCGTTCGCGCACGAGGACACGCGCACGCCGATGCTTGCCGCGCTCGCCGGGCTGGCGGCCGCGGCCGGCGGCGCGCTCGCGCTGTTCCCGGCCTATGGACATGTCGGCGTCGCCGCCGCGATCGCGCTCGCCGGCTGGGTCGGCGCGGCCATCCTGGGCGCGGTGCTGGCGCGGCGGCGATGGCTCGCGGCCGACGGCGACCTGTGGCCGCGGCTGCGGCGGATCGCGGCCGTGACCGTCATGATGGGGATCGTGCTGGTGGGACTGCGGCAGGCGCTCGCCGCCAACCTGGACGTGACCGGCTCCGCGCTCGCCCGCATCGCCTCGCTCGCCGTGCTGGTGACGGGCGGACTGGCCGTCTACCTCGCCGGCCTGGAGCTGTTCGGGGTCGCGCGCCTCAAGGACCTCCTCGCCGCCGTCCGCCATCGAGACCCGACCGCGTAGGCGTCCGCTTTGGTTTTGCAGGTTACCCGCCGGGCCCGGATGCCCTTGCGTGAAGGCTGGGCGCCGTGGCATGGCTCGCCCCAATTCAAGGAGTGCCGCGATGGCGTTCAAGCCACTGGTCTTTTCCGGCGTGCAGCCGACCGGCAATCTGCATCTCGGCAATTACCTCGGCGCGATCGTGAAGTTCGTCGAGCTGCAGAACCACCATGACTGCATCTATTGCGTCGTCGACCTGCATGCCATCACGGTGTGGCAGGATCCGACCGAGCTGCCGGATGCGATCCGCGGCGTGACGGCGGCCTTCCTGGCCTGCGGCATCGACGCCAAGAAGCACATCGTGTTCAACCAGAGCCAGGTCGCCGAGCATGCGGAGCTGGCCTGGATCTTCAACTGCGTCGCGCGGCTCGGCTGGCTCAACCGCATGACCCAGTTCAAGGAGAAGGCCGGCAAGGACCGCGAGAACGCCTCGGTCGGGCTCTATGCCTACCCGGCGCTGATGGCGGCCGACATTCTGGTGTATCGCGCGACCCACGTGCCGGTCGGCGAGGACCAGAAGCAGCATCTCGAGCTTTCGCGCGACATCGCGCAGAAGTTCAATAACGATTTCGGGGACTCGATCCGCGCGCACGGCCACGGCGACGCGTTCTTTCCGCAGCCGCTGCCGCTGATCCAGGGGCCGGCGACGCGCGTCATGTCGCTGCGCGACGGCACGCGGAAAATGTCGAAGTCGGAACCCTCCGATCAATCCCGCATCAACCTGACCGACGACGCCGACACCATCGCGCTCAAGATCCGCCGCGCCAAGACCGATCCGGAGCCGCTGCCGACGGAGGAGAAAGGCCTGGAGAACCGCCCCGAGGCCGACAATCTCGTCGGCATCTACGCGGCGCTCGCAAACGTCGGCAAGGCCGACGTGCTCAGGCAGTTCGGCGGCGCGCAGTTCTCGTCGTTCAAGAACGCGATGGTCGACCTTCTGGTCGCCAAGCTCGGGCCGATCAATGCCGAGATGCGGCGGCTGGTCGCCGACCCGGCCCATATCGACCGGGTGCTGGCCGACGGGGCCACGCGCGCGCAGGCCATCGCCGGCGAAACCATGAAGGCGGTCAAGGACATCGTCGGTCTGGTGCGGAGGTAACGGCGGTGCGGTGCGGGCATCGCGGCATTTTCCCCTGTTGATGCGACTTGTCGCGCGCCCGAGCGTCGTGGCAGGATTCCCGGTCCACGCCGTTCCCTGAGCATCAATGAGCACAAAGCGCCGCAGCTACGAGCAGGGCCACTCGCCAAAACTCCTGGTGGTCATCGACGATTCGCCGGAATGCGACCGCGCGGTCTATTTCGCCAGCCGCCGGGCGCTGCGCATCGGCGCCACCGTGATCATGCTGCGCGTGATCGAGACGCACGACCGCAACCAGCAATGGCTCGGCGTCGCCGACATCATGCGGGCGGAGGCGCACGAGGAGGCCAACTCGATCCTCGACCGCCATGCCGCGCGCGTCAGCAGCATCACCGGGGTGGTGCCGCAGCGCGTGATCCGCGAAGGCGACAAGACGCACGAGTTCCTCAGCCTGATCGAGGAGGACCAGGACATCGCCATCCTGGTGCTGGCGGCCGCCACCGACACCGAGGGCCCGGGACCGCTGGTGTCGAGCCTCGCCAAGTCGGCCGGGGAATTTCCGATCCCGGTCGCGATCGTGCCGGGCCACCTGAGCGACGAGGACCTCGACTCGATGTCGTGAGCTCGCGCCCGCGTTACTTCGGCGGCTCGATCGGGCGCTGACGATAGATCGCGACCCATTGCGCGTTTTCCGCGAGCGCTTCGGCGCCGAGCGCGGCATAGAGATCGAGCACGAGCGGCGCCGTCTGCGCGTCGAGGGTTTCCGGCAGCAGTTCGCAGGCGCGCTCGTAGAGCATGCGCATGCGGTCGTAGTGCCGCCCCTGCGCCTTGAGCGCGAGCTTGTCCGAATAGCCGTTGAGCGCCGTGGCGAGGCCCGGCAATAGGCCGCTGACGAGGAGCAGCAGCCAGCGCAGCGGCGTTTCATGGCCGCCGACCGGCGCCGGCGTGAACGCGATCACGATCGGCACGATCAGGAACGGCGACAGCACCAGCAGCACCAGCGCGCCATTCTCGAGCCGTTCCGCGAAGCGGTTGTGGCGCAGCCCGCGCCTGCGGAAGAACGCGTATTGGCCGTGCACCCAATAGGTCCGCGCGATGGCGTGGCCGACCGGATCGGGTGCCGTCGCCGCGGTGGCGGGCGCGGGCGCATCGAACAGCTCGAGCGTGCGCAGGCCGATCTTGACCCAGGCGAGCTCCCCCGGCTCCTTGATCGGGTAGCCGTCCGCGACCGAGCGGTCGGAGCCGACCAGCTTCCAGAACACCGCCACCCGCAGCGCCTCCGCCAGCGCGCGATAGTCGAGGAAGTGGACCTGGTGCTGGCCGAAATGCGCGCGCGCGAACACGATGAAGATCCCCACAAAGGCGAGGCTGTAGAGCACCAGGATCACGTTGGACGCCGCCTCGGCGAGCGCGAGCAGCGCAAAGCAAAGGAATGCGACGAAGGCGAGCGTATAGACATACAGCCAGTCGCGCTGGAACTGGCCCTGGCGGATCTGCGCCAGCGCATCGGCGATGGCGTAGAGCCGGCATGACCGCGGCGCCACGGCGAGCGCGCGCTCCGTGGCGGCGGCACGATCGACGCCCGCCGGCGTTTCGGGGCGGCCGATCAGGTCGTCGAGACTCCTGGCCAGCCGCGCCCGGCCCTCGGTCGTAGCGCCGAGCGCGCGCGCCTCGCGGTTGAAGTTGCGGGTGAGCGCGGTCAACGCCGCGAACGTCTCCCAGCTTTCGAGCTCGCGCCGCTCATCGTCGGGCAGATGGAATTTCGGGTCGTCGAGCTCGCGCCCGAACACGCCGGCGATGAACTCGGCCGCGCCGCGCAGGACACGGCGGATGATCCCGCCGCGGTGGTGCCTGATGACGGCGCGGCCCCAGGGCCGGACCGATACGTCATCGGCCGCGCTCGTCTCCCGCTGGCGCGGCGTGATGACCTGGATCACCGGGCCGATCTCGGAAGCGTCGAGGCTGGCGCGCGCCGAGCCGGCGATCGCGGGCGGGATGCCCCGGCGCTTGAAGGTCACGACCTCCGCGGTGCCGCCGGGCGACATGGTCTCGCCGTCGCCGTCCCACAGCGCCAGCAGCACGTTGCTGTGCTGCGCGATGAAGCGGCCGACCGCGCGGTATTGCTCGCCGCGCCCCGCCCCGCCGGCGCGCACCGCCTCGAGCGAGTTGCCGGGCGCGAACGGCATGACCGGGGCCGCGACCGCCTGCGCCAGGAGCGCGTCGAATTCAGCGATGTTGCCGGGCTTGAGGCCGGGCTCGAAATCGCGCCGGTATTCATCGACCGGCATCGGCATCGGCGCGACCAGCCGCGCCCCATGCGCGAGGCCGACGCGTGCCACCAGCCGGTCGGCTCCTTCGGCGAGCGAGGACAGGACGATGATCGGCGTTTCGCCGTCGTTGCCGAGATAGTCGCGGCGCAGGCCGGCGAGGATGGCGGCGATCTCCTGCTCGAGCTTCGGCAGGTCCGCATCGCGCAGGTCGCGATGGCCAGTGACGCCGATCACCAGCGGCAGACGGTCCGGTAGCGCTTCCATGGTCGTGGCTCTCTTCGCGGCGGCAGTCGCTATTGTTGCATCGTCGGAAGAGCTTCGCCACGGTTCGATCGGTTTTGCGCGATGAGCCGCAGGTGCGGCGCCGCTATTGCACGGCCCGGAAGGTCGGCGTGATGGCGAGGTCGCCGGGCTGCGTCTTGAGCGCGAGCAACTGCGCCAGAAGGCTGAAGATGCGTTTGGTGTTCTCCGCCCCCTGGCGCGGGACGCAGTAATACCCGCTCTCGAAGAACAGGTCGACGAAGCAGCCGCCCGCCGCGGCGGCGCCGACCGCGACCAGCCGCGGGTCCTCGTTCTCGTCCACGTGCCCGCGCAGGCGGATGCGGTCCATGCTGCCGGTGGCGATGACGCGTCCGAGGAACTGATAGATGCCGAAGGTCGAGCGGGTGGTGATCTCGAAACGCACGACGCCGACCGGCGTGCCCAGGACCTCGAAGGTCAGAAGGTCGGTCGCGCCGTCGTTGCGGACCGCAGGCCAGGCATCGGTGCAGCGCGGGCGCTGTCCGGACGCCGAGAGGAGCTGAGCGAAGACATCGGCCGGATAGCGCCGCCGCGCCTGCTGAGCCAGAACCGGGTCGAAGCAGAGGCGGCCGAGCACCTCGGCCTTTCCGGACGCGGGAGCCTTCTGCGTCTGGGTCTGCACCGTCAGGCCGGTGCCGAGCGCCACGTCGACCATGTCGCTGAAACAGCGCCGGCGGCCGCGCACCTGCTCGCAGGCCAGCGCCGGGTCCGGATCGTTGCGGTATTCGTAGGTCCGGCCAGCGATGGTTTCCCGCACCGAGGCGGTGAACAGCCAGAACAGCAGCTCGCGCGAATAGCCCTGGCGGACGAAGAAATTCAGCGTCGGCAGGTCCACCGGGCCGAGCAGGCCGTTGTAGAATTCCTTGGTCTCGAGCAGCGTGATGTCGAAGGTGTTGTCGACGCGCGCCGCGCCGCTGAGCACGTTGTGGCTGAACAGGGCCTGCCGGTTGACGAGCGAAACCAGCGGCGGCGGCCCGACCCCGAAATCCGGCAGTCCGGCCGAGGTGCTCATGAGCCCGCTACCGGTCACCTTGGAGAAGGTGATGAAGTTGAGCGGGATGTTCTGGCTGGCGCGGACGATGTTGAGGAGGATGCCTTCGTTGCGGGCCTTGGCCGCGGAGCGGTTGATGGTGTCGTAGCGCGGATCGACGGTGTCGACCAGCGCACACGCGCCCAGCAGGGCCGCGATCAGCGCGCCGGCGATGACGCCCCAGGCTCGTTTGCAATCGGCGATGATCACCGGTGCTCCCAACGCTTCGCACCATCAGCTTCAACGCGGACGCAACGGCGAATCAGTTCCCGAGAATAGGAATCACGCTGTCATTGCAAAGGCCCGTACCGGGGCGCTCGGCGCTTATGCACCGCTTATTGCGCCCGGCTCGGGCACAGGGCCGGAGCAATGCGCGCCGGCGGCGCGTGGCGGGCGCGGCGGCATCACGCACAAGCCGCGGCATTTGCGGCTTCGTTCGGATGTGCTGATATGCTCCCGGGCGGATCGCAGGTTCGCGCTCAAATCGCGCAAGGTCGCGCCGAGGTGACAGACTTGACCCTTCAGACTCTCTCGGTGGACGTATCGCCGCGGCGCGTCGCAACCGTTGCGCTCAATCGCCCGGACCGCGGCAACGCCTTCGACCAGACCATGCTCGACGAGCTGGCTGCGCAGATGGCCGCGCTCGGCGCCGACGAGGCGGTGCGCATCGTCGTGCTGCGCGGCGCCGGCCGCCATTTCTGCACCGGCGCCGACCTGTCCGCGCGCGGGCAGCAGGCGCCGGCCGCGCCCGGCGCGAGCCCGCCGGCGTCCCTGCGCGACGTGCTGGTCGCGTTGGACACGCTGCCGAAGCCGACCGTCGCGGTGGTGCACGGCGGCGCGGTCGGCGGCGGCGCCGCCTTCGCGGCCTGCTGCGATGTCGCGATCGCCACCGAGGCGGCGTTCTTCTCCATTCCGGAGGTTCGCGTCGGCATGGCGCCGCTCGGCGTCGCGCCGTTCCTCATCCGCGCCATGGGTCACCGCAGCTTCCGGCGCTACGGGCTTTCCGGCGAGCGCATGACGGCCGCGGAGGCGACGCGCGTCGGGCTGGTGCACCAGGTCTGCGCGGCCGCGACGCTCGACGACACGCTCGCGCGCATCACCGACGACCTGCTGCACGGCGCGCCCGGCGCGCTCGCCGAGCTCAAGCGCGCCGCGGAGGTGTTTGCCTCGCCCACGCTCGCGACGGTGCTGGCGAACAAGCCGCCGCACACGCCGAGATCGCCGGAGGCGACCGAGGGCATCGCGAGCTTCCGCGAGAAGCGCAAGCCAAGCTGGTATCCGCAATGACGGGTGTTCACTTGAATCTCGAAGCCTCGAAGAAAAAAGTCGAGGCGCTGACCGCGCCGCGCAACGCCGTCATCGTCGGCGCCAGCGACCGGCCGGGAAGCTGGGCCGCGCGGGTGTGGCGAAATCTCAACCGCTACGAGTTTCCCGGACCGATCTACCTGATCAATCCGCGCCGGACCGAAATTTTCGACAGGCCCTGCTATCCGGATTTCAAGTCGCTGCCGGAGCCGCCCGACCACATGGTCGTGATGGTGCCGGCGGCCGGCGTGATCGAGACCCTGCGGAGCGGCGCGGCGGCGGGCGCCCGCAGCGCCACCGTGTTCTCCGCCGGCTTCGGCGAGGCGTTCGACACGCAGGCCGCCGCGCTCGGGCGCGAGCTTGCGGCCGTGATCGCGGAGACCGGGCTCGGCGTGTCGGGGCCCAACTGCATGGGCAACGTCTGCGCCAAGAGCAGGCTCGTGACGCTGACCGAGGACCGCCCGCTCAAGCTGCGGCAGGGCCCGGTGGCGCTGGTCGGGCAGAGCGGCGGCATGATGATCTTCGCCAATTCCGGGCTCGAGGAGCGCGGCATCACGGCGGAATACCTGATCACCAGCGGCAACGAGGCCGGGCTTTCGGTCGGCGATTACATCGCCTTCTTCGCGGATCAGCCGGAGCTGAAGGTCATCGTCATCTACGTCGAGGCGGTCGCCGACCTGCCGAAGTTCAAGGCCGCGTGCCTGATGGCACGCGCGGCCGGCAAGCATATCGTCGCGCTCAAGCTCGGCCAGTCGGAGGGCGGGCGACAGGCCGCGTTGGCGCATACCGGCTCGCTGGCCGGTTCGGTCGAGGCGTTCGACGCGGTGGCGGGCGAGGTCGGCGTGGTGCGCGCCGACACGCTCGACGACGTGGTCGAGATCACCGAGCTCCTGGCCCACACCGGCGCGCCGGCGGGACCGCGGCTCGGCGCCATCACGCTCTCGGGCGCGTTCCGCGGGCTCCTGCTCGACGCCGCCGAGCGCAACCGGCTCGCCTTCCAGCCGCTCGCCGAGGCGACGACCGCGCATCTCAATTCGGTGCTCACGGTCGGTTCGCTGGTGTCCAACCCGATCGACGGCGGGTTCGGCGTGCTCACCAGCGCGGAGAACTACAAGGCCTCGATCGAAGCGCTGCAGGCCGATCCGAACGTCGACATCGTGCTGCTGCAGGAGGCGCTGCCGCGCGAGCCAGGCTCCAACCGCGCCGAGAGCTACATCGCGATGGTGGACGGCCTCGTCGCGGCCGGCGTGAAGAAACCAATCGCCTTCGTGACGCCGACCTCGCACAGCCAGACCGACTACAGCCGGGCGCTGCGCGCCAAGGCGCCGCACGTCTCGTTCCTGCAGGAGGCCAACAAGGCGCTGCGCGCGATCGCGCGCGTGGTGCGGCGTGACGCGCTCGAGCATCTGGCGCGTCATGCCCGCGACGACACGCCGCGCACGAGCGAGCAGCGCGCGGCGGCCGAGCACCTGCGCCAGCGCGCCGGCTCCGCCGCCGCCGCGATGAACGAGCATGACTCGAAGGCGATCCTGCGCGCCTATGGCGTCGCGGCGCCGGCGGAAGCGCTCGTCACCACGGCGGCGGAGGCGGTAGCGGCGGCGGCGCGCATCGGCTACCCGGTCGCGCTCAAGGCGGTGGCGGACACGCTCACGCACAAGTCCGACCTGGGCGCGGTCGCGCTCAACCTGGCGGCCCCCGCGGAGCTGACCGCGGCCTACGACCGCATGTCCGCGAAGCTGCGCGGCCACACGCTCGCCGGCATGCTGGTCTGCCAGCAGGTCCGCGGCGGCCTGGAGCTGGTGCTGGGGCTGCACCGCGATCCCGAGATGGGCTTGGTGGTGATGGCGGGCTCCGGCGGCGTGCTGCTCGAACTGGTGAAGGACGTGGCGTTCTGCGTGCCGCCGGTGAGCCGCGACAAGGCGCACGACATGCTCGCGCGCACGCGCGCGGCGCGCCTCATGCAGGGCTACCGCGGCTTGCCGCCGCTCGACGTCGAGGCGGTCGCCGACGCGCTCATCGGGCTGGGACGGCTCGCCACCGACCTGCCGGACGTGATTGAATCGGTCGACATCAACCCGTTCGTCGCGCTGCCCAAGGAACACGGCAGAACCGGCGGGCTGGCGCTTGATGCCCTGATCGTGCTGCGGCGGCGCTAACGTGCATGATGGCGAGCGCCGAAGAGAGCGACCTCGCGCAGCAGACCGGTCGAGCTATTTGAGGTGAGCGTACTTGAATGAGAACAATGCAGTCCAATACGTCCCATTTACCCTTTTTTAAGCATGAACTCCGCATATATACACACTGAATGAGTACGGTTTCCCAGAGGAGCGGCTACTGATGTGCAGATTGGAAGGATGGGGTGGGCTTACCTAACCCTTGATTACAACAATCGCGTGCAGTAATGAATAACTCCCATGAACGTGGGGGCCATTCTTTTTACGAGTATACTTGCCGCAGTCATCGCTATTTGGGGCATTATTAGTCAACGCGCCATCGCGAGGCGGCGAACCACCTTCGAACACATCGTGGCCATGGAGGCGGATAGAAGCTTCATCATTGCTCGGCGTAAGTTCATTGCACTGTCGAAACAACCGGGAGGTCTCTCCCCCTGGGCATCCGAAGACAAAGAGAGCACGCCAGAGGCACAGAACATTCGATTGGTTCTCAACGAATTTGAAGTCGTGTCTATTGCCATTCAACGCGGCATAATTGATTTTGAGACCTACCGGCGTTGGTATCAGTCGACGGTCATCAGGTTTTGGGCGCACGCCAAACCATACGCCGAGGCGTTGCGCGCGCGGACCAATCATCCATCGCTGTTCCAAGAGTTCGAAGTCCTCGAACGCTGGATGAAGAGCCCTCCGCATCGTTACAAATGGCTTCGGTTTCGCTAGTCGTTATCTCGTGTTGACAGCGAACGAGCGTGCAATCTGGCGCCCCGCGGCCGTTTCATTGGACAAGGTCCGGTTGCACTGACGGTCCCGGGGAGTGATTCACAGCGCCGCCCACTGGCGCTGAGACCGCGCCTCAACTAAAATCCCCGCAAGTTCAGGCGCCGCCGCCTCATCGCATCCGCTGGTTGCATAAGAATCAAAATCGGGAGGTGTACCCATGACCGTCTGCCGCAATGCCCTCATTGCGTTCGCCTGCGCGCCGATGCTGCTGCTGACCGCGGCGGCCAACGCACAGCCGGCGCCGCACAAGGGGCTCGATATCCTCAAGGCGAAATGCTTCCAGTGCCATACCGACGCGATGTGGCGCGACCAGCGCCAGGATGCCCGCGGCTGGGAAGCCAACCTTTATCGGATGGTCGGCCGCGGCGCGCTCTGGACCACGGAAGAGATCAAGCTGATGGCCGACTATCTCGGCACCGACTTCGGCCCGAACGTGAAGCCGAACGAGCCGGCGCGATAGCCATCGCGCTTCTGAGACTTGCGAATGCCAGACTTCGAAATGCCAGACTTGGACATGCCAGACTTGGACATGCTTGAACTCCGCAGGAGAGAACGATGAGAGACCTGGTGGTGAAATACCTGTCGAAGGGCGTTTCCCGTCGCAACTTCGTGACCGGCCTGACCAAGGCCGGCCTCACCATGACGGCGGCGCAGTCGGTGCTGAGCTCGGTCAGCTCGGTGACGCTCGCGCAGACCGGCCCGCAAACGCCTCCTGCCGCCGGCGCAGCCGCCGCGGCCGCCACCGCGACCGGACCGGTGAAGCCGTTCCAGGGCCCGGGCGGCGGCGCTTTCGTCGAGCAGCTCGTCGCCTCCGGCGTGAAATACGTGTTCGGCAATTCCGCCAGCGAGGATGCGCAGTTCTACGAGGCGCTGGTCGACCGGCCGCAGCTCAAATACATCCTCACCCCGCACGAGGGGCCCGGCGCCGCCATGGCGGCCGGCTACGTCAAGGCTTCCGGCGAACCCGCCATGGTGATGCAGGCCGGCGTGGTCGGCATGGCCAACGCCATCGGCCAGATGTTCAACGCCCACAAGGAGCAGACCCCGCTGGTGTTCTACTCCTACCGCACCGACCAGTCGCGGCGGGCGGGGCGCGACGGGTTCGAGGAAGTGCTCAACCAGGAGCAGATGGTCCAGCCGATCACCAAGTACACCTGGCTGGCGCGCCGCGCCGACATGATCCCGGAGACCGTGCGCCGCGCCTTCAAGGCGGCGTGGACGCCGCCTTTCGGCCCGTCCTACATCTCCTGGCACAGCGACTTCAACGACGAGCGGGTGCGCACCGAGATCATCCCGCAGGACCAGGTCGACCCGCGCATGCGCGTGCGGCCGGGCGCGGACGACGTGCAGCGCGCGGCCAAGCTTCTGGTCGAAGCCAAGATGCCGCTGATGGTGGTCGGCGACGAGATCTACAAGGCCAAGGCCGCCGCCAAGGCGGTGAAGCTTGCCGAGATGCTCGGCATGCCGGTCACGCAAGTGCGCCAGCTCTACGCCAACTTCCCGGAAGGGCACCCGCTCTGGGTCGGCAACCTCGCCGGCGGCAGCCTCAACTCGCTGCCCTATCCCAAGGGCATCGACGTCGTCATCAACGTCGGCAACAAGTTCCAGCACAACGGCCCGAACCCGATCGTCCCGCGCGGTCCGAAGTTCATCGACATGCGCATCGACCATTGGAGCATGGGCAACGTCATGCTCACCGAGGTCCCGCTGGTGGCGGACGTCGGCTATGGGCTCGACGACCTGATCGCCGCGGTCGAGCAGTTGCTGACCGCCTCGATCAAGCAGAAGGCCGCCGAGCGCGCCGTGGAGGTGAAGAAATTCTCCGAGGCGGCACGCGTGATGCGAGCCGGGATCGTGAACAGCCCGGACTGGGACCAGGCGCCGCTGATCACCGATCGCGTGACCTGGGAAATCGCCAAGTTCGCCGACCCGGACGCCATCATCGTGCACGAGGCCGGATCGGTGAACCTGCACAGCTTCGACTTCAACCCGCTCGGCGGGCGCGAGCTGTTCTTCTATTACGGCGCCCACCTCGGCTCGGGCGTCGGGACGGCGGCGGGCGTCAAGCTCGCGCGGCCGAACCAGCAGGTGATCTGCCTGGTCGGCGACGGCTCGTTCATCTTCGGGCCGACCGCGCTCTGGAACATGGCGCGCCTGCAGTTGCCGGTCATCACGGTGGTCTTCAACAACCACGCCTATGGCGGACCGCACAGCCGCGTCATCAACAACGTGCCGAGCGGCCGCATGGTGCAGACCAACCAGTTCGTGCACGACTATCTCGGCAATCCGGACATGGACATGGCCGCGATCGCCAAGGGCTTCGGCGTCGACGGCGAGGTGGTGCACAATCCCGGCCAGCTCAAGGAGGCGCTCGCGCGCGCCCGCCAGCACACGGTCGAAGGCAAGCCCTACCTGCTCGACGTGCAGACCGCGCGCAAGGGCGTGGGCTGGGCCGAGCGGCCGTGGGTGCCGGCGATCCGGGTCGCGGAGATGCGCACCAAGAAGGTCTGAGCGCGTGAGAGCGAAGAATTGCATCGCATGGCCGGGATTTTCCCGGCCATGCACATATCTGGCGGCGGCGCTGGTCCTGTGCGCGGCGCTGCCCGCGGCAGCCGAGTCGGCACTGCCGACTCCCGCGCAGATCGACGACGGCCGCCTGATCTACGACGACTTCTGCGCCACCTGCCACGGCCGCGACATGGTCAGCGCCGGCGTCGTGGCGTTCGACCTGCGCAAGTTCCCGAAGGACGATGCCGAGCGGTTCCGCAATTCCGTGCTCAACGGCAAGGCCCCGGCCATGCCGGCCTGGCGCGACAAGATCAGCCTGGAAGAAATCAGCCTGCTGTGGGCCTATGTGCGGGGCGGGCCGTAATCCAGGGCCTGCGACACCCGGCCGAATGCAATTTCAATCTCGCCGGCCGCTGGTATAAAATCGCCACCGAGGCCGGCCGGGCGCCATTGCGGCCGACAGGAGAACGACATGACCTTCGCGACCCTCAAGCTCTCGCTCATCCTGTTCGGCCTGTCGGCGATGCTCAAGTACAAGGCCTGGCGGCATGCGGCGTTCCGCAGGCGCCTGAAGGAGCGCAACCTGGTCGCCCAGATCATGGCGCGCGACGAGGAGATCGGGCGCTGGTTCGAGTTCAAGGACGGCGCCATCCGCTCGGGCGCCGGCCTGCACCCGAAACCCGACTGCAGGCTGATGTTCAAGAACGCCGCGATCGGCTCAGGCCTGCTGACGCCGCCGATCAACTGGCTCAACCAGATCAACGCGCAGAAGGATTTCGTCCTCTCCGTGGAGGGCTCGGAAGACCTCACCAACTGGTTCGCGCAGACCCTGATGCTGAGCCAGTCGGCCGGCCTCAAGATCGGCACGCCGATGCCGGACGGCAGCATGCGCTATTGCAACATGACCAACGGCGGCCCGGTCTTCGTCCACGTCAAGGACGGCAAGATCGTGCGCATGACGCCGATCGACCTCGCCGAGGACGACGGCGCCTCCTGGACCATCGAGGCCAAGGGCGTGAAGCTCACGCCGCCGCGCAAGACGACTCTTGCGCCGCATGGTCAAAATGCCAAGTCGATCGTCTATTCGCCGAGCCGCCTGCTCTATCCAATGAAGCGCGTCGATTTCGATCCCGACGGCGAGCGCAACCCGCAGAACCGCGGCAAGTCCGGCTACGTGCGCATCTCGTGGGACGAGGCCATCAAGCTCGTCACCGACGAGATCAAGCGCCAGAAGCGCGAACACGGTCCCGGCGCGATCACGTTCTCGCACGGCTCGCATCACACCTGGGGCAACATCGGCTACTACCTCTCGGCGCTGTTCCGCTTCGCCAACGCGGTCGGCATGACGCGCGTGCACCACAATCCGGACTCGTGGGAAGGCTGGTACTGGGGCGCCGTGCACCATTGGGGCTACACCCTGCGCGTCGGCCAGTCGGAGACCTACGGCACGGTCGAGGACCTCCTGCAGAACTGCGACATGATGGTGTCGTGGGCGGCCGACCCGGAGTCCACTTCGGGTTCCTACGGCGCGCAGGAAGGAACAGTGCGCCGGCAGTGGCTCAAGGATCCGAAGCTCGGGATCAAGGTCGTTCACGTCGATCCGTATTATAACGCGACCGCCCAGTTCCTGCCGGGAAAGTGGTTCGCGCCGAAACCGACCACCTCCGTCGCGATGG
>JAXDOD010000072.1:0-37741 GCA_034669045.1 Alphaproteobacteria bacterium
GGTCTTCCTTCTTGATCGCCCTGAATGCCGTGGGCGCGGTGAACATGGCGACGACGCCGTGCTCGGAAATCACCCGCCAGAACGCGCCGGCGTCGGGCGTGCCCACGGGCTTGCCTTCGTAGAGAATCGTGGTGCAGCCGTGCAGGAGCGGCGCATAGACGATGTAGCTGTGGCCGACCACCCAGCCGACGTCGGAGGCGGTCCAGGAGACCTCGCCGGGCGAGACGCCGTAGAAATTCTGCATCGACCATTTGAGCGCGACCATGTGGCCGCCATTGTCGCGCACCACGCCTTTCGGCCGGCCGGTCGTGCCCGAGGTGTAGAGGATGTAGAGCGGGTCGGTGGCCGCGAGCGGAACGCAGTCGGACGTGCGCGCGTAGTTCACCGCCTCGTCCCACAGCGTCTTCCAGTCGTGGTCGCGGCCCGCGACCAGCGTGGCCTGCGCCTGCGCGCGCTGCAGGACCATGCAGGCCGCGGGCTTGTGCTGCGCGAGCGCGATCGCCTCGTCGAGCAGCGGCTTGTACGGCACGATACGGCCGGGCTCGAGGCCGCAGCTCGCGGTGAGGATCACTTTCGGTTTGGCGTCATCGATGCGCGTCGCAAGCTCGCGCGCCGCAAAGCCGCCGAACACCACCGAATGCACCGCACCGATGCGCGCGCAGGCGAGCATCCCGAACACCGCCTCCGGCACCATCGGCATGTAGAGGATGACGCGGTCGCCCTTCCCGACACCGAGGTTGCGCAGGATCGCACCCAGGATCTGCACCTCGGTCCACAGCCGGTCGTAGGCGATGATGCGCTTGGTGCCGGCGAGCGGGGAATCGTAGACGATCGCGGGCTGCGCCGCCCGCCCGCGGAGGACGTGGCGGTCGACCGCATTCCAGCAGGTGTTGCAGACCCCATCCGTGAACCAGCGGCCGTAGATGCCGGCCTTGGGATCGAACACCGTCCTGGGCGCCTCGTACCAGTCGATCTCGCGCGCGGCCTCGGCCCAGAACGCCTGCGGGTCACGCTGCCATTGCGCATAGACCTCGTGGTAGCGGCTGGCGCGGGCGTCCATGATGTTTGTTCTTCCTGGCGGCGGAATTTTCGATCGAGCCTGTCGCCTTTGCAAGCGCGACGCCCGGCGGCGGAGAACCGTCGGGCGAGCTGAGCGTGCGTTGCGCCACCTGCGGCCGAGCGCGTCGCAAGAAACGACGAGCCTCGATCCAGAACGACGAACCTCGATCCAGCCATTTGCCGAAGCACTTGCGGCATTTGGCTGATCCGAATAGATTGCTGGGGAATGCATGTCAGGACGCCGGCCCATGACGCGAGCACCTACGAGCCGAAAGCGCTTACCGGCAACCGGGCTGGCCGAAGAGGAACGTCCCTTCGTTCACGAGGAGATCATTCGCGGCATCGAGGCCAGGCGCGTGAAGGACCTTATCGACCGTGGCGTGCTCGGCGCCAAGCAGGTCTACCGCGTCATCCCGGAACGCACGTTCAACCGGCGGCTGGCCAAAGGCGAGGCGCTTAAGACGCCAGAAGCCGACGCCATCGCGCGGCTCCTGCGCGTCACCGAGGCGGCAGAACGAACCTTCGGTGACGTGGAATTCGCCCGCAAGTGGCTGATCCTTCCGAACCCCGCATTGAAAAATCGAATTCCAATTGAAATGGCCGAAACCGACGCGGGCGCACGGGAGGTGGAGGACGCGCTCTCTCGCTTTGCGCACGGTGATTACATCTGAGATATTCATGGCCTTGATCTGGCGGTTGGCGCGGGCGGAATTCGCAGCCGAACTCAATGGCGAGGGTAATACGATCACTGGCGCGCGTTGGAATTCGCGCGGCCGCGGCGTGCTCTACGCGTCGTTCAACTTATCGCTCTGCGTACTTGAATCATTCGCGCATCTGACGGCGGTGCTGCGGATCAATCTTCCCGTAATGGCAGCGGTGAGGATCGAGGTCCCGGACGAGGCATCCCGGCTCGACATCCGGCTTACGGATCTGCCGGCGAATCTCGCCGGGGAAGAATCCGACGAGCGTTGCCGGCAGCTCGGCGACGGATGGCTGCAGGCGCAGGAGCATCTGGTTTGCACGGTGCCATCCATCATGGTTCCGCAGGAGCGCAATGTGTTGATCAACCCGGCTCACCGCATGATGCCGCTGGTCAAGATCGTGTCCACGGCACCGTTCCGCTTTGATCCGCGTCTGGCAACCACGTAGCAGCTCCGCTGCTGGTTTGAAATTCACTCAGCAGGCAGGCGCGGCAGGTGCACCCCGAGCGACACACCGCCGCAACGTCGGACCGGCAACGCCGCATGGGTTGTCCCTTGCCCCCGGATGACCTAGCCTCCGCGGCAATGCGTCAACCCGCGCCGCAGGAGACGTCCCGATGACCGTGCCCGCCGGACTGCATGCAAGCCTGATCGCGCTCGCCGCCGTCGCGGCCGGCGTCCTCGCCGCGCCCGCCTGCGCCGCCGACTATTACGCCGGCAAGTCGATCGATCTCCTGATCGGGGCGCCGCCGGCTGGCGGCTACGACATCTATGCCCGCGCGCTGGCGCGCCATTACGGCCAGAACATCCCGGGCCGTCCCACCATCGTCGCCAAGAACATGCCGGGCGCCGCGAGCGCGCGCGCGGCGGGCTTCCTCTCCACCATCGCGCCCAAGGACGGCACCTCCATCGCGGCGCTGATGCCCGGCGCCATCATGGGGCCGCTGCTTGACGAGAAGGCCGAGGAGCTGTTCGACCCGACCAAGGTGCAATATCTCGGCACCGCCAATAACGGCACCCGCGTCTGCGTCTCGCGCAAGGATTCGCAGATCAAGACCTTCGACGACGTGCTGACCAAGAAGGCGATCTTCGGCGGCGTCTCGGCCAACGATTCCACCCGCGACTACGGCTACATGCACAAGCATACGTCCGGCGCGAAATACGACGTGATCGCCGGCTACAACGGCACCAACGACATCGGGCTCGCCATGGAACGCGGCGAGGTCGACGGCGCCTGCGGCTGGGACTGGGCGAGCTTCAAGTCGCAGCGCCCGGACTGGCTGCGCGACGACAAGGTCAACGTGCTGCTGCAGGTGGCACTGGAGCCCAACGCGGAGCTCACCAAGATGGGCGTGCCGCACGTCTGGAAATACGTGACCAACGAGGAGAACCGGAAGATCGTCGAGCTCATCATCGGCCAGCAGGTGTTCCAGCGCTCCTACATCGCGCCACCCGGCATCGCCGCCGAGCCGTTGAAGATCCTGCGCTCGGCCTTCGACGACACCATGAAGGACCCGCAATACCTCGCCGACGCCGACAAGATGCGCATCGACATTTCGCCGCTGCCGGGCGCGCACGTGCAGGACATCGTGGCAAAGCTGCACGCCACGCCGAAGCACATCGTCGAGAAGGCGCGTGCGGCGATCAGGCCGTAGGGGGCAACATGAAGCTGACCAGCACGACCATCACGGCCGCCGCAATCGGGGCGGCGCTCCTCGCCGCGCCGGCGGGCGCGGCCGACTATTACGCCGGCAAGACCATCGACCTCACGGTCGGCAACGCGCCGGGCGGCGGCTTCGACATCTATGCCCGCGCGATCGCGCGCCACATCAACCGCCACATCCCCGGCCATCCCGCGATCCTGGTCAAGAACATGCCAGGCGCGGGCGGGGCACGGGCCGGCTATCACATCAGCACGGTTGCGCCCAAGGACGGGCTGACGGTCGGCGCGGTCATGCCCGGCACCGTCATGGGCCCGCTGCTCGACGACAAGCCGGACACCTCGTTCGATCCGAGCAAGGCGGTTTATCTCGGTACCGCCAACGCCGGCACTTACATCTGCGTGACGCTGAACCATTCGAAGACCAAGACGTTCGAGCAGGCCCTGACGCAGAAGACGCTGATGGGCGGGATCGCGGCCGGCAACTCCACAAACGATATCGCCTACCTGGTGAAGAAGCTGACCGGAGCACAGCTCGAGGTCGTGTCCGGCTACAAGGGGACGGTCGAAGTGGCGCTGGCGATGGAACGCCAGGAGGTCGACGGCATGTGCGGCTGGAACTGGTCGAGCGCGAAATCGCAGAAGCCCGAATGGGTGCGGGAAAAGAAGTTCAACTACCTGGCGCAGCTCAGCCTGGACCCGAACCCGGAGCTGACCAGCTTCGGCGCGCCCGAGATCTGGCGCTACATCAAGGGCGACGAGAACCGCAAGGTGGCGGAGCTGGTCATTGCCCAGCAGGCGTTCGAGCGGCCCTATTTCGTGGCGCCCGGGACGCCCGCCGAGCTCGTGGGCACGCTCCGAACCGCCTTCGACGCCACCATGCGCGACCCGCAGTTCATAGCCGATGCCGAGAAGACCGGTGTCGACGTGTCTCCGCTGCCCGGCGTCAAGGTGCAGGAGCTGGTCGCCAAGCTCTACGCCACGCCGAAGGACATCGTCGATAAGGCGAAGGCGGCGATCCGGCCGTGATCCCCTATGCGAGATGCCACCTCGCCCCGCCTCATGGTGAGGCGCGGCGCCATGACATGGTCGGCATGCGCAGGCTTGTTTCGGTGACGGAAACCGGGTGCCATTTTCCTGAAAATGCGCTAGCTTTTCCTTGCAAGAGCCGCGCGCCGACTCCTATTGGAACAGGCGCGAAGGCGCGCCAGGTGGAGACCTCGATGGCTCGACTGTCAGTGAAATTCAGCGCCCTCGTGACCGCGATGGGCGCGGCGCTCGCGGCGGTGCCCGCGCATGCCGCCGACGTCTATGCAGGCAAGACCATCGAGCTGGTGGTCGGCGGCGACGCCGGCGGCGGCTATGACATCTATGCGCGCGCGGTCGGCCGCCACATCCACCGCCATATTCCCGGCAGCCCGACCGTGGTGGTCAAGAACATGCCGGGCGCCGGCTCGACCCGCGCCGGCATCTACATCAGCACGGTCGCGCCCAAGGACGGGAATTCGATGGGCGCGCTGATGCCGGGCGCCATCATCGGGCCGCTGCTCGACGAGAAGCCGAACCTGCAGTTCGATCCGACCAAGGTGATCTACATCGGCACCGCCGACTCCGGCACGCGCGTTTGCGTCACTTTCGAGACATCGAAGATCAAGACGTTCGAGGACGCGCAGAAGGCGAAGACCGTTGCCGGCGCCACGGCCGCCGGCGGCGCCACGCGCGACTACGCCTATCTGCACAACCACACCGCCGGCGCCAAGTTCGAGGTCGTCTCCGGCTACGCCGGCACGAGCGAAATCTCCCTCGCGATGGAGCGCGGCGAGGTCGACGGCACCTGCGGCTGGGACTGGTCGAGCTTCAAGTCGCAGAAGCGCGACTGGGTTCGCGACAAGAAGGTCAACCTGCTGGTGCAGGTCGCGCTCGATCCGGAGCCGGAGCTCACCAGCATGGGCGTTCCGTCGATCTGGAAATTCGTCAAGGACAGCGAGCGCAAGGTGGCCGAACTGGTCGTCAGCCAGCAGGTGTTCATGCGCTCGTTCGTGATGCCGCCCGGCACGCCCGCGGAACAGGTCGCAATCCTGCGCAAGGCGTTCGACGAGACGGTGAAAGACCCGCAGTTCCTGGCGGACGCGGAGAAGTCGAAGCTCTCGATCACGCCGATCAGCGGCGCCAGGGTGCAGGAGGTGATCGAGAGTCTCTACGCGATGCCGAAGGAGCTGATCGAGCGCGCGAAGACGGCGATCAAGCCGTAGGGCCCACGCGCAGCTCGGTCAGCGCTCATCCTGGAGCGCGGGACCGGGCGAACGCGAACGCCATCAGCGCTGCCGCGGTGAGGCGCTGGCGCAGGGATCCTGCAGCCAATTAATTGTTGACGAAGGCAAACCGAACCCGTCGACACGCCACGATGCGGCGGTCGAGCGCAACACCCCGGGTTACATCATGCAGGCGCGCTCAGTGTACGCTGGCGTCCTGCCGCAGACGCGTGATCTCGTCCTTCACTTGCAGCTTGCGGCGCTTGAGCTCGGCGAGTTTCAGAGCGTCCGTCGCCGGGTGGGCAAGTGCCTCGTTGATTTGGTCTTCGAGGGCCTGGTGCCGTTTTTCGAGTTCCGCAAGATGCGCTTGCATCGACATGTGCAATGTCTCCTGGGTCAGCTTCCTGACCCGCCCAGTGTACACCAGGACCGCCGGGATTTCGACGCTCGCGTGGGTTGTGCGGCGCAACAATCCCCCATTGGGTTACCGGGTGCTGCGGGGGCGGTCCGGCGGCTTGAACATGACGCCCCAAACCGGGATAATTTCCCGGCATTTGCGCCTTCCGGGCGCGGCGGCCGGACAAACCAGCGGTAGCGATGACCAAAGAGGAAGAACGCGAGTTGCGCGAGCAACTGGCGCGGCTGCAGCAGGAGCACCGCGATCTCGACGCGGCGATCGGCGCGTTGCAGGGGGCGCCCGGCTCCGACCTGCTGCAGGTGCAGCGGCTCAAGAAGCGCAAGCTCTACCTGAAAGACCGCATCTCCTTCATCGAGGACGAGCTGACGCCCGACATCATTGCGTGAGGCAGCTACTCGCTTTCCCCTACTCCGGCTGTATCCCGGCTTTCCTGATCACGTCGACCCAGCGGGTGGTTTCTTCCTGAACCAGCTTGCGCATGTCGGCGGGGGTGCCGCCGGCCGGAAGCAGGTTGAGCTCGACGAACCGCTTCTTGGTGTCCGCATCGTTGATGATGTCGTTCACCGCCCGGTTGAGCTTGGCGATGATCGCCGCCGGCGTCTTGGGCGGCGCGCTGATCGCATTCCAGGTATCGGAGACGAAGTTCGGCACGCCGGCCTCGATCATGGTCGGCACGTCCTTGAGGATGTCGAGGCGCTTGTCGGTGGCGACCGCAAGGATCCGCGCCTTGCCGCCTTCATGCAGCTTGTAGGCCGACGACAGCTCCATGAAGATCAGATCGACGTGGCCGGCGACGATGTCGTTGAGCGCCGGGCCGGTGCCGCGATAGGGCACGTGCACGAGCTTCGTTCCGGCCACGGTATTGAGGAGCTCCGCGGTCAGGTGCGAGGTGGTGCCGATGCCCTGGGACGCGTAATTGAGCTTGCCCGGATTGGCCTTGGCATAGGCCATGAATTCCTGCGCGGTCTTGGCCGGGAAATCCGTCCGCACCAGCAGCACATTGGGAAACTTGGTCATCACCGCGACCGGCTCGAATGCGGTCGGGTCGAAATTGAGCTTCTTGTAGAGCGCGATATTGGCCGTGATCGGCGCCGGCGCCGAGGTCAGCAGCGTGTAGCCGTCCGGCGCGGCGGCGAACACCGTCTCAGCGCCGATATTGCCGCCCGCCCCGCCGCGGTTCTCGACCACGAACGGCTGGCCGAGCTTCTGCTGCAGCTTCTCGGCGAAGATCCTGGTGACGCTGTCGACGCCGCCACCGGCCGGATTGGCGACGACCATCCTGGCCGGCTTGTTCGGATAGTCCGCCGCGGGCTGGGCGGCGGCGGGAGCGACTGCCAGCAAAGTCGCGATCAGAGCCAGATATCTCGACACGGATTCCTCCATCGGACGCAAGGGCGCTGCCCTACAGATAGACAATCCCGGCTGGTTGCGAATGTGGCACATTGTGCCGCCGGCGGTAAGCCGGCAGGAGCGACCTTGCTCCCTCGTCATCCCGCCGCGGCGCGCTGGCCACGTTTTGTGGCCTTGCGCGCATACATGGCGCGGTCGGCCCGCTCCAGGAGGTCCGCCGGCTGGTCGAGCGGGAGCACCATGGCCGCGCCGCAGGAGGCCCCGACCGTGAGCGTCGAGCCGGCATGGGTGGCGGTGGTGCGGCCGATCGCGCTCTCCAGCGCCTGCGCCTTCGCCTGCGCACCCGCCTCGCCGCACATCCACAGCAGCATGGCGAACTCGTCGCCGCCGAGCCGTGCCACCAGGTCGGAGGCGCGCACGTGGCGGGTGAGCACCATCGCCACCGCCTTGAGCACCGCGTCGCCGGCCGCATGGCCGTGGCGGTCATTGACCAGCTTGAAATCGTCGAGGTCGACAAAGACCAGGGCGGCGTCGGTGCCGTAGCGCTTCACATAGGCGAGCGAACGCTTGAGCTCGCGCTCGAAGCCGCGGCGGTT
Source organism: Alphaproteobacteria bacterium (assembly GCA_034669045.1). Taxonomy (GTDB): domain Bacteria; phylum Pseudomonadota; class Alphaproteobacteria; order Rhizobiales; family Xanthobacteraceae; genus VAZQ01. The sequence continues at coordinate 8,037 of JAXDOD010000072.1, forward strand.
GAGGATATCGGTGAGCGGGTCGATCTCGGCGCGGGCGGCGAGCGCCGACATCTGCGTGCGCGCCGCCGCCAGTTCACGCTCGAGCCGCTCGACCGCGGCGGCAAGCCGGGCGGCATCCGAACGCGCCGGGCGCGACGTTTCGACGCGCACGATGTCCGGCGAGGGCCGGCGCTTGAGCGCCGACGACCGCACGGGCGCCGGCGCGCGCTTGCGACCGGCGCCCGGGCTCGCCCGCCTGCCCTGCTTTGCCCCCTTGGCCATGCCGATGCCCCGCGAATCGTTGCGTCGCAGGAGGATAGCGGCCGCGGCAAGCGGGTCAATTTGGCATCGTGCCGGAGCGATTCACCCGGCTTGCGCCGCACGGCCGAACCGCGCCCGCAGCCGCGCCCCCGACCGCACCCGCCATTCGCGCAGGTTCTCGATCGCCATCAGGGCGGCCGGCGTCACGATCAGCGTGAGCAGCGTCGCAAATCCGAGCCCGAACACGATCGCGGTGGACAGGCTGATCCACCATTGCGTCGCCGGCGCGCCGACCGTGATCTCGCGCGCCAGGAACTCGACATTGACGCCGAACGCAATCGGCAAGACGCCGAGGATCGCCGTCACCGCGGTGAGCACCACCGGCCGCGCACGCTCGCGGCAGGTCTGCAGGATGGCCTCTCGGGCGGCGACGCCTTCGCGCCGCAGCCGGTCGTAGGTGTCGATCAGCACGATGTTGTTGTTCACGATCACGCCCGCGTTGGCGATCACGCCGATCCCGGTCATCACCACGCCGAAGGGCTGGCCCATGAACATGAGGCCGAGCAGCACGCCGAAGGTCGAGAGCACGACCGCGCTCAGCACCAGGCCGACCGAGGTCAGTTTATTGAATTGTGCAAGAAGGATCGCGAAGATCATGAAGATCGCGGTGCCGAACGCCTTCATCAGGAACGCGCCCGCCTTCTCGCGTTCCTCGTCCTCGCCCTTGAGGCGGAAGGTGACGCTCTGCCCGAGGTCGGCCTTGGCGAGCTCCTTGGCGATATCCTGCTGGATCCTGGCCGTCTGCACGCCTTCGGCGACGTTCGCCGATACCGTCATGACGCGGTTGCCGCCGACGCGATTGATATAGCCGACACGCGGCGCCGGCACGCGCTCCACGAAGTTGCCGATCGGCACGTGGCCGACCGGGGTCTGGATGCGCAACTCGTCGATCTGGTCGAGGCTGCGCCGGTCGGGCGGGAAGCGCACCAGGATATCGACCGACTTGTCACTGTCAACCGGCCGGTATTCGGTGGCCTTGAGGCCGTTGGTGACGAGCTGGATGGCGCTGCCGACGGTGTTGACGCTGGCGCCGTATTTGGCCGCTTCGGCCTTGTCGACCTGGATCTTCCAGTCGATGCCCGGCAGCGGCTGGCCGTCGTCGAGATCGCGGATGTCGTCGCGCTGCGCCAGGATCGCCGCCACCTTCTTGGCGGCCGGCGTCAGCGCGGCCGGATCGAGCGCGGAGAGCTGCACCTGGATCGGCTTGCCGGTCGGCGGGCCCGCCCGCGGCGCCGTCACCTCCACGAGGATGCCGGGGATGTCGGCGGTCTTGGCGCGCATGTCGTCCATGATCGCATGCGCGGGACGCCGCACGCGCCAGTCGGCGAACTCGTACTGGATCACGCCGATCGTGTCCTCGGAAAGCTCGCCCATGCCGCGCGGCTGCTCGCCGATGCGCGCATAGACGGTCTTGACGCCGTCGAAAGCGAGTACGCGCTTCTCGACCTCGGCGACGGCGCGGTTCTTCTCCTCGAGCGAGAGATTGCCGCGCCCGTGCACGATCACCTGTCCGAAGTCGGGTTCGACGCTGGGGAAGAACTCGACGCCGCGGCCGAACTTGCCGTAGGCGGTCTGCACGGCGACGAGCAGGAACGCCGCGAGCGCGAGCGTCATGCCGGGATGGCGCAGCGCAAGCTGCACCGTGCGCATGTAGGGATTGCTGTCCCTGGTGCGCTCGTCATGCGTCAGCTTCGAGGCCTTGCCAAGGAGCGCGCCGAGCGTCGGCGTGAAGAACAAGGCGACGGCGAGCGACGCCGAGAGTGTCGCGATGAGCGTGATCGGCAGGTACTTCATGAACTGCCCGACGACGCCCGGCCAGAACAGCAGCGGCGAGAACGCGGCGATGCGCGTCATGGTGGCGGCGATCACCGGACCGGACATGCGCCTGGCCGCCAGCGAATAGGCCTCCTTCGGCGCCATGCCTTCCGACATCCGGCGTTCGGCGAACTCGGACACGATGATGGCGTCGTCGACCAGCATGCCGACCGCGAGGATGAGCGAGAACAGGACGACGATGTTGACCGTCAGGCCGGCGAGCTGCAGCCCGAGCACCCCGGCCAGGAACGACGCCGGGATCGCGATGCCGATGAACAGCGAGGCGCGGAAGCCGAGCGCGAACAGGATGATGACGGCGACCAGCAGCACGCCGGTGGCGACCGAGTTCTGCAGGTCGGAGAGCATCTGGCGGATGACCTTCGACTTGTCCTGCGTGAAGGTCAGGTGAACCGCCTCGGGCCAGGTCTTCTGCAACTGCTCGAACACGTATTTCACGCCGTCGACGGTCTCGATCAGGTTGGCGCCGGTGCGCTTGGACACCTCGATCGTCATGGCGGGCCGGCCGTTGACCCGGGTGATGGAAATGGCGTCCTTGAAGGTCGGCTTGATCTGCGCGACGTCGAGCAGCGTCACCGACGCCTTCGGCGTGGCGATCACCGGGACCTTGAGGATGTCCTGCGGCCGCTCGAACAGGGAGGGCACCTTGACGGCGAAGCGGCCGGTCTGGCCCTCCAGCGCGCCGGCCGCGATCAGCGTGTTGAACGCGGAGGTGAGCTGGCCGAGCTGATCGAGCGAGATGCCGTAGCTGTTCATCTGCGTCGGCTCGATGATGATCTCGACCGCCTCGTCGCGCGCTCCGCGCAGTTCGGCAGAGAGCACGCCCGGCACCTGCTCGACGGCGTTCTTGGCGGCACGCGCGATATGCAGGAGCGTGCGCTCGGGCACGTCGCCGGAGAGGCCGACGACCAGCACCGGATAGAGCGAGAGATTGACCTCGAGCACCTGCGGCTCGTCGACGTCGCGCGGCAGATCGTGCTTGGCCTGGTCGACCTTGGCGCGCACGTCGGCAAGCGCCGATTTGGAATCGAAACCGGCCTCGAATTCGAGCAGCACGTAGCCGCCGCCCTCGAACGCCATCGAGCGCATTTCCTTGACGTTGCCGACCGACTTGAGCTGCGTCTCGACCGGCCGCAGCAGCAGCCGCTCGGAATCCTCCGGGCTGATGCCGCGCTGGGAGAGCTGCACGTAGATGATCGGGATGCGGACGTCGGGCTCCGCCTCCTTGGGAATCGTCATGTAGGCGACGAGACCGGCGGCCAGCAGGAAGATCAGCGTCGCGATCGTCAGCCGCGCGTGATTGATGGCGTAGTCGATGAAGCGGGACATGCGACCTGCTCTTTGTTCATCTGCTCCGCCCTCGTCCCGAGGAGCCGTGCCCTTCGGGCGCTCCTCGGCATGAGGCTGAGAACCCGGTCATTTCACCGTTGCGGTCACTTCCTTTGTGTCGACCGCCTCGACCTTCTGCCCCTCGCGCACGAAATCCTGGCCCTGCACGATCACGCGCGCGCGGTCGGGGATGCCATTGACCCACATGAAGCTCTGCTCGTCCTCGACCACATTGACGCGGACGAAACCGACGGTCTCCCCCTCGTTCACGGTGCGCACGCCGATGTCGCCGGTGGACGCGATCGTGAGCGCCGAGCGCGGCACGCGCGTGGCCGGCGTCGGCGCCAGCGGCAGGCTCACCTCGGCCGTGATGCCGTCCGGGATGGCGGCATCGGCGTTCGGCAGCTCGACCTCGACCCGATAGGTGCGCGTGGTCTGGCTCGCGGTCTTGGCGACGAAACGGACCTTGCCGGTCGCGGTCTCGCCGGTGACGAGCCGCACCTCGGCCATGTCGCCGACCTTGATTCCGGCGAGCTTGCGCTCCGCCACCTCGACCACGGCGAGCATCGGATCGAGCGCGACGATCTGCGCCAACTCGCGCCCGGCCATGGAGAACGCAGCCTGGCCGACCTCCACCGAGAGCTCGTGCACGACGCCGGCCCAGGGCGCGCGCACGATGCCGCGGTCCAGCTCGGCCTGCGCCATCGCGAGCGAGGCTTCCGCGGCCTTGAGCATGGCTTCGAGGTTGACCAGGTCGAGCTTCGGCATGGCGCCGGTCGCGATCAGCTTGCGTTTGGCGTCGAGCTCGGCGCGGCGCTGCGTCACCAGCGATTCGGCCTGGGCGACCAGCGCGGTGCGGGCATCGTCGGAGAGCACCGCGATGATGTCGCCCGCCTTCACCCAGGTGCCGCGCTTGACGCGCAGCTCGGTCAGCACGCCGCCGGTGCGCGCCGTCACGGTCACGCGCCTGTCGGCTTCGGTGCGGCCGGCGATGGTGAGCTTGCGGCCGTGCGGAACCACGGCCGTCTCGAGGACGGCGACGCGGAACGGTTTCTTGGCGTCGCCCTCGCCGGTGCGGACCGCGGCGCGGCTTTCCGCGCTCTCGTGCGGGAGAAAATGCCCGGACGCGATCCAAAGCCCGGCCGCGGCGATCAATCCGACGGCGGTGATGCGGCTCGCATTCATCGGGATTTCTCCTCGCTCCGGCGCGCGGCGCTCTTCGCCGCACCGTTTTTCGCCGCGCCCGTCTTCGCCACGGCGGTCTTCGCGATGCCTGGGGGACGGCCGCGCAGCATGTGGCGCGTCACATCCATGAAAACCGGAACCACCGAGGCGGGATCGAAATCGGGATCGAGCGCGCGCCGCCACCAGACGCCGTCGGCGATGATCATCAGCATGGTGACGACGCCCTCGAGATCAACGTCGCCGGGAATGTCGCCGCGTTCGGCCGCGGCCCGCAGCAGCTCCTTGAGCCACTTCTTCACATCGGCGTCGAAGGCCGCCGAGATGCGCGCGATCTCGGGATTGCGCCGCGCCTCCGCCATCACCTCGGTGCAGAGCAGGACCTGCTCGGTCGGGCGCGCGGCGAAGTGATGGTGCGCCATCCCCTCGAGCACCGCAAAGAGGCCGTGCGACAGGTCGGCGCTCGCGAACTGCTGGCCAACCTCGGCACGGTCGCGTTCCGCGATGCCGGCCATGAGCGCTTCCTTGGAGGGAAAATAGCGGTAGAGATTGCCCGGGCTCATGCCGGCCTCGGCGCAGATGTCGTGCATGGAGGCGCCGTGGAAGCCGGAGCGCACGAAGCAGCGCTGCGCCGCCGCCAGGATTTCCGCGCGGCGGTCGGACTGAGCCTGCACATTGGCGCGGCGCATGAGCCCCCCGCAGCGGTATCGCAATGCGGTAAATGAGAATGAACGTTCGCTCTCATAAATGGGCAGAGCCAATGTGTCAAGCGACAGGGCCGATCCGGCGCCGCCGCGCAGGCTTTTCAGCCTGAGTTGTCGACATCACCGGCGACGTCGTAATAACGCGTGGGCCCAATCCAACGGCCATCGCACGCCCATCGCATGAGCAGGACCCCGCGTTGGCTGTTCATGGCTGCGGCCTGTCCAGCACCGGCACGCTCAACGCCATCGCCTCGAGGAGCGTGGCGCACGGGAACGAGCTGTGCTGTCCGCTGCCGACCAGGCGCGGTCTCCAGCCTGCTGCTGTCGCATCGATCGCCACAAACAACGAGACCGGTGTTCATGTCCTCGGCCGGGAACGCGACCACGTGGCTCGCCGGCTCGACGCTGACGGGAAACTTCGACGGCGTGTCAAAACACCTGACGGCGTTCTTCTCAGCTACGACGACGATTGCATCGACGGCGATGTTAACCCCGGCAGGGCAACCGGCAATCACGCCAGGGAATAAACTGGCAGGCGTGAACGAGTTGTCGAGGATGAACTATTTGTAATGTGACGTCTTCGTGATGCGGCTTTGTCGCATGTTGCATTCAGCGCGCGTTCAGCCACCATATTTAATGATCGACGAAAGAACATCGGGGCGATCACCGCGTTGTAGACCACACCCCAACAACGCATGCCCAGTTGCGTACGGAGAAAACATCATGAGACGAACTCTGTTAGCCGGCAGCGCGGCCCTGATCCTGGCGGCAGCCGCTTTCACCACATCGGTCACCTCGGCGAGCGCTCAGAACCGCGGCGGCGACCCGGCGGGCCACGTCGGCGGCACGCCCGGCCGAGGAGCCGCTCCGGCGTTCCGCGGCGGCAACAGCGCGCCGCGCGGCGGGATGAACAACGCCGGACCGCGCGCCGGAGTGACCGGCAACACCTACCGCGGCGGCATCGCGCCGGGTCAGTCGCGCAACTTTACGCAAGGCGGTCAGCGTCACGTTGGCCGAACCCGCGTCGCGCGGGGTCACCACCGCGGTGCCCCGTTCGTCGGCTTCGGCGCGCCGTACTACGATTACGGCTACGCCTACGATGACGATTGCTACCAGACGCAGCGCGTCTGGACCCGGAACGGCTGGAAGTATGTTCGTGTCGACGTGTGCGACGAGTAGCCAGGACAGATCCTCGTCCGATACTGAAACCCGCCGGGCTTCCTCCCGGCGGGTTTTTTGCATGTGTCACCGGAAGCCCTTGCGCGCCGCTACCGCCCCGCCCAATCTGGCCGCCAGCAAGCAGAGCCGCAGCCCGGTGTCCGAGGCCCGATGTCCTACGTGATCGCATTCCTGATTTCGATGTTCGCCGGCTGGGCGGTCGCGGCCTGCGATGCGCTTTATAAAGCCGAGGACAAGCCGGGCGTGTTCCAGGGTACGCCCGGCATGCTGCTGCTGCTGGCGGTGACGGCGGCAGGCGGCCTGGTGCTGGCGGGTGCCGTGGTCTGGGTGCTCAAGACCATCGGATCGGCCTCGGTCGCGGTGGTTATGATCGTGGCCGCGCTGCTCGGCGGCAAGGCCTCCGACATGCTCAACGTGTCGGCTTCCGGCGCCGCCAACCGCATGCTGGTGGGCCTCGCCGGCCTGGTCGCGCTCTACGCCGCCGCCTGGTTCTATTTCCCGGCGCCGTGACGGCCGCAAGCGCCCGCCCGGCCCCTGGTCCGGCGCTGTTGTTTTGGGGGCCCAAGCGGTATCGTCGGCCCAACATGGTCAGGCAGCCAAGCAGGGGGCGGTCCGCCCCCACGCGTGCGCGAGGGCAGGTGGAATTTTTCGCGCGATCGGCGGCCTGGCTCGCGCTCGGCCTGACGCTTGCCGCCTGTTCGGGCGCGACCATGCTCTCGAACTCGGCCTCGGAGCTCGAAGAGACGGCCTCCGCCGCGTCGCCGGCGAACCTTGCCTCGCTCAGCGACGTGGTGGCGCGCAATCCCAACGACGCGCAGGCCTACAACATGCGCGGCTCGGTCTACGGCCAGGGCGGGCACGCCAAGGAGGCGCTTGCCGATTTCAACAAGGCGATCAGCCTCGATCCGAAATACGGCCAGGCCTATGCCAACCGCGGCCTGGTGCATCGCCAGATGAACAACCTCGACCTCGCGCTCGCCGACTACAACAAGGCGCTGGCGATCGATGCCACCTATGCGGCCGCCTATCTCGGGCGCGGCATGGTCCATCGCCAGAAGGGCCAGCTCATCGCCGCGCTCAACGACTTCAACAAGGCGATCGCCATCCGCCCCGACAATGCCCAGGCCTATTACAATCGCGGCCTGCTCTATCAGAGCCAGCGCCAGCACCAGTTCGCGATCGACGATTTCGCGACCGCGGTCACGCTGTCTCCGCAACAGGCGGAGCCGTTCGTCGCGCGCGGCTTGAGCTATCTCGCGGTCAACGACGTCAAGTCGGCGGCCGGCGATCTCGACGAGGCGGTGCAGGCCGAGCCGCAGAACGCCGCCGCCTGGGTCGGTCGCGGGCTCGCCTACGAGCGTCTCGGCGAGAACGAGAAGGCGGCCGCCTCCTATGCCAAGGCGCTCAACCTCAACCGGGAATACCCGGCCGCCAAGGATGGCTTCGCCCGCGTCGGCGGACAATACGGAAAGCGCTATCAGGCGTTTTGATCGGCCGCAGACTCGGTCAGTCGAACGCGCCGCGCAGCCGCTCATGCCGCGCGAAAGCAGCCACCGAATTCCGTCTCATTCAAACCGCTCCGCAAAGAATTTCTTCGCCGCCTCGATCGAGCCGAAACGATCGAGATCCTCATGCCCGCCGTCGGGGAAGCGCACGAAGCGCTTGGGCGCCTTGACGAGCGCGGCGAGCTGCTCGCCCGATGCGAACGGGACCACGCTGTCGCGCTCGCCGTGCAGGATCAGCACCGGAGCCGTGATCTTGCCGATGCGCAGGTCGGAACGGAACTGGTCCTTCATCAGCCAGCGCACCGGCGCGAACGGGTAGGCGCGCGCCGCGATATCGGCCGCGGAGAGGAACGGCGCCTCGAGCACGACGCGCCAGACCGGCCGCTCGGTCGCGAGCGCCACGGCGACGCCGCTGCCGAGCGACTCGCCCCAGAGCGCGATCTTCGCGTCGGGATGCCGCGAGACCGCGAATGCGAAGGCTGCCGCCGCATCCTCGGCCAAGCCGCTTCGCTCGGCCGGCCGGACGAGCCCGCATAGCCGCGGTAGCTCAGCGCCACCAAACCCAAGCCGTCGGCGGTGAGCGCGCGATAGCGGCTGACGCGATAGCGCAGTGCGCCGCCGTTGCCGTGGAAGTAGAGCACCACCGGGTTGTCGCCGCGCGGCGCGACGTGCCAGGCGATGATGCGCTCGCCATCGGCGGTGGCGAGGACGACCTCCTGCGCCTGCGGAAAGCCGGCGTCGGCCGGCGCGGTGCGCAGCGTCTCCGGGAAATACATCATCGCGCGCTGCGCCACATACATCAGCGCCACCAGCCCGGCGTAGGACAGGAGACCGACGATCAGGAGCGATTTGAGCGAGCTCATGAACGCTCCCGCGCCAACTTAATGAGCAAGGATATGAGTGAACGGCCTCGTCGCGAGGAGCCAACGAAGCGAGCGTCTCGCACCATGAGGGATCGCGGTATTCTTATCTTGGCGACGATGCCGCGACGAGCCGGGATATGAAATGAAAGCCTGGTACTACATCTCGCTTGCCGTCTCCGGCCCGACGAACGCGATGCGCAGCATGTTGGTCGCGCCCGGCGTCCCCAGCGGCACGCCGGCGACGATGATCACGCGCTGGCCGGGCTTGGCGAAGCCGTCCTTGAAGGCGAGCCGGCACGCGCGCGCCACCATGTCGTCCTGATCGCGCGCGTCCTCCGCCACGATCGAGTGCACGCCCCAGACCAGCGAGAGCCGGCGCACGGTCGAAAGATTGGGCGAGATCGCGATCACCGGCGACTTCGGCCGCTCGCGCGCCACCCGCAAGGCGGTCGAGCCGGAGAAGGTCCAGCAGATGATGGCCGCAAGATCGAGCGTGTCGGCGATCTGCCGCGCCGCCGCCGCGATGGCGTCGGCGCCGGTCGCCTCCGGATCGGTGCGTTGCGCGTGCAGGATGCTGGAATGCAGCGGGTCGCGCTCCACCTCCTCGGCGATGCGGTTCATGGTGGCGACCGCCTCGATCGGGAACTCCCCGGCCGCGGATTCCGCCGACAGCATCACCGCGTCGGCGCCCTCGAAGATCGCGGTGGCGACGTCGGACACCTCGGCGCGCGTCGGCACCGGGCTCGTGATCATGGATTCCAGCATCTGCGTCGCCACCACGACCGGCTTGCCGGCGCGCCGCGCCGCCCGCGTCATCTGCTTCTGGATGCCCGGCACCTGCTCGAGCGGCATTTCGACGCCGAGGTCGCCGCGCGCCACCATCAGCGCGTCGGTAATGTCGAGGATGTCGTCGAGCCGCGTCACCGCCTGCGGCTTCTCGATCTTCGCCATCACCATGGCGCGGCCGCGGGTCAGCTTCTTGCCTTCCGCGATATCGTCCGGCCGCTGGATGAACGAGAGCGCCACCCAGTCGATGCCGGCTTCGAGCGCGGCTTCGAGGTCGGAGCGGTCCTTCTCGGCGAGCGCCGAAAACGGCAACGTGGTCTGCGGCAGGCTCACGCCCTTGCGGTCCGACAGCTTGCCGCCGACTTCGACGCGCGTGACGATGCGCTTGCGGTCGACCTCGGTGGCGGTGAGCCGGATCTTGCCATCGTCGAGCAGCAGCGAGTGGCCGGGCTCGACCGCCGCGAAGATCTCGGGATGCGGGAGGTGCACGCGCGTCGCGTCGCCGGGCGCCTTGTCGGCATCGAGCGTGAAGGTTCCGCCGTTCTCGAGGCTGACCGGACCTTCTGCGAAACGGCCGACGCGCAGCTTCGGGCCCTGCAGGTCGACCAGGATCCCGATCGGCCGCCCGTATTCGAATTCGATCGCACGGATCAACGCCACCAGCTCGCGCATGCGATCGTGCGAGGTGTGGCTCATGTTGATGCGGAAGACGTCGGCGCCGGCGCGGAACAAATCCGCGATGACAGTGCGATCGGACGACGACGGCCCGAGCGTCGCGACGATTTTTGTCCGGCGCAGGCGTCGCATCAGTTCTTGCCGCGCGGTGCCGACGGCGCGGGCCCCGGCCGACCCGACACCGGAGGCGGCTGGACCAGAGGAATGCGCGATTGCAGCGGTTGCTGCGGCGAGGTCTCGGCCGATTCGGTGAGCTGCACGGTCCAGGACGGCTGCTCGCCGGTGTCGACCTCGAAGAACCCGGTCTTGTCGAAGCCGCGGGCGAGGCAATCCTCGGTGCCGCGGATCGTGAACTCCTTGTCGCGCGTGCAGAAGAACGCCTGGCCCGACCATTCGCCGCCGCGATCATAATCGATGGCATAGATATAATAGAAGCGCGCCACCAGCGGCCCCCGCAGCAAAGTCTCGCAACTGCGCGAGGACAGGTTCCACCAGCCCTCGGTGGCCCAGCCGTCGTTCTCCTTGTAACCGAGCGCGATGCCGACCCGGCTTGCCGTATTGTTGCAGAGCCTGAAATCGGCGGCTGCCGGATCGGACCAGCCGCCGGCCGCAGCGCCGAGGAGCGCGCCGCAGATCAGCGCACGCAACCCAATGGGGCGAGGCGGCAGCCGGCGCCAGCTCAAGCCCATCGTGGTCCCTCGATCGGTCATCGCGCAGGCCCCCCACGGGCCCCGATATCGCGTGAACCCTTACGGGCTGTCAACGAGGATAGCCCTGAAATCATTGACGTTGGTATAGGTCGGTCCTGGCGCCAGAAGATCGCCCAAAGTGCCGAAGAATTCGGTCGAATTGTTGTCGTCAAGAAAGGCGGCCGGATCGAGGCCGCGGCGGCGGGCACGGCCGAGCGTGCTGCCGTCCGCAAAGGCGCCGGCGGGATCGTCGGGCCGTCCGCCGCCGCCATCGGTGCCATCGGTATCGCCGGCGAGCGCGGCGATGCCGGGCGCATCCCCGAGCGCCAGCGCCAAGGCGAGGGCATATTCCTGGTTGGGGCCGCCGCGGCCCTGGCCGCGCACCGTCACGGTCAGCTCGCCACCCGAAAGGATCACCGCGCGGCGGCCCTGCGCCTGGAGGTCGCGCGCAAGCCGCGCATGGGCGACCGCGACCAGGCGCGCCTCGCCCTCGATCTGCGTGCCGAGGAGGATGCAATCGTAGCCGGCCGCGCGCACCGCGGCCTCGACCTTGCGGAAGACCTCGGCGGGGCGCGCCGCGAGCACGAACGTGGGGGTGCCGAACAGCGGATCGCCCGGCTTGGGCGTCTCGTTCACCGGCTCGGCGAGTGCGCGAGCGACTGCCTCCGGCACATCGAGACCATAGCGGGCGACGGTTGCGCGCGCGTCAGCGAGCGTCGTCGGGTCGCCGACGGTCGGGCCCGAGCCGATCACGGCGGGATCGTCGCCCGGCACGTCGGAGATCGCGACCGTGACGAGGCGTGCGGGCCACGCGCGTTGCGCAAGGCGCCCGCCTTTGATGCGCGAGAGATGCTTGCGCACGGCATTGATCTCGCCGATCGAGGCGCCGCAGGCGAGCAGCGCGCGGGTGAGCGCCTGTTTCTCCGTCAGCGCCAGGCCCGCGGCCGGCGCGATCCAGTTGGCCGAAGCGCCGCCCGAGATCAGCGCCAGCACCAGATCGCCGCGCCCGGCGGCGTCGGCGAGCGCCAGCGTCTGCATGGTGGCGGCGACACCGGCCGCGTCCGGGATCGGATGGCCGACCTCGATGACCGGCACGTGGCGCGTCGGCCTCGCATAACCGCGCCGCGTCATCGCGAGCCCGGAGATCCGGCTGGTGGGCACGCCGCGTTCATCGAGATAGTGACGCTCGGCGGCCTCCATCATGGCGCCGGCCGCCTTGCCGGCGGCGAGCAGGACGAGCCGCCCGGTCCCGGGCGCCGGCAGATGTGCGGGCAGGCAATTCGCCGGATGCGCGGCCGCGACCGCGACGTCGAACAGGCGTTCCAGGAATGCGCGCGGCGAGGCGGTCACCAGTCTGTCCGTTTGCTGCGATGGCGCCCCGATCCACGACCATTCCGTGATAATGGTGGCGGCGCCATTATATGGCGATCGATATCCGTCTATCGACCCGTGGAGGAAGAACATGGCGCTCGACGACAAGACCCGCACCGAGCTCGAAGCCGCCGCGTTCCGGCGGCTGCTCGAGCACCTGCGCTCGCGCACCGACGTGCAGAATATCGACATGATGAATCTTGCCGGCTTCTGCCGCAATTGCCTGTCGAACTGGATGAAGGACGCGGCCGATGCCAACGGCGTCGCGATGACGAAGGACGAGAGCCGCCAGGCGATCTACGGCATGCCGTTCGATGAATGGAAGGCGAAGTACCAGAAGGAAGCGTCGGCGGAGCAGAAGGCCGCATTCGACAACGCAAGCCGGAAGCACTGATTGTCCCCCACGGATGTGCGCTCCTGTGGATGACTGGGTCGCGGCCTTGACCGGGGGCCCGACTCCCAATCCCTTCCGTGAACGCGATGTTGCGTGAATGGAGGATCGATCGATGGCGACCGCTGCCGCTGCCAAGGAAGAAGAACAGCCCGCCGCCCGGTTCGGGAAGGATCAGCTCAAGGCCTTCGTCGAGCGCGTCGAGCGCCTGGAAGAGGAAAAGAAGACGATCGCGGACGACATCCGCGACGTCTATGCGGAAGCCAAGGGCTCGGGCTTCGACGTCAAGGCCCTGCGCGCCATCGTGCGCCTGCGCAAGCAGGATGCCGACGAGCGCAAGGAGCAGGAGGCGATCCTGGAAACCTACATGCACGCACTCGGCATGCTGAACTGACAAAATTTGTAGGGTGGGCTGAGCGCAGCGAAGCCCACGCGTCTTCAACACCATGCCGAGGCGGAACGCGTGGGCTCGGCGCTTCGCGCCTTAGCCTACCCTACGAAGGGATATGACTATCGTAGCGCGGCCGTGCGCTGGCCGAAGGTCACCGTCGCCACGAACACCACGGCAGTGCCGCTGAACTTCGCGTCGGTCATGCCGAGATAGGGATCGTCCGAGAACGTCATCATCACGGAGACCGGCGGCTTGCGCAGGTGCGGAGCGAGGACGCGGTAGTCGGGCGCACCCAATAGCGAGGTGCTCATGAATCCCTGCGCGCTGGGAGCGACGATCATGGCCCGCATCCAGGGGTCGTTGAAGCGTTGGCCGGGCTTGACCGGGACGGCGGCGGCCATCGTGGCGGCGGGCGCCGTCGAAGCGGCCGGCCGGGTGGCGGTGCGTTTGACTGCGACCGTGGTATCGGGCTGCGCGACCGGGGCGTTCCGCGTCGCCGCCGTGCCCATCGGGGCCGGGCGGGACGGGGCCATAGCCGGGGTCACCGGCGCATAGGCGAGCACCGGGCCCGCTGGCTCACGCTCGGGCATCGCCCAGGGCGCCTCACCACCGATGGTGCCCGTCGAGATCGGTTCGTTGGACGTGACCGGGATTCCCGCCGGAGGCCGCGGCGGGGTGGCCGACTTGGCGGCCGTGCTCGATACCGGCATGTCGGCCTCCGGCATCCCCTGCCAGAAGCCGCGCTCGCTGATGATGTCGTTGGCCGAATTGGACGCCACCACGACCGTATTGGAAGCTCTGGCGACCAGGCTGTTGCCCTGCGCCGGCCGGAGCTGGACTGGACGGGATGTCGCCGAGGCGACTTCGAAGGTCGCGGGTTGTGTCTCCTGCCGGGCGGCGGCGGGCCGGGCCGGCGGCACCGGTACGGCGGCGGCCAGGACGGCGGGCTTCTCGGCCTTGGCTTCGATCTTGGGTTCGGTCTTGGCTTCGATCTTGGGCTCGGTCTTGGGTTTCTCGGCGGTCCTGACCGGGCTGGGAGCCGGGGTGGGAACCGCGGCGGGAGCGGCCGTCTCGTCTTCGTCCTTGGCGCCGAACAGCTTGGCGATCGGATTGGTGAACTTGGCGGCCGCTACCTTGGTCGTGCCGGCGCGGTCGCTGGCGGCGACCGTCGTCAACTTGCCCTTCGCCATGACGCGGGCAAGCTGGGCTTCCGGCATCCGCGGCCAGTGCCGCACGCTGCCGGTATCGAGATGGACGAAGTTCGATGAGGGATAGAAGCCGACGCCGCCGCGCTGGGCCCGCAAGCCCGCTTCCCGAAGCTTGTCAAGCGGGACGCCGGGAATGTGGAAGTCGATCGCCTTGCCGAGCATGTGCTGGCTGAACTTCGCCACCCCGCTCGAGCGCCGGCGCAGCATGGCGTTGGTGCCCGGAGAACGGTAGCCGCAGATGATGTAGATCGGAGACGTCGCCTCCAGCTCGCGATGGACCTCCCACAGCAGGTCGATCAGGTGGGGATCGATCTTGATCGGTTTTTCGTCCCGCCAGTCGCGCAATTCCTTGTTGATCTGATTGAGCGCGTCTTCGTCGTAGCGGCCGTTCACCTTGTAGGTGATGGTCAGGTCTTCGTTGGTGTGGATGTGGTGGAAGGAGATCGTGCGGGTGTCGCCTTCGGCGGTGGCGTTCTGCAGGCTCTCGCAACCGATAAAGACCAGCAGCGCCGCGAGACCGCAGCGATAGCCGGCGCGCACCGGGCGTGACAACAGGCTGCTTCTGCGCGCAAAACTAAACGGCACGTGTGATCTCACGTTTGAACAGTACCCATCCCTGACCGCCACGGCTGTGCACCGCGGCGGATGGCCACCGTTTTCGTCGCGGATTTCCCCGCCGCGACGAATAAGGTGAACGCAGACTTAATAGGGAAGGGTAAATGCGCCGTTAGCGCGCGCCCCGTCCCCCCGATACCCAATGGCTACAGGCGGACTGTGGCAAAATGTGGCCGCGGTAATCCTAATGTATGCATAGATGGTTAACGGGCGCCGTCGATGTGGACAACGCCCGTTAAACCGCGGTCAACCGACCTGATTTGCTTCAGCGGACTCGATTGGGAGGTGTCGGCCGGCTCTGGCCGCCACCGAAGAACGATTCGAAGAACCCGACCGTACGTGGCTGCTGCGGGCGCGCGCGTGCGGTCGTGCTGGTGCTCTCGCGCTCCTTCGGCCGGTCCTGCGCCATCTCGACCATTCCGCGTTCGCTCTTGATCGCGGATTGCATGCGGCCATCGAGCGCGTAGATGTCCTTGCGGATTTGCAGCTTGCCCTCATCGTCCACGAAGGCGGTCTGGTAGGTGAGATTGACCGGGATGGCGCTCGGAAACTGGATGTCCTGCTCCGCGCTCCCGTACATCTTCTTGATCCGCTCGGCGGTCCAGCCTTCGTTCGGACGCGCGATGTTGAGCAGGACTTCCGCGTATTTCGGCGGATCCTGCACGCGCATGCAGCCGTGGCTGTAGGCGCGGGCATCGTGCGCGAACAGGTGCTTGTCCGGCGTGTCGTGCTGGTAGACCAGGAACTTGTTCGGGAAGTTGAACCGCACGCGGCCGAGCGCATTGCCGTCGCCCGGCGGCTGGTAGATGTGGATCGAGCCGTCGCGGTTGTTGACCACCTTGAGGCCCATCCGCGAGAGCACGGTCGGATCCTGCGCGAGCGCCGGCAGATATTCGTTCTGCACGATCGACGGCGGCACGTTCCAGGTCGGATTGACGGTGATGTATTTCATCTGCGCATGCAGCAGCGGCGTCTGCTTCGAGGGCTGACCGACCACGATCCGCGTCTGCCAGTGCACCGCGCCGTCCTTGTAGACGCGCAACTGATAGTCGGGGATGTTGACCATCACGTTGACGGCGCCGAGCTCGCGCGGCAGCCAGCGCCAGCGCTCCATGTTGACGATGATCGCGTCGATCGAATCGCCGCGTTTCGGCGGGGTATTGCCGTTGAGCTTGGCGATGGTGCCGGGCCCGAGCACGCCGTCGGGATTGCTGCCGGCGCCCTTCTGGAACGCCTTCACGGCATCGACCAGCCCGTTGTCGTACTTGGTGCTGTTCTCGTCGCCGCCCACGTTGAGTCGTTTGCGCAGCAGCGGCATGCGCGCATCGTCCATGCCGGGGCGCACCAGCGGCCCTTCCGGAATCCGCAGGATCTTCTCGTCCGGCGCGTTGGTGCCGCGCAGTTCGGCAAGCTTGGCCTTGAGCCGCTTATAGCCCTCGTGCGGCGGGCTGAACTGGTCGAGCGCGCTCGCGGCGTCGGCCGCATCCGCGATCTTGGTGAGCACCTGCGACTGTTCCGGCGGGACCTGCGGGACCTCGATGTTCTTGCTGATCACCGAATAGTTGAAACGGCCGGCCTGCAGGTGACGCGCGAACGTCAGCACCGCGGCGGTCATCTTGAGCTCGGCCTCGGCGAGCGCCTCCGGGCTCTGCGCGGCGTCGAAATTCGGCACCTTGTAGTCGTTCACGTCGAGGCCGTCGGCGTCGGCCGACCGCAAGCGTCCGATCACGGTCTTGGCGCGCGCATTCACGACGCCTTTTTCGACCCACAGCGGCGCCAGGTTGCGGTTCTGGTAGAAGGCGTCGACCGTCGAGCGCTCTTTCTTGTTGGCGAAGATCTTGTCGGCTTTCGCGGCCAGCAGGTCGCGCATCTTTTCGGCGATCGGCCGATCGGCCGGATCGAGGGAAGCGAGCGGATCGGGCGGCGCGGTGATCTCGGGCGCCGCGGCCGTTTCCGCCGGAACAGCAGCCGGGGCCGCACCCGGCGCGGATACGGCGGGCGCCGGGATGGTGGCGGTGGTCTCGGGCGCCTGCGGCTCAGTCGCGGCATCGACGTCGGCCGCGGTCGGTGGCGGCAGCGCCGTCTGCTCGGGCATGGGGACGGCTGCTTCGAGCGCAGACGTCTGCGCCTGGGCGCCGAGCGGCGCCGCCAGAATGAGCGCCAAGGCCGTGCCAGCCAGGATGCGGTCGTAACGAAGGCCGCGCATTGTTCTCTCCAACCAGTTTGCGGAACCCTGATCCAAAGGCTCCGCCCGAGTAAGTCCACCCGCGCCGCGAGGTTCCGACCAAAACCCAGAATTGCCCGTCAAGGCAACCGGCCGATCCCATTATTCGACGGTCTTTGCGTCGATTTTGGGCCCCTGTTACCCGGCGACCACGGTTTCGGATCCCGAACCGAGGGCATCCGGTGTCGCGAGGCCGAGGGCGTCGAGTTTGCGATAAAGCGTCGAGCGCCCGATCTGCAACCGGCGCGCGACTTCGGACATCTGCCCGCGGTAATGCGCGATGGCAAACCGAATCATCTCGCTTTCGACCGCTTCGAGCGTGCGGACCTCGCCCGCGGCGTCGAGCAGCGCCAGGCTGCCGGCGGCGAGGGCGGGCGGCTCGTGCTCCGCCAGCGCCGGCGCGCCGGTGTAGCCGATCTCCATCGCCTCCTGCGCCGGCGCGACGCACTCCGCCTCCGCTGCCCGGCCGACCTGCGAGGCGATCTGCGGAAACTCCTGGCAGCCGACCTCGTCGCCCTCCGCCAGCACGACCGCGCGAAACACCGCGTTCTCGAGCTGGCGGACATTGCCCGGCCAGCGATAGGCGGTGAGCAGCGCCAGCGCGTCGGCCCCGATGCGGGCGATGCGCTTGCCCTCCTCGGCCGCGAAGCGCGCGAGGAAATGCCGCACCAGCTCGGGGATGTCCTCCGGCCGCTCGCATAGCGCGGGCACCGAGATCGGAAACACATGCAGCCGGTAGAACAGGTCCTCGCGGAAGCGGCCGTCCTTCACGTCGGCGATCAGGTCGCGGTTGGTGGCGGACATGATGCGCACGTCGACCTTCACGGGCTTGCGCGCGCCGACCGGCTCGACCTCGTTCTCCTGGATGGCGCGCAGGAGCTTGACCTGCGCGGCGGGCGGCAGCTCGCCCACCTCGTCGAGGAACAGCGTGCCGCCGCTCGCTTCCACGAACTTGCCGGTGTGGCGATCGGTGGCGCCCGTGAAGGCGCCCTTCTCGTGCCCGAAAAGGAGCGATTCGACGAGGTTTTCCGGGATCGCGCCGCAGTTGACGGCGACGAAGGGTTTGGCCCGCCGCTCGCCGGTGCCGTGGATGGCGCGCGCGATCAGCTCCTTGCCGACGCCCGACTGGCCCTCGATCAGCACCGGAATGGCGGAGCCGGCGGCCTTCTCGGCGGTGCGGATGACCGCGTGCATGCGGGCGCTGCGGGTGATGATGTCCTTGAAGGTGAGCGTGCCGGCGCGGCTCCGCTTGAGGCGCGCGAGCTCGCCCTGCAGCGCGCTCGCCGTGAGCGCATTGCGCAGCGACACCTGCAGGCGCTCGGCGCCGACCGGCTTGACCACGAAGTCGCTGGCGCCCGCGCGCATGGCGGAGACCACGTTGTCGATGCCGCCGTGCGCGGTCTGCACGATCACCGGGATGGCGACGCCGGCCGCGCGCATCTTGGCGAGCACGCCGAGGCCGTCGAGGTCGGGCATCACCAGGTCGAGCACGACCGCGTCGATGTGCGCAGCGTCGGCGCCCGTGAGCAGCGCGGCCGCGGCGTCGCCGCCCGCGAGGACGATCGCCTCGTAGCCGCCGCGCGTGACCATGTTTTCGAGGAGACGGCGCTGGACCGGGTCGTCGTCGACGATGAGGATGCGCTCGGCCATGACTCTACACCACACAACAACGCAAGATTCGGCGCTGTACCGAATTGGGGCACTGTGAGGCAGGATGCTTAAGGCGGTGTTACTCGTTCGCGGGCGGCGGCGCGGCGGCCGTTTGGGGCGAAAACAAATTTTCCGCCCTGCAACTGAAAGTTGAGCGACCTGGATTGAATGCTCGTAGACGTGCGGTTGCTCGGCCCGAGCAGGGCGATGCTCGGCGTCGCGGCGCGGCTCGTGCCTCCTTGCTCGCGAATGCTCGGCTGAAACTCGCAAGAACCGCATGACATGGCTTGACGGCGGCGGCGCCAGGCGTCGCAGACCGAGTTTCAACGCATGGCACAAAGCGGCGCCCGGCGCGGGCGTTGGGCGCGCCGCGCAGACGTAGCCCGGATGGAGCGCAGCGAAATCCGGGATTCATCGGAGCGTCGGTTTCACATTCCCGCATTCCGCTCCGCTCCATGCGGGCTACGGCGCGCTCTCGGGTCCCCGGGCGCAGAGCAGCACGGAGCGCGCAGCGCGGCGTGGTGCTCTGCAGACCCGGGACCGTTCCAAACTCCGTATCCCTGACGGTCCCGGATCAGCGGTGCACCGCATCCGGGACACGCAAAGCCTGTAGGTTGGGTCGAGCGCTGGCGAGACCTAACAATTGCACAGCACGCTTGGCACGGATTGTTTCGATTTTCCGCTCGTCCCCGCGAAAGCGGGGACCCAGACTATCTTGTGGAGGCCGAATTTCTCTGCGACGCGCCTGGATTCCCGCTTGCGCGGGAATGAGCGGATGTGGCGCGGCTTGCGCGGAAATGAGCGGCTGAGAGTCTGAGCGGAAGTCTTCTTATCGGCAGCAGGTGTAGCAGGTGTAGCCCGGATGGAGCGCAGCGAAATCCGGGATTCATCGGAGCGTCGATTTCACATTCCCGCATTCCGCTCCGCTCCATGCGGGCTACGGCGCTGCCATACGGACTATTGCCACTACGCTGCATCACGTCCGTACCGCGCCGAAGTTTTTGATCAAAGCCGAGCTTCGTTGGACGCGCGATGCGCGACCTAATAAATCGAAGAACTCTCTAAACGATGGATGCAACCAATGACTAACGAGCAACGCCACAACGTGCACCTGAGCCCCGAAGACCAGGAGCGCTTGCGAGAACTTCGGGCGCTAAAACCTGCCCGCCAACCACCCAAGCACGCAATGACGCGGGGCGCGGTGCTTGCCGACTTGGTTGCCGAAACAGTTGGTTCCTGGCGCTTCATCATCATCCAAAGCGTCCTGCTTGGCATTTGGATAATTCTGAACACCATGGCGTTTATCAACCATTGGGATCCGTATCCCTTCATCTTGCTGAACTTGGTTCTTTCCTTCCAAGCTGCCTATGCGGCGCCCATCATCATGATGAGCCAGAACCGCCAATCCGAGATTGACCGCAGGCACGCAGAACACGACTACCGAATAAATGTGAAGGCGGAACTCGAAATCGAATTGCTGCACAACAAGATTGATGCCTTGCGTGAGCAAGAAATCTTGCAGCTCATTAACATCATTCAGCGCTTGTCCGCGCACCTTGCACCCGACCTTGTCGCGGCAATCGAGGCCGAGGCGGTGCCGCATAAGACCTAGGCGGCCTTGCGGGTCTCTGGACCGCGTGCGGCCACATTAGGAAAGACGACCTTAAGCACTTCCCTATCTGCGGGCTCCCTCCCGCGGAGCGGGTTAGTGCAATTCCCAATTTGCGATGTTCGTGAACAACTCGACCCAACCTACGCGCTACGCCGCGTAGACATCGGCGAGCGCCAGCTCCAGCCCGGGCGGATCGAGCGTGATGCTGCCCGCGGTCACGATGCGCGTGAGGATGGTGTCGCCGGTCGCGCGCGCGTGGTGGACGATCGACGGCTTGAGCGGATCGACGATGAGATAGTGCACGACGCTCGGCACGCGGAAATAGCCGGTGAGCTTTTTCGACAGGTCGATGTGGCGCGTTCCGGGTGAGAGGACCTCGACCACGATGACGGGGTTGGGCACCTCGACTGCGCTCGGTTTGAGCTCCGGTCCACAGTAGACGAGTGCGTCGGGCTCGTACGCCGTGACGTTTTCAATGCGTACGGTCATTCCGTCCGGCAGCATGTGACAGGGTAGGCCACGGGTACGAATGCCGGCGACGAGCGCGGCTTGCACACGGAATTTTACTTTCGCGTGCCCGGCGCCCTCCGGCGACATGGCCAGGACTACGCCACCGTCCAACTCGTAACGTCCCGGCTGCCCCTCGGCCCAGGCCAGGAACTCGTCGACGGTCATGCGCGGTTGCGCGAGCGCGGTCATGACGAATTCTACCCTATTTGCCGGCAATCGTGAACGGCCTTGGAACGCGACCGACGCGATGCGGCAATCGGAATTGCTGCTGCCGCGGGGGCGCGATATTTTGACCGCCATCATCGCGGTTCGGCCATGGCTTCACCCGTATGGCGCCACCATATGGGGCTGGCACAAAACGTCTTTAAGTCACTCGAGGTCGATCTCATGCCCGCACCAGCCAAGCGCGCCGCCGGCAGGCCCGCCGCAAAACCAGCGGCCCGGCCGGCGGCTTCGCCCGCGCCCAAGGGCCTGGGCAAGCTGCCCGAGTGGAACCTGGCCGATCTCTACGCCGGCATCGACGATCCCGCGGTGACGCGCGACCTCGACCGCGCCGACCGCTACGCGGTCGCGTTCGAGGAGGACTTCAAGGGCAAGCTCGCCACGCTGGCGGAGCGGCCGGACGCGGGCCGCGCGCTCGCCGATGCGGTGGTGCGCTATGAGCAGCTCGAGGATCTTTTGGGGCGGCTCGCCTCCTTCGCCGGCCTCGTCCACGCGCAGAACACCGTCGATCCGGCGCGCGCGAAATTCCACGGCGACGTGCAGGAGCGCATCACGGCGGCTTCGACGCATCTGCTGTTCTTTCAGCTCGAGCTCAACCGGCTCGACGACGAAAAGCTCGAAGCCGCCCTGGTCGATCCGGCGCTCGGCCATTACCGGCCGTGGCTCGAGGACATCCGCAAGGAGAAGCCCTACCAACTCGAGGACCGGATCGAACAACTGTTCCATGAGAAGTCGGTCACCGCCTATTCGGCCTGGAACCGGCTGTTCGACGAGACCATCGCGAGCCTGCGCTTCAAGGTCGGGACCAAATCGCTCGCGATCGAGCCGGCGCTCAGCCTCATGCAGGACCCGCGCGAGGCGACGCGCAAGGCGGCCGCCCAGGCGCTGGCCAAGACCTTCAAGGCGAACCTGCGGACGTTTTCGCTGATCACCAACATCCTCGCCAAGGACAAGGAGATTTCAGACCGCTGGCGCGGCTTTCACGACGTCGCCGCCGCGCGCCACCTGTCCAACCGGGTCGAGCCCGAGGTGGTAGAGGCGCTGGTGGCGGCGGGGCGCGCCGCCTATCCGCGGCTCTCGCACCGCTATTACGCCTTGAAGGCGCGCTGGTTCGGCAGGAAGCGGCTGGCGCACTGGGACCGCAACGCGCCGCTGCCCAGGGCGCCGGCCCGCACCATCGGCTGGAACGAGGCGCAGGCCACGGTGCTCACCGCCTATGGGGCGTTCTCGCCCGAGATGGCGGCGATCGCGGAGCGGTTCTTCCGCTACAACTGGATCGACGCGCCGGTGCGCCCGGGCAAGTCGCCCGGCGCCTTCGCGCATCCGACCGTGCCCTCGGTGCATCCCTACGTGCTGCTCAACTATCAGGGCAAGCCGCGCGACGTGATGACGCTCGCGCACGAGCTCGGCCACGGCGTGCACCAGGTGCTGGCCGCGCCGAACGGCGCGCTGATGGCGCCGACGCCGCTCACGCTGGCGGAGACCGCGAGCGTGTTCGGCGAGATGCTCACCTTCAGGACGCTGCTGGCGCAGACCACCGACCCGCGGCAGCGCAAGGCCATGCTGGCCGCCAAGGTCGAGGACATGATCAACACGGTGGTGCGCCAGATCGCGTTCTACACCTTCGAGCGCATGGTCCATACCGAGCGCAAGAGCGGCGAGCTCACGGCCGAGCGGCTCAACGCGCTC
Source organism: Alphaproteobacteria bacterium (assembly GCA_034669045.1). Classification (GTDB taxonomy): domain Bacteria; phylum Pseudomonadota; class Alphaproteobacteria; order Rhizobiales; family Xanthobacteraceae; genus VAZQ01. Next base: position 30,965 of record JAXDOD010000072.1, read on the forward strand.
TGGCTCGAGGTGCAGCGGGAGAGCCTCGGCCCGGCGATCGACCTCAAGCCGGGCTATGAGGTGTTCTGGGCCTACATTCCGCATTTCGTGCACTCGCCGTTCTACGTCTACGCCTATGCGTTCGGCGACTGCCTGGTGAACTCGCTCTACGCGGTCTACGAGCGCGCGCATGCGGGCTTCGCCGAACGCTATCTCGCGATGCTCGCCGCCGGTGGCACCAAGCATCACGCCGAGCTGCTCAAGCCGTTCGGCCTCGACGCCAGCGACAAGGCCTTCTGGCAGGGCGGGCTGGGGCTGATCGAGGGGATGATCGCGGAGCTGGAGGGGTTGGATTAAGCGAAATGTGCTCGATTGCAATATGGCATAGCAGAAGTTAGATTCAGAGAGTTTCGCTCATGAACGGATGGCGCTGCCATGACCTTAAAATCGAGAAATCCGGAGATGATTTTTTCGTCTATTTGCCCAAAGACGCTGTTTCGACGCTTGATTGGTCGCATGGCGATATTGTTACGTTCGAAGTCGTCGATGGCAGTCTGCGAGTCACTCGAGCGATGACCGCCCACGATCGCGCAATGGAAATTGCGCGGGAAGCGATGGTCAAGTACCGCGACACGTTTGAATTCCTCGCGAAGAACTAGACTCGAATGACAGCGAGCGGCGTCTGTTGGCCTTTGTCGCCCGCAAGGTGAGGGGCTCACGCCGCGACCTGCTCTTCGATGGCCTGCAGGATCGTGACCAGCACGATGGTCGGCAGCGCCAGCACCACGATCGCCGCCAGCATCGCGGCCGAATCGAACGTGCTGAACGACATCACGATGAAGGCCCCGAGCCCGGACCGCGAGGAGATCATCTCGCTGGCGATGACCGCGACCAGGCCGAGGATCACGCCCAGCCGCAGCCCCGCCATGATCGCGAGCGGCATGGCATGGGCGCGCTCCAGGAGCGTCGGCTCCGGCTCCTCTTCGATCGCGTTCGGTCCCGGCGCCGGCGGGGCGGACAGCGCCGCGTCGATCTGGTCGGCGATGGTCTGCGGCGGACCAAGCGGCGGCGGCGGATGGCGATGCGACCGCTGCACCAGCGCCACCGTGTTGGCGACCGGGAACGCCACCATCAAGAACACCAGCAGCGCCTTCGACTCCATCCCGACGCCCAGCCACAGGATCAGCACCGGCGCGAAGGCGATGACCGGGGCGGCCGCGAGCACCACGACCAGGGGCCCAAGCAGCCATCGCAGGCCGTTGGACAAGCTCACGGCCGCGCCGAGCGCGATCCCGACCAGGACCGCCGGCACGAAGCCCTGGCCGAAGGTCGCGACGCTCACCCAGACGTGCTGCCGGAACGCCTCGGTCGCGCACAGCTCGATCGCCTTGGGGATGACCACGAGGGGCGAAGGCAGGAACATCGGATGGCCGTTGACCGCCACCAGCCAGGCGGCAATCAGCCACGCCAAAGCAAGGGCGACGAGCCCGATGACGGCTTCCAGCAGCGTCCGAGCAAACGGCGGCATCGCTATTCCCCTGCACCGGCCCAGAGCTCCGGTAACGCCCTACCATGCCGGGCCCGCAACCGATCGCGGCCTTGCGGCGCATGACGGCGACGCCGCGCGACCGCGTGATGACGCCGCTCGCTATGCGCTCGGCAAGGCTTATCTTATGGCGCAAGCCTCCCATCATCCAATCCCGCTGATCCAATGGCCGACAACGAGCAAAACCGCTTCTCCGCCCGCGCCGCCCGCTATGCCCGGGTCGGCGCCAACATGGGCGGCATTGCCGCGCGCTTCGCCGGCGCGCGCTTTCTTGGCCTGACGCTCGACCGCGGGCGCAATGCGATCGAGCTGGCGGCGGCGCTCGGCGGCCTCAAGGGGCCGATCATGAAGGTGGCGCAGCTCATGGCCACCATCCCGGACGCGCTGCCGCCCGAATATGCCGCCGAGCTGACCAAGCTGCAGAGCCAGGCGCCGCCGATGGGCTGGGCGTTCGTCAAGCGGCGCATGATGGCCGAGCTCGGCGCCGGCTGGCAGACGAAGTTCGCGCGCTTCGAGCATCGTCCGGCGGCGGCCGCCTCGCTCGGACAGGTGCATCGCGCCAGCGCGCATGACGGGAGCGAGCTGGCCTGCAAGCTGCAATACCCGGACATGCAGTCGGCGGTCGAGGCCGACCTCCAGCAACTGCAATGGATCTTCGCCATCCATCGCCGCATGGACCCGGCCATCGACACCACCGAGATCGCCAAGGAGATCGGGGCGCGCATCCGCGAGGAGCTCGACTACCGGCGCGAGGCCAGGAACGTCGCGCTCTATGGCGCCATGCTCAAGGGCAACGACCTCATCCGCGTGCCGAGATCGTGGCCGGAACTCTCGACCGGCCGCCTGCTCACGCTCGACTGGCTCGAGGGCCGGCGCCTGCTCGAGCACAAGGACGACCCGCTCGCGCTGCGCAACCGCCTCGCCACCGCGATGTTCACCGCCTGGTGGTTTCCCTTCAGCCGCTTCGGGGTGATCCACGGCGACCCGCATCTCGGCAACTATTCGGTGTTCGACCGCGACGGCGAGGCCGCCGGCATGAACCTCCTCGACTACGGCTGCATCCGCATCTTCCCGCCGAAATTCGTCGGCGGCGTGGTCGACCTCTACAACGGCCTTCTCAAAGGCGACCAGGATCTGGTCGTGCATGCCTACGAGACCTGGGGCTTCAAGCGGCTCAGCCGCGAGCTGATCGACATCCTCAACATCTGGGCGCGCTTCATCTACGGGCCGCTGCTCGAGGACCGGGTGCGCAGCCTCGCCGACGGGATCAAGCCGTCCGAATACGGCCGGCGCCAAGCCTTCGAGGTCCACCGCGCGCTCAAGGAGAAGGGGCCGGTGACGGTGCCGCGCGAATTCGTGTTCATGGATCGCGCCGCGGTCGGGCTCGGCGGCGTGTTCCTGCACCTGCGGGCGGAGCTCAACTTCTACCGGCTGTTCAACGAGGCGATCGAGGACTTTTCGATCGCGCGGGTGACGGAGCGGCAGGCGAGAGCGTTGGAGACGGCGGGGTTGGAGGGAGGGGTGTGAAAGGGCCGCGAACTCTCCGTTCATTCCCGCGCCAGCGGCAGAATCGTTTTTCTAGCGATGAATTTCAATCTTCCCGCCGCGAAATGACCGATCTTCTCAACTCGCGCCAAAGGAGCCTACCGGTATTCTCATTCGATTTCTCCTAAATTGACGCCTATCCCACGGCCTTCACAGCGATCCGGTCCACAAACGCATGATGCGTGCAAAGGGATACGGGTGCGCGTCGTCACTGACGCGAGCGTGAGAGGTGGACGTTCGCGCGTCCAAAGAAACAGACGGGAGGAGTGCGTCCGAATGCAAGGAAAATGCGCGATCAGACCTATCACACCATTCGGACGACGTGGAAGGTTGTGAGGCCAAACCTAACTTGGGGGTTGTCTGAAAACCGGAAAACAACTACCATTTGTACTACTTTACCGAGCATTGGGATGACGTTCGCAAAATCACCTGAAGGGAGAAGAACGATGGCAAAGATGAAAGCAGCAAAGACGGCGATGGCGGCAGAGCAGACGGTCGCTGCGAGTGCAGACGATCTCTTGCTTGCAGCCCTTGAACGAGGTGGCGACACGACAAAAACTGGACGCTTCCTGATGACGTTCAAAGAAGGAGCCACGGCCGCCGGAGTAAAATCCTTGCAGTCGAAAAGGGGCATGCGCCTCGCGAACGCGCGCGACTTTAAGAACCAAGTCGTCGACCTGGCGGCGACCGGCGACGCACATGCCGTCGTGTTCCCGGAGATCGGCGTGGCCCTGGTGGGTGGAGCCGCGGCCGCCGAGCACGGCATCACTGCCGCCGAGTTCGTCGCCGAAGATAGCGCCACGCACTCGGTTGATCCCGAATACTTCATGTTCGCAACCCAGATAAACCCAGCCGATTATCTGAGGGGCGTTCTGCGTACGGCGGAGATGATATCCGAGGACTTGGGCCATGTGCCTGGGGCCGCGGCGATGTTCGGCGACGTTTCAGCCGCGGTGGCGGGTGCGACCTTTGGCCTGACACTGTGTAAAGTACCCCCCAGCAACTTCGATGGGAACGGAATCAAGCTTGCCGTTCTCGATACGGGTTTCGATCTCGGGCACCCCGAGTTCGCCGGCCGCGCGTTCACGACCAACACATTTGTCGGACAGCCGGTGCAAGACCTTCACGGTCACGGAACTCATACCGCGGGCACGGCGTGCGGGCCGCAATCTCCTCCGGGGCCCATCCAGCGTTACGGAATTGGTTTCCGGACGCAGATATTTATCGGCAAAGTGCTTACCAATTCCGGCTCCGGGACTCAGGCCCAGGTTCTCGCTGGCATGAATTGGGCCATCGCCAACAGATGCGCGGTGATCTCCATGTCGCTTGGCGCCCAGATACCAGTCCAGCCGTCCTATACGGCAGCGGGTACAGCGGCCTTGGGCGCGGGGTGTCTAATCGTCGCCGCGGCGGGCAATGCAAGCAGTCGTCCGAGCAACATCCAACCCGCCGGCGCGCCCGCGAACTCGCCCAGTATCATCTCGGTTGGCGCGGTGGACAGCGCGCTTCGGGTGGCGGTCTTTTCGAACGGCGGCAAAATAGACATCGCCGGTCCCGGCGTGAGCACTTTTTCGTCATGGCCACGACCCACGCTACACAATACGATCAGTGGGACCAGCATGGCCACGCCACATGTTGCCGGGTGTGCCGCCTTGTGGGCCCAGAGCAACGCGAGCCTGCGGGGAGCGGCGTTGCGCGCTAAACTGCTCGCGACTGCCAGGCATCTGCCGTTTCCGCCCTCGGATGTCGGCGCTGGTCTGGTGCAGGCCCCGTAGTTGCGTTGCGCACATCCCGCACCGGAGATTATGCTCCGGTGCGGGAGCATGCTGATGGTGGCAAGGCAATTTTGCAGCGGCAGGTCGCGCGTTCAGGTAACGGCATGACCGCACCTGCTTTCACACTGATGATCGTGCCGCTGGTTCCGAACGTGACGCTGCCCCGAGTGGCATCGGCGCGCACACGGACGTCTATTCCTTCAGGTTATGGTGTCCAGGAACAGTGCCTGCCGTTCACGGCAGCCAGCGCGCTAGGCGTCCTCATTCCCTCGCCCATCCGGTTCGGCCTGTGTGTTCCTGAGCAACTGCCGAAGGGATGCCGGGCGTTTCGGTCGCCTCTGAACAGGCCGGCGGCCGATGGCAGCTTCTCCGACCCGCGGTTGTTCTATGTCTTCGACAATCCGGCCTGCCGCTTTACAGGCAACGCATATGAATTCAGAGGGGTTTCGACCTCCGGCTCGCCCTCGTCGAGCGTTCAGGAGCCCGGGCTCAGTTTTTTCGACCGTGACGATCAACGGAACCTGATCAAGCTTCATCTCCCGTATATTTGGCGAACGCCCGAGTCTGTGGACACACTGTTTCTGCCCCTGCTGAATCGCCCCGCCCATGACCTTGAGGTACGATGCGGTTTGGTCGAAACCGACTGGTATGCCAGTCCAGTAAATCTGGCTCTTGGCACACCGCAAGGACCGGTTCATGTCGAGGTCGGAAATCCAATGGCACAAGCCATATTCGTTCCGCGGAACTTACGACGGTCCGTACTTGAATTTGCCACTGAGCATGCCCAGGTCAGTCTCGATGCTCGCAAGAGTCTGGCCGAGTTCGGCAAGCGCCTTGCTGAAGATCGCAGCGCCTATAAGGTCCTGGCCCGCAGCGCGCATGGGCGCGTTGAACGGGAAAAGTCGCCGAAACCTGCGTGCAATGAGGAAGATCGCCTGGGCTAAATGGAATTGAAGCGATCCGTTCGTGTTACTGAGTCATGAGAGCCGGGCGGATTGCCGAAAAGCAGCAGCCCCACGGAGAATAGCAGGCGAATTATTCTCCCGCACAGCAATAGAATTCGATTCTGGAGAGCACCATGACGAAAAAGAGGAAGCAAGCCCTTGTAGTCACGGTTTCCGGTGATCGCCGGATTCACGAAGTGGCTCATGATCTCAAGGCTACAGGATTCCAAGTAGATCAGGTTTTAGACGCGATCGGAGTTGTGACCGGGTCAGCCGACTCGAAGAGCATCGTAAAGCTACGAAAAGTTCCTGGCGTCAAGGACGTGTCCTCCGATCATGTTGTTAATGTTGGGCCGCCCGGTGCTCCCGTTTCCTAGTCCAATCGACATCTAGGATTCCCGCCTGGCTAATCTGATAATTCCTTGCTTCCCGGATCGAGGACTTTTCGACCGCGCGGGTGACGGAGCGGCAGACGAAGGCGCTGGCGGCAGCCGGGCTCGACCATTAGCCAGCGTGGGTCGTCTCCTGCCGGGCGGCTTCCAAGATGGGAGGTCATGCTCAGGGCTCCGAATCCGGGTTAGCGCGTTAGGTGCCCGAGGATTGTCGTGAGGTACTGCGGATCCCAGCCGGCGCGTTTTCGCCGCAGCTTGATGCTTCGTTTGTCGCCGACGGCGCGCACGAGATTAATGGCGAAGTGCCTGACCACGGCCATGTTGAGTGCGCCGTGCCCGGTTCTCAGGCGTGATTGGTCGTCCCCGAAGGTGACGTCGAGAACCCAGTGCAGGCTGTTCTCGATGGCCCAGTGGCTGCGCACGGCCTCGGCTGCGCGTGTGGCCGAAAGCGCCGCGGACGAGATGTAATACCGGTTCTCGAAGCGGCCACGGTCTTTGAGTTCGGCCCGTGCGGCAACCCGCACGATCGCGGCGACGTCCGGCAAGCGCAGTTCGCCGGGGAAACGGCGATCCCCGTTGAGCCAATCGACCTCGTG
>JAXDOD010000073.1:0-17438 GCA_034669045.1 Alphaproteobacteria bacterium
GTCGAGACCGGCCCGGTAATGCAGAACATCATGCGCGACAACGAGGTGGACCTGCTGAAATTCCCGGTGCTGAAATCACACAAGGGCGATGGCGGGCGCTATATCGGAACCGGCGACACCTTCATCAACCGCGATCCGGAAACCGGCTATGTCAACATGGGCACCTATCGGATGCAGGTGCACGAGCGCAATCTGCTCGGCATCTGGCAGAGCCCCGGCCAGCAGGGCCGGCTCATCGCCGAGCGCTATTGGCGCGAGGGCAAGTCATGCCCCGTGGTGGCGACCTTCGGGGGCGATCCGCTGCTGTTCTTCCTCTCGCACACGAAATTCCCGTTCGGCACGTCGGAGCTCGACCGCGCCGGCGGCATGCTCGGCCATCCGGTCGAGGTGATCAAAGGGCCGCTCACCGGGCTGCCGATCCCCGCGCATGCCGAGATCGCCATCGAAGGCGAGATGCCGCCGCCCGAGCTGCAGTCGCACCTCGAAGGCCCGTTCGGCGAATGGCCAGGCTATTACACTGTCGGGACCAAGGGCCATGCCGACGAGCAGCCGGTGATCCGCGTCAAGGCGATCTACTATCGTAACGATCCGATCCTGCTGAACATGGCGCCGCAATGGCCGGGCGCGCCGCATCATTCGGTGCGCTTCGAAGGCGGCATCCTGTGGGAGCAGCTCGAGGCGGCCGGCGTGCCCGGGATCGTCGGCACCTACGTGCACAACTCCTTCTTCGTCGTGGTCGCGATCAAGCAGCAATATGCCGGCCACGCCAAGCAGGCGGGCCTCGCGGTGCTCGCCTGCGCGACCACGGCGCGCAACGGGCGCTTCGTGGTGATCGTGGACGAGGACATCGATCCCTCCAACATGGACGAGGTGATCTGGGCGATGACAACGCGGGTCGATCCCGCGACCGACATCGAGATCGTCGAGAACTGCTGGGCGACGCCGCTCGATCCGCGCATGCCGCCGGAGCAGAGCGCCAACGGGCCGTTCACCAATTCGCGCGCGATCTATTACGCGGTGCGGCCGTGGGCCTGGAAGGACAAGTTTCCGCCGGTCAACCGCATCGGCAAGGACCAGCGCGACGCCATCCTGAAGAAGTACGGCGACACGTTCGCGTTCCCGCGGCGTTAGGACGCTCGAAGGGTGGGCAAAGGCGCGGGCCAACGCTGGGTCCGTGCCGCTCGCACCGTGCAGCGCCGTGCCCACGCGGCAGGTGCGCAGGCAACGCCGGATTGCTGTTGGCAAGCAGACGCGTGGGCACGGCGCGCATGACCAAGATTTTACCGCACAGGTTTGTGCAGCGCCTTTGCCCACCCTACGCCGCCGCGCGGTGCTGCCGCGCTCACGTGCACCCGCACTCCATGCCTTCCGGATGGCCGCACGCCTTCACGGCGGCGATGACCTTGGCCTGCTGGCGTTCCTGCTCGCGCGCGAACTCGGGGTCCTTGCGGTCCCTGGCGGCGCGCGCATCGGGCTTGGTGCTGGCGTAGAGTCCGTCCACATAGCCGGTGTCGTCGAGACGGCGAATGTGGTGCAGGTCCCACAGTGCCATGGGATTGATCTTTTCCGCGTCGCGATCCTGGCGCTTGGCCTCCTCGTAGACGTTCGCGATCGCAGCCATCGTCGGGTAGAGCTTGGGCTCGAGCAGCGGCGCGATCTGCTGGTAGACGTAGGTCGCCTGCTCGCGGTTGAGCTTGCCTTCCTTGTCGTACTTTTGCTCGATGATCTTGATGCTCGCTTCCGGCTGCGTCTTGAAGAAATGGATGCCCTCGATCATGCCCTTGAGGAAGCGCTCGACGATGTCGGGATGCTTCTCCACGAACGGCAGGCTCGACGAGATGGTGGTGAACCAGATCATCGGCAGCGGCTCGATATCGATGACCTTGAGGCCGGCATCGGCCGCGAAGAGATGCGAGGGCGCGAGCAACAGCGCCGCATCCACGTGCCCGTCGCGCACCCATTCCCAGACCGCCGAGCGTTTGCGGGTGCGCGCGGCGTCGGACTCGGGCGCGCCCTGCTCGGCGGCTTCCGCCGACACCTGGCCTTCGACCTTGGAGATCAGCTCGACCTCGTCGCGGTCGACGTCGAGCCCGCGCTGCTTGAGCAGCAGCCAGTCGTTGAGGCCGGGATGCATGCCGCGGGTGCCGACCTTCTTGCCGCGCAGGTCGCGGATGCTGTTGATGCCGGAGTTCGGCCGCGCCACCAGCTTGGGCGTCACCGAATTGAGCGTCTGGCCGAGGTAGACCCAGGTGTCGCCGCGCGCCCGGTGCCCATAGGTCGAGATATGATTGCCGCCGACGAATTCGACCTCGCCGTTGGCGACGGCGCGATGGGCGTCGGTCTTGCTGATCTGATAGTTGTAGTTGACGTCGAGGCCGTGCTTTTGCCAGGAGCCGGATTCAGACACGACATGGAGCAGGTTGAGGTGGGTCGAAGCCCGGTAGGGGAAGGAGACTTTGTCGATGTTTTGCATAGGTTCCTGTTCCTGCTGTGTCGCGCCCGCGGACGCCCAGTTTAGAAAATGCGGTAGCGTTGCACAATCGACCCCCCCCCCGCAGCATTTGGACGGCGCAATGCGCTGCGCTTATTGCGCCCTACGAGCTACGGCGTCACGATGCCGACACCGCCGCGGTTCGTCACCGTGACGCCGTAGGGCTTCGAGAGCTTGTCCACCCGCTCGATGATCTTTGCGCCCATCTCGCCGTTCGCCAGCACCGGCCGCCCGCGCTGGCCGCGCGGCCGCCCAAAACCCTGGTCGATCGGATGGATGCGGATCTCGTCGAGCTTGCCGCCGCGGTAGTGGCAGGTGGCCGCAAAGTTCTGCCAGTAGTCGGCATGCGCGACGTGGCCCTTGCTGCCGTTGCCGGTGCGCGCATCGAGGAAGTCGGCGGGCGTGGCGTCGTTGCCCAGCCCGAAGCGCTCATAGGCGACCGCTGGAAAGAACGGCAGCGTCTCGTTCATCATGATGAAGTTGCCGACCGAATAGAAGATCGGCTTGCCTTTGTAGAACTCGATGCCGAGCGCGGTGTGGGAGCCGTGGCCGATGAAGATGTCGGCGCCGGCGTCGATGGCGGCGCGCGCGAAGGCGCGGGCGAAGTCGGACGGCTCGGACAGCTCGCTCTGGGTCTTGGCCGAAACCAGGCTGGCGTGGCCATATTCATGGCTATGGAAATGGACGATGACCCAGTCGGCCTGCCGCCGCGCCTCCTTGATCCAGCGGACGTTGTCGTCGATGTCGGCCTTGCTGCCTTCGCTCGCGACCTGGAAGCCGTTGCCGCGCACGAAGCGCTCGTTGAGGAACGTGAGCTCCTCCTCGCTTTCGGTGCCGAGCTCCGACTCGCTGAAGAAATGCGCCTTCTGGCGGATGCGCTTCTGCTCGAAGCCGAGCTCGCGACTCATGCGCCTGATCTGCTCGAAGGCCTCGCCGTCGACCGTATAGGTGTTCCTGAAGCCGAAGGCGTTGACGCCCGGCCGCCCGCGCATGTCGGAGCGCTGCGTGCCGGCGCGGTTCCAGGGCCGGAACGTGGCGGTGGTGCCGAGAATCGCCACGCGCCCGCCGCGGGTGTCGAGATAGCCCGGCATGCGCGCCTCGGCGGCGTTCGCCCCGCTGCCGGAATGCACGATGCCGGCGGCGTCGAGGTGCTTGATCGTGGCCATCAGCCCGCCATCGCCATAATCGAAGGCGTGATTGTTGGCGCAGGTGACCATGTTGATCCCGAGCCACTTGAGTTCGTCGAGATAGTCGGGCGGCGTGGTCATGAAGGTGCCGGTGGTGATGCCGGGCGTTCCCTCGTCCCAGCGGCGCACGACCGACTCGAGGTTGGCGGTGCCGGCATCGCAGTCGCGGAAGATCGCCACCAGCGCCAGGAATGCCGGTTCGTCGAACATGCTCACGCGCCGCGTGAGCATGCAGTCGCCGGCGAGCGCGATGCTGAAGTTTCCGGCCTCGGCCGAGTAGGTCATGGGCGCTCTCAGAATGCGTATCGTTCGATCTTGCGGCGGTCGAGCGCGGCGCCGAAGCCCGGCGCGTCGTTCGGCGTGATGGTGCCGTCGGCGAAACGGAACTCGCCCGCGAAGGTGTCGTCGGCGAGCTTGTCGAAGAAGTGCGTCTCGGTCGGCCAGGGCTCGAGGCTCGGGACGGCGGAGCGCAGATGCATGCGCACGAGCGCGCCGATGCGGCTCTCGCTGTCGGTGCCGATGACGACCGGAAGGCCCGCCGCCTCGCACAGTGCCATGATCTTCAGCGATTCCGTGATGCCGGTGCGCCGCAGCTTCACGCTGACCGCGCCGACCGAGCCGGCGCGGACATGGGCGTGCACCTGCGCGAGCGACTCGCAGCACTGATCACCGAGCAAGGCGATCGGCAGGAACGCCGCCATCGCGGCCTGCCGGTGGATGTCGGCGAAGTCGCAGGGCTCCTCGATGAAGGAGACATTGTAGTCCTGCACGTGCACCATGATGGTGCGTGCCTCGCTCTCGGTATAGCGGCCGTTGCCGTCCACATAGATCACCGCCTCCGGCAGCGCCTTGCGCACCTCGGCCACCATCTCGACGTCTGCCATCGAGCGCTTCCAGGTTTTCAGCTTCATGCCGCGATAACCGCGTTCCTCCGCCACGCGCCTGGCTTCCGCCACCATCGCGTCCCGCGTATTGCCGTGCGCGATCCAGGTGAGCGGCACGGGTTTTGGATCGGTGCCGCCGAGCAGCCGCCACACCGGCTGCCCGAACACCTTGCCGCGCAGGTCCCAGAGCGCGACGTCGATCAGCATCTTTGCGGCGCGGCAGTCGCGCACCTTCTCGAGCTTCTCCATCAGGGCGAGGTGGCCGAGCGGGTCGGCACCCAGGAGCAGCGGCTTGAAGAAGTTTTCGAGCTGATAGGCGACGGTGACCGCATCCTCGCCGGAATGGCCGGGACGGCAGACCGACTCGGCAATACCCTCGGTTCCGTCCGCGAGCGCGAGGTGCAGGATCACATATTGGCCGGTGCTCTCGGTGAGCGACGAGAAGCTGATCGGCTTCTTGTACGGGAGCTTGAGCCGGAAACATTCGACCGCCGCGATCTTGAGGTCGCTCGACGTGTCGGCGGCAGTTTTCAGCTCGCTCATGGCCATGGGGTGCTCCCGACTGCTCCGCGCTTGCAGCGACACGACGGCGCAGGCTGCAGGCGGCTTCACCTTGTAGCGGGTCCGGCGGTTGTGAACCATCGGCGGCATGGTAGATAATCGAGCATCGGTCAGGTCGGGCGCAAGCCACGGTGAGTGCGAGAATGAAGACTGGAATTGGGGAGCCCGTCCGCCGCAAGGAAGACGCGCGGCTGGTGGTGGGCGCCGGCTGCTACAGCGACGACGTCGATCTGCCGCGCCAGGCGCGCGCCTTCGTCGTGCGCTCGGTGCACGCGCACGCGCGGATCAAGGGCATCAACACGGCGCAGGCGAAGGCGAAGACGGGCGTGCTGGCGGTGCTCACGGCCGCCGACTACAGCGCCGACGGCGGCAAGCCGATGCCGCCCGACGCCTCGATGGCGGCGCCGATCGAGGCGCAGCGGAGGTTGCCAGACGTCGTGCTGGTCAACCGCGACGGCCCGGTGACGCCGACGCCCTATTATCCGCTGGCGCTCGACAAGGTCCGCTACGTGGGCGAGGCGGTGGTGATGGTGGTGGCCGAGACGCTCAGCCTCGCCAGGGACGCCGCCGAGCTGATCGAGATCGACTACGAACCGCTGCCGCCGGTGGTCGCGACCGCGGCGGCGGCCGAGCCGGACGCGCCGCGTCTCTTCGACCACGCGAAGTCCAACATCTTCCTGGACGCCGAAGTCGGCGACGCGGCCGCGACCGGGCGCGCCTTTGCGGGCGCCGCCCACGTGGTGCGGTTCGAGACCTGGGTGCAGCGCGTCACCGGCGTGCCGATGGAAGCGCGCACCGCGGTCGGCAACTACGACAGGCAGAGCGGGCGCTATTTCATCCATGCCGGCTCGGGCGGGGTGGTGCGCCAGAAAAGCGAGATCGCCGGCATGCTCGGGGTGACGCCCGACCAGGTGCGCGTGGTCACACTCGACATCGGCGGCAATTTCGGCACCAAGAATTCGCTGTTTCCGGAATTCCCGCTGGTCTGCTGGGCCTCGAAGCGGCTCGGGCGTCCGGTCAAGTGGGTCTGCGATCGCAGCGAAGCGTTCCTGAGCGATTACCAGGGCCGCGACCTCGTGGCCAAGATCGAGCTGGCGCTCGACAAGCGCGGCAAGTTCCTGGCGATGCGCGGCTCGCACCTCAGCAATATCGGCGGCTATGCGTCCTCGATCGTGCCGCTGCGCAAGGGCGTGAGCATCTTCTCGGGCGTCTACCGGGTGCCGGTCGCGCATTACCGCGCCTATGCGGTGCTCAGCAACACCATGCCGACCACGCCCTACCGCAGCGCCGGGCGGCCGGAGGCGATGTTCATCATGGAGCGCCTGTGCGATCTCGCCGCGGCGGAGACCGGCATCGACCGCATCGAGATCAGGCGGCGCAACCTGATCGCGTCCGACGAGTTGCCCTATCGCACCGCCTTCGGCGTCACCTACGACAACGGCGACTACCACGGGTCGATGGACAAGGGCCTGGCGCTCTCGCAGTGGAGCGAATTCCGCCAGCGCCGCGCCGCATCGAAAAAGAGCGGCAAGCTGCGCGGAATCGGGCTCGCGAACTATATCGAGCTCACGATGGGCTATCCGCGCGAATGGTCTTCGATCACGGTGCTGCCGGCGGGCGACGTCGAGGTCCGGGTCGGCACCTTGTCGAGCGGGCAGGGGCACGAGACGAGCTTTGCGCAATGCGTGAGCGAGTGGCTCGGCGTGCCGTTCGAGGCGGTGCGCCTGGTGCAGGGCGACACCGACGTCGTCCCGGTCGGCGGCGGCTCGCATTCCGGACGCTCCATGCGGATGGCCGGCGTGTGCATGGGGAATGCGGCCAACGGCGTGATCGCGCGCAGCCGCAACATCGCGGCGCACATGCTCAAGGTCGCGCCGCAGGACGTGGAATTCTCCAACGGCGGCTTCAAGGCCAAGGGCTCCGCGCGCGTCGTGACCTTGTTCGAGACGGCGCGCGCGGCGGAGACGCTCAACGACCTCGACGACGCGCTGCGCGGCCCGCTGGCGGCGGAGAGCGACGTGTCCTTCACGGACGGCGGCTACCCGTATGGCTGCGCGGTCTGCGAGGTCGAGATCGAGCCGGACACCGGCGCGGTCGAGATCGTGCGCTACTGCGCGGTCGACGACGTCGGCCGCGCCATCAACCCGATGATCCTGCACGGCCAGACCCACGGCGCCATCGCGCAGGGCGTCGGCCAGGCGCTGTGGGAGCAGTGCGTGGTCGATCCCAACAGCGGCCAGGTGATGACCGGATCGTTCATGGACTACGCGATGCCGCGCGCGGACATGCTGCCGGCGTTTCGGACCGAGCTCATGGAAATTCCGTCGCCCAGCAATCCGCTCGGCGTGCGCGCCGGCGGCGAGGGCGGCACCACGCCCGCGCTCGGCGCCGTCATCAATGCGGTGGTCGATGCGCTGCGCGAGTTCGGCGTGACGCATATGGAGATGCCGGCCACATCGGAGCGGGTGTGGCGCGCCATCCAGGACGGCAGGGCGCGGATGGCGGCGGGCGGTTCGGGTCGCGCCAAGGCTTGACAAGGGGCGCGGCGCGCCACCACGCTACGGGCCGGCGTGATGCTGCAACAGCAGCAATGCGCCTGCCGCTCCTGTGGCCGCCACAAGACCTGCTGCCGTTGTCAGTATCATGGCGCGCAGCATGTCGTCGCGCGTGCCGGCGGGCGGATCGCCGGGGTCGCCGAGCCAGATGTCGGTGACGAGCGCGCCTTGTTTCCAGATCGGGCCGACGAGGCGGCGCCGGATGGCGCCCGCGGTGGCGGCTTCGCTCCATCCGGAGTTCGGGCTGGGCAGCAGCGCGTGATGGCGCAGCCCGAACACGAACGCCTTGCGCGGCGAACATCCCGGCAGCGCGGCCGCCACCGCGGCGATCAGCAGCCAGGTCAGCCGCGCCGGCAGGTAGTTCATCGCGTCGTCGAGGCGCGCGCCGCACCAGCCGAAACGCCGATAGCGCGGCGTCTTGTAACCGACCATCGAGTCCATCGTGCTCACGACCTTGAACACGACAAGGCCCGGCAGCCCGGCCAGCGCGTACCAGAACAACGCGCTGGTGAAGCCGTCGGTGAGGTTCTCGCTCAGGCTTTCGATGGCGGCGCGCCGGCAGGCGGCGCCGTCCATGCGGTCGGTGTCGCGGCCGACGAGTTCGCCCACCGCGGCGCGCGCCGCGGCGAGATCGCCGCGCGCCACCGCGCGCTCGACGCGCCAGACGTGGCGCAGGAGCGCGCCCAAGGCCAGCAGGGCGTAGAGCAGCAGCACGTGCAGGAGCCAGGCGAGGGGCGGGGTGAATGACAAGGCGGCGAAGAGGATCGCCGTGACCACCGCCACCGACCCCGCAGCGAGAATCGCAAACAGCGCGATGCCGCCGCCATAGCCGTCCGCGCCGATCGCGCGCAGCCCGTTCTCGCAGAGGTTCAGCGCGTCGCCGACGAGACGGACCGGATGCCAGCGATAGACCGGGTCCCCGAGCGCGAGATCGGCGAGGACGGCAATGGCGAGCGCCACAGGATGCGGCGCCAGCACGTGGATCAGGTCGGCCGCCATTTCTCGCTCCAGCCGAGCGCGATCGCGGCGATCACCAGGGCCTTCGCATCGCCGTCCGTCGCGTGCAGCGTCTGGCGGAAGACCGGCCAGCGATCCGGCTTGGCCGCCAGGTTGGCGGCGAGGTTCGCCGCCTGCTGCACCAGCGCGTCGCGCCGGCACGCGTCGGGCAGGGTTCCGTGCCGTGTGCGATCGAGCACCGCCGCGATCGCGTGCGCCGCCGCGCCCACCAGCGGCTCGTAGAAGGCGGACTTGCTGTTCTTGCGGAGCAGTTGGAGATCGGCCGGGTCGAGCCGGTCGACGAGCCCGCCGAACACGGCCTCCTCGGTCAAACCATAACGTCCCAGCGCGTGAAACAGGCCGCGCGTCATGCTCGGCTCCAGGCCGTTCTGCCAGCGCAGGGCCTCGAGCGTCGCATCTCGCGCCGCCAGCCCGATGATCTCGCCGAATTTCATGTGCGGGCTCGCCGACGCGAGCGGCTTGCGGCCCTCGAGCGGCGCCGCCACGCAATACTGATCGGTGCCGGTGCCGGTCGCAAGGTCGCTCGAATAGCAGCTCGGCACGGCGAGACGCGCCAACGCGGCGCTCTTTCCTTCCGTCATCGTGATCACGATCCGGGCCAGGGCCGCGGCCGTCACCGGCACGTTGAGCAGCAGCATCGTGTTGATGGTGCCGACCGGCAGCTTGGCGAAGCCGTCCGCGGTCTCGTGCCAGTTCGCGGGGTCGCCGGCGCATGTCGCGTTGGTCTGCACGCCCGCCGTCACCACCGCCATTGCCTGCACGTCCTCGTGGGAGCGGGTGGCGATGGCCGCGTAGTTCATGTTCGCCGCCGTGCCCATCACCGCGGTCTGGTCCGGCGGCAGTCCGACCTCTGCGCAAACGACGTCGTGATACGCGCTGTCGCCGCGCCCGGTGATGACCTCGAAGCGCGCGTCGTGCGCGGTCCCTTCGCAGCTTTGATGATTGACCAGATGGCGCAGGTCGTCGGTCTGCCCGCCGTTGCGCGCCGACGTGCTGATCGCCCGGTGCGGCGCCGTGAGGTCGGCAACGATGAAGCGCCCGCGGCGGCGAACGACGACCTGCGGGAGGCGGGCGAGGATTTCCCAGTTCATGCGGCGCCAGGCCTGCTGCGTAAGGTCCGGACGATCAGCCGGAAAAGGGCGGGGATGCTGCACTGATTCTCGCGGGCGAGTCCCGCCGCCACGCCACGGCAAAGCCGGCGGATTGCTCCGCCGGCTTGCTCGAACTCGCCGCCTGCCCGATCAGATGCGATCGGGAAAGCGGATGATGAAATTGTCGGCGTTCGGCATTTTCACCTTCGGGAGCGTCTGCGCGTTCATCACATCGCTCGGGCCGATGAGCTTGTTCTCGGCGAACAGGTAGGCGGTGATCGCGTAGACTTCGTCATTGGTCAGCGACCGCGGCTCGATCCAGGGCATGGCGCGCCGGATGAAGTCGAAGACAGTCGTCGAATAGCCCCAGAAGTTGGCGATGGTCTTGGGAGCCTCGATGCTGTCGAGCGGCGGCTTGCCGACGAGCGCCGCATTGACGCCGCCCTTGCCGCCTTCGCCGTGGCAGGCCGCGCATTTCTGGGCGTAGAGCGGCTTGCCCTGTTCCGGCGTGCCGCTGCCGGGCGGCAGGCCGCTGCCGTCGGCCATGGCATTGAGGTTCCAGGCGCCGACGTCCGCCTCGGTGATCGGCTGTCCAAGATTGGGGCCTTCGGCGACAGCCGCGGTCGTGCCCAGCGCGAGCAGGGCTGCAACGAGAAGCGATTTACGCGTAGACATGTTTCACCTGCCCATTGGGCTCGACGCCCCAGCTCGTGATGCTGTTGTAGTGCTGGTTCGGGAAGCCTAGGATGTTCGGCGGCCGTTTGGTCTGGCCGCGCTTGGCGACGAATTCCGCGCGCAGCGGCTGCACGTTGCCGGCCTCGTCCCAGGCGCGGCTTTGCAGGATCGCCGGCCCGCCGTTCCAGCTCCAGGGCGCCCGGAACCGGGTGAAGGATTTCGGGATCACCGGCGCCTGCAGCGCCGCCTGCGCCCAGCTCTTGCCGCCGTCGGCCGAAACCATGACTTTCGCGATCCGGCCGGTCGCCGCATAGGCGATGCCGGAAATCTCGTAATAGCCCGGTCCTTTCAGCGCCATCCCGTGCGAGGGGCTGGTGATGAACGACTTGACCTCGTTGAGGAAGTGGAACCGGTAGGCCTTGCCGTCCGGAAGCACCTGCGAGTAGGTCCGGGTCTCGTAATAGCTCATCGCCGGGATTTCAGCGACCTGGAGGCGGCGCAGATACTTGACGTTCATGTTGCCCTGCCAGGCGGGCAGCAGCAGGCGCATCGGATAGCCGTTGCCCGGCATGATCCGCTCGCCGTTCTGGTAGAGCGCGACCATGGCGTCGTCCCAGACCTTCGTCATCGGCACGCTGCGGCTGAGCGCAAGTGAGTCGGCGCCTTCCGCGATCACCCATTTCGCCTTCGGGTCCACGCCGCATTCTTCGAGCAGAGTCGAGACGCGCACGCCGGTCCATTCGGCGCAGGAGCACAGTCCGTGGATCTGCTGCACCGTCCCCTGGATCGGCTCGTTGGAGAACATCGGTCCGCTGTTGCCGCCGCATTCGACGAACGTCGTCTGCGTGACCATCGGATAGCGCGACAGCGCTTCGAGGGTGAACACTTTCGGCTGCTTCACCAGGCCGTGGACCACCAGCCGGTGCTTGTCCGGATCGATGTCCGGCGTGCCGGAATGCACGATGGTGAAGTGCAGCCCGTTCGGCGTGATGGTGCCGTCGAGCAGGTGATGCGGCGTGCGCGCGTGCGACGTGCGCGGCTCGGCGTTCGGGTTGCTCAGGATGCGGTTGACCCGTTGCTGCTCATACTTCGAGCGCTGCTCGTAGGCCGGGCTGTTGCTGCCGGTACCGGTGCTCCAGGGGTCGTCCTTCAGCGGTTCCGCGCCGGCGCCGGTGAGCGAGGAACCGACGCCGGTGGCCGCCGCGCCGGCAAACAAAATGCCGCGGCCCAGCAGCACGCGCCGGTCGAGCAGGCCGTTGCCGGCGGCCGGTGGTGCGCCGCCGTCATGGCGGTTGCGACTGGTCATGGTGTTCCTCCTATGACGGCGCTTTGCGGCGCCTGTTCATTTCAATGCGGGACGCCAGAGTGCGATATTTCAGGATGCAATGCAACGCCGGCGGGATTGGACAGCGCGGCGGCGCGGAATTGCATCGCGCGCCCGCGGCCGTCGCGCGCCAGCCGAACGTCGCGCGCGCCGGCGATGGCAAGCCGTTCGCGCAGGCCGCGGCGCTATCTCAGGAGGTCCCCCAGCACCTGCTGCGCATAGTCGACGATATCGGCCGGCGTGCTCGCGATCGCATCGGCGATCTTCTGCGACTCCTCGCCGGTCATCGGGCCGATATCCATTTTCGCCTTGTCGGCTTCGGCCAGGAATTGGGCATCCTTCATGGTCGCGTCGAAGGCGCGGCGCAAGGCCGTCAGCCGTTCCGCAGGCACGCCCGGCGTCGTGACCAACGCGCGCGAGATGGCGGTTTCCGCGGAGACGAAAGTCATGAGCTTGCGGTCGCGGTCGTCGCTCACAAGCTCCAGGAGCAGCGGCACGTCGGGCAGTTCGGGATCGCGGGTCAAGCCGACCTGCACCAGCATGATGATCTGCTTGTCTGCGAGCCACTGCGGCTTGGTCGATTTCCACGAGGCCCAGGAATTGGAGCCGCGTCCGAAAACCTCGCCGCGTTCCATGGCGATGTTGACCTCGTTGCCGCCCGGATAGCCGGTCACGACCTTGAACTTGTAGCCGGCGAGCTTGTTCAGCAGCGTGGGATAGGTCACGCCGGCGGTGCCCTTGGGCGCGCCCACGATCAGCTCCCGGGTCTTCACCTGCTCGATCTTGCCGATGCCGGACGTGTGCCAGGAGTTGATCACGTTCGGCGTCGAGGTCGTATTGCCGATCCAGCGGAACTGGCGGGTGTCGAATTCGATGCCGGGAAGTTTCATCGCCTGCGCGCCCATCATGTTGGTCATGATCATGTGGACGGCGGTGCCGTCCTTGGGCGCGATCGAGGCCAGGTAGTTGGCGGCCTTGATGCCGCCGGCGCCCGGCATGTTCTGCGGCACGACGGTCGGCTCGCCGGGGATGTGACGGCCGATATGACGCGCGATCAGCCGGCCGCGGTAGTCGAAATCATTGCCGGCCGACGTCCCCACGATGAGATTGATGGTCTTGCCGTGATAGAAGTCCGCCACCGGGTCGGCTTGCGCGGGACCTGTGGCGGCGCCGAACCCGATCAATGCGGCGAGCGTCGCAGCGATCACGACCGGCCGGTGAGGATTGGCGACCATGGGGCAGCTCCTCCTGCTTGCTTTTCACCGCGCGCGTTCACCCGCCGCGGCTCGCGGTTGCGATTTGGTCGGAGGATACACCGCTGGCTCGCGCGTGTCCCGGGCGCGGCGCCGCACGGAGCGAAGCGCCGTGATGCGCTGCGGACCCGGATGCCAGATGGCGCGCCGCAAGCCACGCCCGGCCGGATCAGGAGCCCAGGGTCTGAGACCGTCCCGCGACGAATCCCGTCTCGGTGAGGACATAGGTGTAGCGGTCGCGTTCCTGGACCTTGATCCAGTTCTTTTCGACCGCCTTTTTCAGGCCGCGCTGGAAATAGGCGTCGCGGACTTCCATGAAATTATTGCGCCGGAGCGTTCCGCCGGCGGGAACCTTGTAGCGCGCGAACACGCCGAGGATCTGGCGTCCTACGTCTTCGTCGGAAGGAATTTGGTTCATGGGACGATTTCTCGCATCGTGGGGTGACGCAACGTGGCGCGGCTTGCCGCGGCCGCAAACTTTTCAGCACGACACTCATGTACGCGAACATGTTGCGGCGGCTTGCGATTCCTGTGCCGCGCCGGCCGTTGAATGATCCCGACGGGGAAAATTCCCCAAACTTTCAGGGCTGGTTTTTGTTATCGCCGCCTCATGCCTGCTTGCCAAGGCGGATTCACTCGCTGGTCTGACGTTTTTTTGACGGTGCGGCAAGCAAGCAACGCCGGGGCACGCTGCGGGCGCACTACGCCGCCCCGGCACGCTTGTCCTGCTGCGCAGTCGCGACCGGTTCGACCCCGCAGCCGGGACCGTCCGGAACCGCGAGCGCGCCATCGACGATCTCGATGCCGGCGAACGGATCGTTGTACATGCGGGTGAATTCGCCGAGCTCGCAGGCGTAATCGACGCCCGGCAGCGCGGCAGCGAGCTGGATGGCGTGCGCATTGCCGAGCCGCGTCCCGACGTGGGCGCCGAGGCGGTATTTCACGTGTCCGGCCTCGCAGATGCGCGCCGCCGCGAGCGCGTTGCGCAGCCCGCCGAGCTTCTGGATCTTGAGGCTGACCGCGTCGACGATGCGGTTGGAAACCAGCGTCATGATCTCGGCCACGGTTCCGGCGCCTTCGTCGGCCTCGACCGTGACCGGCACCGAACGCGTCACCAGCTCCAGGCCCTTGAGGTCGTTGCGCGATACCGGCTGCTCGACGAGGTCGAGGCGGTATTCCGCCATGCGGTTGATGGCGGCGATGGCGTCCTTGGGCGAATAGGACTGGTTGGCGTCGATGGTGAGATGGGCCTGCGGCCCGACGCGCTCGCGGATCGCCTTCACGCGCGCGACGTCCTCCTCGACGTGGCCGTGGACCTTGATCTTGAAGTAGCGGTAGCCCTGGTCCTGGAGCTTACCGGCATTCTCCGCCATCTCGGCCGGGGTCTTGATCGCCACGATCCGCAGCACCGGAACGGAACCGCGCACCTTGCCGCCGAGCAGGTTGTAGAGCGGCACCCCGAGCGCGCGCGCGCAGAGGTCGTGGAGCGCGCAGTCGATGCCGGCCTTGGCCTGGTTCGCGCCGGCGAGCGAGCGGTCGAGCGCCATCAAGATCGCTTCGATCGCGAACGGGTCCTGGCCCAGCACGTGCGGCTTGAAGCGCTCGAGCTCCTGCGGCAGCGACTCGAAGGTCGAGCCCATGTGCGGCGAGGAATTGGAATAGCCGTGGCCGACATGGCCGTCGTCGGACGTCAGCCGGACGATCCAGCCGCGCGAGGTCGAGGCGGTGCCGAGCGCGAACTTCCAGTTCTTGTCCTCGAGCGGCATCACGCACGGTTCGAATTCGACGGTTTTGATTTTCATCGGAGACCTCGATTGAGATGGAGGGTGGGCAAAGGCGCCTGGCACGACGTTGCGATTGGGCACTACGCTGCGCGCCCTGCCCACGCGTTTATGCCGGTTGGTGATGACCAGGCGGTCCATAAGGCGCGTGGGCAAACGCGTTCGCGATCGTGCCGCATCGATACATCCGGGCGCGTTTGCCCACCCTACAAGTGCCATAAGTCCGCATTCACCGAAACAGCTTCTGCAGGATCTGATCGGTGCTTTCGAGCTGCTCCTTGAGCTGCTGCGGGTTGATGTAGTTCTCGGGATAACCGGCCTGGTGCGGCACGATGCTGGCGAGCTGCGGCGCCGCCTCCACCTCCGGATGGGCGGGGAAATACTCGGCTGCCGACATGATCTGCTGGCCTTCCTTGCTGAGGATGAAGTCGGTCAGCAACATGGCGGCGTGCGGGTGCTTGGCGGCCTTGAGCACGGCGAGCGTGCCGGCCGCGCTCGGCACCGGATCCATGAGCTGCGAGTTCACCGGCGCGCCCTTGCCGGCGCTGATCAGCGGGTGGTGCGCGTAGATGTTGATCGCGATCGGGTATTCGCCGGCGATGACGCGGTCGACCAGGGTGCGGGCGCTGCCGGAGGCGAAGTTGATGACCTTCTGCTCGGCGAGCTTCTTGAAATAATCCATCGCCTTGTCTTCGCCCCAGGCCTGCCGGAGATTGATCATGAACAGATAGCGGCCGGTGTTGGCATAAGGCCACGCCATCCTGCCCTTCCACTGCGGGTCGAGCAGGTCCGCGTAGCTCTTCGGGACCTTGCCGGGCGGCACCAGCTTGGTGTTGTAGGCGATGCTGAAATAGGACAGCCGCGTCGGCGCCAGGTGCCGCTTCGGGTCGAGGTACATTTTCGGATAGGGATCGAGCGCCGGCGTGTAGAACGGCTGCGTGAGCCCGGCCTCGACCGCGATCTCGCCTCCGCCCGAGCCTTCGAAGACGTCGGCGATCATGTTGTTGGAGCGCGACTCGGCCGAGAGCTTGAGCAGCAGCTCCTCGGAATCCTGGCGATGGTAGGTCATCTTGAGGAAGGGATATTTCTTCATGAAGCCGGCGCTGAGCGGGCGCAGCATCTGGTTCACGATCAGGCCCGAATAGAGGACGACCTGGCCTTCCTTCTTCGCGCCTTCGATCAGGACCTGCTCGCGGTCCGCGCCCCGGTAGTTGACGATCTCCTCGGGCGTCAGCGCGCCGGCGGTCCCGGCGCATGCGAGGGTCGCGAGCGCGACCAGGAATATTGCGGTACGCGCGCTCCGCTGCGCCGGCGGCACCTTGGGCATCGCGTTTGCTCCCGTCCTCGTGCCGCGGTTGCGCGCCGCTTTGGGATGACTTGCCGGCCGCCGGGGCGGTGGCGTTGACGCACAGGCAACGCAGGCTAATGTAGCCCAAACTCCGGCCAAAGGGAGCATGGAATGGCCTCCGCCAGCCCGATCGTTTCTGACGACCTTGCCAATAAGTTCGCGACCGAGCGGGAAACGGCCTACGTGCGCTGGGTGCGCGGCGAGGGGCTCGAGATCATCAGCGCGCAATACGTGCAGAACCTGCGCACCGTGGAGCTCAAGCCCTGGCCGCGCCGGGGCGCCAGCGGCGTCTACATCAACCACGACGCCTCGCGCACGTCGAACGACTGCTACGTCTGCGCGATCCCGCCGGGCGGAAAGCTCGCGCCCCAGCGCCAGCTTTTCGAGGAGATGATCCTGGTCCTCGACGGCCGCGGCTCGACCAGCGTCTGGAACGACGAGGGCAAGCGCATCACCTTCGAATGGAAGGCGGGCGCCATGTTTGCGATCCCGCTCAATTGCTGGCATCAGCACTTCAACGGGTCCGGGCAGGAGCCGGCGCGTTATGTTGGCGTCACCAACGCTCCGGCGGTGATGAACCTTTATGACGACAACAACTTCGTCTTCAACGCGGGTTACGACTTCAAAGGGCGTTTCTCTGGCGAGCCAGATTATTTCAGCGCCAAGAATGAGCAGAACGGCTTCCTGCTGATGACGAATTTCGTCGCCGATGCGGTCAATCTTCCGCTCATCAGCGCCAAAGAGCGCGGCGCCGGAGGCGGCCACATCCGCTTCAACATGGCCAAGGGCTCGATGTCGAGCCACATCTCCCAGTTCCCGGTGGGTACCTACAAGAAGGCGCACTGCCACGGGCCGAGCGCGCATGTGATCATCCTCACCGGCGAAGGCTATTCGCTGATGTGGCAGGCCGGCGAGGAGCCCAGGCGCTACGACTGGCAGCCGGGCACGCTGATCGTGCCGCCGAACAAGTGGTTCCACCAGCATTTCAATACCGGGCCGACGCCGGCGCGCTATCTCGCCTTCAAGCACGAGGTGGCGCTGATCAGGAACGCGCAGGGCGTGCCGACCGCCTGGATCAGCCGTCGCGTCGGCGGCGACCAGCTCGACTATGCCGACGAGCAGCCCGAGATTCGCAAGATGTTTGCCCAGGCGCTCGCCAAGCACGGCATGCTGCCGCG
Organism: Alphaproteobacteria bacterium; assembly: GCA_034669045.1. Classification (GTDB taxonomy): domain Bacteria; phylum Pseudomonadota; class Alphaproteobacteria; order Rhizobiales; family Xanthobacteraceae; genus VAZQ01. The sequence goes on from JAXDOD010000073.1 coordinate 17,346, forward strand.
CATGGAAGACTCCTATAAGGCCGAGCTTGCTGACTTGCCGGCAAAAGCGCTGCAAACCGAAGCCGCCGAGTAAGCATCGCCAGCGACATGGCG
>JAXDOD010000074.1:0-55096 GCA_034669045.1 Alphaproteobacteria bacterium
CTCGGTGGAAGGGCAAGTCGGCGAGGCCGGGTCCGACTGGGTATCGATGACGACGTAGCGCAGGAAGCGCTCGGTGACGCCATGGGTAAATTTCAGAGCTGCGGCCACAGTCAGATCACCGACCAAAAACAAACGTCACCCCGGTGCTACCTAGGCGGTGCCCCGGAATGACGCAATGTCTCGACAGGAAACGCGCCGGCTCAGACGGCTTCCTTCAACTCCTTGGCGGCGCGGAAGGCGACCTTCTTGCTGGCCTTGATCTGGATCGGCTCGCCGGTGGCGGGATTGCGGCCCATCCGCGCAGCGCGCTTGCGCACGACCAGGATGCCGAGTCCGCCGATCCTGATGCGGTCGCCCTTCTTGAGGTGCTTGGTCACAAGGCCGACCAAGTCCCCGAGAACCGCCTCGGTCTGCTTCTTCGACATCTCATGCGATTCCGCGATATTGGCGGCGAGATGCTTCATCGTAACGGTGTTGACGGCCGCCTTCTTAGCTGCTGCCGGTTTGCTGGCTGGTGCCGATTTGGCTGGTGCCGTGGCCATGGATGACCCTCCTCGTTGCAGGGAGTGGCCGCTGAGACCACCCACGAAAGTGGCATTAGACGATTCGGATAGGCTCTGACCATGACTTCCTACCGAAAAATGTGGGTTTTTTCAGCCTTCGGGCGGCGGTGGACAACCTTTAGGGGTGGCCCGGGAACGCCCGCGGACGGGCGCCGGCCGCGCGAGCGTCGGCCGGCGCGCACCTTGACTCGGCCATGGGCGGCATTTAAGTCCGCAGCACTCCCTAAAGGGGGCGTAGCTCAGTTGGTTAGAGCGCCGGCCTGTCACGCCGGAGGCCGCGGGTTCGAGTCCCGTCGCTCCCGCCATTCGCGAACAACCATTTTGCTTGTTTCGCACCGTCACGGCGGCGGCCTGCTGAAGGCTCAGCGGCAAAGCGCCGATCCCTCGTGCACCCCGCCGCCGCGGCCCGGTCCGCGGTCCACCGCCGTGCCGCGCAGCACCACCGACGAGATCCGTCGCGTGTTGGTGATGTCGTCGAGCGGGTTGGCGTCGAGCACGATGAAGTCGGCGCTCTTGCCCGCTTCCAGCGTGCCCGCGTCGGCCATCCGCAGGAACTCGGCCGAGTTGCGCGTCGCCGCGACGATGACTTGCATCGGCGTCATTCCGGCCGTTACCAAGTCCGCCATCTCCTCGTGCGGGCCATACGGCCGGTTGCCGTCGGTCCCGAGCACGAGACGGATGCCGGCGGCGCTCAGCTTGGCGGTATTGCGCGCCTGGATCGCGAAGACCGCGTGCCGTTGCGGATTGTCGACGTTGCGCTCCTCGAGCGTCGCCATCTCGGCCGGCGACATGCTCGCACGCAGCCAGCTCAAATCCGTCTTCACGCCGCGGTCCGGCAGGTTCGGATTGACGACGAGGTTGGCGCGCTGCTTGAACAGGGCGAGCCCTTCCTCGTCGATGTCCTTGTCGCGCACGCTGTGCGCGAACGCGTCGACTCCCGCGCGCAGAAGTGCCTTCGCGTCTTCAAGTTCGCGCATGTGGGCCGTGACGCGGAGCCCGCGGCTGTGGGCTTCGTCTATCAGGGCGCCATAGACCGCGGGCGTGAGCTTCTTGTGCTTGCGCGGCGCCCAGTCGTCGACAAAGATCTTGACGATGTCGACCTTCTGCGCGGCGAGCTCCTGGACCGCCTTGCGGCCGTCCGCCTCCGTCGTGATCCAGTACGGCGCTTCCGAGCAGCCCGGCAAGGGCGAGGTGATCCCGCGTCCGGAGCTGAAGTAGCGGGCGCGGCCGGGAACGGTCTCCTCGCGCAGCGCGAGCAAGTCGCCCGAGTCGTCCTGGCCAAGGCTCATCATGGCGCTCACGCCGTAGTAGGCGCGCCGCATCAAATCCAGGGCGAGCGCATCGCGCGTGTGGCTGGGATGGACGTGCGTGTCGACGATCGTCGGCATCACGGTCTTGCCGGCGAGGTTTACGCGCGCGGCGCCGGCGGGAATGCGAATGTCGGCGGTCCTCCCGGCCTGCGTGATCCTCGCGCCCTCCACGACCAGGGTCGCGTCCTCGATCGGGGCGCTTCCGTTGCCGACGATGAGCCGCGCGCCTTCGTACACCGTGACGCCGGCCGCCGGCTGCCCGCGCGCGCGATCTGCAGGTCCGGCAATGACAGCAAGAGCAACGGTCGCCGCGACCGCAACGGCATTCACGCGCATCCGAGCCTCCCCGTGGAATTGGACCACGCCACTGTAGCTGGTCGCGCGGGGAAGGGGGAGGAGGCTGCTTCCAAACTCTTATGCTGGAAGGAGGAATGCTGGAAGGGGGGGTTGATCGGCCTCCTGCCGCCGGAACTTTCGCATCAGAGCGATGTTGCTACCAGCGGGCGATAGCCGAGGTTTACAGCGAGGACACCATGATAGCGAAATATCTGATCGGAGTGGGAGTGGCGGCCGGTCTCATCCTTGGCGGCTCGGCCAGCTTCGCGCAGGACAAGGCCAGCCAGAAATTCCTCAAGGAAGCCATCGAGGGCAACTTTGCCGAGGTCAAGATGGGTGAGCTCGCGCAACAGAAGGGCTCCGCCGACGGCGTGAAATCGTTCGGACAGATGCTGGTGAAGGACCATTCCGACGCCAACACCAAGGCCACGGAGGCGGCCAAATCGATCGGCGTGACGGCGCCGACCGAGCCCAACAAGAAGCAAAAGGCCGATTACGATCGCATGGCCAAACTGTCCGGCGCCAAGTTTGACAGCGAGTTCGCCAAGCACATGGTCATGGACCACAAGAAGGATATCAAGGAATACGAGAAGGCCGCGAAAAAGAGCGATGCCGCGGCCAGTTATGCGAAGGACACGTTGCCGACCTTGCATAAGCACCTGGACACCGCCCAGTCGTTGAGCACCGGCTCCACGGCGCACAGATAGCAGGTCGGCGCGGCGCTGGCGCGTCGGGGCACGCGCCGGCAGCATCTCGATGGCCGGCTCCCATTTGCCGCAGCGGCGAAGATCATCCGTGCGCTTTGCAACCGGGGTGCCTGTTTGATTCTTCGAGCGAGTTTGATGTAGCGTCCGGCTGGGACAGGCATTCGTCCTGTCGTCTCCTGCCATTGGACGTGAAATCGTGAGCAAGTCTGTCGACCAGGCCACGCGGCTCGAAGCCCTCGGTGACCTGCGCAGGTGTCTGGAGATCGCAAACGACATCGGCGAGCTGGAGGTGATCGAGGGGGTCGATCCGCATCTGGAGATGGGCGCGCTCTACGAGCTGTCGCTGCAGAAACCGACACCGCCGGTCATCCTGTTCCGCAAGATCAAGGGCTTCCCCGACGACCATCGCGTGGTCGTGAACGTGCGCTCGTCGCGCGTGTTCAACGACGGCGCGGGGCTCGAGCTGGTGCAGAACTATCGCAAGCACCGGCGCAAGAACGCCGAGCCGATCGCCGCCGCGCATGTCAGCGACGGTCCGGTGTTCGAGAACGTGCTGATGGACAATCAGGTCGACGTGTTCGCGTTCCCGGCGCCGAAGTGGCATGGCAACGACGGCGGCCAGTACATCGGCACCGAGTGCATGGTGATCGCCAAGGACCCCGACGACGGCTGGGTCAATGCCGGCACCTACCGCGTCTCCGTTCGAGATAAGCGCACGCTCTCGATCTTCATCGAGCCCGGCAAGCACGTCGACATGATCCGCAAGAAATGGTGGGCGCGCGGCGAGCACTGCCCCATGGTGGTCTCGGTCGGGCAGGCGCCCGCGCTCGGCGCGGCGGCGGCGGCGACGATACCGAAGGGCGTGTCGGAGTTCGACGTTGCCGGCGGACGGCTCGGACGGCCGATCCAGCTCGTCAAAGGCCGCGTCACCGGCGTGCCGTTCCCGAACGATGCCGAGCTCGTCTACGAGGGCTTCATGCCCTCGTACGAGGAGCTGACCATGGAGGAGGGGCCGTTCGGCGAATGGCCCGGCTATTACACCTCATCGGGGCCCGAGCCGGTGCTCCAGGTCAAGGCGATCTATCACCGCAACGACCCGATCCAGACCGCGACGCCGCCGGCGCGGCCGATGTATCCGGGCACTTTTTTCGGCACCTCCGGTTCCGGCCTGATCCGCGCCGCGGCGCTCTGGGACGATCTCGAAGCCGCCGGCGTGCCGGCGATCAAGGGCGTGTGGAAGCTGCCCGGCGGCGGGTCTCGCTTCATCAACGTGATCGCGATCGAGCAGCAGCACGCCGGCCACGCCAAGATGGCGGGCCTGGTGGCGGCCGGCTGCGGCTCCAGCACCTATCTGGGCCGCATCATCATCATCGTCGACGACGACATCGACATCACCAACCCGGCCGAAGTGATGTGGGCGGTCGGCACGCGCTGGGACCCCAAGACCGCGACCGACATCATCGACGGGGTGTGGACCGGCCATATCGATCCGATGCTGCTGCCCGAGCGCCGCGCCCAGGGCGACCTCACCAACAGCCGCATCATCATCTATGCGGTGCGGCCCTATGCCTGGAAGGACAAGTTTCCGAAGGTGAACAAGGTCGACCCGGACTATTCCGCCGAGATCGCGCGCAAATGGGCCGGCAAGGTGAAGTTCCTCGCCGACCTTGCGAAGTAGCCCGGCGCAGGGCGCCGTAGGGCGGATGAGCGAAGCGTACTCCGCCCTCTCTCGATCCGCGGCGGGTCACGCCTTCGGCAAACCCGCCCTACTACTGGCCTCCTCGGTCTGAGCGTGGTGGGTGATCGCCGCCCGCCGCCCGCCGCGACATCAGCCTTGCTGGACCTTCGCCAGGTAGGTTTGGAGCTGCTCCATCGTCCCACCCCAGCCCTGGCGCATGCTGTCATGGCCGGCGTCGAAGGTCTTGCGCTCTTCTTCCGAGGCGTTGTACGGCGCCCATCGGATCGTGACCTTGGTCTTGCCGCCCGCGTCCTCGAAGGTGAAGGTCGAGAGCATCTCCAGCGGCCAGGTCGGGGCCATCGGATGGCGTGTCAGGCCGCCGGCTTCGTCCGAAAACGAGTTGATGAACACCATCCGCTCCGGCGCGACGATCTCGCGGAAGATGAACTTGCCCCAGATGGCGGCGCCGTCGGGCGCCGTCATGCCGTAGTGATAGGTGCCGCCGGGGCGCAGGTCCATCTTGGAGGCGATCACCGAAAAGCCCTTCGGACCCCACCATTCCTTCATGCGTTCCGGGTCGGTGAACGCCTTCCAGACCAGATCGCGCGGCGCATCGAACACGCGCGTGATGACGAAATCGGGACTGGCGGTTTCAGGTTGGCCTGCGGTCATCGGCTTATTCCACTCGTTGTCGGTTGCGCAATTGCGAAGACTTACGGCTCGACGATGATCATCCAGCACACACCGAAGCGGTCGCCGGCCATGCCGAAGCTCCTGGCGAAGAACGTCTTGGCGAGCGGCATGTGCACCTGTCCGCCCTCGGAGATCGCCTTGAACAGCCGTTCGGCGTCGGCTTCGTCCCTGGCGTTGAGGGAGAGGCAGAAGCCCTTGAACTCCGGCTTGCCCTGCGCGCGGCCGTCCGACGCCATGACCGCGGTGCCGCCGATGCGCACGCACGCGTGCATGATCTTGTTCTCGCTGCCTGGCGGGCACATGCCGGGCGGATGCGGCTCCGGGCTCTCGTTGAAGCGCATCATCATCGCGACTTCCGCGCCGAGCGCCTGCTTGTAGAACTCGATCGCCTCCTCGCAGCGGCCGTCGAAGAACAGATAGGGCGTGACCACCATGGTCTCTGATTTGACTGTCGTCATGTGATGTCTCCTGCGGGCTTCATGGATTGGGGATTGCTATTGCGATGCGTTCAGGACGCCACGGTGGCCAGATAGTGACCGAGACGCGCCAGCGTCTGCGCCATGCCCTGGTCGGCGCCGTGTTCCCTGATCACGCGATCGCGCGCGGCGGTGGACGGGAACACTCCGCGCATCGTGAGCCTGGTCCTGCCGCCGCCGAGATCCTCGAACGTGACGGTGGTCCGGAACTGGATCGGCTCGACGTCGTCGTCGCCGCCGCTGTGGCGGTACACGATCCGTTCGGGCGCGACGATCTCGTCATAGGTGATCCGGTTCTGGTAGTCGCGTCCGTCCGGCCCGTGCATGACGAACCGCCAGATGCCGCCCGCACGCATGTCGAAGCTGCTGGTCGTGGTGGTGAAGCCGTCCGGGCCCCACCATTGCGCCAGGTGCTTGGGATCGGTCCACGCGGCGAACACGAGATCGCGCGGCGCATCGAATTCGCGCACGCCGATGATGGCGTTCGGATCGCTCTCCAGGTCGAGGCTATTTCTTGCCGCCACGTTTCTTCTCCTTGGCTTGCAGTTCCTGCAGGTAGACGTCCAGGCGGTCGAGCCGCTCGACCCAGAGGCGGCGGTAGGCTTCGAGCCAATCGTCGACGCCCTTGAGGGCCTCCGGCTCGATCCGGCAGGGCCGCCATTGCGCCTCGCGCCCGCGGGCGATCAGGCCGGCGCGCTCCAGCACCTTGAGGTGCTTGGAAATGGCGGGCAGGCTCATGTCGAAGGGTTCCGCCAGCTTGGTGACCGACGTGTCGCCGAGCGCGAGCCGCGCAAGGATGGCCCGGCGGGTCGGGTCGGCGAGGGCCGCGAAGGTGGCGCTGAGCGGGTCTGGCGACATGGGCGTGGTCAACCGCAGCCTTGTAAACTGTCGGCGTCGCGTGCCGCGGCGTTCTATACCGACAGGTTAATTAACTCGTCGGTTAAGTACCGTGCGTCATCGGCGCTGTCAAGCGCCTGCGCATTGGTGGGCCGCGGGCTCAGCGGCTGGCGGGCAGCAGCGCGCGCACCTTCTGCAGCAGCTCGGGCGCGAGCGAATAGGTCGCGCGCAAGGACTGCTGCATCTCCGCGCCGGAGGACGGCACGACTTCCCGGCTCTGCTGTTTTGATTCCGCGATGAACTCCGGATCGCGCATCGTCGCCATGAATGCCGACTGCAGCGCGCTCACGCGCTCGGCGGGCGTCGCCGAATTCACGAAGAACGGAAATCCGAACGTCTTCATGCTCATGAAGACGCCGAGGACCTGCCGCTGTTCCTCGGTGCGCGCAAAGTCCAAGGCGAGCGGCACGTTCGGCAGGTCGGGATGTCTGGCGGCGGCGAGCTGCATGAGGATCACGATCTTGCGGTCGCGGATCCAGTCGCCGTGGCCGGCGAGCAGCGTGGTCCAGGTGTAGTTGCCCACGCCCTGGACCTCGCCGCGTTCGAGCGCCAGCCCGATCGGCGGCAGGCTGGCATAGCCGCCCACGATCTTGAACCTGGTGCCGAGCAGGTTGTTGAGGACGTAGGGAAAGACGTAGAGGTCGCCGCCGAGCGAGCCGGCGCCGATGATCAGCTCGGTCTTGAACAGGTCCTCGGCGGTCTTCACCGGCGCGGTGTGCCAGGCGATGACGACGCCGGTCTCGCTCGCGCTGGAGCCGAGCCAGGCCAGCCTGCTCATGTCGTAGCGCGCGCCGGCGAGATCGAACAGCGGCGCAACCGGTGTCGTGCGGGTGCCGGCGCCGATCACGGTGCCATCCTTCGGCGCGACATTGGTCACGTAATTGGCGCCGAGCATGCCGTCGGCGCCCGCCATGTTCTGGACCACGATGCTGGGATTGCCGGGGACGTAGCGGCCGAGATGGCGCGCGAGCGTGCGCGCGTTGAGGTCGTAGCCGCCGCCCGGCGGCGAGACCACCACGAGCGACACCCGGTTGCCGCGGTAGAAATCGGCGACCGATTGCGCCTGCGCGCGGCCGTGTCCGAGCAATGCAAGCGCGGCCGCCGCCGCGACCAGGGCGGCCTGCGCAACGGGTGCGCGCGATCGCCTCGCCATCCGGATCCCCTGCCTGGTTGCAGCCCTCAATTGCCGTTCTTCTTGGCGATCTCGCGCGCCCGTTCGATCAGGGCGGGGGGATAGTCCTTCGCCAGAAAGGCCTGGAGTTCCTCGCCGGCGAGTGGTTCGAGCTCGAAGTTCATCCTGCCGATGTCGGCCAGGAACTCGGCGTCCTTCAGCATGGCCGTGAAGGCACCCCGCAGCTCGTCGACACGTTCCTTCGGGACATCCGGCGGCGCCGCGAAGGCGCGGCCGACGACCGAGGACGCCGCAAAGATTTCCAGCACCTTGCGGGCGTCGTCGGTGCGGCCGAGGTCCACCATGCGCGGCAGGTCGGGAAGCGTGCGGTTGCGCTCGATGCCGGTCTGCAGCAGCAGATTGACCTTCTTGTCGCGCAGCCATTCGGGGTTCTCGGCCTGCAGCACGGTCCAGGGCAGGCTCAGCGCCTCGACTTCGCCGCGCTCCATGGCGATCTTCGCGGTCGCCGGCCCTTCGTAGCCGGTCAGCAGCTTGAATTTCGTCCCGGCCAGTGCATTGAGCGCGGTCCAGTTGAGGCGCGACGACGATCCGGGCGCCGCCACGATGAGTTCGTGCGTGAATGCGTCCTCGATCGTCTTCACGCGCGCGCTGTGCCAGGCGAACAGCACCGCGCTGTTGCCGATCAGCCGGCCGATCCAATTGTATTTGCGCGCGTCGCCGCGCAACGCCGTGGATCCGAGGAGCTGATCCAGAAATACCGCCTGGTCGAAGATGCCGAAAACCGTGCCGTCCTTGGCCGCCACCGAGTAGATGTGGTTGGCCGAGCGCAGGCCGCCGGCGCCCGGCATGTTCTGCACCACAAAACCGGGATTTCCGGGCAGATGCCTGCCCAAATGGCGGGCGAGGAGCCGCCCGTAGGTGTCGTAACCGCCCGATGCGTTGGAGCCGATGATGAGCGTGATGGTCTTGCCCTTGTAGAACGGGTCGTCGGCGGCCGCCGGCGCGGGCGCCGACGCCAGCATCATGGCCAACGCCGCCAGCGCTGCCCCGATCCGCAGTGGACTTCCAAGGGTCATGCCGTCACTGCTCGCGGATGCGCGCTGCGTCCCTGTTCCGGTCATTGCAGCGCGAACACGAACAGCATGGTCGCGTTCGACTGGTTCTTCATTTCCGGCGAGCGCGCAAGCTTGGCGCGCGCCACGTTGTTGAGGCCGGACGCGATCGCGATGTACTGCTTGCCGTCGACCGCGTAGGTCATCGGCGGCGCCACGAAGCCCGTGCCCACGTTGACCTTCCAGAGCTCCGCCAGCGTTTCGTCGTCATAGGCCACGACCGTGCCGTCGAGCAGCGCCGTCACCACGATGCCGCCCGCGGTGGTGAGCACGCCGGCGTGGTTGGGGTAGGGGTGCTCCTTGCGCATCTTCACCTCGCCCGACACCGGATCGACCACGACCAGGCCCGAGGTGATGCGCGCCTCGTTGACATAGCCGCCGCCGCCGAACTTGCCTTTCACATGGGCGGTCGGGTCCGGGATGATGTTGGCGCAGCCTTCGTTGCCGGTGATGTAGAGCAGCTTGGTCTTCTGGCTGTAGGACGGCGGCCAGAAATTGGTGCCGCCATGCACGTCCGGGCAGGCGTTCTTGAGCACGTCGGTGCCGCCCTTCCAGTCGATGGCGAAGTTCTGCACGTCCTTGTTGGGATCGTAGTCGACCGGCTTGCCGGTCTTGGGATCGAGGCCCTTCGTCCAGGTGACCTTGGAGGAATATTGAACGGCTTTGATGAACTGGCCGTTCTGGCGATCGAGCGCGTAGTTGAAGCCATTGCGGTTGGCCAGCGACAGCAGTTTGCGATCCTCGCCATTGACCTTGCCGTCAATCAGGATTTGCGGCCCGGCGGAATCGTAGTCGCGGTTGTCGTTGGCGGTGTGCTGGAAGTACCACTGCATCTTGCCGGTCGCGGCGTCGAAGGCGACGCTGCTGTTGGTGAACAGGTTGTCCCCCGGCCGGTAGGCGGAATCGTAGCGCGGCGATGGGTTGCCGGTGCCCCAATAGGTGAGGTTGGTCTGCGGATCGTAGGAGCCGGTGACGTAGAGCGCGCCGCCGCCGGTCTGCCAGGCATTCGCCTTGTCCTTCCAGGTCTCGCCGCCGGGCTCGCCGGGGGCCGGGATGATGAAGGTCTTCCATTGTTGCTCGCCGGTCTTGGGGTCGATGCCGGCGAGCCAGGTGCGCACGCCGTTGTCGCCGCCCGAGGCCGGCAGCAGGATCGTGTCCTTGAGCGCGAGCGGCGCGGCGGTGAATTCGAGGTCGGGATTGTCGCTGTGCTTCTTGTCCCAGACGATCTGGCCGGTTTCGGCGTCGGTCGCGATGACGCGGCCGTCGTAGCCGGTCACCGAGATCACGAGATTGCCCCACAGCGCGACGCCGCGGTTGCGGTCGAGCTTCTGCTGGCCGGGGTCCATCTTCCAGACGATCGGAGCGTGCGTGCCGGAGCGCACGTCGATCTTGTAGACCACGCCCCAGACATCGGTGATGTACATGAAGCCGTTGTCGACGAGCGGCGTCGCCTCGACGTATTCGTTGCCGGCCTTGCCGCCGAGCGGGACCGCAAAGGCGAGCTTGAGGTTCTTGACGTTCGCCTTGTTGATGGCGGCGAGCGGAGAATAGCGCTGCGAGCCGAAGTCGCGGTGGTTCATGAGCCAGTTCTGCGGCTCGGGATTGCGCAGCCGCTCGTAGCTCACATCCGCGGCGAGCGCGCCCGCGGTGCCCGCCATCACTGCCGCGCCCGACAACGCCAGGGACTTGATCGTTTTTTTCATGGTCGCTCCTCCATGGCCCGATGATGCCATGGCGGCGGCGGCCTGAAAACCCGCCATGCGCCGTTCCCTCGCCAGCGGCCGTGTCCAGCCTTGTGTCGCCCGCAACGCAGACCTACGCTCGCGCAAAAGCAAGACGACGGTGGCCAGGCACTGCCGCGAACACGCAGGGGAGAGCGTATCGTGAGAAATCTTCGCGGCATGAACGTCGCCACCGTTTTGATCGCCGCGTGCCTCGGCAGCACGATGGCGGGCGCCGCCGACGAGCCCTTGATGATCGCCCGACAGGGCAATTTCTACATCGGCGGCCGCTACGTCCAAACCAAGGACGACACGCCGATGGTGGGACAGGCCTATGTGCAGTTCCAGATTCCGCACCGGCAGGCGCATCCCTATCCGATCGTCATGATCCACGGCGGCGCCCAGACCGGCAGCGGCTTCATCAGCACGCCCGACGGCCGCGACGGCTGGGCCACCTATTTCCTGCGCCAGGGCTACGCGGTCTACGTCGTCGACCAGGTGGGGCGCGGACGCTCGCCCTATGTCGGCGAGGTCTACGGCACGCTGCGCTCGCAGTCGCGGACTTATGCGATGCAGCGCAACTCCTCGATCGAGAAATTCAATCTCTGGCCGCAGGCGAAGCTGCATACCCAATGGCCGGGCACGGCCGAGCCCGGCGACCCGGCTTTCGACAATTATTTCGCCTCCACCGTGCCATCGATGGAGAAGCGTGCGCTGCAGTACGAAATGAATCTCGACGCCTTTGCGGCGCTGCTCGACCGCCTCGGGCCCTCGGTCCTGCTCGTTCATTCGCAGTCGGGCCAGTACGGCTGGCCGCTCGCCCAGGCGCGTCCGGCGCTGGTCAAGGCGATCGTCGCGGCGGAGCCCTCGGGACCACCGGTGCACGACATGGTGATCCCGGGCGAGGCGCGGCAGGGCATGCCGTTCGAAAGCGCAACTCCGGTCGAAGGCAGCGAGATCTTCCGCGACGATCCGCGGACGCGGCGCTATGGCCCGACCGATATCCCGCTCGTCTACGATCCGCCGATCACGGCGCAGTCGCCGCTCGAATTCGTTCGCCAGGACCGGGCCGAGGGCCCCGAGCTCGTCAGTTGCTGGCGGCAGAAGGAGCCGGCCCGCAAGCTCGTCGCGGTCGGCGAGCGGCCGATCCTCTACCTTGCGGCCGAGGCGTCGTTCTACGCGCCCTATAATCACTGCACGCCGGCCTATCTGAAACAGGCGGGCGTGGCCGTGACCTTCGTGCGGCTCGCCGATATCGGGCTGCGCGGCAACGGCCACATGATGATGATGGAGAAGAACAGCGACGACATCGCCAAGGTGATCCTCGACTGGCTCGACAAGAACGTCCCGGCGCCGGCCGCCAAGTAGCGCCGCGAAGTCCCGCCGGGGTGCCTTGCGCGGGTCCTGCGGCGGGCCTACGCTTGCCGCTTCAAGCAAGACCAACAAGGTGAAGCATCACCCCGAACGCACAAGGGAGAAACCCATGCACATTCGAAAACTGTTGCTGGTGACGGCAGCCGCCCTGACGGCGGCAATCCTGCAAGGCGGCACCGACGCGTCGCAGGCGCTGGCGCAAGCCGCCGCCGCGCTGACCGGGCAGGTCAGCTCGGCGGAGGAGGGCGCCATGGAAGGCGTCGTCGTCACCGCCAAGAAGACCGGTTCGACCATCGCCATTTCGGTGGTCAGCGACGACAAGGGAAATTTCAGCTTCCCGACCGCGAAGCTGGAGCCCGGCGACTATGCGCTGCGCATCCGCGCCGTCGGCTATGAGCTCGACGGCCCGAAGACCGTCAAGGTCGAGGCGCAGACGACGTCGGTTCCGATCAAGCTGAAGAAGACCAGAAATCTCGCGGCCCAGCTCACCAGCGCCGAGTGGTTCATGAGCTTCCCGGGCTCGCCGCAGCAGAAGGCCCAGCAGGCCGCTTTCATGGACCGCTGCACGAGCTGCCACACCTACGAGCGCATCGCCAAATCGACCTACGATGCCGACGAGTTCATCAAGGTGCTGCAGCGCATGGGCACCTACGCGCCGGGCACCACGCCCTACGAGCCGCAGAAGCGCAAGGAATCGCGCGCCGAGATGGACCCGAACCGGCTGCGCCCGCGCGCCGAGTTCCTGGCCAGCGTCAACCTGAGCCAGTCGCAGACCTGGGAGTATCCGCTCAAGACCCTGCCGCGCCTCAAGGGCCGTTCGACCAAGGTCGTCATCACCGAATACGACCTGCCGCGCGAGCGCGCGATGCCGCATGACGTGATCCTCGATGACCAGGGCAACGCCTGGTATTCCGACTTCGGACACCAGTTCCTCGGCAAGCTCGATCCCAAGACCGGCAAGGTCACCGAGTACAACGTGCCGATGCTCAAGGCCGACTACCCGCCCGGCATGCTCGACATCCACATCAAGGACGGCAACATCTGGCTTGGCCTGATGCTGCAGGCCGGCATCGCGAAATTCGACATGAAGACCGAGAAGTTCACGATGTTCCCGATCCCGGCGGACATCAACAATCCGGCCACGCAGCAGGCCATGGTGATGCCGACCTCGTCGCACGTGGACGGCAAGGTGTGGATGAACAGCGTCGGCATCCCCGGCGTTCACCGCATGGAGCTGGCCACGCAGAAGTTCGAGACCTTCGCGCCCTTTGCGGACTTCCCGAAAGGCCAGGAGCACAGCGTCTACGGCATCAAGGCCGACTCGAAGAACAACCTGTACTTCATGGACTTCAGCGCCGACCTGATCGGACGGATCGACGCCCAGACCGGCAAGTACAGCTTCTACAAGACGCCGACGCCGAACTCGAACCCGCGGCGCGGCTGGGTCGATCCGCAGGACCGGCTCTGGTTCACCGAATATCGCGCCGACAGGCTCGCGATGTTCGATACCAATACCGAGAAGTTCACCGAGTGGCAGGTGCCGACGCCGTATAGCTGGCCCTATGACATGATCCCGGACAAGAACGGCGAGCTGTGGACGGCGGGCATGTCGACCGACCGCGTGACGCGGCTCGACAGCAAGAGCGGGCAGGCGGTGGAGTACCAGCTTCCGAAGTCCACCAACGTCCGCCGCGTGTGGGTCGACAACACCACCACGCCGGTGACCTTCTGGGTCGGCAGCAATCACGGTGCCTCGATCGTCAAGGTCGAGCCGCTGGACTGAGGCGTCCAACCGACATTTGAGTGCGGTGCGGCCACCCTAGCGGTGGCCGCATTTTTTATGTCTGATTTGATCGCTCGCCAGCGATTCTGACCGGGTGCGATCCGGCGAATGAACTGCGAGAAGGGATCGCCGACTACGCAGAGCGTGCTCACGGTCCGGTGGAAACCAAGGACAAGAATTGGTTCAAGCGCCACACCGAGACGCTGATATTTGCAAAAACATTATGCACTGCCTGCTTGTTAATTTTGCAAAGTGAGCGCCAAGCAAGCACAAACCTTATTTGCAGCGCACACGCTGGGTCATTTCTGCAACAACTGCAGACAATCCCACGGGAAAACTAGGTTTCCGCTTTGCGCGACGGAGTAGAAACCGTAGTTTTCGACAGCCGGGATAATGGCGACAGTGGCCTCGGCTCAGGCCGGCAGAGGGGATTGACATGTCGAGGATTGGATCGATTGGGTTCTTGTTAGGCCTTGTGACCTGCGGTTTCACATTGCCTGCGGCTGCTGCCGACATGCCAGTAAAGGCCGTACGGCCCGCACCCGAACCGAGTTGGACGGGATGCTACATTGGCGGTCATGCGGGTGGAGCTTATTCCGAGACTCATTGGACATACCGCAATATCAACCCGTACGACGCGCCGGGCGCGGGTGGGCCCATTCTTGCGACCAACAACGATTTCAAGGCTTCGAGCTGGATCGGAGGTGGTCAGATCGGCTGCAATATTCAGTACGATCGCGTAGTGATTGGTGCGGAAGGTTCATGGTCGGGGACCGACCTCGATCAAACGAACCTCAATGTAGTCCAAATATTTGCTCCGTCTATACAAACGGTCAACACGACCATCAAATCACTTGGCATGGCCACGGTGCGGGCCGGATATGTCGTCATGCCCTCATTGCTGGCCTACGTGAAGGGCGGCTATGCCAGCGGACGTGTCCAAACCTCGGGCCAAACCATTCCCCCGATTCCGGGCCTCAACCTGAATTGGACGACCTCGCAAAGGCACAGCGGTCATACAGTAGGTGGCGGCCTCGAAGTCCTGACACAGGATCGCTTTACCTTCGCCATGGAGTACGACTTCGTCCGGCTGAACTCGCGCGACCATGTTGGTGCAGTCTCGGGCGGTGCCATCGGTCCCGCAAACCAGATCGTCCATTCTGTGGTCTCGGATGTTCACGCCGTAACGCTGCGAGCCAACTACCTGTTTGGCGGGCCCGGTAGCTGGCAGTGACGGTTGCAACCCTTATCTAGAAAGCTCCGCCGCCGGAAACACCGGCGGCGGCAGGCGTTTGGATGGCGGGCGGCCGTAGCCCCAGAATGCCGCGCGCCTGGGCCGTCGTTGCGACGTGGTCGCCGAGCACCTCGATGATGCGGCCGGCTTTCTCCACTAGCGCCGCGTTGCTCGGTGCGAGCTTGCCGCGTTCGAGATAGAGGTTGTCCTCGTCCCACTCGCACGTGGCCGCCGAGCAGCACCGCCTGCGCTACCATCGGGAACTGGTGGGAGCGAAATTCCGAATGCGAACCAGGGCGAGTCGGCCGGCAGAGGCTGCACATGTAGCTCATGGCCTCGGGCGTCGCCGGCTGGCCTCAGGCGATGCCGAGGCAGATCTGGAACATGCCCGGCCCCTTGATGTGGCCGGTCTCGATCATCTTCTTGGCCAGCAGCAGGTGCCCGGTCTCGAACACTTCGAGTTCCGGCAGGACCCCCACGTCACGGATCGCGACCGCCATGGCCTGGAGGTGCTCGGGCGTGTTGATGAATACCCGCGAGCCCATGTTGAGGCTGCCCATATCGAGGCTGCAGATCTCGGGGCGCAGCTCGATGAGATGGCGTAACCGCTCGTCGGGCCGCTTGAATGACGTACCTGGCCCCGCCTTCGAGGGGTCGTCGGGGTCGGGCACGTAGCCCGCCCCCGGACCGGTGCTGAGATGATCAAGACATCGGTCCCGCTGGTGTGGATACGCTCGACGACTTCGCGGTAGAGCGCCCCGTCCATGCTCGGCTTGGTGGTCTGCGGATCGCGTACATGGATGTGGACGATCGCAGCCTCGGCCTCGGCCGCCTCGATGTAGGATTGTGCAATCTGCGTCGGCGTCACCGGGACGGCCGGATTCTTGCCCGGCGAATCCGCCGATCCGGTGACTGCACAGGAGATGATCACCTTGCGTTGCATGTTTTGGCTCCCGGCGCGCCAAGCGCCGCTCCTAGCTCCTGGACGGTCCATCATGCGCCACTCGCTGGAACTTTAAGCGAGGTCCGGCCATAAGCCAAAGCCCAACGGTGCGTAGTTTGGGGCCGGAAAGCGCCTGGGAACGGGCCACAAGTGAATGGGGGCCTGTGTCTTGCCACCCATTGTGCACTGCGCTAAGCCAGCCCCGACCCGTCCTCGAGCGAATTCCGTCGAAACAGGGGCGATTTCGGCCTGCGGCGCCTGGTTCGGCCGCTGGGGTGAGGATGGGGTTCCGGTCGGGGGCAGGGCGTCGGAGGTGAGGTCGCCGATGAGCGAACTATTGCTGGATTATCTGCCGCTCGCCGTCTTCATCGCGGTCGCGCTCGCGATCGCGCTGGCGCTGATGGTGGTTCCCTTCATTGTGGCCTTCAAGCAGCCCGATCCCGAAAAGCTCTCCGCCTACGAATGCGGGTTCAATCCCTTCGACGACGCCCGCATGAAATTCGACGTGCGGTTCTATCTCGTCGCCATCCTGTTCATCATCTTCGACCTGGAAGTGAGCTTCCTGTTCCCCTGGGCGATTGCGTTCGGCGATCTCGGCCTGTTCGGCTTCTGGTCGATGATGGTTTTCCTTGGCGTCCTGACCATCGGCTTCATATATGAGTGGCGCAAGGGAGCCCTCGAATGGGATTGACGCCGCAGCGCTCTGCGGTCGTCGCGCGCGCCGCGACCGGAATTCTCGACCCGCGCACCGGCAAGCCGGTCGGCGCGGACGAGCCCTTTTTTGCCGGCCTCAATGACGAGCTTGCCGACAAGGGCTTCCTGGTCACCGCCGCCGACGACCTCATCGTCTGGGCGCGCACCGGCTCGCTGATGTGGATGACGTTCGGGCTCGCCTGCTGCGCGGTCGAGATGATGCAGATGTCGATGCCGCGCTACGATGCCGAGCGCTTCGGCTTCGCGCCGCGCGCTTCGCCGCGCCAGTCCGACGTGATGATCGTCGCCGGCACGCTCACCAACAAGATGGCGCCCGCGCTGCGCAAGGTCTACGACCAGATGCCGGAGCCGCGCTACGTCATCTCGATGGGTTCCTGCGCCAACGGTGGCGGCTACTACCACTACTCCTATTCGGTCGTGCGCGGCTGCGACCGCATCGTGCCGGTCGACATCTATGTGCCGGGCTGCCCGCCCACCGCGGAGGCGCTGCTCTACGGCGTGCTGCTGCTGCAGAAGAAAATCCGCCGTATCGGCACCATTGAACGCTGAAGGCGCAAAGCCTGCGAGGCCATGGACGAGACTCTCGGACAATTCGGAGCGATGATCGCGGGCGCGCTTGCCGGCGCGGTGACCGATCAGAAGGTCGCGAACGGCGAGCTGACGATCGTCACGTCCGCGCGCGACCTCGTCGACGTCGTCACGTTCCTGCGCGACGACGAACGCTGCCGATTCTGCTGCTTCATCGACGTCACCGCGGTCGACTGGCCGGGACGCGAGCGGCGCTTCGACCTGGTCTATCATCTGCTGTCGCCGCACAGGAACCGGCGCATCCGGGTGAAGCTCGAAGCGGGCGAGAACGAGGCTGTGCCCTCGATCGTCGATGTGTTTCCCGGCGCCAACTGGTTCGAGCGCGAGACCTATGACCTCTACGGCGTGATCTTCACCGGTCATCCCGACTTGCGTCGGCTGCTGACCGACTACAGCTTCGAGGGCCATCCGCTGCGCAAGGACTTCCCGCTCACCGGGTTCGTCGAGGTGCGCTACGACGACGAGCAGAAGCGCGTCGTCTACGAGCCGGTGCGGCTCACTCAGGAATTCCGCAACTTTGATTTCCTCTCGCCCTGGGAAGGTCCGGGTTTCTACGGCCTGCCGGGCGACGAGAAGGCGAAGAGCGAGCCATGAAACCGACGCTCAAGGCCGGCCTGACGCACCGCTTCGCCTACAAGCTGCCGGAGAACAAGACGGTGCCGCATCTGTTTCCCGAGGCGGCCGACTTTCAGACCATGCCGAAGGTGTTCGCCACCGGATTCATGGTCGGATTGATGGAATGGACCTGCATGCAGCTCATCGAGCCGCATCTCGATCCCGGCGAAGGCAGTCTCGGCGTGCACATCGACGTCAGCCACGAGGCGGCGACCCCGCCCGGCCTCACCATCACGGTCGATGCCGAATGCACCGCGGTGCTGGGGAGGCGCGTGAGTTTCCGCGTGAAAGCGCATGACGGTGTCGATCTGATCGCTCAAGGCAAGCACCAGCGCTTCGTCGTGGGCTGGGACGCGTTCAACGCCCGGGTGGTCGAGAAGGCGAAATCCGTGCTTGGAGAGAACGTATGAACGCGGCCGGCAGACGCGGACGCTGTGGCTCTGCCGCGGCTCCCGGCATGACGGTGTTTGTGCGGCAATCGCATGGACCAAGATCATGACCGAAGCCGCGCCGCGCAACTTCACGATCAATTTCGGGCCGCAGCACCCGGCGGCCCACGGCGTGCTCCGGCTCGTGCTGGAGCTCGACGGCGAGGTGGTGGAGCGCGTCGATCCGCATATCGGGCTCCTCCACCGCGGCACCGAGAAGCTGATCGAGCACAAGACCTATCTGCAGGCGATCCCCTATTTCGACCGGCTCGACTATGTCGCGCCGATGAACCAGGAGCACGCCTTCTGCCTCGCGGCCGAGAAGCTCCTGGGCCTTGCCATTCCCCGGCGGGCGCAGCTCATCCGCGTGCTCTATTGCGAGATCGGGCGGTTGCTGTCGCATATCCTCAACGTGACCACGCAGGCGATGGACGTCGGCGCGCTCACCCCGCCGCTGTGGGGCTTCGAGCAGCGCGAGAAGCTCATGGTGTTCTACGAACGCGCCTCGGGATCGCGCATGCACGCGGCCTATTTCCGCATCGGCGGCGTGCACCAGGACCTGCCGGCAAAGCTCATCGACGACATTGCCGACTTCTGCGATCCGTTCCTGAAAGTCTGCGACGACCTGGAGGGCCTCCTCACCGAGAACCGCATCTTCAAGCAGCGCAATGTCGACATCGGCGTGGTGACCCTCAAGGACGCCTGGGCCTGGGGCTTCTCGGGCGTGATGGTGCGCGGCTCGGGCGCCGCCTGGGACCTGCGCAAGGCGCAGCCCTACGAGTGCTATGACGAGATGGATTTCGACATCCCGATCGGCAAGAACGGCGACTGCTACGACCGCTACTGCATCCGCATGGAGGAGATGCGCCAGTCGGTCCGCATCATGAAACAGTGCATCGAGCGGCTGCGCTTCGAGGGGCCGGGGCCGGTCGTGGTCGACGACAACAAGATCACGCCGCCGCGCCGCGCCGAGATGAAGCGCTCGATGGAGGCGCTGATCCACCACTTCAAGCTCTACACCGAGGGCCATCACGTGCCGGCGGGCGAAGTCTATGCCGCGGTCGAGGCGCCCAAGGGCGAGTTCGGCGTCTATCTCATCGCCGACGGCACCAACAAGCCCTACAAATGCAAGATCCGCGCGCCCGGTTTCGCGCATCTCCAGGCGATGGATTTCATGTGCAAGGGCCACATGCTCGCCGACGTCTCGGCGATCCTCGGCTCGCTCGACATCGTGTTCGGGGAGGTGGATCGATGAACAGTCCAGCGATCAATCGTGACCAAGGTCCGATCGGGCATCCGCGGCGCGGGCCGGTCCTGGCCCGCATTCTGATCGGGTAGCATCTCATGTCTGTCCGCCGCCTCGCCGATGCATCTGTCCAGCCGAAGGAATTCTCCTTCACGGCGGCCAACGCCGCCTGGGCCAAGCAGCAGATCGCGAAATATCCGGAAGGCCGCGAGGCGTCGGCGGTGATCCCGCTGCTGTGGCGAGCGCAGGAGCAAAACGCCGGCTGGCTGCCGCAGAAGGCGATCGAGCATGTCGCCGGAATTCTCGGGCTGGCGCGCATTCGCGTGCTCGAAGTCGCGACCTTCTACACCATGTTCAATCTCGCGCCGGTCGGACGATTCCACGTGCAGCTCTGCGGCACCACGCCCTGCATGCTGCGCGGCTCGGACGCGCTCAGGACGGTCTGCGAGCGCTGGATCGGCGAGGAGCATCAGGTCAGCAAGGACGGCACCTTCTCCTGGACCGAGGTCGAGTGCCTCGGCGCCTGCGTGAACGCGCCGATGGCGCAGATCAACTACGATTACTACGAGGACCTCACCCCGCAGAGCTTCGAACGCATCCTGGTCGAGCTCGCCGCCGGCAAGACGCCCAAGCCCGGGCCGCAGGTCGAGCGCCAGTTCTCCGCGCCGCTCGGCGGAGCGACCACGCTCAACTCTCAAGGCTGAACGATGCTCGACGACAAGGACCGCATCTTCCGCAATCTCTACGGCCAGGGTGACTGGGGCCTTGCCGGCGCGCGCGCGCGCGGCGCCTGGGACGGCACCAAGGGCTTCATCGAGAAGGGCCGCGACTGGCTGATCAACGAGGTGAAGGCCTCCGGCCAGCGCGGGCGCGGCGGCGCTGGCTTCGCGACCGGGCTGAAATGGTCGTTCATGCCCAAGCAGGTCGGCGACCGTCCGCATTATCTCGTGGTCAACGCCGACGAATCCGAGCCCGGCACCTGCAAGGACCGCGAAGTCATGCGGCACGACCCGCATCTGCTGGTGGAGGGCTGCCTGATCGCCGCCGCTGCCATGGCGGCGAACGTGGGCTACATCTATATCCGCGGCGAGTTCATCCGCGAGCGCGAACGCCTGCAGGCCGCCATCGACCAGGCCTATGAGGCCAAGCTCATCGGCAAAGGCAACGTCCACGGCTTCGATTTCGACCTCTATCTGCACCACGGCGCCGGCGCCTATATCTGCGGCGAGGAGACGGCGCTGCTCGAAAGTCTCGAAGGCAAGAAAGGCATGCCGCGGCTCAAGCCGCCGTTTCCGGCCAACATGGGACTCTACGGCTGCCCGACCACGGTCAACAACGTGGAGACGATCGCGCAGGTGCCCGACATCCTGCGGCGTGGCGCCGCCTGGTTCGCCGGCATCGGCCGGCCGAACAATACCGGCACCAAGCTCTATTGCATCTCCGGGCATGTCCTGAAGCCGTGCAACGTCGAAGAAGCCATGGGCATTCCGCTGCGCGAGCTGATCGAGACCCATGCGGGCGGGGTCCGCGGCGGCTGGGACAACCTGCTCGCGGTGATCCCCGGCGGTTCGTCGATGCCGCTGGTTCCGGCCGGTCCCGACCAGGCCGACAGCCTGCTCATGGATTTCGACGGCTGTCGCGAGAAGAAGTCGGCGCTCGGCACCGCCGCCGTGATCGTGATGGACAAGTCCGCCGATATCGTCCGAGCAATGGCGAGGATCTCCTATTTCTACAAGCACGAGAGCTGCGGCCAATGCACGCCTTGCCGCGAGGGCATGGGCTGGATGTGGCGGCTGCTCACGCGCATGGCGGACGGCCGCGCCCACAAACGCGAGATCGACATGCTGTGGGAGGTCACGACCCAGATCGAGGGCCACACCATCTGCGCGTTCGGCGACGGCGCCGCCTGGCCGGTGCAGGGGCTGTTGCGGCACTTCCGGCCCGAGATCGAGCGGCGGATCGACGAATATACGCGGAAGGCGCGGCCCGACGATTTGGGCGTGCGCGACCCGGTGCCTGAGGCGGCGGAGTGATGGCGATGGCGCGCATCGAAAAGGTCTGTCCGCTGTTCCCCTCCGCCGATGTGGCGAAGGCGGCCGTGTGGTATCGCGACAAGCTCGGATTCAAGATCGGCAACGTCTATCCCGACCATGGCTACGCCATCGTGCATCGCGACGGTATCGAGATTCACTTCTATGCCTGCGATGACCGCAAGATCGCGGAGAACACGTCTGCCTATTTCCGCCCCGACGATATCGACGGTTTGCACGACACGATGACTGGCGCGCGCGAAGGCGGCCGCATCAGCGACATCCGGGACCGCGACTGGGACATGCGCGAATTCTACGTCTGGGATCCCGACGGTAACCTGTTGAAGTTCGGCGTGCCGGCGCGCGCGGTGGCGGCGGAGTAGGATGATGAACAGCGACTTACGCAGGCGGTTCTGGAGCAGCATCACGCTGTTGGTCCGGCTCGACATGGCCGCGAGCATCGCGGTCGCCGCCGCATTGTCGGCATGGCTGATGTGGCACTGACATGACCAAGCTCATCGTCGACGGACGCGAGATCGATGCCGCGCCGGAGTACACGCTGCTCCAGGCCTGCGAGGCCGCGGGCGCGGAAATCCCGCGCTTCTGCTTCCACGAGCGGCTGTCGATCGCCGGCAATTGCCGCATGTGCCTGGTCGAGGTGGTCGGCATGCCGAAGCCGCAGGCCTCCTGCGCGATGGGCGTGCGCGATCTTCCACCCAACCGCGACGGCACGCCCAAAGTGATCAACACCAAATCTCCGATGGTGCGCAAGGCACGCGAAGGCGTGATGGAGTTCCTGCTGATCAACCATCCGCTCGACTGCCCGATCTGCGATCAGGGCGGCGAATGCGACCTGCAGGACCAGTCCATGGCCTATGGCGTCGACGCCAGCCGCTACCGCGAGAACAAGCGCGCGGTCGAGGACAAATATGTCGGCGCGCTGGTCAAGACGGTGATGAACCGCTGCATCCACTGCACGCGCTGCATCCGCTTCGCGACCGAGGTCGCCGGCGTGCCGGAGCTCGGTGCTATCGGCCGCGGCGAGGACATGGAGATCACCACCTACCTCGAAAGCGCCATGACCTCGGAGCTGCAGGGCAACGTGGTCGACCTGTGCCCGGTGGGCGCGCTCACCTCCAAGCCCTATGCCTTCGCGGCGCGGCCGTGGGAGCTCAACAAGACCGAGTCGGTCGACGTCATGGATGCGCTCGGCTCGGCGATCCGCATCGACACCCGCGGCCGCGAGGTCATGCGCATTCTCCCGCGCGTCAACGACGACGTGAACGAGGAGTGGATTTCCGACAAGAGCCGCCATGTTGTCGATGGCCTGCGCACGCAGCGGCTCGACCAGCCCTATGTGCGCGAGAACGGCCGGCTGCGGCCCGCATCATGGGCGGAGGCCTTCGATGCGGTCGTCGCCAAGGTAAAGGCGGCGCCCACAAGCCGCATCGGCGCCATCGTCGGCGATCTGGCCGCGGTGGAGGAGATCTACGCGCTCAAGGACCTGATGACGCGGCTCGGCGTGACGCACCTCGACTGCCGGCAGGACGGCTCGGTGCTCGATCCCCGCTGGGGCCGGGCCAGCTATCTGTTCAACGCCACCATCGCGGGCATCGACCAGGCCGACGGGCTGATGATCGTCGGCTCCAATCCGCGCAAGGAGGCTCCCGTCCTCAATGCGCGCATCCGCAAGCGCTGGCGTAGCGGCAACCTCAAGATCGGGCTGATCGGCGAAAGGGCCGATCTGACCTACGACTACGTCTACCTGGGCGCCGGCCCCGAGACGCTCGCGACCTTCACGGAGCACGCGCCGGCCAAGCTCGAGCGGCAGATCTGGCTGATCGGGCAGGGGGCACTGGCGCGCCCGGACGGTCAGGCGATCCTCACCATGGCGGCGAAATCCGCGGTCTCGGTCGGCGCGCTGAAAGCGGGCTGGAACGGCTTCTCCGTGCTGCACACCGCCGCCTCGCGGGTCGGCGCGCTCGACCTCGGCTTCGTGCCGGGCGCCGACGGCATGGCCGCGACGCAGATGGCGGCGGCCGGCGCTCTCGATGTCGTGTTCCTGCTTGGCGCGGACGAAATCGAGCTCGAGCCCGGCGCCTTCGTCGTCTATATCGGCACCCATGGCGACCACGGCGCGCATCGCGCCGACGTCATCCTGCCGGGTGCCGCCTATCCGGAAAAATCCGGAATCTACGTCAATACCGAAGGCCGCGTGCAGATGGCGGCGCGCGCCGCGTTCCCGCCCGGCGATGCGCGCGAGGACTGGGCGATCCTGCGCGCGCTCTCCGACCTGCTCGGCAAGAAGCTGCCCTATGACTCGCTCGCCGCGCTGCGCCGGACGCTGTTCCAGGCGCATCCCCATCTGCACCGCCTCGACCGGATCGCCGCCGGGGACCCCGCCGACGTCGAGAAGCTCGCGGCGCTTGGCGGCACGCCGGGCAAGGCCGCCTTCGTCTCGGCGGTCGACGACTTCTATCTCACCAACCCGATCGCGCGCGCATCCGCCATCATGGCCGAATGCTCGGTGATCGCCGAAGGCAGCGCCGCGCTCACGGCGGCGGAGTGAACGGCATGGCCGAGTTCTGGAGCAACTACATCTGGCCGCTGACCATCATGGTGGCGCAGAGCGTGCTGGTGCTGGTCGTGCTGCTGGTGGTCACGGCCTATGTGCTGCTCGCCGACCGCAAGATCTGGGCGGCGGTGCAGATCAGGCGCGGTCCCAACGTGGTCGGGCCCTGGGGCCTGCTGCAATCCTTCGCCGACCTGCTCAAGTTCGTCGTCAAGGAGCCCATCATCCCGGCGGGCGCCAACAAAGGCGTCTTCCTGCTGGCGCCGATCGTCACCGCGGTGCTTGCGCTGTCCGCCTGGGCGGTGATCCCGGTCGAAGCCGAATGGGTGATCGCCGACATCAATGTCGGCGTCCTCTACATCTTCGCGATCTCCTCGCTCATGGTCTATGGCGTGATCATGGCGGGCTGGGCATCGAACTCGAAGTACCCGTTCCTGGCCGCGCTGCGCTCCGCCGCGCAGATGGTGTCCTACGAGGTCTCCATCGGCTTCGTCATCATCACGGTTCTGCTGTGCGCCGGCTCGCTCAACCTGTCCGTGATCGTGGACGCGCAGGACGGCCGCTTCGGCATGTTCAACTGGTTCTGGCTGCCGCTGTTCCCGATGTTCGTGATCTTCTTCGTCTCCGCGCTCGCCGAGACCAACCGCGCCCCGTTCGATCTGGTGGAAGCGGAATCCGAGCTGGTCGCCGGCTTCGCGGTGGAATATTCCTCGACGCCGTTCCTGTTGTTCTTCCTCGGCGAGTACATCGCGATCGCCACCATGTGCGCGATGGCGACCATCCTGTTCCTGGGCGGCTGGCTGCCGCCGTTCCCGGTGCCGCCCTTCACCTGGATTCCCGGCGTGATCTGGTTCACGCTCAAGGCGTTCTTCATGTTCTTCCTGTTCGCCATGGTGAAGGCGATCGTCCCGCGCTACCGCTACGACCAGCTCATGCGCCTGGGCTGGAAGGTGTTCCTGCCGGTGTCGCTCGCCATGGTCGCCATCGTCGCGGGCTTTCTGCAGTTCACGGGGCTCGCGCCAAAATGACGGGGCAGCGCCATGATCGATATCTCGTTTGCGGGTCTTGTCGGCGCGATCCTCGGCACGATCGTCGCCGCGGCGTGCTATGGGACGCTGGTCGATGCCTTCGAGCGCTGGTTGGCGGGACGCCGCGCGCCGGAGGATCCGCCCGCGTCCAAGGAGGAGCTTGCCTTGCTGCGCCGCGCCATCCTGGCCATCGACATCATCGTGTTCGGGGCTGTCGGCTATTGGATCGGACACGAGATCGGCGGTTGAAGCGGGCGGCGGAGCAGGAGCGCACGGCGCGCGCAAAAGGAATGCAACCATGAACATCCGCCAGGCCGCCAGCGCGCTGTTCCTCAAGGAATTCGCATCGGCATTCGTCCTCGCCATGCGCTACTTCTTCAAGGCGAAGCCGACGCTGAACTATCCCTTCGAGAAGGGGCCGCTCTCGCCTCGCTTCCGCGGGGAGCACGCGTTGCGCCGCTATTCCAACGGCGAGGAGCGCTGCATCGCCTGCAAGCTGTGCGAGGCGATCTGTCCGGCGCAGGCGATCACGATCGAGGCCGGCCCGCGCCGGAACGACGGCACGCGCCGCACCACCCGCTACGACATCGACATGGTCAAATGCATCTATTGCGGGCTCTGCCAGGAGGCCTGTCCGGTCGATGCGATCGTGGAGGGCCCGAACTTCGAATTTGCCACCGAGACGCGCGAGGAACTCTATTTCGACAAGGAGCGCCTGCTCGCCAACGGCGACCGCTGGGAGCGCGAGATCGCCAAGAACCTGGCGCTCGACGCGCCGTACCGGTGAGCCGATGAATACAGAGCTGATAGAGATCGCAAAGGCTGGTGCCACAGCGTTCGCTCCCCCCTTGCGGCGGACGGACAGGGAGGAGGGTGCCATAAGCGCGACCGCATCCGCATCTTCCCCTCTCCCCAACCCTTCTCCGCCATCAGGGCGTTCACGCCGGTCGTCGACGGGCGATGGGGGGAGGGAGCGCACCGCGTCTGCGGCTCCGCCACGGGCAATCCTGGAAGCGTATCCATGATCGTCCAGGCGCTCTTCTTCTATCTGTTCGCCGGCGTCTGCGTCGCCGCGGCCTTCATGGTCATTGCGGCCAAGAATCCCGTGCATTCGGTGCTGTTCCTGATCCTCGCCTTCGTGAATGCGTCGGGGCTGTTCCTGCTGCTCGGGGCCGAGTTCCTGGCGATGATCCTCATCGTCGTCTACGTCGGCGCGGTCGCGGTGCTGTTCCTGTTCGTGGTGATGATGCTCGACGTCGATTTCGCGGAGCTGCGGCAGGGCTCCTTGCAATACCTGCCGGTCGGCGCGCTGGTCGGCCTGATCCTGCTGGCCGAGCTGCTGCTTGTGGTCGGCGGATGGACCATCGGCCCGACCGTCGCCGATGCGATCACGGCGCCGATCCCGCCGATCGCCAGCACCACCAATACCGAGGCGCTCGGCCAGGTGCTCTATACGCGCTACGTCTACTACTTCCAGGCTGCCGGGCTCGTGCTCCTCATCGCCATGATCGGCGCGATCGTGCTCACGCTGCGCCACAAGCCGCAGGTCAGGCGCCAGAACATCGCCGACCAGGTCGCCCGCACCAAGGCGACCGCGATCGAGATCGTGAAGGTGCGGCCGGGGCAGGGGCTGTCATGACCATCGGGCTTGGCCATTATCTCACGGTCGCGGCGATCCTGTTCACGCTCGGCATCTTCGGCATCTTCCTCAATCGGAAGAACGTGATCGTCATCCTGATGTCGATCGAGCTGATCCTGCTCGCGGTCAACATCAATCTGGTGTCGTTCTCGACCTTCCTCGGCGACATCGTCGGCCAGGTCTTTGCGCTCCTGGTGCTTACGGTCGCGGCGGCGGAAGCGGCCATCGGGCTCGCGATCCTGGTGGCCTATTTCCGCAATCGCGGCTCGATCGCGGTCGAAGACATCAATCTCATGAAAGGCTGACGCATGATCGCGAAGAGCGGGCACCGGTTTTCGGATCAGCGTCAAGGATAGCGGCATGTATCAGGCCATCGTCTTCCTGCCGCTGCTCGGCGCGATCCTCGCCGGCCTGATCGCGCTCGCCGGCGCGCGCGCTCGCCACCCCGGCGGGCCGCCGCCGCTCGGCGCCGAGGACCATGCCGCGGCTCCGGCGGGTGGCGCGGCGCCATCGCCGCACGGCGACTTCAGCGTCATCCACCACGCGCATTCCGAAACGCAGGCCGCCGGCGAAGCGGCAGCCGGGTCGCGCTCGGCCGAGCTGATCACCACCATTCTCCTGTTCATTTCCATGATCCTGTCGTGGATCGCCTTCGTGAGCATCGGCTTCGGGCACGACGAGCGCGTAACCCTGTTCACGTGGATCGCGGCCGGCGACCTCAAGATCGACTGGGCGCTGCGCATCGACACGCTCACCGCCGTGATGCTGGTCGTGGTGACCACGATCTCGGCCTTCGTGCATCTCTATTCCATCGGCTACATGGCGGAGGACCCCTCGCGGCCGCGGTTCTTCTGCTACCTGTCGCTGTTCACGCTGGCGATGCTGATGCTGGTGACGGCGGACAATCTGGTCCAGCTCTTCTTCGGCTGGGAGGGTGTCGGCCTGATGAGCTATCTGCTCATCGGCTTCTGGTATCACAAGCCGGAGGCGAACGCGGCCGCGATCAAGGCCTTCCTGGTCAACCGGGTGGGCGATTTCGGCTTCGCGCTCGGCATTTTCGCCGTGTTCATGCTCACCGGGGCGGTCGACTTCGACACCGTGTTCGCGCAGGCGCCCGCGCTCACCGGCAAGACCATGCATCTCCTCGGTCACGACGTCGATGCGCTCACGCTCATCTGCCTCCTGCTGTTCATGGGCGCGATGGGCAAGTCGGCGCAGTTCCTCCTGCACACCTGGCTTCCGGACGCGATGGAAGGGCCGACGCCGGTGTCGGCGCTGATCCATGCCGCCACCATGGTGACCGCCGGCGTCTTCATGGTGGCGCGGCTGTCGCCGCTGTTCGAGCTCGCGCCGAACGCGCAGGCCTTCGTCACCTTCATCGGCGCGACCACTGCGTTCTTTGCCGCTACCGTCGGCCTGGTACAGAACGACATCAAGCGCATCGTCGCCTATTCGACGTGTTCGCAGCTCGGCTACATGTTCGTCGCCATGGGCGTCGGCGCCTATCCGGTCGGGATGTTCCACCTCTTCACCCATGCCTTCTTCAAGGCGCTCCTGTTCCTCGGCTCCGGCTCGGTGATCCTGGCGATGCATCATGAGCAGGACATCTGGAAGATGGGCGGCCTCAAGGACAAGATCCCGTTCACCTATGCGGTGATGGTGATCGGCACGCTCGCGCTCACCGGCTTTCCGCTCACCGCCGGCTACTTCTCCAAGGACGCCATCATCGAAGCGGCCTACGCCGGCAGCAACCCGATGGCGCTCTATGCATTCACGATGACGGTCGCGGCGGCCGCGATGACCTCGTTCTATTCCTGGCGGCTGATCCTGGTGACCTTCCACGGCCGTCCGCACAGCCGCGAGCATTACGACCACGCGCACGAAAGCCCGATGGTGATGCTGGTTCCGCTCGCGTTCCTGGCCGCGGGCTCGATCCTGGCCGGCTATCCGTTCCTGCAGCTCTTTACCGGGCACGGCGTCGAGACGTTCTTCCGCGATTCCCTGAAACTCGCGCCCGACAACCACATTCTCGACGCCATGCATCACGTGCCCTATTGGGTCGCCATGCTGCCGACGGTCATGATGGCGCTCGGGTTCCTGGTCGCTTGGCACTTCTACGTGCGCCGGCCGGAACTGCCCGGCGAGCTGGCGCGCCAGCACGAGCCGCTCTATCGGTTCCTGCTCAACAAATGGTACTTCGACGAGCTCTATGACCTTATCATCGTGCGGCCCGCGCTGTGGCTCGGGCGGCTGCTGTGGAAGGGCGGCGACGGCTGGCTGATCGACGGCTTCGGCCCGGACGGCGTGTCCGCCCGCGTCCTCGACGTCACCCGCAACGTGGTGCGGCTGCAGACCGGCTACCTCTACCACTACGCCTTTGCCATGCTGATCGGCGTCGCGGCGCTGATCACCTGGTTCATCTTCAAGTTCGGAGGCGTGGGGTGATGATGAGCTGGCCGATCCTGTCCGTCACGACGTTCCTGCCGCTGCTGGGCGCGCTGTTGATCGCGTTCATGCGTGCCGGAGGCGAGCCGGAAAACCGCAACGCCCGCTGGGTCGCGCTCTATACGACCCTGATCACCTTCGCGATCTCGCTGATGCTGGTCTGGCGGTTCGACCCGAGCTCGGCCGAGTTCCAGTTCATCGAGAAGAAGCCCTGGCTTGCCGGCGCCATCAGCTACCACATGGGGGTCGACGGCATTTCGCTGCCGTTCGTGATCCTCACCACCGCGCTGATGCCGCTCTGCATCATCGCCTCCTGGCGCGCGATCCAGACCCGCGTGACCGAATACATGATCGCGTTCCTGGTGCTGGAGTGCCTGATGATCGGCACCTTCTGCGCCCTCGACCTGGTGCTGTTCTATCTGTTCTTCGAGGGCGGGCTGATCCCGATGTTCCTGATCATCGGGGTCTGGGGCGGACCGCGGCGGGTCTATGCGAGCTTCAAGTTTTTCCTCTACACGCTGCTCGGCTCGGTCCTGATGCTGCTCGCCATCATGGCGATGTACTGGGAGGCGGGCACTACCGATATTCCGACCCTGCTCAAGCACGGCTTTCCGCTCGGACTGCAGAAGTGGGCGTGGCTTGCCTTCTTCGCCTCGTTCGCGGTGAAGCTGCCGATGTGGCCGGTGCATACCTGGCTGCCGGACGCCCACGTCGAGGCGCCGACGGCGGGCTCGGTGATCCTGGCTGCCATCCTCTTGAAGATGGGCGGCTATGGCTTCCTGCGCTTCTCGCTGCCGATGTTCCCGGCCGCCTCGCACGATTTCGCGCCGCTCGTGTTCGCGCTCTCGGTCGTCGCCATCATCTACACCTCGCTGGTCGCGCTGGTGCAGGACGACATGAAGAAGCTCATCGCGTATTCGTCGGTGGCGCATATGGGCTTCGTGACCATGGGGATTTTCGCGGTCACCAGCCAGGGCGTCGCCGGCGGCATCTTCCAGATGATCTCGCACGGCATCGTCTCGGGCGCGCTGTTCCTGTCGGTCGGCGTGGTCTACGACCGCATGCATACGCGCGAGATCGCGGCCTATGGCGGGCTCGTCAACCGCATGCCGCTCTATGCCGTGGCCTTCATGGTGTTCACGCTGGCCAACGTGGGCATGCCGGGGACCTCCGGCTTCGTCGGCGAGTTCCTCGCCCTGATCGGGACCTTCAAGGTGAACATCTGGGTCGCGACGCTGGCGACGATTGGCACCATATTGTCGGCCGCTTACGCGCTCTGGCTCTACCGGAAAGTGATCTTCGGCGTGCTCGACAAGCGAAGCCTCGCCGGGATCCGGGACCTCGACTACCGCGAGATCATCACGCTCGGGCCGCTCGCGGCACTGACCATCCTGTTTGGCATTTTCCCCAAGCCGATCCTCGATCTCTCGGCTGTCGCCGTCACCCAGCTCATCGACAACTACAACCGGGCGCTCGGCGCGGCCAAGACCGCCGCCATGCTGACGCAGTGACCGAATGATGCGCCGATGAACGAGACGCTTGAATTGCGCGACCTGTTGCCGGTGCTGCCCGAGCTTTTGCTCGCGGTCGGCGCCATGGCGCTGTTGATGTTCGGCGCGTTCCGCGGCGAGCGCACGACCAACGCGGTCAACTGGCTGGCGATCCTGCTGCTGGTGGCGGCCGGCGCGATCGTCGTCTGGCTGCCGGCGGGCAAGCTCGTCACCTTCGGCGGCAGCTTCGTGGTCGACGAGTTCGCGCGCTTCCTCAAGCTGCTGGCGCTCACCGGCTCGGCGGTCGCCATCCTGATGTCGTTCGGCTATCTCGCGGCCGAGAAGCAGCAACGCTTCGAATACGCAATCCTGATCGTGCTGTCGGCGACCGGCATGCTGATGCTGATCTCCGCCGCGGACCTGATCGCGATGTATCTCGGCCTCGAATTGATGAGCCTTGCGCTCTACGTGGTCGCCGCGTTCAACCGCGATTCCGTGCGCTCGACCGAGGCCGGACTGAAATATTTCGTCCTTGGCGCGCTGTCCTCCGGCATGCTGCTCTACGGCGCCTCGCTGATCTATGGCTTCACCGGCACGGTCAGTTTCGCCGGCATCGCCAAGGCGGCTCCGCAGGGCGGCATCGGCCTGGTGTTCGGGCTGGTGTTCCTGTTCGCGGGCTTCTGCTTCAAGGTCTCGGCGGTGCCGTTCCACATGTGGACGCCCGATGTCTACGAGGGCGCGCCGACGCCGATCACCGCCTTTTTCGCCGCCGCGCCGAAAGTCGCCGGCATCGCCATGTTCGTGCGCACCACCATCGTGGCGTTCCCGGAGATCGCCTTGCAATGGCAGCAGATCGTCGTGTTCGTCGCCATCGCCTCGATGGTGCTCGGCGCCTTTGCGGCGATCGGCCAGAAGAACATCAAGCGGCTGATGGCTTATTCCTCGATCGGCCACATGGGGTTTGCCCTCGTCGGCCTTGCGGCCGGCACCGCGGAGGGCGTGCAGGGCGTGCTGGTCTACATGGCGATCTATGTCGCCATGACGCTCGGCACCTTTGCCTGCATCCTGGCGATGCGCCGCGACGGGCAGCTTTGCGAGGAGATCGGCGACCTCGCGGGCCTCGCGCGCACCAATCCGGCGATGGCGTTCTTCCTCGCCATGCTGCTGTTCTCGCTCGCGGGGATACCGCCGCTTGCGGGCTTTTTCGCCAAGTTCTACGTGTTCCTGGCCGCGATCCAGGCGGGCCTGTTTACCCTTGCGGTCGTCGGCGTGCTCGCGAGCGTGGTCGGCGCCTATTACTATCTGATGATCGTGAAGATCATGTATTTCGACGAGCCGGCAAAACCGTTCGAGCCGATGCCGGCGGAGCTTCGCGCCGTGCTCGGCGTGACTGGACTTTTCAACCTGTTGTTCTTTGTCTATCCCGGCCCACTCGTTGCCGCCGCAACGGCTGCGGCAAAATCGCTCTTCTGAATGATCGAGCTCGATCCCATGGCGTCCGCGGCCGGCGTGCGGCTCGTTGCGCACGAATTGGTGGCATCGACCAATACGGAAGCGCTCGCATTGGCGCG
Source organism: Alphaproteobacteria bacterium (assembly GCA_034669045.1). Lineage (GTDB taxonomy): Bacteria > Pseudomonadota > Alphaproteobacteria > Rhizobiales > Xanthobacteraceae > VAZQ01. The sequence goes on from JAXDOD010000074.1 coordinate 32,326, forward strand.
CGCGGGCGAACGCGGGCCGCTGTGGATCGCGGCCGGGCGCCAGAGCGCGGGCCGCGGCCGGCGCGGCCGCACCTGGACCTCGCAAGCGGGCAACCTGCACGTCAGCCTTCTCCTCACCGACCCGGCGCCGGCCGAGCATTGGCCTGAACTCTCCTTCGTCGCGGCGCTGGCGGTCCACGACGCGGTCGTAGAGACCGCGCCGAAGCTGCGCCCCCAGATCAAGATCAAGTGGCCGAACGATCTCCTGCTCAAGGGCGCGAAATTCGCCGGCATCCTGATCGAAGGCGAAGGAGCCGAGCCGGGCGCGGTGGCGGTCGGTATCGGGGTCAACTGCACCAGCCATCCCGCCGATACCGACTATCCGGCGACCGACCTCGCCGCCGCCGGCGTGCAGGTTTCGAGCGCCGCCCTGTTTCGCGCGCTGTCCAGCAAGATGCTCGGGCGCCTGGCGCAATGGAACCGCGGCGAGCACTTCGCTACCATCCGCACCGACTGGCTGGCGCGCGCGGCGGGTCTCGGCGAGCCGATCCGCGTGCGGCTGGCCGACCGCGAGGTGGCCGGGCGCTTCGAGACGCTCGACGAGGGCGGCCGGCTGGTGCTCACGCTGCCCGAGGGCGGCAGGCAAACACTCGCTGCCGGCGACGTGGTCGCGCTCGAAGGCCCCACGACCGCCAGCCGGCAGCCGCGAGGCGGTGAGGCGTGATGGCAGGGCAGGGCGACGAACTGGTCTTTGCGCCGCTCGGCGGGGTCGGCGAGATCGGCATGAATCTCGCGATCTACGGCCTCGGCGACGCGCGCAACCGGCAGTGGATCGCGGTCGATCTCGGCGTCGCCTTTGCGAGCGAGGAGGGCCTGCCGGGTGTCGATCTCATCCTCCCGGACATCCGCTTTCTGGTCGAGCAGCGCCGCAATCTGCTCGGCATCGTGCTCACGCATGCGCACGAGGATCATTTCGGCGCCATGCTCGACCTGTGGCCGCGCCTGCGCGTGCCGGTCTATGCGACGCCCTTCACCGCCGCGCTGCTGGCCGCCAAGCGCCAGGGCGAGCCCGGCGCGCCCGACATTCCGGTCACGATCGTGCCGCTCAAGGCCCGCTTCACGCTGGGGCCGTTCGACATCGAATACGTCTCCATGGCCCATTCGATCCCGGAATCGAATGGTCTCATCATCCGCACCCGCCACGGCACCGTGCTGCACACCGGCGACTGGAAGATCGATCCCACGCCGGTCATCGGGCCGCCGACCGACGAAGCGAGGCTGCGCGCGCTCGGCAACGAAGGCTGCCTCGCGCTGCTCGGCGATTCGACCAACGCGGTGCGCGAGGGCCGCTCGCCCTCGGAAGCCGATGTCGCAAAATCGCTTGCCGAGCTGATCAAGTCGGCGCCCGGGCGCGTCGGAGTGACGACCTTTGCGTCCAACGTCGCGCGCGTGCGCGCCGTCGCCGAGGCAGCCGCCGCCTGCGACCGCGAGGTCGTGCTGGTCGGCCGCGCCATGGAGCGGATTTCCCAGGTCGCGCGCGAGACCGGCTATCTCGACGGCATCCGCGACTTTCGCTCGGCCGACGTCTACGGGCACCTGCCGCCGGACAAGGTGGTCGCGCTCTGCACCGGCAGCCAGGGCGAGCCGCGCGCGGCGCTCTCGCGCATCGCCCGTGACGATCATCCCGAGGTGACCTTCTCGCGCGGCGACCGCGTGATCTTTTCCTCGCGGGCGATCCCGGGCAATGAGAAGGCAGTGATGCAGATCATCAACGGCCTCGTCACCCAGGGCATCGAAGTCATCACCGACCGGACCCATCTCGTGCATGTCTCCGGCCATCCGCGCCGCGCCGAGCTGGAAGACATGATCGGCTGGGTGCGGCCGCAGATCCTGATCCCGGTCCACGGCGAGGCGCTGCACCTGGCCGAGCACGGCGCGCTGGCGCGCCGCGCCGGCGTCGGCCGCGTGATCCTGTGCCGCAATGGCGATCTGCTCCGGCTCGCGCCCGGCGTTCCGGGCATCGTCGACGCGGTGCCGGCGGGCCGGCTCTACAAGGACGGCTCGCTTCTCATCAGCGCCGAGGAGCGCACCGTGGCCGACCGCCGGCGGCTCGGCTTCGTGGGCCTCGTCTCGGTCGCGCTCGCGCTGACCGAGCGGGGCGAACTCGTGGGCGATCCGGAAATCGAGCTTTTCGGCGTCCCCGAGACCGACGCCGGCGGGACCCTGATTTCCAGGCTCGCTTACGACGCCGTGCTGGAAGCGTTCGAGTCCATGCCGCGCGGGCGCCGGCGCGATCCGGATGCGGTCGCCGAGGCGGTGCGCCGCGCGGTGCGCGGGGCCATCGGGGCAGCCTGGCGCAAGCGGCCGATATGCCATGTCCACGTGCTGACGGTATGATGCGACATGCCGGAGTAGGGGACGTGATCGGCCGTCTCAACCATGTCGCCATCGCGGTGCGCGACCTCGCCCAAGCCTCGCGGCTCTATCGCGAGATGCTCGGTGCGCAGGTCTCGGAGCCGGTTGAGCAGCCCGAGCACGGCGTCACCACCGTGTTCATCACACTGCCCAATACCAAGATCGAGCTTATTGCGCCGCTCGGCGATCATTCGCCGATCGCCAAGTTTCTCGAGCGCAGCCCCGGGGGCGGCATCCACCACGTCTGCTACGAGGTCGCCGATATCGCGGCTGCGCGCGACGAGCTCAAGGCCAAGGGCGCGCGCATCCTCGGCAACGGCGAGCCGATGCCTGGCGCCCACGGCAAGCCGGTGCTGTTCCTGCACCCGAAGGATTTCTGCGGCACGCTGATCGAGCTCGAGCAGGCGTGAGCGGGCAAAAGAATTGCGGCTCGACGGGGTTGCCGCGAGCCGCAATCAACTGCCGAAGAGTGGTGTGCGGGATTGGGGGACGGGGGGTCGGGGGACGATCAATCCGCGGCACAGCCACCGGCCGTTGATGGTGTCCTCAATAGGCGCGCTCGAGCGGATATTTCGGCTTCTTCGCCGGCCGCTCGGTCACCCGGTGGCGATGGACGGTCTTGACTTCGCGCTGGCGATGGTAGCGATGCCGCGGCGACGGCTGCACGTCATCGTCGTCGACGTCTTGCTCCTCGACCACTTGCTGCGGCTGAGGGGCGTAGCGCGGCGCATATTGGGGTGCGTATTGCGGTGCATACTGCGGCGCGTATTGCGGTGCATACTGGGGCGCGTATTGCGGCTGCACGACGACCTGCTGCTGGCAGGGATTGGCGTAGCCGCACGGCGCCGGCTGCTGCTGCACCCAGGTGCTGGTGAACAGGCCGCGGTTGCCGCATGAGTTACAGCAGGAGCCACACTGGGCCTGCGGATACTGCTGCGGGACGACGAGGCCGGTGTGATGACAGTTGTAGGGCCGGCCATATTGGTCGTAGCTGCAGAGGACTTGGGTCTGCGCCGATGCCGGTGTTGCCGCGAATGCAAAACCGGCAAGGACCAGCGCCGCCAAACCACGGAACGTGAACCGCAACGCCATGACGATTGACTCCCTCAGATGTGCTTGCGTGTCTAACATCGCGCCGTCGCGCCCGATACGGATCCACGCCGTCAATCTGTTTTTTACCTTAACCTCCTGCCTTTGCTCCGCGGGGGTAACCGCACCGTGTCGCTGACCACCGCGATCGCGATCTATTTCATCATCTGGTGGACCGTGCTGTTCGCGGTGCTGCCGTGGGGCGTGCGCAGCCAGGAGGAGAGCGGGCCGGTGTCGCCCGGCACCGACCCGGGCGCGCCCGCGATCCCCCGGGTGTGGCGCAAGCTGCTATGGACGACGGTCGCCGCCAGCGTGATCTTTGCTGTCTGCGCGCTGGCCTACGGCTACCGGCTGGTCACCCTCGACGGCCTGGCAGCCCTGATGGGAATGGCCCGCTGAGCCCCCCCGGGGGCTTTTCGATATGATGGCTGGCTTAAAAAAATTGAGCAGGGCCAAGGCCCTGCTCCCGAAATAGGTTGTCGCCCATCATCATCCCGCCGTACTGAACACTACAAGGCGGCTGTGGCTTTTACGCGCCAGAGGGCTTGTCCTCCCAAGACTTGGACTGCATGGCAGAGGGGCAGCCTTGTCGCCCCACGGCGCGACCACCTCATACCCGGCCACCATTCGACCGTATCCAATCCGCCCCGTCTTTGTCACCACGCAAACTTGCGAGGCTGCCCCGAGCAAAACACAGTTGCGTGAGGTGGCGGCTGCGCCCGCCTGCCGGCCGCGGCTCGGAAAGCCTTGATAGCCCTTGTGTTTTGCCAACCGATCCGGTTTGACTCAGGCCACCCTGAAACAACCGATTCTCGACCCATGCGCCTGACCCGCTTCTTTCTGCCGATTCTGCGCGAGACCCCGAAGGAGGCGGAGATCGTCTCCCATCGCCTCATGCTGCGCGCCGGCATGATGCGGCAGGAGGCGGCCGGCATCTATGCGTTCCTGCCGCTCGGTCTGCGCGTGCTCGACAAGATCTGCCGGATCGTGCGCGAGGAGCAGAACAGGTCGGGCGCGATCGAGATGCTGATGCCGACCATCCAGTCGGCCGATTTGTGGCGCGAGAGCGGGCGCTACGACGCCTACGGCAAGGAGATGCTGCGCATCAAGGACCGGCATGACCGTGACATGCTCTATGGTCCGACCAACGAGGAGATGATCACGGAAATCTTCCGTGCCTATGTGCGCTCCTACAAGGACCTGCCGCTCAACCTGTACCATGTGCAGTGGAAATTTCGCGACGAGGTGCGTCCACGTTTCGGACTGATGCGCGGACGTGAATTCCTGATGAAGGACGCCTATTCCTTCGATCTCGACCACGCCGGCGCGACCCACTCCTACAACAAGATGTTCGTCGCCTATCTGCGCACGTTCGCGCGGCTCGGCCTCAAATCGATCCCGATGGCGGCCGAGAGCGGACCGATCGGCGGCAACCTCAGCCACGAATTCATCATCCTCGCCGACACCGGCGAGAGCGAGGTCTTCTGCCACCGCGACTATCTCGATTTCGACGTGCCCGGCGCGGACGTGAACTTCGACGACGTGGCCGAATTGCAGCGCATCACCGGCCATTGGACCTCGCTCTACGCGGCAACCTCCGACAAGCATGACGCCGCGGCCTTCGCCAAGCTGCCGGCGGACAAGCAGGTGAGCGCGCGCGGCATTGAAGTGGGCCACATCTTCTATTTCGGCACCAAGTATTCGATGCCCATGAAGGCAGTCGTCGCCGGGCCCGATGGCGCCGAGCATGCCGTCCATATGGGCTCCTACGGCATCGGGCCGAGCCGGCTGGTGGCGGCGATCATCGAGGCTTGCCACGATGACGCCGGCATCAAATGGCCGGAGGCCGTCGCGCCCTTCAAGGTCGCGATCCTGAACCTCAAGCAGGGCGCGGCCGATACCGACGCCGCCTGCGAACAGCTCTACCGGGCGCTCTCGGCCAAGGGCGTGGACGTGCTCTACGACGACACCGACCAGCGGCCGGGCGCGAAATTCGCCACCGCCGATCTGATCGGGATTCCCTGGCAGGTGATGATCGGCCCCAGGGGGCTCGCCGAAGGCAAGGTCGAGGTCAAGCGCCGGTCCGACGGCAGCCGCGAATTGATGAGTGCCGCCGACGCGATTGCTCGGCTTTCGCCATGAATCTGTGCGCATTGGTCGCGTAGGTGCCACCGGCCGTGGCGTGAATCGGCCAGAATCATGTGAAAATCGAAGGTGGGAACTCAATCATGGCCGATCCGACCGGGACCCGACCGTTCTCGCCATTCGAATGGATGCTGTCGCTGCGCTATCTGCGCGCCCGGCGCAAGGAAGGCTTCATCTCGGTCATCGCCGTGATCTCGTTCCTGTGCATCACGCTGGGGGTCGCGACGCTCATCATCGTGATGGCGGTGATGAACGGTTTCCGCAAGGAACTGCTCGACAAGATCCTCGGCCTCAACGGGCATCTCCTGGTCCAGCCGCTCGAGAGTCCGCTCGCCGACTGGGAAATCGTGGCCGACCGCATCAGCAGGGTGCCGGGCATCAACCTGGCCGCTCCGCTGGTCGAAGGCCAGGCGCTGGCGTCTTCGCCGTTCAATGCCAGCGGCGTTCTGGTGCGCGGCATGCGCGGCGCCGATCTCGAGCGGCTTCCCTCGATCGGCAACAAGATCAAGCGGGGCTCGCTCGAGGGCTTCGACGACGGCCAGGCGGTCGCGATCGGCCGCCGGCTCGCCGACCAGTTGTCGCTCAACGCCGGCGACAGCGTGACCCTGGTGGCGCCGCGCGGCGCCGTCACCCCCATGGGCACGACGCCACGGATCAAGCCCTACAAGATCGCGGCCATCTTCGAGGTCGGGATGTCGGAATACGATTCCGCATTCGTGTTCATGCCGCTGGTCGAGGCGCAGGCCTATTTCAATCGCTCCGGCGACGTGACCGCGATCGAGGTCTATACCGACGCTCCCGACCGGATCGACCGCTACCGCAGGCTGGTGGCGGAGGCGGCCGGCCGGCCGATCTTCATGGTCGACTGGCGTCAGCGCAACGCCACCTTCTTCAACGCGCTCCAGGTCGAGCGCAACGTGATGTTCTTCATCCTGGCGCAGATCGTGCTGGTGGCGGCGCTCAGCATCGTGTCCGGGCTGATCATGCTGGTGAAGGACAAGGGCCACGATATCGCGGTCTTGCGCACCATGGGCGCGACCCAGGGCGCGGTGATGCGCATCTTCCTCATCACCGGCACCGCGATCGGGGTGGTGGGAACGATCGTCGGTGTCGTCGTGGGCACCCTCATCTGCCTCAACATCGAGGCGATCCGTCAATTCCTGTCCTGGCTCCTGAAGACCGAATTGTTCTCGGCCGAGCTTTATTTCCTCTCCCGGCTGCCGGCCGAGATGGACCCGGCGGAGACCACCGCGGTGGTGGTGATGGCGCTTTCGCTCTCGCTCCTCGCGACCATCTATCCCTCGTGGCGTGCGGCGCGGCTCGATCCGGTCGAGGCGCTTCGCTATGAATGACGCGGCGCCCACGAAAGTGCCCGCGACACCGACGACCAGCGAGGACGACGTCCCCATCCTCTACCTGCACGCCGTCGACCGGCACTACCGGCAGGGCGATGCGACGATCGATATCCTAAAGGGGGCGGAGCTGCCGGTATGGCCGGGCCAGTCGGTCGCGCTGGTCGGGCCGTCCGGCGCCGGCAAATCGACGCTGCTGCACGTCGCAGGGCTGCTCGAACAGCCTGACGCCGGCGAGGTCTACATCGACAAGGTCGCGACTTCCAAGCTGTCGGATGCCGACCGCACCCGCATCCGCCGCGTCGAGATCGGCTTCGTCTACCAGTTCCATCATCTGCTGCCGGAATTCTCGGCGCTCGAGAACGTGATCCTGCCGCAAATGATCCGCGGTCTGCGCCGCAATGAGGCGACCGCCCGCGCGCTCGAGCTGCTGGGCTATCTCGGCCTCAAGGAGCGGCTCACCCACCGGCCGGCCGAGCTTTCCGGCGGCGAGCAGCAGCGGGTCGCGATCGCGCGCGCGGTCGCCAACGCGCCGCGCATCCTGCTTGCCGACGAGCCGACCGGGAACCTCGATCCGCACACGGCCGAGCATGTGTTCGGCGCGCTCACGCAGTTGGTGCGCGCATCCGGCGTCGCCGTGATCGTCGCCACCCACAACATGGAGATCGCCGGCCGCATGGACCGGCGCGTGACGCTGCGTGAAGGGCAGGTCGTCGAGATGGCCTAGCGGCTGCGCGGCCGGTCTAAGGCCGCGCCGTCGCTGGCTTACCCGGCAGCACTGCGTCGCTCGTGCAGAGCTGAGTGGCTTTCGTCAGATAATCCTCAGCGACAGTTTGCAACGACACTGCCAGCGCAGGATCGGCAACCTTGGTCGACATCGAGAAAAAGATTTCCGCTTGCCACAAGTAGTGGTCAACGTCCGCCATTTTGTTAGACCCCCGTCCAACCCCGTTGCCTCCATTATGGCGCGTTCGCCGTATTTGCGCCACAAATATTTCTGGATTTTAACACTTTCACGGACACGTGATCGCCGGGCGAGATTGGCCCATACCTGCTTGGGCAGTGGATCAGTTTGAATACGCCCGCCGTTGAGACGGGTGGAAGCCTCAATGATTCGGGCGCATATTTGGACCATGGCCGACAAGCATCGCAAGCGGCGCCCCCGAGACTTCAGTGAAGCCGCCAAGATATCGCCAGCGGGCAGGTCGAGGACCGGCCGCCGCCGCCAGAGGAACAGGGCAAGGACCCTGCTGCGGTGGCGTTAGGCAAGAAGGGTGGTGCCGCGCGTGCGACAAAGACCACTCCTGAGCGAAGGGCGGAGGTCGCCAAGAAGGCCGCCGCCAAGCGTTGGACCCGCTAGGTAGGCCGCCGTAGAGGCACAACCGATCCTGTACCATCCATGGCGGCCGAGGATTCCTTTAGCTTTGGCTCGAAGGCCACCACATTCACAGGCTCCGTGAAATATCTGGCGGGCATCGTCAGCACGTCCTACGCTGAACGTCAGAACCTCACAATGCGGATGCACATGCGCCCGCTTCACGCGCCTCACCAATGTATTCTCAAAGAAGGTCGAGAACCATGCCGCAGCGTTCGCGCTGCATTCGATGTACTACAATTTCGTGCGGCTTCATCAGACGCTCAAGATCAGTCCCGCAATGGCCGCTGGCGTGACGAACCGGCTTTGGGAAATGGGCGACGTGGTTGACATGCTCGATGCGATGGCCGCGAAGGGGAGCGCGACGCGAAGCCCGTGTTTGAGGTTGTCGAACAGAAGATTGGCGGCAGCTGGTACGTGCGCGCAACGCTCGCAAACGAAGCCCCCGTGCAAGTCCAATTTTTTGCTACGGAAGGGGAGGCGGCACGCTGGATCAAGAACGAGTCTTTGGCGTGGATTCATTCCCGAGGACGCAATAAATAGGCAATTGAGCCGAGGCAGTTTATTTTGCGGATTGCCCCGCGAATTGGCCTTTGTATCCCGCGTCCGGCGTTCCTAGCGTCTGCTCGAAAATTAGCTGGCAAATCCGCATCCCTGGTTTTAGTAGAATTGGGACATGGCCGTGATTTACGATTTCAAGCCGAATTTGACCAGGAAATCCCGCGTGGATCGTTGGTGCGGTAATATGCACTCCTAACCCGAGCCTCGCTAGAGAACTCTTCCCTTCCACTCGCGCAGCGATTCGAGAATCGATCGGCAACTCAACATATTCGGCCGTCCATCCTAACACGAGATGTTTGACTGGAAGTTCATACCCCTTTGCTGCATCGATCGTTTCGATAATGGTAAGCTCAGCAAGAACCTCATCAACATCATAATCCGGAACGGTAGGGTCAATCACCTTTTTTACGGCGGTGCTTCCTGTTTTGAAAAGGTTGAGTATCGGATCAAGCGTAAGGTCAACACTGGTAGAACTGTAGGCGATGGCCTGCGGAATCGGATCAATAATGATCTGCTTCCGAGTAATGGCAATTTGGATTTCGCGATCGGTAAATATCACGCGCGTATTCGCTCTTCGGCTTCAATAAGTTGATCCTTATTGACCCATACACGCCACGCTCCAGTCTGAGTTTCGCGCGGCAACTCCACAAGGACAAAATTTTCTTTTTCTCCAAGTGGCCACCCAATTTGGATTGACTTATTTTGAATCGATCGTCGAGCAACCACGAGACGCTCAGCGCCGCCAGCCGTTTTCACAGCAACGACCGCTTCATTCGGATGAAGACCCTTGCCGACCTCTTCAACTATAAGACGCATCATGCCATTCTCCCCTTCTTTTTAGCTAGATCAACTGTGGAATCGGTTGCCCCGCCTACCCTTGTTCGTAATTGGTTAACCAAGCTAAAATGAGAACAAAATAAGAACTAAGGTCAATTCTCGGAGAGTGGGTTGTATGGGCCTCAGGTTCCGCCACATTTCAACTACCCAGTACCCCCTGCTTGACTCTAGAACAGAGTGAGAACTATGTTCTCCGTTCGTTCTGAACGAGGGAGGCACCGCATGTTTCGCGCCATTATGGAAGAGGCCGCCGCCTTGGCCTCGCTTGCGCTGTTTCTGGGAATGATCGCGATCTGGGCGCAGGTCATCGCCACATTGTAGGGCGGTCCGGCTCAGGCCTGGGGAAAAGCTGCATCCCGCGCGCCGGTCGGCCCGTGGAAGTAGACAGTGCGGCTGGCGATCCCCACCATCCGGGATCGTAGATTCGCGAGGACCTCCATGGCTGATCCGGGCTTCGTGCACCTGCACGTGCATTCGTCCTATTCGCTGCTCGAAGGCGCGCTGATGATTGCGCGCCTCGCCGAACTGGCCAAGGCCGACCGGCAGCCGGCGCTCGCGCTCACCGATACCGACAACATGTTCGGCGCCTTGGAATTCTCCGAGAAGATGGCGGGTGCCGGCATCCAGCCCATCGTCGGCTGCGCGCTCGCGGTCGATTTCGGCGACCAGGAGCCTCCGCGCCTGGGCGGCCAGCCGCTCGAGCATCCGCGCGTCGTGCTCCTGGCCGCGCGCGAGGACGGCTATCGCAGCCTGACAAAGCTCAATTCGCGGGCGTTCCTCGAAACCGCGCCGAACGAGCGGCCGCACATCAAGCTCGCCTGGCTCAAGGGCGAGACCGATGGGCTGATCGCGCTCACCGGCGGCCCGGGCGGCCCGCTCGACCGGGCGATTGCGGGCGGCCAGGCGAGCCTGGCGGCGGGACGCTGCGACGCCCTGGCGCAGCTCTTCGGCGACCGGCTCTATGTCGAGCTGCAGCGCCACGGCACCGAGGCCGAGCGCGCGGCCGAGGCGTCGCTCATCGCGCTCGCCTATGGGAGCGGCATCCCGCTGGTCGCCACCAACGAGCCGCTCTTCGCCACGGCGGAGGACTACGAGGCGCACGACGCGCTCATCTGCATCGCCGAGGGAAAGCTCGTCGCCGACAGCGAGCGCCGCCAGTTCACGCCCGAGCACCGTTTCAAGACCCGCGCGGAGATGGCCGCGCTGTTCGCCGACCTGCCGGAGGCGATCGCCTCCACGGTCGAGATCGCGCACCGCTGCGCCTTCCGGCCGCGCGTGCTGGCGCCGATCCTGCCGCGCTTCTCGGTCGGCGAAGCCGGCGCCCCCGTGGACGAGGCGGTGGAGCTGCGCCGGCAGGCGCAGGCCGGTCTGGAACGGCGGATCAAGGTGCACGGGCTCGCGCCCGGCCGCACCGTCGAGGACTACCGCGAGCGGCTCGCCTACGAGCTCGGCGTCATCGAAAGCATGAAATACCCGGGCTATTTCCTGATCGTCGCCGACTTCATCCAGTGGGCGAAGTCGCAGGGCATTCCGGTCGGGCCGGGGCGCGGCTCGGGCGCCGGCTCGCTGGTCGCCTATGCGCTCACCATCACCGACCTCGACCCGATCCGCTTCGGCCTCCTGTTCGAGCGTTTCCTCAATCCCGAGCGCGTCTCGATGCCGGACTTCGACATCGACTTCTGCCAGGACCGGCGCGACGAGGTCATCCGCTACGTGCAGGGCCGCTACGGCAGCGACCGGGTGGCGCAGATCATCACCTTCGGAACGCTGCAGGCGCGCGGCGTGTTGCGCGACGTCGGGCGCGTGCTGCAGATGCCCTATGGCCAGGTCGACAAGCTCTGCAAGCTGGTGCCGCAGAATCCCGCCAACCCGGTCTCGCTCAAGCGCGCGATCGAGGACGAGCCGCGGCTGCAGGCCGAGCGCGACCGCGAGCCGATCGTCAGACGCGCCTTCGATATCGCGCAGAAGCTCGAAGGGCTGCACCGCCACGCCTCGACCCACGCCGCCGGCATCGTCATCGGCGACCGGCCGCTCAGCGAGCTGGTGCCGCTCTATCGCGATCCGAAATCCATGATGCCGGTCACCCAGTTCAACATGAAATGGGTGGAGCCGTCCGGCCTGGTGAAGTTCGACTTCCTCGGCCTCAAGACGCTGACCGTGCTGGAGACCGCGGTGCGCCTGCTGCGCAAGCGCGACATCGACATCGATCTGCTGCGCATCCCGCTCGACGACGCCAAGACTTACGAGATGCTGGCGCGCGGCGAGGCGGTCGGCATCTTCCAGGTGGAAAGCCAGGGCATGCGGCGCGCGCTGGTCGACATGCGGCCCGACCGCTTCGAGGACCTGATCGTGCTGGTCGCGCTCTACCGGCCCGGCCCGATGGCGAACATCCCGACCTATTGCGCGCGCAAGGCCGGGCTGGAGCAGATCGAATACCTGCACCCCAAGCTCGAGCCGATCCTCGCGCCGACCTACGGCATCATCACCTACCAGGAGCAGGTGCAGCAGATCGCGCGCGACCTGTCGGGCTACAGCCTCGGCAAGGCCGACATCCTGCGCCGCGCCATGGGCAAGAAGGACCGGAAGGAGATGGCATCGCAGCGCGGCGATTTCATCTCCGGCGCCGTCGAACGCGGCATCAACCGCGCCGACGCCGAGGTCATCTTCGACGCCTGCGCGAAGTTCGCCGAATACGGCTTCAACAAGTCGCATTCGGCGCCCTATGCGCTGCTGACCTACCAGACCGCCTACATGAAGGCGAACTATCCGGTCGAGTTCCTGGCGGCCTCCATGACGCTCGACATGGGCAACACCGACAAGCTCGCGGAATTCCGCGCGGAGGCGCAACGCCTCGGCATCAAGGTGGTGCCGCCCTCGGTCAACCGCTCGGGGGTCGCCTTCGACGTCGACGGCAACGCCATTCACTACGCGCTGGCCGCGCTCAAGGGCGTCGGCCGCCAAGCCGTCGAGGCGATCGTGGCGGCGCGCGGTGAGCGGGCATTCGCGGACCTCTCGGATTTCGCCAGCCGCATCAATCCGCGCGCCGTCAACAAGCGCGTGCTCGAAAGCCTCGCCGCGTCCGGCGCCTTCGACGAGATCGAAGCCAACCGCACGCGCGTCTTCGGCGCGGTCGACAGCTTGCTGGCGGCTGCGCAGCGCGCGCATGAAACGATCGCCAGCGGCGCATTGGAGTTCTCGTTCGGAGGGACCGCGGCACGCGGCGCCGTCACCTTGCCCAAGCTCGAACCGTGGCTGCCGGCCGAGCGCCTGCAGAAGGAGTTCGACGCCATCGGGTTCTTCCTCTCCGGCCATCCGCTCGACGACTATGCGGCCGCGCTGCAGCGGCTGCGGGTCGCGTCCTGGGCGGAATTCGCCCGCGCCGTGAAGGCGGGCGCCAGCGCCGGCCGCGTCGCCGGCACGGTGGTGGCGCGGCAGGAGCGGCGCACCCGCACCGGCAGCAAGATGGGCATCATCGGGCTCTCCGATTCGTCCGGGCATTACGAGGCGGTGGTCTTCTCCGAGGGCCTGCAGCAGTTCCGCGACCTGCTGGAGCCGGGGCGGGCGGTGCTGCTGGCGCTCTCCGCCGAAGTGCAGGGCGACGAGGTGCGCGCGCGCATCCAGAATGCCGAGCCGCTTGATGCGGCGGCCGCCAAGCTGCAGAAAGGGTTGCGCGTCTTCCTGCGCGACGATAAGCCGCTCGACAGCGTGGCCAAGCGGCTCGAAGGCACGCAGGTGGCGCCGGCGCGCCCGGGCCAGGACAAGTCCGACGGCGAAGTCTCCATGGTGCTGATGCTGGGGCAGGGCACCGAGGTCGAGGTCAAGCTCCCCGGCCGCTTCAAGGTCTCCCCGCAGATCGTCGGCGCCATCAAGGCGGTGCCCGGCGTGATCGACGTGCAGGCGCTTTGATCATTTGTATTGCTGCAACGTCGAGGCCGCCGGCTTGCGCGCATTTCCGTTATGCTAGGCTCCTTGCCGACGGCAAGCCGAGCACACAACGGAGGCTCCATGCGACCTGGACGGGCCGATCGGCCGCTTCGCGTGATCATCATCGGAGGCGGTATCGGCGGGCTCACCGCCGCGGTTGCGCTGCGTCGGCGCGGCATCGAGGTGGAGGTCCATGAACGCTCGGCGCGGCTGGAGGAAGTCGGCGCCGGCATCCAGGTCGGACCCAATGCGGTGAAGGTGCTGCGCGCGCTCGGCCTCGAGGACGAGCTTCGCCGCAACGCCTATGAGCCGACCAACATGGTCTCGATCAAGTGGGACGACGCCAGCCTGCGGCATCGCGTTCCGCTCAAGGGTGAGGCGAGCGCCCAATATGGCGCGCCCTACATGACCGCGCACCGCGCCGACCTGCATGGGATGCTGCGCGCGGCATTGCCCGACGATGTCATTCGCCTGGGCCGGACCTGTGTCGGGGCGGCGACGGAAGGCGCTACCGCCGTTGCGCGTTTCGCCGACGGCAGCGAGGCCGAGGCCGACGCCGTCATCGGTGCCGACGGCATCCGCTCCGCCATCCGGGCGCAGCTTTTCGGCGCCGACCAGCCGCGCTTCACCGAGATGATGTGCTGGCGCGCCATGGTGCCGATGGAGCACGTGCCGACCCGCATCGGACCGGGCGGATCGGTGCATCTGGAGCACGGCGAATACTTCGGCTGGATCGGGCCGAATGGTCACGTGATCTGCTATCCGATCGGGAACGGCGACACGCTGAACATTTTCGCCGGCCACGTCACCGACCAGTGGGTCGAGGAATCCTGGTCCGCGCCGAGCTCGCAGGAGGAACTGCTCGAGGCCTATGCGGGCTGGAACGACGCGCTGCTCTCCATGTACCGCCACGTCCACCACGTCTATAAGTGGGGCATCTACGATCGCGATCCGGTGCCGCAATGGACCAAGGGCCGGGTGACGCTGCTCGGCGACGCCGCCCATCCGACCATGCCGACGCTGGCGCAGGGCGGCAACATGGCGATCGAGGACGGCTATGTGCTGGCGCGCAACCTCGCGCGCGACACCTCCGACGTCGCCGCCGGGCTCGCCGCCTATGTCGCCGAGCGCCAGCCGCGCACGGCGCGCATCACCTTGCAATCGCGCCAGCAGTTCGCCAACAACCGGATGCTGCCGCCGCCGCCGTTCCTCGACCGCACCTGGATCTTCACCTACGACGCCACCCGCGAACAGCCGGTGACGCAACCGGCCTAGCCGCGGGCGGCCGGCGGCTCGACAGGCAGAATTGGCGCGGGCTATCCTTGCGCCGCGCCGACGTCATCGCGCCGACAACGGAAGGACTCTCATGGCCTCGATCGAAAAGTTCAACGACCATTGCTGGAAGGACGTCGTGCCGGAGGCCGACCTGAAGCTCTATTCCGGCTGGCGGCGCGAGACCGGCGTGGGGCCGCGGCCGGCGCTCCTGGCCATCGACCTCTATGATCTGGCCTATCGCGGCGGACCGCTGCCGCCGATCGAGATCAATGACAAATATCCCAATAGCTGCGGCATCTTTGCGCATCGAGCGATCGCGCCGACCAAGGCGCTCATCGCCGCCGCGCGCGCGGCCGGCATCCCGATCTTCTTCTGCACCCAGGAGACGCGCCCGAACAACCGGCCGCGCGGCGCGGTCTCGACCAGGAGCCGGCGCGTGCCCCCGGCGCCCGACGGTTATGCGATCTATCGCGAGTTCCTGGTCGAGCCGAGCGACATTCTGATCACCAAGCAGCGCGCCAGCATCTTCCAGAGCACGCCGCTGTCCTCGCACCTGACGCTGCTCGATGTGAGCAGCGTCATCGTCTGCGGCGAGAGCACGTCCGGCTGTGTGCGGGCGAGCGTGGTCGACGCGCACTCGGCCGGCTTCCACGTGACCGTCGTGGAGGAATGCACCTATGATCGCGCCGAGCTGACCCACAAGGTCAACCTGTTCGACATGCATCACAAATATGCCGACGTGATGCACACGGACGAAATCGTCGCGCATCTCGATGCGATGCGGATGGACCGGGCGGCGGAGTAGGGCAGGCGATGAGACAGGCGATTCCGGCGCTGAAAGGTCTTTTGTGTGCGTCGCTGCTGTCGGCGGCGCTCGCCGCCGGCGCGCAGGCGCAGACCGAGCCGGTGTCGTTCGCCGGCAAGCAGGTCAAGATCCTGATCGGTTTCTCGCCGACCGGATTCGGCTACGACACCTACGGCCGGCTGCTGGCCCGCCATCTCGGCAAATACCTCCCCGGCAGTCCACAGGTCGTGCCGCAGAACCGGCCCGGCGCCGGCTCTCTCAATCTCGCGAACTATCTCTACAATGCCGCGCCGAAGGACGGCACCGAGATCGCCATCGTCGGGCGCGGCGTGGCGATGGAGCCGCTGCTCGGCGGGAATGCCTCCCAGGCCAAGTTCGACTCGACCAGGTTCCACTGGCTCGGCAGCATGAACAACGAGGTCTCGGGCTTCTACATCCGCCAGCCCGGCCCGGCCGCGACGCTGCAGGAAATCCTGGCCGGAAAGGCGCTTCAGGTCGGCTCGACGGGCGCCGGCGGCGACCAGCATGTCTTCACCACCGCGCTCAATTCGCTGTTGGGAACCAAGCTCAAGGCGGTCGCCGGCTATCCGGGCACGCAGGAGATCATGCTGGCGGTGGAGCGCGGCGAGCTCGACGGCATCGTCGGCTATTCCTGGGGCGTGGCGCGCTCGGGCAACAAGCACGATCTCGAATCCGGCAAGCTCAAGATCGTGATGCAGCTCGGCCTCGATAAGCATAAGGAACTGCCGAACGTCCCCATGCTGACGGAGTTCGTGACCCAGCCGGAGGACCGGCAGGTGCTCGAGCTGATCTTCTCGCGCCAGTCCATGGGCCGGCCGCTGATCGCGCCGCCCGGCCTCGATCCGCGGGTGGCGCAGGCGCTGCGTCGCGGGCTCGCGGATGCCATGCGCGACCCGCAGTTCATGGCCGAAGGCGTCAAGATCGACATGGAGCTCAACTTCGTGGGCGGCCCCGAGGTGCAGGCTCTGGTGGAGAAGGCCTACCAGGCTCCGCCCAACGTGATCGCGCGCGCGCAGGCGATCGCGGCGGCGAACTGATAGAGGACGCGCCATGCGTCAATGCGTTGCTGTTTTGATGTCGGCCGTGGCCGCCTGGGCTGCGCTGCCGCCGATCGAGGCGCGGGCGCAGGACGTCGCCGCCTTTCTCGCCGGCAGGGTCAAGGATTGCCCGGGCTGCGACCTCGCCAATGCGCAGCTCAAGCGCCGCAACCTCGCCGGCGCCAATCTTGCGGGCGCCAACCTCGCCGGCGCCACGCTGCATCGCGCGGTGCTGCGCGGCGCCAACCTCGCGGGCGCCGATCTTACCGGCGCCAACCTCAACAAGACCGATCTCCTGCAAGCCGACCTGAGCAACGCCAAGCTCAAGGAAGCCATGCTGTTCGAAGCGGAGGCTGGCCGCGCCGATTTCTCCCGCGCCGACCTCACCGAGGCCATGATGGGCAGCATCCGCCTGACCGGAGGCAAGCTCGACCGCGCCAATCTCACCGAGGCCGATCTCGGCGGCGCGCTGCTGAACGAGGCGAGCTTCGTGAACGCGACGCTGACCGGCGCAACGCTGCTGCAGGGACGTCTGCTGCGCGCCAACCTGCGCGGGGTCACCGCGGACAGCGCCGAATTCACCCAGGCCAACCTGCGCGATGCCAATCTCGGCAATGCGATCCTGCGGCAAGCGGACTTCTATCTGGCCGATCTCGGCGGCGCCGATCTTGGCGGCGCGGACCTGAGCGGGGCGTTGCTGCGCTCGGCCAATCTCGGCAACACCAATCAGACCGGGACCATCTTCACCGGCGCGATGATGCCGGACAACAGCATCCATCCCTGACGCGGGTTCAGGCCTGGCACCGCGATCGCGCTCACACCGGCGCCGAGCGCGCCGCTACTTGTATGATTCGCAGCCGTAACCGGACGCACCTTCGTAGTAGAATTCGCATTCGGCCCGGGTGATCGGGCCGCGGCCCATGATGCGCGCCTTGAGATAAGTCACCAGATCGTCGATCTCGCGCGGAGCGAGGGTATTGGCGCCGGGCGTCATCTCGTCCGGCGGGTCGGCCAAGCCATAGCAGGGCCGCTTCTCATAGGCGCCTTCGTCGAAATAGGGCATCGGCGTACCCAGGCGGCCGCAACCGATCGTCAGTTTGAGCGATGCGTCGTCGAGCCGGGTGGCGCGCAGGTTTGCGCCGGTCGGCGCCTCGTTGTTCTCCTTGTCGCCGTCCGCGAAGGGGCCGTGGCAATCGGCGCATCCGCCTTTTTTCCAGGCCGCCAGGCCGGCTTTCACCTCGGCGTCGTCTTGCGCCCGGATCGCGCTCGCCCAGGTCGAGACCGCGGCCGCCAGGACAAAGGCGGCGGTGCGGAGGCGGAGTTTCGAGGGCGTGTTCGTCTTCGATGTCATGTCAGGTTGCCGGTTGCGATGCGGTGCCATGTGCTCGATGCCGAGGCTAGCGGCGTTCCGCCGGCGGCATGAAGACCTCTAGCCGTGCGGAACTTTCGAATTGATTCTCGGTGAGGCGGTTGTCATTGGGATCGACGGCGTGCTGGCCGGGTTTGTAGTAGTGCCGCGCTTCGATCCGCGCCAGCCGGCCGTCGAACGCCCGTTCGCAGGTTTGCTTGACGAATACATCATCGACCGGCCGCTCCCCCTCGGCCGGCGGCAGATCGCTGCAGACCATGTCGAGGCCGCCGACCATGCCCTTGAAGAGGTCGGCAAGACCATAGGCAGCCACGCGGGTGCGGCTCTCCGCGCGCGTGTCGGTGACGATACGGTAGCCTGCGACCAGTCCGGTGTCGCCGATCAGGAGCGAGGTGATGATCGGCTGCCCCGCGAGCGAGTTGGCCTGATGCTGTTTGATCATCAGCTCGGAGCGGCGCGCGCGCGCCACGTATTCCATCTCGTCGTCGTAGCGGAACCAGACCTCGTGCAGTCCGGTGCCGCGCTCGGGCGGGCATTGCGCAAAGTCGTCGAAGCTCTTGAGGACGCGGGCGGGCGGTCCGCCATTGGTGCCGCAGGAAGGGTCGACGAATTGATCGAGCGGCAGCGAGGCGATCGGGACGCCGAACGTGACGTCCCAGATTTTCAGGCGCGCGGAATTTTGCGCGCCCGCCGGTTCCGGCAGCGCGACGAGCACGAGGCCAACGACCAACGCGATCGCCCGCAGGGGCCCGCCTCCCGGCGCTCCGCGCAGCGCAAGCGAAAGACACTCCTGCTGCACGCTACTGGCCGAAGACCGCCACGATCGCGGAGGGCTGGTAGAGCGCGGCGCCCCTCATTCCAGCCGCGCCGCCGGCCACCACGGCGACATACTGCTTGCCGCCGACGCTGTAGGTCATGGGCGGCGCCGTGATCGGCGTGCCCAGGTTGAAGCTCCATAGTTCCTTGAGCGTGTCGGCGTCATGGGCGGCGAAGTGCCCGTTCGGGAAGCCGGTGAAGAGCAGGTCGCCATCGGTGCTCAACAGGCCCGACTCGTTGACCAGGCGCGAGGTATCCTTGGCCACGACTTTGCCGGTGCGCAGATCGACCGCCCAGATCGATCCATGCGCCACGGCCCGGCCTTGCTCCTGACAGCACGCCCGCTGACCGACATAGTCCTTGGTTTCGTCCATCGGCGTCTTGATGCTGTTGGTGGGACGGCAGCCTTCGGCGCCGGCGACGTAGGCGATCATGCGCTTGGCGTCCAGGGTCGGCGGGAAGAACGTGGGTGCGCCGCTGTGCCATGGGCACGCCTCTTCGCCACGCTTGCCGCGCAGCGCCCCGATGCCGGCGTAGGTCTGCACGTTCTTGCTGGGATCGTAGTCGACCGGCTTGCCGGTCTTGGGGTCGATGCCCTTGGTCCAGGTGACCTTCTCCTGGTACTGGTCGGCGCGCAGGAACTGGCCGCTGGCGCGATCGAGCGTGTAGTAGAAGCCGTTGCGTGAGAAGTTGGCCACGACCTTGCGGGTCTCGCCGTTGATCGTGACCTCGTAGAGCATCTTGGGGCTCGGCGTATCGAAGTCCCAGTGTTCGTTCGGCGTCTCCTGGAAATACCAGACGATCTTGCCGGTATCGGCGTCGAGCGCGATCGTGCTCGCGGAGTAGAGGTTGTCGCCAGGACGGAACTCGGGGTCGAAGGTCGGGAAGGCGTCGCCGGTGCCGTAATAGACCAGGTTGGTTGCGGGATCATAGGACGCGGTCTGCCACACGCCGGCGCCGCCGACGCGCCAGGCATTGTGATTGTCCTTCCACGTCTCCGAGCCCGGCTCGCCCGGAGCCGGGATCGTGAAGGTGCGCCAGGCGAGCTTGCCGGTGTTGACGTCCCAGGCGCCGACCCAGCTCCTGGTGCCTTGCTGACCGCCGGAGCTTTCGCCCTGCAGGACCAGTTCCTTGCCGCCGGCGGTCTTGATCGCCAGGGGAGCGGCGGTGAAGGCCTGGGTCTTCGCCGCCGGCGTCCCGGTGGCGGGATCGGTCGGTGCGATTGCGCTCACCTCCCAGGCGACCTGGCCCGACTCTCGGTCGAGCGCGATCATGCGCACGTCGTTTGTGGCGATGAAAACCTTGTTGCCGTACATCGCGATCCCGCGGTTGGTGCGCGACTTGGTGATCTTCGGGTCATAGCGCCACAAGGGGATCGCCTCGGTGCCGCTGCGGACATCGAACTTCATCACCCGGCCCCAGGTGTCGGCCACGTACATGAATCCGTCGTCGACCAGCGGCGTTCCCTCTTCCTTGCCCGCCAGCGTCCCGCCGGTCGAACGGCCGCCGATCGAGAACAGGAACTTGAGCTTGAGGTCCTTGACGTTGCCGCGGTCGATGTCCTTGAGCGCGGAATGGCGCGAATTGTTGTAGTCGCGGTGGACCATGAGCCAGTTCTGCGGCTCGTTGTCGGTGTTGCGCAGGCGCTCCGTGGTGACGTCGGCGGCGAGCGCGGGCGCCGGGATGGCGGCGAGACCGAGCGATACGAGAGCGGCGAATACTCCTCGTGCGGACATGGATTTCCTCCCGATTTCCTGTGACCCGAGCGGTTGGCGTTGCCGCGGCTGCAGGCGTCGACCTGCGGACAGGGTGCGCGGGCTCCTTTTTGAAGCTGCCGGCGCCGCCATCCTAGCGCGTCGCGGGAGGTGCGCGAAGCGAAAATCGGCCGGTTTCCTGCGCTTGCGCCGGCCAATTCGCACCTATATAAGCCGCCCATCTCACACGCGGACCTTGGCCTTACAGCCGTCCGGTGGCTCCGTCCTCCGCAAGGAGGGGGGAAGCTTCACGGGTCCGCGGCGGATCAACCGGAGAATGACCATGGCGCTGCCCGACTACAGCATGCGTCAGCTTTTGGAAGCTGGCGTCCATTTTGGCCATCAGGCCCACCGCTGGAACCCGAAGATGGGGCAATACATCTTCGGCACCCGCAACAACATCCACATCGTCGATCTCGCCCAGTCGGTGCCGATGCTCCATCGCGCGCTGCAGGCGGTGAGCGACACCGTCGCCAAGGGCGGCCGCATCCTGTTCGTGGGCACCAAGCGCCAGGCGCAGGACGCCATCGCCGAGGCCGCCAAGAAGTGCGCGCAGTACTACGTCAATTCGCGCTGGCTCGGCGGCACGCTCACCAACTGGAAGACGATTTCCGGTTCGATCTCGCGGCTGCGCAAGCTCGAGGAGATGCTCGCCTCCAACGAGGCGCAGGGCTACACCAAGAAGGAGCGGCTCGACCTCCAGCGCGAACGTGACAAGCTCGACCGTTCGCTCGGTGGCATCAAGGACATGGGCGGGCTGCCCGACCTCCTGTTCGTGATCGACACCAACAAAGAAGACATCGCGATCAAGGAGGCCCAGCGCCTCAATGTTCCGGTGGCCGCCGTTCTCGACACCAATTGCGATCCTGCTGGCATCACCTTTCCGTTCCCCGGCAATGACGACGCCAGCCGTGCCATCTCGCTCTATTGCGACCTCATCGCCAAGGCAGCGATCGACGGGATTTCGCGTGCTCAGGGCGAGCACGGCGTCGATGTTGGTGCCGCGGCCGAGCCGATTGCCGAAGAGCTGCCGAGTGCGGCCGACGAGGGTCCGGGCTACGAGATGCTCTCGGGCCCGCGCGGCGTCGCCGACGACCTCAAGAAGCTGGCTCACGTCTCGCCGACGATCGAGAAGAAGCTCAACGACGACCTCGGCATTTTCCATTTCTGGCAGATTGCTGCGCTCGGGCCCGAGGCGGCTCACAAGATCGGCGAAGAGGTCGGGCTGCCCGGCCGCGTGGAAGGCTGGATCGCGCAGTCGAAAGAACTGAGCGCCGAATAATCCGCGCTCGTCATTCCGGGGGCGGAGCCAAGCTCGACGCCCGGAATCCATAGCTCGTAATAAGTATTGAAACGGGATTTTCACCGATGGCCGACGTCACCATAGAGAAGGTCAAGGAGCTGCGCGAACGGACCGGCGCGGGCATGATGGATTGCAAGTCGGCGCTCTCGGAGACCGGCGGCGACACCGAGCAGGCGGTCGACCTGCTGCGCAAGAAGGGGCTCGCCAAGGCTGCCAAAAAGGCCGGCCGCATCGCCGCCGAGGGCTTGATCGGAATCGCCGTGGGTGGCGGCAAGGGCATCGTCGTCGAAGTGAATTCGGAAACCGACTTCGTCGCGCGCAACGAATTCTTTCAGGGCTTGGTGCGGATGATCTCCGATGTTGCGCTCAAGGTCGGGACCGATGTCGAGAAGATATTGCAAGCCAAGGTCGGCGACGGCACCGTTGCCGACGCCATCGCAGGCTCGATCGCCAAGATCGGCGAGAACATGACGCTGCGACGGGCGGCGTCGCTGTCGGTCGGGCAGGGCGTGATCGCGACCTACGTTCACAATACCGTCGCCGAAGGGCTGGGCAAGATTGGCGTGCTGGTCGCGCTTGAATCCAGCGGCAAGGCCGACGAACTTAATCGTATCGGCCGCATGGTGGCGATGCACATCGCCGCCAGCAATCCGCAGGCCCTGGACGCCGCCTCCCTCGGAGCCGACGTGATCCGACGCGAGAAAGACGTGCTGG
>JAXDOD010000075.1:0-58666 GCA_034669045.1 Alphaproteobacteria bacterium
GCGCGCGCCCGGGAGCTTGCGCCACAGCACCGGCGAGAGGGTAAAGCCGACGAGGTAGTCGAGTGCCCGGCGGGCGAGATACGCGTCGACCAGGGCGCGGTCGATGCTGCGGGGGTGCTTCATCGCATCGAGCACCGCCTTCTTGGTGATGGCGTTGAACACCACCCGCTCGACCGCGTGCTTCCCGATGGCGTGCTGTTCTTTCAGCACCTCGAGCACGTGCCAGGAGATCGCCTCGCCCTCGCGGTCGGGGTCGGTGGCCAGGATCAGCTTGTCGGCGCCCTTCATGGCCTGGGCGATGTCGTTGAGCCGCTTCTGGGACTTGTCGTCCACCTCCCAGATCATGTGGAAGTTGGCGGCCGGGTCGACCGACCCGTCCTTGGCCGGAAGGTCCCGGACATGGCCGAAGGACGCCAGGACCTCGTAGCCGGGGCCAAGATATTTGTTGATGGTCTTGGCCTTGGCGGGCGATTCAACAACGACGATATTCATTTAATTCCATGGGGTTAGGGGCCAGTTCCGCCCGCAGAAGAGCTGAATCGGCCTCAAGCCGTCGCCGGCAACATGGGGAGATCACCCCCCGCTGTCAAATGGGGGCCTGGGCTCCGCGGTGGTCCGCGAGGGTCGCAGCAAAGGGTAAAGAAGCCCCGCAGGGTATTTCTGTGACTACAACCTTTGCGTGCTTACAAGTTATGACACTCTTAACTAGATATGCTCTGTCATCTCAGGTTTGCGCATTCATGCGGCAGGCGGTCCCAAAAGTTGTCGACGATCGAGCGGCGGTCCCGGACAGCCGCGCCGCGGCCGCAGACTATATCGCAGCCTTGCTGACCGACCTCGGACGGCTGGCGCGCGAGCACAGGCTGGATAGCCTCGGCTACATCCTGGAGATGGCCCGGCTGGAAGCCGAAACCATCGCCCGGCCGCCGGGCGGCGGAGACTGAGCCGGCGGACCTCAGGTCAGCGACACCAGTCCGCCGCCGTGACGCTCCAGCCGTCCGGCGATCTCCAGTTCGAGCAGCACCGTGCGCACGATCGCGGGTGAACTGCCCGAGAGCCGCACCAAATCGTCCATCAGAACCGGCGTCGGCCCGAGCAGCGCGACGATGCGCGAGCGTTCGTCGGCGCCCGGTTCCATCGTGCGCGATGACGGCGCGCTGCGTTCCGGCTCCTCGGCGGGCAGGTCGACCTGCTGACCCAGGATCGGGCCCAGGACGGCGGTCACGTCGGCCGCCTCGGTCACCAGGGTGGCGCCCTGTTTGAGCAGGCCATTGGAACCTTCACAGCGCGGGTCCAAGGGGGAGCCCGGGACCGCAAAGACCTCGCGGCCCTGTTCGAGCGCCAGCCGCGTGGTGATCAGGGAGCCCGAACGCCGCGCCGCCTCGATCACCACCACGCCAAGCGCAAGGCCGGAGATCAGCCGGTTGCGGCGCGGGAAATCGCGCGCGCGGGGCTCCCAGCCGAATGGCATTTCGGTCAGCACCGCGCCTTCGGGGAGGATCGCATCGATGAGCGAGCCATGCTCGGGCGGATAGATGCGGTCGTGGCCGCCGGCAAGGATGGCGACGGTGCCGCTGGCGAGGCTGGCCCGATGGGCGGCCGCGTCGATGCCGCGCGCCAGACCCGAGACGACCACATAGCCGGCCTCGCCGATCTCGCGGGCGAGGCGCTCGGCGAACTTGACGCCGGCCGCCGAAGCGTTGCGCGCGCCCACCATCGCGACCATCGGCCGTGCCAATGCCGCGAGCGTGCCGCGCACGGCGATCAGCGGCGGGGCGTCGTCGATCATCTTGAGCCGCAGTGGGTAGGCCGGCTCGCCGAGCGCGATGAAGCTGGCGCCGAGCGACCTTGCGGTCGCGATCTCGCGTTCGGCGTCCGCGAGCGGATAGACGCGCGCCGGCCCCGATGCGCCGCCGCGGCGCGCCAGGTCGGGCAGCGCCGCCAGCGCCGCCCGGGCGCCGCCGTAGTGATTGACCAGGGCGCGGAAGGTGCGCGGCCCGACGTTCTCGCTGCGAATGAGGCGCAGCCAGTCGAGCCGCTGCTCGTCGGTCAGGCGCACGCCCTCGGTGATTGTGCTGGCGGTCACGTCGCCCCTTCGTCGGACAAGGCCGCCGTCACCATAGCACGGCGGAAGGTCAGGTCGGCATGCCCGTTGGCGGCGCGTTGAACACGCGTCCTTGCTCGTTTAGGCTCCGGCATTCCTGTGAGGCAGCAGATGACGCAGTTCGAGCCGGCGCGCCCGTTGTCGATGGGTCTGCAGATCAGCCTTGGGCAAGGGAAGTCCGCGGTCGCGCCACAGCCGCGCATCGCATTCGAGCGATGTCCCTTGTGCGATGGCTCGAATTTCGAACGGCTGCGCACGGCCGACTGTTCGGCACATCCACTCTATCATCCCGCCATCTCGCCCACCATGACCTGGATGCGGTGCGTGAGTTGCGAACACGTTTTCACCGACGGCTATTTCACACCGCAGGCTCAGGACCTGGTCTTCAGCAAGGCGAACCCGCACCAGCAACCGGGCTCGGAGATGGAGCAGCAACGCACGGTCTCCGGCTTCATCGTCGATCGGGTGTCGCAATATGCGACCGGCGGCGTCTGGCTCGACGTTGGTTTCGGCAATGGCTCGCTTCTGTTCACGGCGCAGGAATGGGGTTTTACGCCGGTCGGCGTCGACCTGCGTCGAAGCTGCGTCGAGACGCTCGCCGGTTTCGGCGTCGAGGCGCATTGCGTGGACGTGACGCAATGGGATCAGGCCGGACGATTCAGCGTCGTGAGCCTGGCCGATGTGATCGAGCACATGCCCTATCCCAAGCGCGCGCTCGCAGCGGTCAAACGCCTCCTGAAGCGTGATGGCATTCTCTTCCTTTCGATGCCGAGCTACGACTGCGCGCTGTGGCGCCAACTCGATGCCGAGAACGCCTGCCCCTACTGGGGCGAGCTCGAACATTTCCACAATTTCAGCCGGCCACGCCTGTATGCGCTGCTGGCGGAGATGGGCTTCAAGCCGCTGCGCTATGGCGTGAGCTTGCGCTACGTGGTCGGCATGGAGGTTATTGCGCAGTCTCTCGGCTAGGCGCGCCACCTTGGCCGATCTTGCCTTCGGTGCCGGCGACGAGGCGTGCGATGTTGTCACGGTGCCTGAGCCAGAGCACGGCGGTCAGGAGCAGGAACAGCAGCGCCGCCGGCGGCTGGCCGGTCAGCCAGAGCACCGCCGGCGTGGCGGCGCTGGCGACGAGCCCGGCCAGCGAGGAGTAGCGGGTGAGGGCGGCGACCGCGGCCCAGATCAGGCAGAAGGCGATCGCCGCCGGCCAGGCGAGCGCCGCCAGCACGCCGATATAGGTCGCCACGCCCTTGCCGCCCTTGAACCTCAGCCAGACCGGAAAGAGGTGGCCGAGAAACGCGCCCAGCGCCGCCGCCAGCGCCAGCCCGGGGCCGCCGGCATGGATCGCGATCAGCACCGGGATCGTGCCCTTGAGCGCGTCGCAGATGAGGGTCGCGGCCGCGAGCCCCTTGCGGCCGGTGCGCAGCACGTTGGTCGCGCCGATATTGCCGGAGCCGACGGCGCGGATGTCACCGGCCCCGGCCAGCCGCGTCAGCACGACGCCGAAAGGAATCGAGCCGAACAGATAGCCGAACAGGAACGCCGCGATGCAGCCGGGGACGAGCGACCAGTCGATCGATGGGAGCATGGTGAGCCGCTAGATCTTGGAGCGAAGCCCTTCCCGTTGCGGCGGTTTCGGCTCGGCTGCGGCGCGCCGGGAGTGAAAACCTGCTTCAAGCGCGTCGGCCTCGCCGGCGAACACGACGAGTTCCTTGAGATGGTGGTCGTCGGTGCGCAGCAATGCCGACGGATCGGCGGTGAACCACTTGTTCTTCTTGCTCGCGACCACGAACCCGTCGATGTCGCTCTCGCAATAGACGCAGCGGAGCTTGCATTCGGCGGGCGTTTCCGCCTTCACGATGTAGAACTTGTTGCGGACATACTGACTTTCCATCGGATCGTGCACGATGCAGTTCTTGTTGCCGCAGGACATGCCGACGTTTCTCGGCTGCTCATAGAGCGGGAACCTGTGCTTCTCGAACCCGCCTTCGAACTTGTGCAGCGACTTGTTGCGCAAGCCGAGCAGCAGCGAAATCAGGGCCATTCGCACCGGCACGCCATAGGCCGCCTGCTCGAAATAGACGGCGCGCCGGTCGGTGTCGAAGGCGGCGTCCAGCTCGCCGACGCGCGGCAAGGGATGCATGACGCTGGCGTCTGAATATTTCGGCTCGTTGAGGAATTTCCGATCGATCCTCGGATAGGCCTGTTCCTTCTCGGCCCAGCGCTCCTTCTGGAAGCGGGTGACGTAGACGGCGTCGACCTTCTTGTCGGCGACGTCCGGGGTGAGCTGGAGCTCCGGTCCGGCGAACAGCGATTGCTGGTGCGGCTGCTCCGGCGTCACATAGAGCGCGTCGATCGAGGCGTCCTTGCCTTGCCCGCTCTGCACCGACACCATCTGGCAGCCGAACTCTTCGCGCAGCCGGCGGTCGACGTGCGCCGGCAGCTCCATTCCCTTGGCCGCCATCGGCATGATGGTGGCGCCGAAGCGCGCCAGCGCATAGACGAACGAATGGATGGTCCGCGAGCCGCGCAGGTCGCCGGAAATCGCCACCTTCAGGTTCTTCAGGCGCTTGTTCTTCTTCTTGAGCAGGAAGAGGTCGCAGAGCGTCTGGGTCGGATGTTCGTGGCTGCCGTCGCCGCCGTTGATGACCGGGATCGGCGAATATTCGGCGGCGAGCCGCGCCGCGCCGTCGCGCGGATGCCGGATGACCATGATGTCGGCATAGTTCGATATCACCCGCACCGAGTCGGCCAGGCTTTCGCCTTTCGCCGCCGAGCTGGTCGCCGGGTCGGCGCTGGTGATGACCTCGCCGCCCAGCCGGATCATGGCGCTTTCGAAGGACAGCCGCGTGCGCGTCGACGGCTCGTAGAACAGGCTCGCCAGGATCACATTGGAGGCGACCTTGGAGCTGCGGCCGATACGGTAGGGGAAATGCGGGTCGGGTAGCTCGTCGAGATAGGACTGGGCGATTTCGAAGATGGTTTCGATGTCCTTGTCGGACAGATCGTTGATCGAGATCACATGGCGGGTGGCGGGATTTGCCTTGTGCGCCATGGGCCCGCCTCCTAGCCGATGTCCGCGCGAGAAACGCCTTCGCTCCCCGGCCGGTTCCGGCGGGGGATGAACGGAGATTTCGCGGCGATGTCCATTAAAGGGGCATCCTATAGGCGCTGGGGCTGGAGCGGGCAAGGCCGCTCTGCACATGTTCCACATCCGCGGGCGTGGCAGCCCTAGACTGCCGGACCGAGCCGCGCCAGCCGGTCGAGCGCGCCTTGCAGGATATAGGCCGCCGCGTGCTGGTCGATCACCGCCGCGCGCTTTTTCCGGCTCACGTCGGCGGCGATCAGGTCGCGCTCGACCGCCGCGGTCGAGAGCCGCTCGTCCCAGAGCGCGATCGGCAGGAGGGTCAGGCGCGCAAGGTTGCGGGCGAAGGCGCGCGTCGACTGCGCCCGCGGGCCCTCGCTGCCGTCCATGTTGATGGGCAGGCCGAGCACGAAGCCGACGGCCTTGCGTTCGGCCGCCAGCAGCAGCAGCCGCGCGGCGTCAGCCGAGAACGTCTTGCGCATGATCGTCTCGATGCCGGCCGCGAGCCTGCGGTCGGGATCGCTCGACGCGACGCCGATGGTCTTGGTGCCGAGGTCGAGCCCGATCAGCGCGCCACGGGAGGCCAGCAGGGGAGCAATCTCGACAAGCGGCAGAACCGGCGCGGGCATCCGCGAGGGCTAGCACGAGCCATCGGGGCGGGCCAATAATAAGCGGAGTTGCATTTTTGGAGGTCATAGCCATGCAGATCACCTGGTTCGGCCATTCCGCCTTCCGCCTCGATTTCTCCGGCCACGCGGTGCTGATCGATCCGTTCTTCACCGGCAACCCGGCCTTCGTCTCCGACAAGGCGGCCGCCAGCAAGGGCGTCTCCCACATCGTACTCACGCACGGCCACAACGACCATGTCGGCGACGCGCTCGACATCGCCAGGGCGAACGGCGCGACCGTGACCACGAACTATGATCTCGGCATGTGGCTGGTTTCGAAAGGACTGGAAAAGCTCAACCCGATGAACACCGGCGGCACCAGCGACCTCGGGGGCTTCTCCGTCACGCTGGTGCGTGCCGATCATTCGTCCGGTGACATTGTCGACGGCACGCCGATCTATCTTGGCAACCCGTGCGGGGCGATTGTGAAGGCGAAGGGCGAACCGACCGTCTATCATATGGGCGATACCGACATCTTCTCCGACATGGCGCTGATATCTGAAATCCATCAGCCCAGGACCGCGATGGTGCCGATCGGTGACCGTTTCACGATGAACCCGGTGACGGCCGCGATGGCGGTCAAGCGCTTCTTCAAATTGGATGCGGTCATTCCCTGCCACTACGGCACGTTCCCCATCATCGAGCCCGATGCCGAAAAATTCCTGGCCGAGATGAAGGGGCACGCGACCAAGGTGTTGATCCCGGAAAAGGGCCAGGCAGTACAGGTGTGAAGCTGTGTCCCGGACGCGGTGCAGCGCGTAGCGCCGCTTGGCGCGGAGCGGTGCGCCGCTGATCCGGGACCGCCACAGATTGGGACGGTCCCGGGTCTGCGGCGCATCACTTCGTGCTGCGCCGCAGCCCGGGACACAGTCGTGGTTGGCTTTCACCGCTGAGTAACCATCGCTCTTCTCCCGATCTTAACCACGCCCGGCCACCATCCCGGCGCAAACGTGGACGGGAATCGTCATGGCGCAAGATGACGTCGGAACGGCCTGGCGGTATTTCCGGCTCAACTGGGCCGTGCTCGCGCTCATGAGCACGGCGCTCGCGGCGGGCGTCGCGCTGACCGACTTCTCGATCGAGCCCGTCGGCCTCGCGGTCTCGCTCGGCTTCGTCGCCGTCTATGCGCTGTTCGCGCACTTGAACGCCCGCTCCTCGACAAGGCGCGATCCGCAGGTGATGTTCGTGCTCGGCGCGACCGCGCAGCTCGTGCTGGTGACGGTGGTGATGTCGCCGCTCACCTACGTCGCGGCGGCGACCAGCTTTCCGCTGCAGGACGCAAACCTGCTCGCCATCGACCGCGCTCTGGGGCTCGATTGGCGCGCCTATGTCGAGTTCGTCAACGACCGTCCGCTGCTCGCGGCTTGGCTGAGCTATGGCTACACCATGATCCGTTGGCCGATCTTCGCGATCCCGGTCGTGCTGGCGGCGGCCTATCGCTATCAGCGCCTGGAGGAGTTCACCTTCTCCTTCGCGGTCGGCTTGATCGCGACCACGATCGTCTCCGCGCTGGTTCCGGCGATCGGCGTCTATCAGGAGATCGGGCTCGATCCGGCGACGCTCGCCAACCTCGAACCGCGCGCCTATCTCGACCAGGTCCGCGACCTTGCCCCGGTGCGCGACGGCACGCTGCGCCAGCTCGACCTGTTCGGTCTCGCGGGCATCGTGACC
Source organism: Alphaproteobacteria bacterium (assembly GCA_034669045.1). GTDB lineage: Bacteria > Pseudomonadota > Alphaproteobacteria > Rhizobiales > Xanthobacteraceae > VAZQ01. The sequence goes on from JAXDOD010000075.1 coordinate 7,526, forward strand.
TTCCCGAGTTTCCATGCAACCTCGGCCGTGCTTTATGCCTGGGCGCTGTGGCCGGTGCGCTGGATGCGGCCGATTGCATTGCTCGCCAACATTGCAATGCTGGCGTCCACCCCGATCGACGGCGGTCATTATTTCGTCGATCTCGCCGCCGGGGTTGCGGTTGCGGTGTTGGCCGTGCTGGCGGCGCGGGCGGTGAGCCGGCGGATGGCGGGCGGTGCGGCCAGCGCAGCCCGGCGCGAGGAGCTGGTGGTTACCTGATCAGGCAATATCCACGTGGCCGTGTTGGCTGCTCGTCAACCAAACGCCCAGAAGGATGCCACGAACCAGGTCGCCAGCCCGCCGGTCACGACCAGCAGGCCGGTGCCGGTCAGGAGGTAATTTCGCTCGCGCGCGAACAACGCGAGCACACCCAGCACGGCTAACGCGACAACAAACGTGGTGACCGGCATTTCGGCCGCCTCAGGTTGCCCGCTCCCATCCGTATTTGTACGGTGACAGGCTCAACAATTTGCAAAAGCCGGTCTGTCGCATGGCCCGCGGCCGGCCGCCGGCATTTACCTTTGCGGCCATCGGCCTCACTTGCCGGCCGGACCCGTGCGGCGCATCTTTGGATCGAAAAGCGGTCTGGCTGACTGCCGCAAGGAGGACGTGATGCAGAAAATCGTATTCGCCGCCCTGGTGGGTTTTGGCATGGCCGCCGCCCCGCAGGCGGGCGCCGCCGAGATCAAGGTGCTGCACGGCGGCGCCTTCACCCAGCTCCTCGAGGCCGTGGTCCCCGACTTCGAGAAACAGACCGGCCACAAGGTGGTGACCAAGCGCGACACGGTGGGCGCGCTGACCAAGCTCATCGAAGGCGGTGAGAGCTTCGACCTGGCGATCCTCACGCCGGACGCTATCGACGACCTGGCCAAGAAGGGCAAGGTCGCCGCCGGCAGCCGCACCAACCTGGTGCAGGTCGGCGTCGGCGTGGTGGTCAAGGCAGGCGCGCCGCGTCCCGACATCGGGACCGTCGACGCGTTCAAGACGGCGCTGCGGGCGGCGAAATCGGTGGCCTATATCGATCCGCAGGCCGGCGGCTCGAGCGGCATCTATGTGGCGGGTCTGCTCAACAGGCTCGGGATCGCGGCCGAGATCAAGCCCAAGGCGGTGCTGATCCACGGCGGCGCGGTGGCGGAGTTCGTGGCCCGTGGCGACGCCGAGCTCGGCATCCACCAGATCAGCGAAATCCTGCCGGTGAAGGGCATCGCGCTGGTCGGGCCGCTGCCGAAGGAAATCCAGAACTACACCATCTATTCCGCCGGTATCGGCGCGAACGCCCGTGACGGCGACGCCGCGAAGGCGCTGGTCACGACCTTGACCAGCCCGGCCGCCGCCGCGATCGCGAAGACCAAGGGCATGGACCCGGCCGGGTCGTAATCGCCGGTGCGATCAGAAGACGGCGCGCAGCGCCAGATGAATGCCGAGCACCAAAAGGCCGAGGAAGAAGAACAAGCGAAACACCTCGGGCCTGACCCGCCCGCGGACCACCTGCCCAAGCCACATGCCGGCGAGCGCCGGGAACAGCGCGAGCAACGACACGCCGGCAAGCGACACTTGCAAGGCGCCGTCGCGCGCAAGGATCACCGCAAGTGAGATCGTGGCCACCGTGAACATCAGGCCGAGCGCCTGCACCAGTTCGTCCCTCTCCAGCGCGAGCGCCTGCAGGTAAGGCACCGCCGGAATCGTGAACACGCCGGTTGCGGCGGAGATGACGCCGGTCAGCAAGCCGATCACCGGTGACAGCCACGGTTCGGCGCGCGCCGGCACCTTCATGGGCGGCAATGCGAGGCCGACCACGGCGTAGATCACCAGCACGATGCCGAGCGCCGCGAGCGCGCCGCCGCTGTCGGCGGACGTGAGCTGGCCGGCGCCGGCCCAGCAGCCGATGCAGATGCCGGCAAGCAGCGACCACAGCCGCCGCAAGAGCGCCTTGAGCGAAGCGCCGACCGCCAATTGCCAGACATTGGTGACGAGCGAGGGAACCACCAGGATCGCCGCGGCCTGCGCCGGCGGCATCGCCAGGCTCAACAGCCCGATCGCCACGGTGGGCAAGCCAAGTCCGATCACGCCCTTGACGAAGCCGGCGAGCAGGAAGGTCGCGACGATAGTCAGGAGGGTCAGCGGGTCGGCCATGCCGGCCCAACATAGCGCCGTTTGAGTCTGTGTCTCGACTCGTTTCCTGCTACAGGCGGTGGTGGCGTAGCAGGAAACAATGCCGGTCCAGCCCAAGGCACTCTTTTTCGATGTGTTCGGCACGCTGGTCGATTGGCGCACCAGCATCGCGCGCGAGGCCGAAACCATCCTCAAGCCGCTCGGCGTCGAGATCGATTGGCTGGCCTTCGCCACCGCCTGGCGCGGCGAATATCAGGGCGCCATGGACGAGGTGCGGCTCGGGCGCATTCCGTTTTGCAAGCTCGACGTGCTGCACCGGCGCAATCTCGAGCTCGTCCTGCCGCGCTTCAACATTTCGGGGCTTGCGGAGGACGTGCTGCAAAACCTCAACCTGGCGTGGCACCGGCTCGATGCCTGGCCCGACGTGCCGGGTGGCCTGACGCGGCTCAAGCGGCATTTCATGCTCGCACCTTGCTCGAACGGCAACATCTCGCTGATGGTCGATGTGGCACGCCGCAACGGCTTGCCCTGGGACGCGATCCTCGGCTCCGAGATCGCCGGCGACTACAAGCCGAAACCGCGGGTCTATCTCGCCGCCTGCGAAGCCTTCGACCTGCCGCCCGGCGATTGCATGATGGTCGCCGCCCACAGCAACGACCTCAAGCATGCGGCGTCGAACGGGCTGCGCACCGCGCATATTTCGCGAATGAATGAGCATGGCCCCGGTAAGGGCGAGGCGGCGCCGAGCGTCGCGGTCGATTACGCCGCCTCAAGCCTGGAAGACCTGGCCACCAAGCTCGGCGCGTAACACCACGACACTGTCCTGCCGCGGCGCCCGGATCGGGCGGCGGCAGACCTATTTCTTTTTCTTCTTGTTGGCGAAAATCGCGTTCCAGTTTTCTTTATAGGCCTTGGTGACCGGTTTCTGTCCTTCGCCTCTGCTGTAATTGGGGGGTGCGGCGGTCGCTGTCTCGCCGACATCAGGCTTGGATACGTCCGCAGCCTTGGGTCCGTCCGCGGCCTTGGGTACGTCCGCGGCTGGCGTGCTCTTGGTCTCCGACGGGGTCTCTTTTTTGGTCTCCGACCGAGCCTCTATCTTTGGAGCGATCTTTGGAGCGGGAACAGGTTTTGTTTTCTTGTGGTCGTTGGCCATCATCCTTCCTAACGCTGAGGGGTCTGATCAAGTTGACCTGCCGTCATCCTTGGGCAGGTCTTTGAGGGAGTCCATGGAGTTCGCGGTCTAGTACGGCCGCACGGTGCCCTTCACGGTGGTGCGCATCATCAGCCGGCGCTCGGTGGTGGGGAAGTCCGTGCGCGCGTGCGAGGAACAGCGGTTGTCCCAGAGTAGGAGATCGCCGAGCCGCCACACGTGCTCGTAGACGAATTCCTTCTTCTCGGCGTGGTCGAACACCGCCTTGAGCAGCGGCTCGGCCTCCTCCTGCGGCATATCCTCGACGGCGACCGTCATCAGCCGGTTGACATAGACCGCCTTGCGGCCGGTGTCCTCGTGGGTGCGGAAGACCGGATGCCAGCACTCGCCGAACGATTCGGTGCCCTTGCCGTCGCCCTTCTGCACCGAGCCGTAATTGTAATGGTGCAGCGCCTTGCGGCCTTCGAGCTTGCTGCGGATTTCCGGATCGAGCGTCTCGTAGGCGGCGTAGCCGCTGGCGAACAAGGTGTTGCCGCCGGTCGATGGAATTTCCACGGAGTAGAGCAGGGTCGCCTTGCTCGGCACCTCGGAGTGGATCATGTCATGATGGAACATCATCTCGCCGTCCGGGAGCGCGCCGATCGGCTCGCCGTTCTCGCGGATGTTGGAGATCAGCATAATGCCCGGGAGCATCTGCGCGAAACCCTTTGGATGATCCTTGGAGGGGCGGGAGAGCCCGCCGTTCTCGCCGAAGAAGCTGGTCGCGCGCAGGAGATCCTCCTGGGACAACTTCTGGTCGGGAAAGATGATGACGAGGTGGTCGAGCCAGGCCTGGTAGATGGCCTTGACCGTGTCCTCGTCCGGCTTCTGGCGCAGGTCGATCCCGCGGATCTCCGCCCCGATGTGCCGGGTGAGCGGAACGACCTCGAATCGGGTCTTTGTCATCACGTTCATTGGCGTTTCTCCCGAAATGTGGGCCTTGAGCTTGTGCACGAGAGTAATGAGCCGGTCGCGTCGGCGCAACCGGGCCTCGGGTCGCGGCAGCCGTGAAGCGGTCGAGTTGACAGGGTAGGAGGGCCCGCCAATATTCTCGCCCGCGCGCCGCCGGCGCAAACGTCGGACCGATGCCAATGCACGACCGCCACCGTCGCATTCGAGTTGCTGCAGTGATGGCGGCCTGCATGGCGGTCGCCCCGCAGGCGGCTGTCGCCCAGCCCGTCGATGCGTTCTTCAAAGGCAAGACGGTCAATCTCTATGTCGGGTTCGGGCCCGGCGGCACCTATGACTACTTCAGCCGCGTGGTCGGCCGCTTCATCGGCAAGCATATTCCAGGCAATCCGACGATCGTGGTGCAGACCATGCAGGGCGCCGGCAGCCTGCAGGCGGCGAATTTCCTTTATGCGCAGGCGCCGAAGGACGGCACCGCCTGGGGCGTGGTCACCCAGACGCTGGCGCTCGAAGAGGCGCTACGCTCGCCGGGCGTGCATTACAAGGCCGCGGAATTCACCTGGATCGGGCGGATGACCTCGATCCTCGAGGCGCACTTCACGTGGAAGACATCAAAGGCGAAGACGATCGCCGATGCGACCCAGAACGAGATACCGGTTGCCGGCACCGGCGCGGGTTCGCCGTCCGAGGGCTATCCGAAGCTGCTCAATGCGCTCGCGGGCACGAAGTTCAAGATCATCTCCGGCTATCCGAGTTCGAGCGCAGGCATGATGGCGATGGAGCGCGGCGAGGTCGACGGCGGCCTGACCTCCTGGAATACGCTGCGGCGGACCAAGCAGAGCTGGATCGAGAACCGGGACATCAACGTCCTGGTGCAGTATTCGACCGAGCGGCATCCCGAGCTGCGCGATGTTCCGACCTTGCTCGACGTTGCGCGCACGCCGGAAGGCCGGCAGGTGCTCGCCTTCTATGTCAGTGGCGCCGAGGTCGGACGTTCGCTGCTGGCGCCGCCCGGGATTCCCGCCGATCGGGTCGCGCTCCTGCGTGCGGCCTTCGCCGCCATGTCGACAGACCCGGAATTCACCGCCGAGATCGAGAAGTCCGGGCAGGAGTTCCAGCCGGCGTCGGGCGAGGCGGTGCGCAAGCTGATCGCCGAGGCCGCGAGCGCGCCGCGCGAGGTCGTCGAGCGCACCGAAGCCATCCTGCGCGCAAAATGACATCGATGAGCGATGCTCTCGCCACCATCCCGGTCGTGCAGGTTGCGGCCGGCGGACTGGTCCAATACGCCATCGATGGTCGCGAGCGGGTGCGCGCGCTGCGCGACGACTGCGTTGCCTGGCTGCCGCGGCCGGCCTCGTCGCTGCTGCCGGCGATCGACGGGGTGACGCGCCGCTGGCTCAAACGCTCGCGCTCGCCTTATATCGCGGAGGTCGAGACCATCGCCGCGGTGCTCGGGTTTCCCGGCGTCTGGTTTCTCAACGGCTGCTATCAGTGGGGCTGCACCGCCGTCGCGCGCGAGCAGGGCGGGGCGCCCTGGCTGGCGCGCACGCTCGACTGGCCGTTCCCGGGGCTTGGCCGTCACCTTGAAGTCGCGCGCATGCGAGGCGCCGCCGGGGCATTCGACAACGTGACCTGGCCCGGTTACGTCGGCTGCCTGACGGCGTCCGCGCCGGGCCGCTTCGCCGCCGCCATCAACCAGGCGCCGTTGCGCCGGCGCACGCGCCATGCCTGGTTGCGTGCCGGCGATGTCGCTTTGAACGCGTTGCGCACGCGCCGCATCCGCTTCATTCCTCCGGACCATCTCCTGCGCGAGGTGGTCGAGACGGCGGCGACTTTCGCCGACGCGCGCCGACGCCTGGAGACGACCCCGGTGGCGCGGCCCGTGATCTATACGCTGGTGGGCTGCAGAAGCGGCGAGCGTTGCGTGATCGAGCGCACGGAGGAGAGCTTCACGACCCGCGAGGACGATACCGCGGCGGCGAACGATTGGCTGCGCCATTCGCCGTTGTGGGAGGCGCGGGTGAGCTCCGAGGCCATGTTCACGCGCAGCTACGACGAGGCGGCGCAGAAAAGCCGCGCCCGCCGCGAGCAGCTCGCGGCCTGGTCCGCACCCTTCGCGAGCGGGAACTTCGAGTGGGTGACGCCGCCGGTGCTTAATGGCAACACGCGGCTCGCGGTCGAGATGTGTCCCGCCAGCGGCGCGTTGCGCGCGGTCGGCTACGAGCTCATGGCCGGCAGCGAGCTGCCGCAGCGGGTGACGTTGACCTGCGAGCTTGTGCCCGCCGCGTAGCGATCAGGTCAGGTAGGCCGGCGCTTCTTGCGCTTCGCCGTACATCACGGCGCGGCCATGTTCCTTCTCGCCGTTCTCCAGCGCCGCCAGGATCTGCTTCACCAGCTCGCGCGCGGCCTCCGCGCTCAATTCGACCGCGACACGTTCGCGGCCGCCGGCCGCCTCGTTGGTGAAGTCGATGCCGAGCGCGTGATCGAACGGCGCGTGATAGGGATGATCGTAATAGATGTTGGCATTGTCGATGCGCATCCAGCCTCTCGGCCCCTTGGCGCTGCCGGCGAGTGCGGCTTTCTTGACGATGTAAGAGCACATGGCGATCTCCTGGAGTCCGGTTGGCGTGACTGGTCTAGCGTCCGCCCGCAGGGGATGGCGCGCCGAGATATTTTGCATAGAACGCGAGCACCTTGGTCCAGCCGTCCAGCGCCTGCTCCTGCCGGTAGCTCGGGCGATCGTAGGCCAGGAAGGCATGGCCGGCGCCGTTGTAGCGCTGGAATTCGTAGCTCTTGCCAAGCTTCTTGAGCGTCTCTTCGGTCTTGTTCACGTCCGCGGGCGAGGGGTTCTGATCGTCGTTGCCGAACAGGCCAAGCAGCGGAGCGGTGATCGAGGCGGTGAGGTCGATCGGCGCGACCGGGCGCTTGGGCGAGATGTCGGCGGGATCGTTCACCACCACGCGGCCGCCCCAGCAGTCGACGGCGGCGTCGATGTTCGGAATCGTGCAGGCCGCCAGATAGGTGTGACGCCCGCCGGAGCAGAAGCCGATCACGCCGATCTTGCCGTTCGAATTGGCCTGCGCCCGCAGATACGCCATGGCTCCGACGACGTCGCCCATCACCTCGGCGTCGGACGCGCCGCCCGCCGCACGCGCGCGCGCGGCCACGTCGTCGGGGCTGCCGGCGCCGAAGCGGACGTAGAGGTGGGGCGCGACCGCCGCGTAGCCGTGGTGGGCGAACTTGCGCACCACCTCCGTGGTCCACTCGTCCCAGCCCGGTGCGGCATGGATCACGACCACGCCGCCGAATTTCCCGGCGCGGCTCGGACGCGCGTAATAGGCCTCGGAGGGGTCGCCGTTGTGACCGCGAAAGGGGACCACTTCCGTTTGCAGACCTTCGTACGCCATGGGTTTCCTCGGATGTGTTGCTGGGTGAAGAGGTGAATTGCCGCGCAATATACAGGGGAACGGCCGCACCGCTCAACCGGGCCGGCCCACGTGTCGATGGCGACAGTCGGACCCGGCCGGCGAAGCGCGCCGGTCATTTTCCGCAGCGATAGAGCACGGCCGGCGAGGTGTGGTACTGGTCGTCGAAATCGAGCGCCCGGTCGTCGCGCAGCGTGAAGCTCACGTCGCCCAGGATGACCTGGTCGCCCGGGACCTTGCACTCGACCTGCACGAAGGTGGTCTTGCCCTGGCGCTGGAAGCCCAGGATCGAGCATTGCCCCATGTTCGATTCGATCTGCCTGCGGGAGATTTTCACCTTGAGATCGAACGGATCCGAGCTGTCGCCCCTGCAGACCTGATCCTTCAGATAGCTGCCGACGATCGGGAAATCGTCCTCGCCGAATGCGGACACCGACGCTCCCCACGCGATGGCGCCGGCCGCCATCACTCCGACCACAGTCCTGAACACGACCCCACCCCTAGTTCCGTACTTTCGCGTGCGGTGAAATGTATCGAAGGTCGGGCTTGCGGCCAACAGGGGACGAGGGGCGTCGTGCCGATATTTTGCACCACAGGGTGCGGCGGCGCTCAAAGCATGGGGTTGTCCTATCGAGCGGGGCGGGCAGGCGGCTTGCAGTCGCTTCGCCACGGACAGGACGCATGTTACAGACGAGTCGAAAAAATTACTGTGAGAACGGAGCTGCAAATTGTGATCGGAAACTCCTGCGCAATCGTAACCAGGAATGGTAAAGGAACGTCCCCATGCGCGAGCAACGTTTCACAACTCCGTCCGCCACGCCGGTTTTCGCCCAGCACGCCTGGGCGGTCGGCAGCGCGACCTGCTAGGCGCCGGGCATGCGATCGTCGCTGCAGCTCTGGCGTGACCATCGTGGCCGCGTATCGCCGCTGCGAATCGTAACGCTTGGCTTCCTGACGGTACCGATCGTCCTTGCGGTCACGGCCGCGCTCACGGAAGACCGGTTCGACGCGCGCCCGCTCAACGACCTGATCCACCGCGCCGGCTACTGGGCGCTGGTTTTTCTGCTGGTGACGCTCGCGATCACTCCGCTGCGGCGCATTGCGCGCTTCGGCCAGCTCATCGACCTGCGCCGCATGCTCGGAGTGGGCGCCTTCTGTTACGCCGCCGCGCATATCTCGCTCTACGTCGCTGACCAGATGTTCGATTTCGCCAAGGTTGCGAGCGAGATCGTGCTGCGGCTCTATTTGACCATCGGCTTCACCGCGCTTCTGGGTCTGACCGCGCTCGCGGTCACGTCGACCGACGGCATGGTGCGCCGCCTCGGCGCACGGCGCTGGCAAAGGCTGCACCAGATCGTGTACGGCATCGCGCTGCTCGCGCTCATCCATTTCTTCCAGCAGACCAAGGCCGACATCTGGGTGCCGACGTTCGTGGCGGGCCTGTTCACGTGGCTGATCGCCTATCGCATCCTGATCCGAGTCCGCAACGTGCGCGACGAGCCGCCGGCCTGGGCGCTGCTCGCGCTAACCGTCGTCGTGTGCGCGCTGACCTTCGCGGCGGAGGCGGTCGGCATCGGCCTTGCGTTTCATGTCTCGCCGCTGATGGTGCTGGAGATGGCGTTCGATTTCGACATCGAGACGATCCGTCCCGGCTGGTTCGTGCTGGGCGCCGGCTTGTGCGTGGTCGCGCTCGACGTGGTGCGGGCTTGGTGGCGACGGCCGCGGCCGCGCACGCGCGCCGGCAAGCCGGTGCCGGTCAAGCCGGTGCAAGAGGCGGCGTGAGGATTTGCCCGCGCGGCGCTGAACCCGTATAGCGGCTTGCGTCCAGGTCGAACGACCGCTCTCTGCACACGCGCCATCCGCCAACCCTCTGCCAAGGACCCATTCGATGAAGCTCGTCATCTATCTGCTAGCCGTGATCCTGATCGTTCTCGCAGCGGTCTATCTCTGGGTCCCGGCGGAGTCGCTGCCGACGTTCCTGCCGGGTTACGAGCCCGGCATGGCGCGGGTTCGCATGAAGCACGGGATCGCGGCGGGCGCCGCCGGCGTCGTGCTGTTCCTGGTCGGCTGGTTCCTGGGCCGGTCGAGGGACTGACCCGCCGCCGCCGTCGGACTCATTGCTCGACGCGAATGCCGGTCTGCGCGATGATTTTTCCGTAGCGCGCGGCATCGAGACGGATGCGTTCGACGAACGCCGCCCGGCTGAGGCCGGAGGCCTCGGCGCCGAGATCGTTCAACCGCTTGCGCAGGGCGGCATCCTGCAGGATGCGCGCGACCTCGCTGTCCAGCCGCGCGACGATGGCCGCTGGCGTGGCCGCCGGCGCGAACAGCCCGACCCAGAGCGCCGCGTCGACCGCCATGCCGCTGTCGGCGAGGCTCGGCCACTCGGGCGGTGCGAAGGATGGCCGTTCCCGGGCCATCAGCGCGATCGGCTTGATCTTGCCGGCGTCGATCAGCGACTGGCCCGAGGACGGCGTCACCGCCCCGATCGGAACGTCGCCGGCGGCGATGGCGGTCGCGGCCGGCGCGCCGCCGCGATAGGGGACATGCAGCAGCTTGATGGCGCCTTCAATGGCCAGCCATTCCACCGCCAGATGGTTGATGGTGCCGTTGCCGGGCGACGAGAACGGGACGGCGCCGGGCTTGGCCTTGGCCGCCGCCAGCAGGTCCTTGACCGAACCGATGGGGCCGCCGGTCTGCGCCGCCAGCAGCAGCGGGGCGGTGGCGATCAGCGTGATCGGCACCAGATCCTTGTCGGGATCGAAAGCCATCTTCGGCATCAGCGAGGGCGTGGTGATGAAATCCCCGGTGGTGATGAGGAGCGTATAGCCGTCGGGCGCGGCCTTGGCCGCGGCGTCGACGCCGAGGATGCCGCTCGCGCCGGTGCGGTTCTCGATCACCATCTGCTGGCCGAGCGCCTCGCCGAGTTTCTGCCCGATCAGCCGCGCCGTCACGTCGGCGACGCCGCCGGGCGGGAAGGGAACGATGACCCGCACCGGACGTGTCGGGTAGGGCTGCGCCGGCGCCGGCGTCGCCACGGGGAGCCCCGCCAGCAGCAAGGCGCCCAGCATGAGCCTGGTCATCGGGTGTCGCATCGTTGCCTCCCTTGTGCACGCCGTGCCGCCCCGTCACGAGGCCTGCCGCAATGACTGCCGGCCTGCGCCGCGCAGCCCATCGAGGATCGCAAGCGCGCGCGTCATGGAGAATTCGCGCGCCTGCGGATGGAACGCCCTGGTGTTCCACCGCATCATGTAGCCGTGCAGCACGCCAGGAAAGATGTGCACCGCGACGTTCGGCAGGCGTGCGGGCACGCCGCGATAGGCGGCAAGCACCTCGGCGGGGGCGGCGTGGTCCTGCTCGCCCCAGATGATGCAGACCGGCGCGGTGACGCCCTCGAGCTCGGCCACGAAGTCGAGCATCCGCGAGCCGTGGCAGGAGAGGCCGGCGTCATAGCCGAGCCGCTTGGGTCCAAGAATGGCGTAGGGGGCGCCATAGCAGAAGCCCATCGCCACGGCGCGGCCGTTCGACTGCGGCAGCTTGCGAAGCTCCGCCAGCGTGTCCGCCATGTCGGCTTCGCCGGCCGCGATCTTCTCGAGCCGCGGCTGCGCGCGCTCGCTGGCGCGCTTGTCGTCGCCAGTGAGCGGCCCCGGCAGCGAGCGCCAGAACAGGTCGGGCGCGGCCGCGATGAAGCCATGCGCGGCGAACTCGTCGGCGAGGTCGCGGATGTCCTTGTCGACACCGTGGACCGCGGAGGCGAGCACGATGGCGGGCACCTTGCCGGCAGCCGCCGGGAGGCTGAGGTAGCAATCGAACGCACCGCCGGCGCGGGCGGGAACTTTGACGGTGGTGCCGGGCATGCTGGGTCTCCTGATGGCGTCGTTTTAATTAATGGAGAGATTCATTGTAACAGACTGATATCGCTTCAGAATGGCGCGATTCTGGCCTGCAATCTGTTGCATTTCTGCCACGCCCGCTGCCCTTGTTGCTGGGCCTTTGAACCGAAACGGGGGGACGCGCAACCAATGTCAAAAGCCGCATCGGCGGCGTCGGGGATAACAGGGGCAAGTCATGATCGTCACTCTGGCAGCGATCTACGTCATCGGCACCGCCGCGCTTCTGGTGGCGGGATTTGTCACCGCGACCGCGGAAGACTGACCAGACCGGCGCTTTTGCTGCGACCTCCCGGGGCGAGGAACCTTCCGCCGCGATACGCGATATAACATCGGGGCTCGACAACGGAGCGTGCCGATGGCGCTCGCGCGTCAAGCCAAGAATCAAGCCACCAATCCAGCCAAGCCGCGGCGCGCAAGCACGCCGCCGACCGGCACGGGCGTCGAATCCGACACGCCGGACCTCTCGATCTCGCGCGAGAAGGTGTGTTTCATCGTCATCAAGGCGCGCGAATTCGACGTCAAGGACTTGCCGACCATTCCTGACGACGGTTCCGATCCGCCGGACGAGGGGATGCGCTCGGTGCTCGAGGATCGCCCTGACGATCCGGTCCGCCAGGAGTTGGCCGCCTTCATCAGCGCGCTGACGTTCGACGAGCAGGTCGACCTCGTCACGCTGACATGGATGGGCCGCGGCGACGGCACCATCGCCGACTGGGCGGCGCTGCGCGAGGAGGCCTGCGGCCGACACAACAACCGGACGGCGCACTACCTGCTCGGCAACCCGCTGCTGGGCGATCATCTCGCCGACGGCTTGGCCGAGTTCGGCTATACCTGCGAGGAATTCGCGCGCGAGCACCTGGCCTAGTCCCGATCCGGGCACCGGCAACGCGGTGGCGGCGTTCGTCACCGGCAGCGTTCCAGGGTGCGTGCGCCGGCCTCGTCCCGGATCGTCAGGCGATTGCCCGAAACCTGCAGCACGAGATCCATGTTTTGCGTGTCGCCCTCGACCATGCACTGCGCCTTGACGGCCCAGGCCGGGCCCTGCGCGCGGACCGATGTGAATTTGCAGTGCGCCTCGTGCTGGTCGTAGCCGTCCCGCCGCATGATCAGCGGCGCATTCTGCGACTCCTGTCCGACCCGGCACTGCGCCGTCCGCGACGCCCAGGTGCCCACATAGGGCGGCGCCTGCGCGAAGGCGTCGCCCGCGTCCGTCGCGACGGCCGCGAGCACCGCGACCAGGGCGGCCGTGCCTATGAGCGCGGCCTTCATCGGCTGCTGTCCCGATAGGCGCGGCAATAGGCCGGCGCGTCTTCCTTGAGGAAGGCGCAGCCGCGCCGGATTTCCGCGATCAGCAGGCTGCAGGCGTTGCCCGCGTTGCAGGGCGGGCGGGTCGCCGGCGATACGTCGCGGCAGTGCGCGACGTACTGATTGGCTTTCGCTGCGCCGACCTCGGACGTACAGGAGGCCTGCGCGGCGGCGGCGGACAGGAGCAGGGCGGAGATGGTGAGCATGGCTTTCATGCGACGATGGCCTTCATTGGCCGGGCTGCTGACGGCGCTCGCGCACGGCCTCGCGCACGGTTGTGGGCGCCTTTGATCTGCCGGGTCGGGACACCGAATGAGCCCTCGGTCCCGCTGACGCGGGTTTGAGTTCGCGAATTTCTGCTTCGACGTTCATGGCCATGGCAAAAACATATCACACCGGCGCAGGCTGAACAGCCGGCGGCGCCCCGGTCCGGGATGCCGCCTCGCTCACCCCGGCGACGCATGCTAATGTTCGCATGACCGGTCAGACAAGGCCGACCAGGCTCACGACGCCAAAAGCCAAGGGAGAGGAAACCATGACACGTGTTGCTCGACAGGTTTGCCGCGCCACCGCATTCGCTTTCGCCGCCACGTTTGCCGCGCTTCCGGCGGGGGCCGCCGACATCACGACCGAATGGGCGAGCGTGAAGCCACCGCCGGTGCCGGAGCTCAAGCCGGTGACGGTCGATTCCAAGACCACCGCGCTGCTGGTGCTCGACCTGATGAAGGGCAATTGCGGCGTGCGGCCGCGCTGCGTCGCGACGGTGCCCGCGGTGAAGAAGCTCATCGATGCGGCGCGCGCCAACAACGTGATGGTGGTCTACAACCTGACCGGCCAGAACCCGAAGTTCGAAGACATGGTCGACCCGGGCATCGTGCCGCGCCCGGGCGAGCACCTGATCAAGAACGGCCGCGGCGCCAACAAATGGTACGATTCCAGCCTCGACCAGGCGCTGAAGGAAAAAGGCATCAAGACCGTGATCATCACCGGCACGTCGGCGCAAGGCGCGGTCGCCGGCTCCAGCCAGGGCGCCACCGAGCGCGGCTACAAAGTGATCGTGCCGGTCGACGGCATGTCGTCGGAGGATGCCTTCAACGAGCAATACGCGGCCTGGCACCTCGCCAAGGGCGGGCCCGTGGCGCTGGTCGAGCACGTGACGGTCACGCGCAGCGATATGATCAAGTACGGCAACTGAGGCGACGGCGGCCGGACTCAATCGCAGCCTGGGCCGAGCGCAGCCAGGCCCACGCGTCTTCGTGCAACCCGTGCGAAAAACGCAGGGGCATGGCGCGAGCCGCCTTCGCTTCGCTGCGGCGGGCAAGCGCGCGCCGTTGCCCATGCTACCCTCGCTGCGGCCGCTGCGGCCGCTTTGCGGATGCGGCGGCCGAGCGCCGCATCTGCTCGGACCATTCGATCACGGCGGCGATCGTGTCCGGCGCCTCCTCGCGCAGCGCGTCGAAATCGAGACCCAGCCGGTGGCCCTCGATCATGGCCTGCACGCCGTCGCGCGTCGCCTCCGGCATCAGCGGCGCATAGCGGCCGAGACAATCGCGCGGCTCGCCGCGGCAGGAGCGCACAAGCGCAGCACAAGCGTAGGGCGCAATAAGCGCAGCGCATTGCGCCGTTCCATTCAGACAAGGTTCGCATCGAAGCGACCGGCCGAGCTTGGCGCGTCGTCGCGTCAAGCGGCGCAATGCGCTGCGCTTATTGCGCCCTACGGGCTAAGTAAATCTCAAAAAACAGGTCTCGTCGTACGCAAGCGTAGGGCCGGCCCGCCAATCAGGACATGTCCGGGACAAGACCAGATTTCTAGCTCTTAGGTTTGATGGTCAGGTTCTTTTCGGGGTACACATAGTTGTCACCATAGCTCTCCCCTAGCGCGCCATCCAACGCCGCCGCTTGGGAGAGACCGACGAGATAACCATTTAAGACCACCGCCGATTGGCCAAGGATGAAAGATGCGTTCGAGCCTTCCGCGACGACGCCAAATCGTTGGTTAAAAGAAGACGTGGATTTGAAAATGTCCATGTGGGTTCTCCAAGAAGCCGGGTTATCGTTGAAGATATAAAAGCCAATGCCGGTGTTTTGCGCAGACAGGCTATCCACCACGCTGGTCCACGTGCGCCCGACGTTGCGATTGCCGAACACAGCGATACCGTTCTCACCGTTGTTGGAGACTTCGACCCGGTTGAAGACAGAATAGACGAAGGCTGAGCCGGAAGGTTGGACGACAATACCATGGCTGCCATTGTCCGCCACGAGCGTGTTGGAAACGGAAAGATTGTTCGTATCCTGCTCGCCTCCATTCGTGATGAAAGCGATGCCGGAGATCGTCATGTTACGAATGACGCTGTTCTCGACATGGAGGGATTTTCCACTTTCGAACACGATTCCGTATTCGCCGACCCCGGCGCCTTCAATGATCAACCCCCGCAGATGAATCTTGTCCGAGGGTCCAGCGATGATGCGGATTCCGATGCTGCTCGCAGGGACCAGGATGCCGGCCGATCCGACCCCATCGTTAACGATGCTGATCGACTTTTGGATGACGACGCGTCCGTAACCGGCGGGATCGAGCATGTTGATCTCGCCACCCGCGGTCGTGTTGTTGTGCGCGACCTGCAAGGTCCGGCAGGGCGCGGTGCGGCTGCAGGTGTTGGCGTCGCTGCCGTTCGCCGAGAGGAAGGTCCGTGCCAATTGTGCGTGTGCGGGCATGGCCAGTAGCGTTACGAGTGTGAAGGCCATCACGGTGCGGTTCATAAATGCCCCTCGTCGGGCGTGCGGGAGCGCACGGCGCGATTCACCTAGATGGGGCACGCGCGGGCAAGTCAATGGCACGTCCCGTTTCCAAGCGATGCGGGAAACTGGGTGATGACGGAATGAGATAGGCGGCATCGCGGCAGCGGAGGGAATGCCGCCACGCCGGAATATGAAATGTCCGAGCCATCCGCAACGGGCGCCTATGTACGCCCTTGTGTACTTTGCGGCATTCAGGACGCTACGTTTTGCGGAGAGTTGAAATTTCTCCGGCGCCGGGAATGTTGGTCGGAGCGCCGAGATTCGAACTCGGGACCCCCAGTCCCCCAGACTGGTGCGCTAACCGGGCTGCGCTACGCTCCGCCAGTGGCCTTAATGAGCGAACGAATACGCTGGCGCGACCGGGCGCGCAAGGGCAGGGCGGCCGGCCGTCAGGCGGTCCGCGGCGCGGCCGCGCGATAGTTTCGCGAGACCGAGATCAGGCCCCAGAGCACGCCCAGAATCAGGAAATAGTGTCGCCAGTGGTCGATGTCGACGATCGCGCTCTCGGCCACGACGCCGAGATAGGCCGCATAGATCACGTGATAGGCCGGCTGCCAGGGCGTGCGCACGAAGACGAAGCGCATCCCCGCCGCCACCGTGACGGCCGACAGCGTCAGATAGGACAGGCCCGCCAGCCAGCCGCCCGACATGAAGGCGTTGAGGAAGGTGTTGTGCGGGTCCTCGGGGAAGAACTTGGGGAATTGCAATGGCCCGATGCCGAGCGGCGATTCCAGCGCGAGCTGGGCGCCCAGGCTGTAGCGGCCGAAGCGGCCGAGGTAGCCGAGATCGTAGCTCTGATCGAACGACGCGCGCTGCTTGAACAGATCGGCGACCTGGTCGGTCGACACCAGCACCGCGACGAAAGCCGCGATCACCAGCGCGCCCGCGATCGCGATGAGGAGGATGCGAAGGCGCTCGCCGTTCGAGCGGCTGGTCAGGAACGTCATCGCCATCAGGGCCACTGCGGCGAACGCCATCTGCCCCCAGGCGCCGCGCGAGAACGACAGCAGCAGAGCGGCCAGCAGCACAAGCAGCACGAGGCCGCTTCCGATCACCGCCGTCAGCCGTCCGGCCAGCACGCGCTGGAACGCCAGCAATGCCGGCAGCACCAGAAACGCCCCGAGCACGTTCGGGTCATTGAACGTGCCGCGGGCGCGGCCAAACAGCAGGAACAGGTCGGAGGCGCCGCCCAGCAGTCGGAAATAGGCCGCCACGGCGACGATGGCGGCGACAAAGCCCGCCACCTGGGTGCCGCGCAGGAGCCATTTGAGCCGGCTCTCGGTCTGGGCGCCGAGCATCGCCGCATAGAAGATCGCGGTCACCGCCAGATAGGCCGAAACCACGACCCAGATCACCAGCCGCGTCTGGTCGATGACCTGGATCAGCGACGTCGCGTAGCCGACATTGAGCACGATGAGCAGCACGATCAGCGGCGCCAGCGCGGCGCGCAGCGTGAACCCGGTCAGCGCGAACAGAAAGATGGTGGCGAGCGCGACATACTCATAGGGGCTCGGCTCGATGAACACGAAGGCGCCGGAGACGCCGGTGAGCCACAGGAGCGCGCTGCGCAGCGTCTCGGTGGCGAGCCTCGGGGCAGCGATCGCGTCCGTTGCAGTCAGGACCGACATCAGTAGGCGTTCTTGGTGCGGACGAGCGCGAACGGCGTCTTCGCCAGGATGTAGAGGTCGAACAGCACCGACCAGTTCTCGATGTAATAAAGGTCGTGCTCGACCCGCTGCTGGATTTTCTCATGGGTATCGGTCTCGCCGCGCCAGCCGTTGACCTGCGCCCAGCCGGTGATGCCGGGCTTGACCCGGTGGCGGGCGAAATAGCCGTCCACGGCGTCGTCGTAGAGGCGGTTCTCGGCCTTGGCGTGGACCGCGTGCGGCCGCGGCCCGACCAGCGAAAGGTCGCCTCTGAATACGACATTGAAAAGCTGCGGCAACTCGTCGAGCGAGGTCTTGCGGATGAAGCGGCCGACCCGGGTGACGCGCGGGTCGCCCTTTTCGACGAGCTTGGCGGCATGCGTGTCGCACTGGTCGACATACATCGAACGGAACTTGTAGACCTCGATCAGCTCGTTATTGAATCCGAAGCGTTTCTGCTTGAACAGGACCGGTCCGCGGCTGTCGAGCCGGACGGCCAGCGCGGTCACGAGCATGAGCGGCAAGAGCGCGATCAGCATCAGGCTGCCGACCACTTTGTCGAACAGCCATTTCATCACCACGTCCCAGTCGGTGATCGGCTTGTCGAGCACGTCGAGCACCGGCACGCCGCCGATGTAGGAATAGGCGCGCGGGCGGAAGCGCAGCTTGTTGCTGTGCGCGGCCAGCCGGATGTCGACCGGCAGCACCCACAGCTTCTTGAGCATCTGCAGGATGCGGCTCTCGGCCGAGATCGGCAGCGAGAAGATCACGAGATCGATACGCGTGCGGCGGGCGAACTCGACGAGGTCGTCGACCGTGCCGAGCTTTTGGATGCCGCCGGCGGCGGTCTCCGCACGCTCGCCGCGATCGTCGAACGTGCCGACGATGCGCACGTCGGAGTCTCGCTGCAGCGCCAGCGATTTGAGCAGCATGTCGCCGTTGGCGTCGGCGCCGACGATCACCGTGCGGCGGTCGAGCCGGCCCTGCCGGGTCCAGTTGCGCACCAGCGCGAACAGCAGCTTGCGGAACGCCAGCAGCGTCATCAGCCCGACCACATAGAAAGCGCCGAGCCAGACGCGCGAGAACTGGTCGCCGGCCTTGGCGAAGAAGGTCGCGCCGATCGTGATCAGGAACACCACGGACCAGGCCGAAGCGAGGCGGAAATACTGCTTCTCATAGCCGCGGAAGGCCTGCACCTGGTAGATATCTGCGGCCTGGAACGCCAGCATCGCGAGCACGCCGATGCCGCCGATGGCGCCGACATAGAGCCACGCGAAGCCCTCGACCGGAACGACGTAGCCGACATAGATGATCGCCCCGATCACGACGACCAGCGCAAGCTCGATCAGGCGCACGGTCCCGGCGAGCACGATCGGCGAATAGGCCGCCTGCAGCGGCTGGGCGGCGGCCTTGAGCGCGGAAGGCGAAAGCGTCGGCACGCGTTTGGGCATCGGCACGGAGGCTTCCGCGCCGCCGGCGGCGCGGGCCTTGCTCAAGAATTGCCGCTGGTCGAATTCCACGATCGTCCTATGCCATTCGCAGGTCGGGCGCCGGCTCCGGCCCGCGGTCCCCGGTGGGGCTGGGGTAGCGAAAAAGGTTCAAGAAATGTTTAGGAAGCACGTGAAAATCGGGGGTTTTCTTAACCATTTGGTCGTGCCAGCGCATCGCGATAGGCGGCCAGCACCGCATCCGCCATCGCGTCGGCGGAAAACGCGGCGCGCACCCGCGCCGTGAGACCGGACGACGCGGCGCGCCGGCTTGCGGGATCCTGCAGCGCCCCGCCGAGCGCGCGCGCCAGCGCCGCCGGGTCCGCGGGCGCAACCAGCGCGCCGGCGTCGGGCCCGAAGATTTCCGGGATGCCGCCGACGTTCGTCGCGACGACGGGAACGCCCGCGGCGGCCGCTTCGAGCACGATGTAAGGCAGCGATTCCGCGCGCGAGGGAACGACCAGCAGGCGTCCGAGCGCGAACGCCGCGCGCGCCGGCTTGGCGCCGACGAAGCGCACCGCGGTTCCGAGTCCTTGCGCGGCGACCGCGGCCTCGAACCGGGCGCGGTCCGGGCCGTCGCCGACGATCGTGGCGCTCACAGTCCGGCCGGCGCGCGCGAGCAGCGCAATCGCGTCGATCAGCACGTCCACACCCTTGAGAACGCGCAGCTCGCCGACGAAGACGAGATCGCTCGCGTCCGGATCGGCGATCACCGGCGCGAACTCGGCCTGCGTCACGCCATTGTGCACCACCCGCACCAGCGCGCCGGGCTCGCCGACCTTGGCGCGGAAGATGTCGCGGCCGTAGGCGCTCTCGAACAGGAACAGGTCGGTGCGCCGCTTCAGGATGCGCTCGGCCGTCAGATAGAAAAGCCCGACCGGCGACCTCCAGCGATAATGCAGGCTGCCGCCGTGCGGCGTGTAGACGCGGATGGCGTGACGGCAGGCCGCCAGCCGTGCATAGGCGCCGCCCTTGGCGCCGTGACCATGGATCACGTCGATGGCGGCGGTCGCGGCTCGCATCGAGACATGCCGGACCGCGGCCATGTCGCTTGCGCCGATCTGGCGGCTCATGGGCACGCGCGTGAGGCCGAGCGCGAGCGCCGGCGCGAGTTCGGCGAGCCTCGCATCGGCCGCCGCGCCGCCGCTCGTCGCGTCGGCGATCACCCCGATGCGGTGCCCGCGCGCGGCCTGCGCGCGCGCGAGATCGACCACGTGCCGAAAGAGTCCGCCGACCGGCGCACGCAGCACGTGGAGGATGTTGAGGGGCCTGCTGGCTTCGTCCGCCATTGCGATTCACGCTTTGTTAACGACACGGATGCCCAGCCGTGGACGCCGCCGCATCCAATGCTCACATGCATGCGCGTGGAAGACTTCAGGGACGAGAAACTCCAGCGGCCAGGGACTTCAGCGATTAGCGCCGGCCGTGGTTAACAAATTCTCACGGACCGCAGGGCGGGCGGCGCGCGAAGCCCGACTTAACGCGCCATCAACCTTAATCGAATGTAATCGCCATGTTGGAGTCGCGCGGGGCGCGTCAGTGCGAGGTTGGTCATGGATGCGAGTGCGTCTTTGTCGAGTAGGCTCGGTGTCGCCCAGGCCATCGATGAGCTCGATCTCGGAGCGCTCGGCCGGGCGCTGTGGCGAAGGAAGCGGCTGATCGTCACCCTGACGCTCGCGGCCGCCGCCATCGCCTTCGCCGCCGTCAACATGATGACCCCGCGCTACAAGTCCGAAGCGCGCGTCCTGATCGAGACGCGCGACAACATCTTCCTGCGGCCTGACGCCGAGAAGACGACGGAGCGGGGGGCCACCGTCGACCAGGAAGCGGTGACCAGCCAGGTGCAGCTCCTGCTGTCGCGCGATCTCGCGCGCGAGGTGGTCAGGAAGCTCAAGCTCGGCGAGCGGCCGGAATTCGACCCGGTGCTGGGCGGCACCTCGACCATACGCACGGTGCTTGGCCTCCTGGGCATCGCCAAGGATCCGATGAGCCAGACGCCCGAGGAGCGGGTGTTCAAGAGCTATGCCGAGCGGATCGCCGCCTATCAGGTGGAAAAATCGCGCGTCATCGCCATCGAGTTCGAATCGGAGGATCCCGAGCTGGCGGCGCAGGCGGTCAACGCGGTGGCCGAGGGCTACCTCGTGCTTCAGCAGGCCGCCAAGCAGGAGCAGTCGCGCGCCGCCAGCCAGTGGCTTGCGGGCGAGATCGACAGCCTGCGCAAGAAGGTGGCGGACGCGGAGGCCAAGGTCGAGCAGTATCGCTCCAAGACCAACCTGTTCGTGGGCAACAACAACACCACCCTGTCGAATCAGCAGCTCGGCGACTTCAACGGGCAGCTTGCCAGCGCGCGCGCGCAACGGTCGGACGCCGAGGCGAAGGCGCGCATGATCCGCGAAGCATTGCGCAACGGCCTTGCGGGCGAATTCTCCGACATCGTGAATTCCGAGCTAATCCGCCGCCTGTCGGAGCAGCGCGTCACGCTGCGCGCCCAGCTCGCCGAACAATCGTCCACCTTGCTCGACCAGCATCCCCGCATCAAGGAGCTGCGCGCGCAGATCGCCGATCTCGAACGGCAGATGCGCGTGGAGGCCGACCGGCTGGCGCGCTCGTTCGAGAACGACGCCAAGCTCTCCGCCGCCAAGGTCGAATCGCTGAGCGTGAACCTCGAGCAGCTCAAGCGCCAGGCCGCCAACTCCAACGAGCAGGACGTGCAGCTCCGCGCGCTCGAGCGCGATGCCAAGTCGCAACGCGATCTGCTCGAGTCGCTGCTCGGCAAGTATCGCGAGGCGACCGCCCGCGACAGCATCGGCGCCGCTTCGCCCGACGCGCGCGTCATCTCCTCCGGAATCGTGTCGAACACGCCGTCCTGGCCGAAGAAGGTGCCGACGGTGCTGGTGGCGGCGCTCGCCACCCTGGCGCTCTCGATCGGCTTCGTCACGTCGGCCGAATTGCTGCGCGCCGCTTCGTCGCAGCCGGCGGCGCGGGAGCGCGCACCGAGCGCAAGCGGCGGAAAACCGCTCGTGGCCGGCTCCCCGGCGCCGACGTTCAGTCCGCGCTTCCTGGACGAAGGCCGCGCCTCCGCCGGCGTTGCGCTCGAGCGCATCGAGGCGCTGGCGCGCGAACTCGGCGAGGCCAATGTGGGAACGCGCCGCATCGCCGTCCTCGGCGTCCGCCGCAGCATCGGCAGCACGATGGCCGCCATCACGCTGGCGCGCACGCTCGCGCGCAACGCCAAGGTCGTGCTGGTCGATCTTGCGCTCGGCGCGCCCAACCTCGCGGTCATCGCCAGCGATGCCGCCGCCCCCGGGATCGGCGAGCTGGTGCTGGGCTCCGCCTCGTTCGGCCAGATCATCACGCGCGACCGCTACTCGCGCGTGCATATCATCACGGCCGGGCGGGCGGCGATCGATGCCCGCGCCGTCGTCGCGTCGCAGCGGCTGGCGATCACGCTCGAAGCGCTCGCGCGCAGCTACGACTACGTCGTGGTCGACGCCGGCGTGCTGGCGGACGTGTCGGCCGAGCGCGTCGCGCAGCTTCTGCCGCGCGCGGTGCTGGTCGCCGACGCGCTCGATGCTCCTGGAACGGCCGCCGCCCGCGAGCTTCTCCTCGCCGTTGGCTTCGCCGATGTCGGCGTGCTCGAAAGCGCCCCGCAAGGGCCGCATTCGGTCGCCACCAGTGCGCGTGCAGCCTGAACGGAGCGACCCTTGAGCGGCCTGAAAAACACTGTCATCCGCACCGGCTTTGAGACGCTCTATTTCAGCGGCGCCTATCACATGATGCGTCCCTTCGTGTCGGGGGTCGGCGCCATCCTGACGCTGCACCATGTGCGTCCGCCTCGTCCCGACCGCTTCCAGCCGAACCGGCTCCTGGAAGTGACGCCGCGCTTCCTGGAAAAAGTGATCCGCTACTTGCGATGGTGGAAGGTCGACCTCGTCAGCCTGGATGAGATGCATCGTCGCCTCGCCGAAGGCGCCTTCGGCCGCCGCTTCGTCGCGATCACAATCGACGACGGCTACCGTGACACGCTGGAATGGGCCTATCCGATCCTCAAGCGTCACGACGTGCCGTTCGCCATCTATGTCCCCACCAGCTTTCCCGACCGGCTCGGCGAGCTGTGGTGGCTGGCGCTCGAGGCGGTCGTCGCGCGCAACAAGCGCGTCAAGATCCTGGTCGAGGGCCGGGAACAGGGGTTCGAATGCCGCACCGCCGCTGACAAACGTCACCTGTACGATCAGCTCTACCGCTACGTGCGCCGCCTGGCGACCGAGGATGAGCTGCGCAAGGTCGTGCGCGACCTCTGCGCGGTCTATCAGGTCGACATCACCGCCTTCTGCGACGACCTGTGCATGAACTGGGACGAGCTTTCGAAGCTCGCGGCCGATCCGCTGGTCACCATCGGCGCCCATACGGTCAATCATGTGCGGCTCGCCAAGGTGCCGGAGCGCTCGGCGCGATCCGAAATGGAGATGAGCCGGTCGGTGATCGAGGCCTCGCTCGGCGTGCGGCCCGGCCATCTCTCCTACCCAGTCGGCGACAAGACCTCGGCGGGACCGCGCGAGTTCCGCATTGCCGGCGAGCTCGGTTTCAAGACCGCGGTCACGACGCGGCCGGGCGTGCTGTTTGCCTCGCACGGCAAGCATCTCATGGCGCTGCCGCGCATCTCGCTCAACGGCGAGCACCAGCAGTTGCGCTATGTGCGGGTGCTGCTGTCGGGCGCCGCCACCGCCGTGTGGAACGGTTTCCGCCGCGTCGATGCGGCGTAGAGTTGAACTCGACTGCCTTGAGCGGCGTGTTTCAAGGCTGCGCTTTCGGACGATCCGGCCGCGTCATCCAGCGGATCAAGGGCATCGCCGGCAGCACCCAGCCGAGCCCGGCGAGGACGTAATAGATCACCTCGACCAGGCCGTTCGCCTTGATGAGCGGGAATTGCGCCACCGCCATCGCGACCAGCGACCACACCGTGACCAGCACGATGAGCGCGACCGCGCCGATGAGCTTGCGAATGCGAATGGGCATGACGGCCGAGGATCTGGCGATTGCGAGGGCAGGGGGCGCCACTATATGGTCCGCGCCGACCTTCGCAAGCGCACGCCATCGCATGACCACCGCCGCTCCTGCTCCAGATACGCGCCGCCGCATCCTGCGGCTGTGGCTGTTCGCGGTCGCGGCCCTGATGGTGGTGACCCTGGTCGTGGGCGGCGCGACCAGGCTCACCGAGTCCGGGCTCTCGATCGTGGAATGGAAGCCGGTCACCGGCGTGCTGCCGCCGCTCGACGAGCCTGGTTGGCAGGCCGAATTCGCCAAGTACCGGACCATCCCGCAATTCCGCGAGGGCAATGCCGCGATGAGCCTCGCCGAATTCAAGACCATCTATTGGTGGGAGTGGGCGCATCGGCTGCTGGCGCGTCTGGTCGGCGGGGCGTTCCTGCTGCCGTTCCTGTGGTTCCTCTGGCGCGGCTGGGTCGAGCCCGGGCTGCGCCTTCGGCTGTGGTCGATCTTCGCGCTCGGCGCGGCGCTCGGCGCGGTCGGGTGGTGGATGGTGTCGTCGGGGCTCGCGGATCGCGTCAGCGTGTCGCAATACCGGCTTGCGTTCCATCTCACGCTTGCCTGCGCCATCTACGCGGCAATCCTGTGGACCGCGCAGCGGCTCGTCGGACGCGAGACCGCAGCGGCTGCCGCGCGCATTCGCGCCGGCGCGGCGGTCGTGATGATCATGGTGCTGGCGCAAATCTATCTCGGCGCGCTGGTCGCTGGGCTGCGCGCCGGGCTCCTCTACAACACATGGCCGCTGATCGACGGCAGGCTGGTGCCCGGCGCCGCGGCCCTGTTCTTTGAACAGCCCTGGTGGCGCAACCTGTTCGAGAACGCGCTGACCGTGCAGTTCGATCACCGCATCATGGCCTACGCGCTTGCCGCCGTGGCAATCGCGCATCTCGTCGATGTGGTGCGTGCAGGCAGCGACGGCCGCGTCCTTGCCGGAGCGCTCGCGCTCGCCGCGGCCGTCACCGCGCAGGCGCTCCTTGGGATCGTGACATTGCTGCAGCAGGCCCCGCTCGCGCTGGCACTGGCGCACCAGGCGATGGCGATCGTGGTGCTCACGGTCGCGACCCTCCACGCCGAGCGCGTGGCCATGCGCAAGCGTCCGATCCAATCCGCCGCCGCCGCCGCGCTTTCGGCTTAAGCGCCCGCCAGCCCCTGTTCGAGGTCGGCGATGATGTCCTCCTTGTCCTCGATCCCGATCGAGAGCCGCACCACGTCAGGCCCGGCGCCGGCGACGATCTTCTGCGCGTCGGTGAGCTGGCGGTGCGTGGTCGACGCCGGATGGATGATCAGCGAGCGGGTGTCGCCGATATTGGCCAGATGCGAGAACAGCATCACGTCGGAGACGAGCTTGACGCCCGCCTCGTAGCCGCCCTTGAGGCCGAAGGTGAACACCGAGCCGGCGCCCTTGGGCACATATTTGCGCGCCAGGGTGTGGTACTTGTCGCCGGGCAGGCCGGGATAGCTCACCCACGCCACCTTGTGATGGCCGACCAGCCACTGCGCCACCGCCATGGCATTGTCGCAGGCGCGCTGCATGCGCAGTGGCAGCGTCTCGATCCCGGTCAGGATCAGGAACGCGTTGAACGGCGACAGCGCCGGCCCGATGTCGCGCAGGGCGAGCACCCGGCAGGCGATCGCGAAGGCGAAGTTGCCGAAGGTCTCGTGCAGCACGATGCCGTGGTATTCCGGCCGCGGCTCGCTCAGCATCGGGTAGCGTTTCTCGCGCGACCAGTTGAAGGTGCCGGCGTCGACGATCATCCCGCCGATGGAATTGCCGTGCCCGCCGAGGAATTTCGTGAGCGAATGCACCACGATGTCGGCACCGTAGTCGATCGGCTTGCAGAGGTAGGGTGTCGCCAGCGTGTTGTCGACGATGAGCGGCACGCCGGCGTTCTTGGCGATCTTCCCGATCGCTTCGATGTCGGTGACGACGCCGCCGGGGTTGGCGACTGACTCGATGAAGATCGCCTTGGTCTTCGGCGTCACGGCGCGCTCGAAGGTCGCAATGTCGTCCGGCTCCGCCCACACCACGTTCCAGCCAAAGTTCTTGAAGGCATGGTTGAACTGGTTGATCGAGCCGCCATAGAGCTTCTTGGAGGCCACGAACTCGTCGCCCGGCTGCATCAGGCAGTGGAAGACGATCACCTGCGCGGCATGGCCGGAGGCGACCGCGAGCCCGGCGGTGCCGCCCTCGAGCGCGGCGACGCGTTCCTCCAGCACCGCGTTGGTCGGATTGCCGATGCGGCTATAGATGTTGCCGAAGGTCTGCAGGCCGAACAGCGAGGCGGCATGGTCGACGCTGTCGAACACGAACGAGGTGGTCTGATAGATCGGGGTGGCGCGCGCGCCGGTCGTCGGGTCGGGCTGGGCGCCGGCGTGGATCGCCAGCGTCGAGAAGCCGGGAGTGCGGTCGGTCATGGCGGGTCCTCGTGCGTCAGCGGCCTGGCGGCCCCTCGTCTCGTTGATCGCTCGCCCGCGAGCCGTCAAGGCGGCGATGTCGGTGTCCCGCCCGCAACGTCAGGCCGCATCCCGATCGCAGCGCGCGCGATCAGCGCGTGTTGGCATTGAGGTTGAGCGGCCCCTTCGAGGTAGCCGTGGTCTTGCTCGCGGCGTCCTTGATCTTGGCGTCCTTGATCTTGCTCTTGGCGTTCTGCTTCGGCGCGCCCGCCGGCGCAGGCTCGGGCGGCAGGTAAGCGGCGAGCGCCTGGCGGCACAGCGCCGATATGATGCGGTTGTTCTGCACCAGGCACGCAAAGACGCGATCCTGGTCGGGGATGAAGCGCTCGCAGACTCGGAACGCGTCGTCCTGGCAGGCTTGGCGTTCCTCCGGCGTTTCGGCGAGCGCGCCCGTAACACATGCGCCCACGACCGTGAGCGCAAACGCAATCCGTTTGACCATGACTCCCCCGCTTGGCCCCGCTCTCGCGATGCGCGAAAGCGTACCCATCTTGGCACAGATTCGATAGGATGATCCACCGCCTTGCGGCAATCGGCGTCGGGCGCAATCAGGATTTGCGCGTGCCACCGGGCCGCCGCATCGGCGGTGCCGTTGCATGAGGACAGCAGTCCTGGATCGGCGCGAGCGCTTGCCCGATCGGCTGCTAGGCGGCCTTCTGCTGAGCTGGCGTCCCGGGGCGGATCTTCGGCTCAGCTTCGGCTGGGGGCTTGGACTTCATCCTTGCCCGCGGGGCGCTCTGCGCCTTGGCTGGAACGACATCGTTCGCCGTGTCGTCGCCGGCGGCCTTGCCCGCTGCCCCGGGCGCCGGAGTGAAGGCCTGCACGACCTTGTCGAGCGCGACGAAGAACAGATCGCTGCCGTAGCCGGCGATGAACGCCAAGGCCAGGGGAGACAGCGAGACGAGCGTCGCATCACCCACGCCGGGCTTGATGAACCAGCTTACCGCAAGACCCGAGAGCAGTCCGATGTTGAGCCGCAGGGAATACTGCACCCGCGCATTGTGTGCGTAAGTCAGCTTGTCGCCCTGAACGGAGAGCTGGCGAAGCACAAAGGCGCACGCGCCGAGCAGGCCGTACATCATGGGAAGCAGGTAACCCGACAAGAACACAAGCAGGACGTCGAGCTTGCCCTTGATGATGAGGGCCGACGAGTCGTTGGTTGCGAACAGAGGACTGAGGCCGATAAACTTGAGCGGATAGTTCGCAATCCCGCCCGCGATCTCCAGCAGGCTGCGGCTGAGCTCGATGTAGGCCGTCTGTGCCTTCTCCAGTTGCTCGATCTGCAGGTCGGCGGTGGAAGACACGGTCCCCGCGGCGGCAGTTGCATTCGGTGCAGCCGCCCGGCCGCGAATATCGACGATCTGCTTGTCCAGATCCGCCAGCTTCGATCGGACATGATCGCCGACCAGAAAGAAGAATTGCCCGGCGAGCAGCACGACCAGGACGACGTAGAATATTTGTCGATACCGCCTGCGGGCGCCTTCGGCCGGACGGATGCTGCTGTTCAGCAGCCCGTAGGCATTCCAGAAATCGACCTCGAGGTCGGCGGCGAGAAGAGGGCTCCCGTGCGTATAAGAGTCTTGAGATTTGCGAGCTTCTGCAGCCGTGCGAGCCTTGACGATCACGTCGACAATGTTGGACGGAATTTGAATCGCGCTCTTGGTCGCGTCGCTGAGCAGCTTGTAGGCCGCGACGATGTGCTGATCCAGATCGACCGGACTGTACTCGGACGGCCCCGGCCCGGAGCGGCGGAAAAATTGCATCACCCAGTCTTTGAAGCTCATCCAAGTCCCCCAAGCGGGCCACTCTTGCCGGACCATCTGCTCCGATACCGGACGTCGCCGGCCACCGCAACGAGCTCTACGGACGATATTACCTGAAGGTTGTTGGAAGGCAACAGTACCACCTTCGCGGCGAGGGGATGGCGTCGTGCCAAGCCAGGACGTGAATGGCTGCGAGGGCGGAAGCGGAGCGGGGGACGACGTTTCGGTCGAAACTGAGGCGCCGCCCGGAGCGCGCGGGTGTGCCGACGCGCCGTCCCGGCCGCGCCGGCATTTCCCTCACTGGCCGCTCTCGTCCTTCTGCGCCCGCGTCGCCGCGTCGGTGGCGCCGCCCGCCGTGGTCGCGCGGTCGAGGGCCATGCGCTGGATGCCGCGGCCGAAAAGCTGCGCCTTCTTGGACGAGAGCGTGCGGGTATTGACGCCCATCCAGGCGATCTCCGAGGAGAGCCGTCCGTATTCGATCTTCGGGCAGCGGTTCATCACCACCTGGAGGCCGTTCGCCTCGGCAAGCTTTGCGGCCTCGTCGCTGCGCACGCCGAGCTGCATCCAGATGACCTGCGGCCGCGGCTTGAGCGCGAGCGCCTCCTCGGCGATCCCGGCCGCATGTTTCGAGCCGCGGAAGATGTCGACCATGTCCACGGGTTCGGGGATATCGGCGAGCTTGGCATAGACCTTCTGCCCGAGGATCTCGCCGCCGGCCTGGCCGGGATTGACCGGGATCATCCGGTAGCCGCGCTCCAGGAGGTATTTGAACGCAAAATAGCTCGGACGATTGTCCTTCGGCGAAATGCCGACCATCGCGATGGTCTTCACCGTGTTGAGGATGCCGCGGATGTAGCTGTCGGGGTAGCTGTCGTGGTCCATCGGTTCATGCCGCGGCGCGGGGGCGGGGGGGGTGACGCGAATATAAGAGCGCCAAGCGGCGACGAAAGAGCGCCCGCCCGCGGCCCGCGCGAACCCCCCGGTCGATGCGTCAGCGGAACAGTTTCCGGCAGGCCGGGCTGAGCCGGCGCTTGTTGACGATGAGGCAGGCTCTCACCCGCCGCTCGTCCGGAATAGCTTGCCCGCACAGTCGGAAGGCGTCGTCCTGACAAGCCATCTGGTCCTGCTGACTGTAGGCATGCGCGGGGGCGCAAAGACCGATCACCGTCAGAACGAACGCAATCGCAATCAGTTTTGGCATGTGGTGCGCTCCGGTTAGGGCCGCCGCCGGCGGCCGGGTTGCGGGGAGTTCAACAGAAGAACGGCGTGCAAACACAAGTCTAGCGCGATTCGCCGTCGGTGCGGGTAGCCGCACGCGAGGCCGCCCGTTGAGAAGCCGATGCGTCCGTGTGGGCGGCGGCCATCACTGCAGGCGATCCTTGATCTTCGCGATGCCGGCCTTGGCACACAATTCATCGTTGACCGGTCCCGACGAGCCGCCGACGCCGATGGCGCCGACCGTCTGCTTCCCGAACTGGATCAGCACCGCGCCGGGCGACAGGATCAGTCCGGGGATGCCCTGGATGCGCGCGACATCGGCGGGATTGCGGGTGAGCCGCTGTGCGATCTCGGCCGACGTGGTCTCGCCGCTGGCATAGGAATAACTCAGCACCGTGAAAGCCTTGGCATGCGCCGAATAGGCGGAGTGGATGGTGGCGAGCTCGTGATGATAGGTGACCAGCACCATGGCGTTGTGGTTCATCACCTCGACCGACACGTGGTGGCCCTTGTCGATACATTCCTTGAGCGCCGCGGAGGCGGCCTCGATCGCCACCGAGAGCGGCAAAAAGCGCTGCATCGGCAACGGCTCGGCCGGCGCCGAGGTGACGGCCACGCCGAGCACGGCGGCGGACGCGGCGAGCGCGAACAAGGATTTCATCGGTTCCCCCCTGTGATGAATTCTTCGCCCGACTGTAGTCCGTGCTGCGGCCCAGGCCAAGGCAGCCGGCCCGTGGCATTGCCGGTCACGTGCGGACAGCGCCGCCGTCCAGTGGTCGGCGCATCCAGTGGTCGGCGCATAGTGTATTGCCGCCGTCACAGGCGCGGCCCACTATGGGGCGTGGGCCGGGCTCGGCATCCTGCAACGGCGGAGACTTTGATGCGGAAGGGTTTCATCGCGCTTGCCGTCATGCTGTCGTGCTTCGGAACCGCAAGCGCGCAGGACGCACTCGCGAAGATCAAGACGATCGTCGTGATCTACGCGGAAAACCGCAGCTTCGACCATCTCTATGGCTTCTTCCCGGGAGCCAACGGCATCGCCAATGCCACCGTCGAACAGAAGACGCAGCTCGATCACGACGGCAAGCCGCTGCCTTACCTGACGATATTCAAGTCCGATGGCACGACCGACCCGCGATTTCCGCGCATGCAGAACGCGCCGTTCCCGATCGAGGCGCCGCCCATCAGCATGCAGCCCGACATGGTGGCGTTGAGCCCGATCCATGCCTTCTATCACCAGCAGGAGCAGATCAATGGCGGCAAGAACAACATGTTCGCCGCCATGTCCACGGTGGGTGGCTGGACCATGGGTTATTTCGACGGCACCCAACTGCGCATGTGGCAATGGGCGAAGGACTACGCGCTGGCGGACAATTTCTTCATGGGCGCTTTCGGCGGATCGTTTCTCAATCATCAGTGGTTGATCTGCGCCTGCACGCCGGTGTACGCGGACGCGCCCGCGATCATGCGCGTGCGCCTCGACCCGAACGGCAAGCTGACCAAGCGACCTGATTCACCGTCGGCCAAGGACGGCGCGGTGCGGGTTTTCAGCGCGGGCGGCGGCGAAGTGACGCCTGACGGATATTCCGTCAACACCACGCAGCCGCCCTACCAGCCGAGCGGCATGCCGCCGGCGGCCGATGGTGATCGCAATCACGCCAGCCCGGGGGGCACCGCGCAGGGCGTGATGCCGCTGCCGCCGCAGACGCTCAAGACTATCGGCGACACGCTTTCCGCCAAGAACGTGAGCTGGGCCTGGTACGCGGGCGGCTGGAATCTTGCGCTTGATGATGGCCGCCAGGCGCCGCAGGACAAACGCAAGATCATCTATTCGGGCGAGGAGGGCGGACTGTTCTTCCAGCCCCATCACCAGCCGTTCAACTATTACGCACGCTTTGCACCGGGCACCGCGGAGCGTGCGCAGCATCTCAAGGACGGCGAGGACTTCGTGCGCGATATCGATGCCGGGACGCTGCCGCAGGTGGCGTTCTACAAGCCGGTCGGCCGCTTCACCCAGCACCCGTCCTACACCGATCTCATCAGCGGAGACCATCACATCGCCGACCTGCTCGAACGGCTGCGCAAGAGTCCGCAATGGAACGATATGGCGGTGATCGTGACCTATGACGAGAATGGCGGCTTCTGGGATCACGCGCCGCCGCCCGCCGGTCCCGGCTGGAGCGACCGCTGGGGCCCCGGCACGCGCATTCCCGCGCTCATCGTCTCGCCGCATGCCAGGCGGGGCTACGTCGACAAGACATCCTACGACACCACGTCGATCCTGAAATTCATTACCCGCCGCTTCCAGTTGGAACCGCTGGCGGGCGTGCGCGAAAGGGCCGGCGATCTGACCGGCGCCTTTGACTTCCTGCCGTAGCGCCGGCCATGGGTTCGCGCCCGGACGCCAAGGTAAAATAAGACCATTTTCATAAGCTTCTGATACAACACAATTATATTGCAACAAAGTGATTGACCGCTGGCCGGCGGCTGGTGTATTCCCCCGCTGCCAAGACCGGCGACCGCAGCGGACCTGCATCCGCGCTGGTCCCGGCCTCGCATTCCGAGCGACGTATTCGAGAGACTGAACGCCATGACGACCTATTCCGCCAAGGCCGCCGACATCGAGAAAAAGTGGCTGGTGATTGACGCCGAGGGCCTCGTCGTCGGCCGGCTCGCCACCATCGTCGCGATGCGGTTGCGCGGCAAGCACAAGCCGACCTACACGCCGCATGTCGATGATGGCGACAACGTCATCATCGTCAACGCCGCGAAGGCGGTGCTCACCGGCAAGAAGCGCGAGAAGAAGGTCTATTACCACCACACCGGCCATATCGGCGGCATCAAGGAGCGCACCGCGAAGTCGATCCTTGAAGGCAAGTTCCCGGAGCGCGTGGTGGAGAAGGCGATCGAGCGCATGCTGCCGCGCGGCCCGCTCGCGCGCGTCCAGCTCGGCAACCTGCGGGTCTATCCCGGGCCCGAACATCCGCACGCCGCGCAGAATCCCGAAAAGTTCGATATCGCGGTCCTCAACCGCAAGAATACAAGGAGCGCGTGACCATGGCCGAACCCATGCAGTCGCTCGACCAGCTCGCCACCCTCAAGCCGGCGACGCCCGAGACACCGAAATACGTCCAGAAGCTCGATAAGCAGGGCCGCGCCTATGCCACCGGCAAACGCAAGAACGCGGTGGCGCGCGTCTGGGTCAAGCCCGGAGGCGGCAAGATCGAGGTCAACACGCGGGTGCTGGAGGTCTATTTCGCGCGGCCGGTGCTGCGCATGCTGATCCAGCAGCCGCTGGTCGCCACCAACCGCAACGGCCAGTACGACATCGTCTGCACGGTCTCCGGCGGCGGCCTTTCCGGCCAGGCCGGCGCGGTGCGCCACGGCCTGTCGAAGGCGCTGATGGCGTTCGAGCCGGACCTGCGCGGCGCGCTCAAGAAGGGCGGCTTCCTCACCCGCGACGCGCGCGTGGTCGAGCGCAAGAAGTACGGCAAGGCCAAGGCGCGGCGCAGCTTCCAGTTCTCCAAGCGCTGAGCGTTTTCGCGATCGCGCGAGATTGCTGGTGATGGCGGGCTGTTTGTCCGGCCAGCCGATCGACCGCGATCGTCGGCCGCGCTCGAACAGCGACCGCAGAGTTGAGCCGCCGTGTCCCGCCTCCGCCTGACCTTCGCCGCCTGCCGCTACGACCGCCTGGAGGCGATCCGCGAGGGCGCGGTCGAGGTCGAGGGCGTCGATCTCACCTGCCTCACGCTCAAGTCGGGCCGCGACGTCTTCGACCGGATGGTGGGCGGCGCCGAGTTCGACGTGGCGGAACTCTCAGCGTCCGAATTCATCAGCCTCGCCGGCGCGGGCGACGATCGTTTCGTCGCGCTGCCGGTGTTTCCGTCGCGGGTTTTTCGGCATGGTTACATCTTCGTCAACACGCACGCCGGCATCCGCGCTCCGAAGGACCTTGCGGGCAAGCGCGTGGGACTGCCGCTCTATACCCAGACCGCCGCGATCTGGGCGCGCGGCCATCTCCAGCATCAGTTCGGCGTCGCGCTCGACGCCATCCGCTGGGTGCAGGGCTCGGTCGAGGACACCGGCACGCACGGCAAGCCGCATGCGCCGCCTTTGCTGCGCCCGGTCGCGATCGAGCAGAACGACAGCGGCCATCCGCTGGCAGCGCTGTTGGCCGAGGGAGGAATCGACGCGCTGATCGGCTCGCGCAAGCCCGAGAGTCTCGGGCGCGATCCGCGCATCGCGCGCCTGTTGCCAAACTATCGCGCGCTCGAACGGGCGCTCTACGAACAGACCCGCATCTTCCCGATCATGCACCTCGTCGCAATCAAGCGCGGCCTCTACGAGCGCAACCGCTGGCTTGCGACCAGTCTGTACAAGGCCTTCGTCGAGGCCAAGCGCCGGGCGCGCGCCCGCATGCGCTATGCCGGCTCCTTGAGCACCATGCTGCCGTGGCTGCAGTCGGAGATCGAGGAGATCGACGCGGTGTTCGCCGGCGACGCGTGGCCCTACGGGCTCGAGCCCAACCGGCCCACCCTGGAGGCCTTGGTGCGCTACATGGTGGAGCAGCATTTCATCGCCACGCCGATTCCGCTCGAGCAGCTTTTCGTGCCGGTCGGCAGCGATATCGGCAGTTGATGCCGGACGTGGTGCAGCCGCCGTGACTGCATTCAATCGACTTGCGCAAGTCCCGTTTACCTTGCGGCAAGCCTGTTTGCGCAGGGCGCTCGAATGGTAACCGCTGTGGAAGACTTGCGGCCTAAATTGCCGCGACATTCGACCGGTAGTGGTTACAGTTCATGCATCTCGATGTCGGGACCCTTTCGGTCGTAACCGTCTTTGTCACCGCGCTGCTCGGCGCGCTGCTGGTCTTTGCCGGCTTGCAGAACCGCAGCATCCGCGCCCCGATGTGGTGGGGCGCCGCCCATATCATCGGCGCCGCCGGTCTCGCGCTGGTCACCTCGCGCGGCGCCGTCGCCGACTTCATCGCCATCGACATCGGGAACGCGCTCGTCCTTCTCGGCTACGGGCTGACCTGGGCCGGCGCGCGCCTCTTCGACGGCCGCAAGGTGCAGCCGCTGGTGGTCGTGTTCGCGCCGGTGATCTGGATCCTGGCGTGCCGGGTTCCGGCCTTCGCAGGCGACGTCAACCTGCGCCTGGTCGTGGTCTCGGCCATGCTGGCGATGCTGGCGGCGGCGACCGCGGAAGAATTCTGGCGCGGCCTCAAAGAGCCGCTGATGTCGCGCTGGCCGACGGTCATCGTGCTGCTGGCCTATTCGGCGGCGCTGCTGGCCCGCATCCCGGCCACGTACTTTTCCCCGGTCCTGCAGAATTCGCTGATGGGCGGCGTCTCGTTCGCGCTCCTCGCCTTCGGCACGCTGCTGTTCACGGTCGTGATGGCGTTCCTTCTGCTCAACATGACCAAGGAGCGCACCGAGCTGCAGCATAAGATCAACTCGCTGGTCGATCCGCTCAGCGGGGTCGCCAACCGGCGCGCCTTCCTCAGCGAGTCGAGCCGCCTGTTTGCGCAGCAGGCGGTCGATCGCGAGCCGCTGGCGATGCTCTTGTTCGACCTCGACCGCTTCAAGGAGATCAACGATCGGCTCGGCCACGCCGCCGGCGACAAGGTGCTGCAGATGTTCGCCCAGTCGGCAAGCCGGACGCTCGGGACCGACATCCTGTTCGGTCGCATCGGCGGCGAGGAGTTCGCCTCGCTGCTGCCGGTCGGCGATCTCGGCGAGGCCGTGGCGGTCGCGGACCGGGTGCGCCGGAATTTTGCCGAGGCGGCGTCGTGCTTCAGCGATCGCGACCTGACGCCGACAGTGAGCGTCGGGGTCACGCTGGGGCTCGATTCCAAGTCCGAAGTGGAAGACCTGATGGTGGTCGCGGACGAGGCGCTCTATCGCGCCAAGGCGAACGGGCGCAACCGCGTCGAGGCGAACGCTCCCGACGACGATCGCGGCGCATCGATTGCGGCGCCTTCCATCGTTCCGATCATCGGCGCCGGCCGCGTGCATGCCGCCGCTTGACCGGCCGATGGTGTACGGCGGTTAACAACATTCCCGGCCGTTTTCGCCGAAAAGTCGTTTCATTAGCGCAAGGCGCCGCAAAGGCTGCGGACAGAGTCCGCTCGCCTGTGTTGCGGAAGCTGCTATGGGCCGCGGGTACGTAGAAACCCGAAGGAGCCCGCCATGCTCGAACCCGCCGCGACTACGACGCTCTCGCTCGACGTGTCGACGCTGTTCGTCGTGGCCACCTGCGTCACCGCGCTGCTCGGCCTGTTCCTGCTGTTCGCGTGGATGCAGGACCGCGTGCGCGCGCTGGCCTGGTGGGGCTCGGCCTATCTGGTCGGCGGCTTCTCGGTCGCGATCTGGAGCGTCGAGGGCCTGATCTCGCCGCCGCTGCCGGCGGGCTCCGCGAACGCCCTTCTGTTCGTCGCCTGCGGCATGATCTGGAACGCGGCCCGGCTGTTCCACGGCCGCCCCGTGCTCTGGGGCGCGCTCGCGGCCGGCGCCACGATCTGGCTGTTCGCCTGCCTGTTCACCGAGTTCACGCAGTGGGCGGCGGTGCGCATCGCGCTCAGTTCCGTTATCGTGTCCGCCTATACGTTCCTGACCGCGCTGGAGCTCTGGCGCGAACGGCGCAAGCACCTGCTGCGGCGCTGGCCGGCGATCTTCGTGCCGATGCTGCACGGCGCGGTGTTCCTGTGCCCGATCCCGCTTGCCGGCGTGCTGCCCTCCGACGGCGGCATCGTGAGCCTCGCCAGCGGCTGGATCGCGGTGTTCGCGCTCGAAACCATGCTCTACATCGTCGGCACCGCCTTCATCGTGCTCGTGCTCTCCAAGGAACGCACCGTGCGCATCCACAAGGATGCGGCCTCGACCGACGAGTTGACCGGCCTCCTCAACCGGCGCGGCTTCCTGCAGGCGGCGCACGGGTTGCTCGACCGGCAGGCGCAGAAGAACGAGCCGGTGTGCGTGCTGATGTTCGACCTCGACCACTTCAAATCGATCAACGACCGCTTCGGTCATTCGATCGGCGACGAGGCGCTGCGCCTGTTCGGCGCGGTCGCCGGCGCCCAGATGCGCGCCTCCGACGTGGTCGGGCGCTTCGGCGGCGAGGAATTCATCGTGGTCCTCCCCGGCACGCTCGCCGACGCGGCGATCGCCGGCGACCGCCTGCGCATGGCGTTCGAGGCACAGGGCGTCACCGTGGCGGATTGTCCGCTCGGCGCCACGGTGAGCGCCGGCGCCGCCTGCGGCGCGCCCGGCTGCGAGCTCTCGACGCTGATCGCCAACGCGGATGCCGCGCTCTATCGCGCCAAGGGGAACGGGCGCAACCGCCTCGAAACCGGCGTCGACGAGACCGCGACGACGGGCGTGCGCCCGCCGGCGCCCGCGCGGGCGCCTGCGCCGGCTGAAGGCTCGCTTGATTGGCACGTCCCGGATTCGGTGGCGACGCCGCAGTCCGCGGTCTGAGCACTTTACCCGCGGCTAACCACGTCGCCACGGTTGCACTGCAGCGTGCAACCGCCCGTTTACCCGCGCGGCGTTAGTGTCGCCGCATGTGGCACCTTCCTGGTTTTGACCGCATCACCGCCGACAGCCTCGCGCTGCAAGCCCAGGTCGAGCGTGCCGGCAGCGCCATGGCCTGCGCCTTCGCATCCTCCGACGAGTTCGAAGCGGCGGTGCTGCGCTCGAAACGCGACGGCGTCTATGGCCGCAGGCGTCTGCGCCGCCACGTGCTGCACGCCGGCGCGGCGACGGCTGCGCTGGCAGTTCTTGCCTTCCTGATCTTTTGATGGCGCGGAGCGTCCAGGGACGGAGCAACCAACCCACGCCTCCTCTATGACGCGGGGCGCCCCATGGGGCGCCCCGTGACAGTCGTTGTCGGCCGATGAAACCGGACGCTACGACGAATAGTACATCTCGAACTCGACCGGATGCGGGGTGTGCTCGAAGCGGATCACCTCGGTCATCTTGAGGTCGATGTAGCTGTCGATGAAGTCGTCGTCGAACACGCCGCCCGCCTTGAGGTAGTCGCGGTCCTTGTCGAGCTCGCCGAGCGCTTGGCGCAGGCTGCCGCACACGGTCGGGATCTGCTTGAGCTCGGCCGGCGGCAGGTCGTAGAGATCCTTGTCGATCGCCGCGCCCGGATCGAGCTTATTCTTGACGCCGTCCATGCCGGCCATCAGCATCGCGGCGAAGCCGAGATAGGGATTGCACAGCGGGTCGGGGAAACGCACCTCGACGCGCTTGGCCTTCGGGTTGGTGGTGTAGGGGATGCGGCAGGAGGCCGAGCGGTTGCGCGCCGAATAGGCGAGCAGCACCGGCGCCTCGAAGCCCGGCACCAGCCGCTTGTAGGAGTTGGTGGTCGGGTTGGTGAAGGCATTGATCGACTTGGCGTGCTTGATGATGCCGGCGATGTAGGACAGGCAGGTCTCGGAGAGGTCGGCATATTTGTTGCCGGCGAAGACCGGCTTGCCGTCCTTCCAGATCGACTGGTGGCAGTGCATGCCGGAGCCGTTGTCGCCGTAGATCGGCTTCGGCATGAAGGTCGCGGTCTTGCCGTAGATGTTGGCGACCTGGCTGATGCAGTATTTGTAGATCTGCATCCGGTCGGCCATCACGGTGAGCGGCGCGAACTTGAGGCCGAGCTCGTGCTGGGCCGAGGCCACTTCGTGGTGGTGCTTCTCCACCTGGCAGCCCATGCGCGCCATGGCGCCGAGCATTTCCGAGCGCATGTCCTGCGCGGTGTCCTGCGGCGGCACCGGGAAGTAGCCCTTCTTGTAGCCGATGTGGTGGCCGAGATTGCCGCCTTCGTATTCGGTGTCGGAGTTGGTCGGGAACTCGATCGAGTCGAGCCTGAAGCCGGTGTTGTAGGGCTGCGCGGAGTATTTCACGTCGTCGAAGATGAAGAACTCCGCCTCCGGCCCGAAATAGACGGTGTCGCCGACGCCGGACGCCTTGGCGTAGCCTTCGGCCTTCTTGGCGATCCCGCGCGGATCGCGGTTGTAGGGCTCGCCGGTCGTGGGCTCCAGCACGTCGCAGACGATCGACAGCGTGGTCTCGGCGAAGAACGGGTCGATGGTGGCGGTCGCGGGGTCCGGCATCAGGTTCATGTCGGATTCATGGATCGCCTTCCAGCCGGCGATCGAGGACCCGTCAAACATCTGGCCTTCCTCGAAGGTCTCTTCGCCGATGAGCGAGAGGTCGAAGGTGACGTGCTGCCATTTTCCGCGCGGATCGGTGAAACGGAAATCGACGTATTTCACGTCGTTGTCCTTGATCATCTTCATGACGTCTTTAGGCGTTGTCATGGAATTGGACCCTTTCATGTGGCTGGGCACAGCGCGGGAGGCGGCGCTGAGACGTGCGCAATCGGCGTTTCAGATGGCGTCGAGTCCGGATTCCCCCGTCCTGATCCGGATCGCTTCCTCGATATTGGAGACGAAGATTTTTCCGTCGCCGATCCGCCCGGTCTGGGCGGCGCGCCGGATCGCCTCGATGGCTTTTTCGAGCATCTCGTCGCCGAGCACAATCTCGATCTTCACCTTGGGGAGAAAATCCACGACGTACTCGGCGCCACGATAAAGTTCGGTATGCCCTTTCTGCCGGCCGAAGCCCTTGGCCTCAGTCACCGTAATGCCTTGCAGCCCGACCTCCTGCAGCGCTTCCTTCACTTCGTCGAGCTTGAACGGTTTGATGATCGCTTCGATTTTTTTCATCGGCCTCGGTTCTCCCCAGCTCGCCCGCAACCTTCGGCCGGGCGAGCCGCCTAGCGGTTAGCAGGGTCCGTGCCAAGCCGCGGAAAGTCGGAATTTTCCGACGGATCAAGCTGTTGGTGATCGTCTGGCGGCTGACCCGTGATGTGGTCTCCAGACCCTCGCTCAAACACTGTGCAGTCTGCCTATTTCGTGGGCATTGGCAACTAGGCTGCGCTGGCAGCAATGGAATTGGCGACAGCGCAGCCTCATTGTGGCGTCCCGGACTGGCCGGTAAGGGTTCTCCGCATGATCGAGCTCCTCACCGCGGACCAGATGGGGGAGGCGGACCGCCTGGCGATCGCGGGCGGGGTCGCGGGCATCGACTTGATGGAGCAGGCGGGGCGCGCCGTCGCCGACTGCATCATCGCCAAGGAGCATGCCTTGTCCCGCATCGTGGTGGTGGCGGGGCCCGGCAACAATGGCGGCGACGGCTTCGTGGCGGCCCGGATCCTCGCCGGGCGCGGCTATCAGGTGCGGCTGCTGTTGGCCGGCGCGGTCGACCGGCTCAAGGGCGATGCTGCCGTCGCTGCCGGGCGCTGGCCCGGCGCTGTCGAGCCGTTCGACCCGGCGCCGGTGGCATCGGCCGACGCCGTCGTGGACGCCCTGTTCGGCGCGGGCCTCGACCGGCCGGTCGAAGGCGCGGCGCGCATCATGGTCGAGGCCATCAACGCCGCCCCGGCAAAAACCTATGCGGTCGATCTGCCGAGCGGCATCAACGGCACGACCGGCGCCGTGATGGGCGTTGCGGTCGAGGCCGACGACACGGTGACGTTCTTCCGCCGCAAGCCTGGGCATCTGCTGTTGCCGGGCCGGTTGCATTGCGGACACGTCCATGTCGCCGACATCGGGATTCCCGAGCGCGTGCTGGAGCGCATCAGGCCGCAGACCTGTGTGAACAGCCCTGAACTTTGGGCCAAGAGCTTCCCGCGACCGCGCCTCGACGGACACAAATACACGCGCGGCCATGTGGTGGTCGGGTCGGGCGGACTGTCATCGACCGGCGCGGCGCGGCTGGCGGCGCGGGGCGCGTTGCGTGCCGGCGCCGGCCTCGTGACCATTGCCTCGCCGCGCGAGGCGCTCGCGGTCAATGCGGCGGCCAGCCTGGCGATCATGGTCCGGCCGGTGGACGGCGCCAGGGAACTGTCCGAATTCCTCGGCGACGCGCGCCGCAACGTGGTCGTGCTCGGGCCCGGCGGCGGGGTCGGCGCCGGGATGCGCGAGCTTGTGCTGGCGGCGCTCACCGGCGAGCGCGCGGTCGTGCTCGACGCCGACGCGCTGACGAGTTTCGCGGATTGCCCGCCCACTCTGATCGCGGCCATCGGCGCCCGCGCGGCGCCCACCGTCTTGACCCCGCATGAGGGGGAATTCGCGCGCCTTTTCAGTTCGATAGATTGTGTTTCTAAAGCAAGATCGAAGCTTGAGCGGGCGCGGATCGCCGCGCAAACTACCGGGGCGGTCGTGCTCTTGAAGGGTGCCGATACGGTGGTGGCGGCGCCCGACGGCCGCGCCGCCATAACCGGCAACGCGCCGCCCTGGCTGGCGACGGCCGGGTCGGGCGACGTGCTGGCCGGATTGGTCGCGGGGCTGCTGGCCCAGGGCATGCCGGGCTTCGAGGGCGCGGCGGCCGCGGTCTGGCTGCACGCCGAGGCGGGCAACGAAGCGGGCCCCGGCCTGATCGCGGAGGACCTGCCCGAGGCTCTGCCGCGGGTCTACCGCCGGCTGTTCGGCGACCTGGCTAAGGGCTGACTGAAAAGGTCCGAGCCCGCGATAGGTCGAGACGGAGGCCTGGTACCGATTACCGCGGCGGCTTCGGCGGCTCCTCGGCCTCCGCCACCACCTTGATACCGATGACTCCTGCCCACCACAAAATAACGAATACGGCTCCGCTGGAGACCAGCGCGATGACGGCGATGAGGATGACGATGGCGAGCGTGGACATGTGCGCTGACGCGGATCGGCTGTTCCGAAACGGCAAGGACCCTGGCGGGCGAAACGGCCCGGGCCAGGGTCCTGGCGGTTACGCAGGAGCCGTCAGTGCAAGTGCATCAGCCAATAGCCGCCGCCCAGGAGGATAACTGATCCACCGATGATGGCCGGTATCAAGATGACAGGCATGATTATCTCCTCGCGATGTGGATGCTCCTTCTTGCCGGAGAACACTCATCGAGTACCAAGCCGTAGTTTCTTCTCCGGCTCCTGCGACAACGCGCTCATAAAAATGTAGTTCCAGGATCGGCCGCCCCGGTGAAATGTGATTCTCTGGAACAATCCTCGATTGGCCTTACGATGCTATGCATTGGCGTCGTATGCATTGGCGTCGGTCGCGGGGCGATCGCGCGTTTTCAATTCGATATCGGTGTGCCGTTGCCCAACCCCTCGCAGCCCCAGATCGCCGTCGTCGGAAGCGGCCCAGCCGGATTGATGGCGGCCGAGGTGCTCGCGCGCGGCGGCGCCGCTGTCACCGTGTATGACCGCATGCCATCGGCGGGGCGCAAGTTTCTGCTCGCCGGCCGCGGCGGACTTAATCTCACCCACAGTGAAGACCTCGAACGCCTGCTCGGGCGCTACGGTGCTGCCACGGCGCGCCTCCGCCCCGCCATCGAGGCGTTTTCACCCGACGCTCTGCGGGCGTGGTGCGAGGGCCTCGGGCAACCCACGTTCGTCGGGTCGAGCGGGCGCGTGTTTCCAAAGGCCTTCAAGGCCTCGCCGCTTCTGCGCGCGTGGCTGCAGCGGCTCGACGCCGCGGGCGTCCTGTTCAAGCCGCGCCACCAGTGGATCGGCTGGGACGACGCGGGCGCCCTGATCCTGGCCGGGCCGACCGGGCGGGTGCGCGTTCACGCCGATGCGATGGTGCTGGCGCTCGGCGGCGCGAGCTGGCCGCGGCTCGGCTCGGACGGCGGCTGGGTCGCCGCGATCGCCGGCGCCGGCATCAAGGTGGCGCCGCTGGTGCCCGCCAATTGCGGCTTCGTGGCGGTCTGGTCGGATGTTTTCCGGGCCCGTTTTGAAGGCCAGCCGCTCAAGCGCGTCGAGCTGTCTTTCGGCACCCATCGGGTGCGTGGCGAAGTGACCATCACCGGCAGCGGGCTTGAAGGCGGCGGCATCTATGCGCTGTCGGGGCCGCTGCGCGACGCCATCGCGTCCGCCGGCGAAGCGGTCGTTCACATTGACCTGCGTCCTGACGTCACGGCGCCTGTGCTCGAGCGACGCCTGGGCGCGCCACGCGGCAAGCAGTCGCTCTCGACGTTCCTGCGCAAGACGGTGGCGCTGGCTCCGGCCGCGGTCGGACTGCTGCACGAGGCGGCCATGACTGCGGCCGAGCGCCTGTCGGCGCTGGCACCGGCGGCGCTGCCGCAGCTCATCAAGGCGGTGCCGGTCCGCCTGAGCGGGGCGGCTCCGCTGGCGAGCGCCATCTCGACCGCGGGCGGCATCGCATTCGAGGAGATCGACGAGCGCTTCATGCTCCGCCGCAAGCCCGGCGTCTTCGTCGCCGGGGAAATGCTGGACTGGGATGCGCCGACCGGCGGCTACCTCGTGCAAGCCGCCTGCGCCACCGGCGCCGCCGCCGGACGTGGCGCGCTGGAATGGCTGCGCACGAATTCTCCCGCGCACGCGCGGGCGTGAGCGACCGGAGTGTCGCGCAAGCGAAATCTATTTGAGCCGGTCGGCGATCTTGGCGATGCCCGCGTCGGCGCAGGCTTCGTCCTTCTCGCCGCCGGGCGCGCCGCTGACCGCGATGGCGCCGATGGTGTCCTTGTCGACGTTGATCGGCACGCCGCCGCGCTCGATCGTCAGTTGCGCATCGAACTGGAGCGGATTGAACGCGTCCGGCACCGACACCCGCGTGTTCAACTCGCCGGTCGAGATTCTCCGCACCGCGGAGGTGTAAGCCTTGCGCGGCGCCAGCGAGCGGCCGGTCGGGCTGGCGCCGTCGCCGACGATGAGGATCTGGGCGAGGCCGAACCGGTTCGCGACGCTGACCGTCACGTTGTAGCCTTGCGCCTTGCAGGCGGCGAGCGCGGCCTGCGCCGCCTCCAGCGACAGCGCGGCAGGAAGCACCTTGTAAGTCTCCGTCGGCAGCGGATCGGCGGCCAT
This sequence comes from Alphaproteobacteria bacterium, assembly GCA_034669045.1. Classification (GTDB taxonomy): domain Bacteria; phylum Pseudomonadota; class Alphaproteobacteria; order Rhizobiales; family Xanthobacteraceae; genus VAZQ01. Next base: position 50,669 of record JAXDOD010000075.1, read on the forward strand.
GGCTTGCGCGGCGGTGAGGGCGGCAAGGCCTGCGGCAGCGGCAAGTGCTCGGGATCGGATCATCGGCTTCCTCCTGGTTCTGTTGTTCGTCGCGGCGAGGGCGGGCTGCAGCGGCCTAGTCGAAGTAGCTGCGCCTGCCGGTCTGGATCAGTTCATAGAGCGCTTTGATCTCGCCCTCCAGCCGGTTGTAATTGCGCCAGTCTTTATACTGCGGCAGCTTGACGGTCCTGATCGCGTCATCGACGCTCAAGCCCTTGGCGATGGCGTTTTTCACGTCCGTGTATTCGTCGGTCAGCATCGTGGAGAGTTCCTTGACGTCCTTGGCGGTCGACACCTCGCTGTGGGCCGGCAGGATCTTGTCCACGTCCATGGCGGCAAGCCGGTCGAGCAGCCGGACCCAGCCATCGACCGACGGCGTGAACGCCATGTTGGGCATGCTGCGCGGGCCGAACATGCCGGTGGTGAAGACCATGCGCGCATGCGGGAAGAACACGAAGGTGTCGCCCGCCTGCTGGCCTGGTCCGTAATAGGCCAGACGCACCTCGCGCCCGCCCAGATGGATCGTCATGTCGGTGTCGAACGTGACGTCGGGCGGCACCAGCTTGACCTCGTTCGGATCGAAATTCTGCGCCTTGAAGAAGGCCTGCCGCCGCGCGATCTCCTTCGGCAGCAGCTTCTGCATGAGGCGCGCGGTCTCGGTCTGCGCGACGAAGGTGGCGCCCGCCGCCTTGAAGGGCGGATTCCCGAAATTGTGATCGCCATGGAAGTGGCTGTTGATCACCCACCGGATCGGCTTGTCGGTGATTTTCCGGATGCGGTCGAGGAGGTCCTGGCCGTGGCGCGGATGCTGGCGGGTGTCGATCACCAGCACGCCCTCATTGGTGGTGAGAACGACGGCGTTGGACGAATTGAAATCCATCAGGAAGTGAAGGTCGGGCGCGACCTGCGTGAAGGTGATCTCGCGCGGCGTGCGCTCCTGCGCCGCGGCGGCAGTGGCCATCAGTGTGAATGCGCCCAGCAGAGCGAGTGCGGTCCTGGTCATGGCGTCCCTCCCGTCGTTGCGGCGAGAATAGCAGGGTCAGGTCACCGTGAACCAGACCGCCTTTTCGTTCGCGGCGCGTCCCAGCCCGCGGCACTCGATCTGCCACTTGCCTGGATTGTCGGCGACGAACGCGATGCGCTCGGTCTGGCGCGGCGCCACCATGACGGTATCGAGCCAGAACGGCTTCCAGCCGTCGTCCAGCCGGTCGAGGAGGCGGACAGCATGGCCGTGCAGGTGAACGGCCTGGGCGGTCTCGGTGCGGTTCGCCAGTGCGAGCACCACGGTTCGCCCGCGCCGCGCCGTGAACAGCGGGCGCGCGCCGGAAGCCGGGGGCGTCGACTCAAGCGGCAGCTCGAGCCGCTGCGCATTGCGGAAATCAAAGCGCTCGGGCAGGCGATTTCCCGCCAGCGGCTTGGGCTCGGCAAGCCGCGCCGGCCGCAACGGCTCCGCGCCCTCATAGAGGAGCCGAGCGAAGGGCGCGCCATGGGCGCGGACCAGCGCGCTCTCGCCGGCCGCCAGGGTGGCGTCGATGAACAGGTCCATGCGGTTGCCCGGTCCGAGCGTGACCTCGCCGTCGCGCGCCTGGAACGGCTCGGCCGGTTGCCCGTCGATCGCCATCACCCAGACCGCGTGGTTTTCGAAGCGGAGCGGAAGCACGGCCTCGACCAGCGCGTTCACGACGCGCAGGCGCAGGCGCTCGTTGGCGCGCACGGGAATGTCCCGAACGGGCGTGCTGTCCGGGGCGGAGAGTTCCTCGACGAACACCAGCACGTCGCGATCGGCGCCCGCGGGCTCGCTTTCCGTGACGATCAGCGCACCATGGGGACCGCGCAGGCGCTGCCCCTCGGCGGCGACCGCCGGGCGATACCAGAACGTGCCGGCGTCCGGCGGCGTGAAACGGTAATCGAAGCTCGCGCCGGGCTTGACCGGCTCCTGCGTGAGGCCGGGTACTCCGTCCATGGCGTTGGGTACGCGCACGCCGTGCCAATGCAGCGCGGTGGCGGCATCCATCTCGTTGATCAGCCGCACGCGCAGTTCGTCGCCGGCCTTGAGCCGCAGCGTGGGGCCGGGCTCGCCCGGCCGCGCCCGGAGAATCTGCCAGCCGTCCGCGGCCGCAGGTTGTCCATGGCCGCGGCGCGGCACGGTCGTTGCCAGCGCGGCGGCCGCCCCGCAGCAGAAGCGGCGCCGCGAGATGGGGCAGGCGAGATCGGCCATCGATGGTCCCGGCCTGGAAAACGCGCTCATAGCCCGCCCGGGCTGGGCTGAAAAGCCGCCGGAGCCGCCTATTTTTCTGGTGCGCCGCCCAGTTTATGCATGATATAAGCCGCCGCCCGGCCGCTGATCGGCGCCGAGGGTGCCCTTTGCGGGCGTGGCGGAACTGGCAGACGCGCGGGATTTAGGTTCCCGTGTCGAAAGACGTGGGGGTTCAAATCCCTCCGCCCGCACCACGCCGGCCAAAGGTACATCGAGGGGCCTGACCCGGGTCCAGCCATGGGCCCTTGTTGGGCCTTCCTTGGGCCCTAGCCCGCAACGCAACGACCAGCGCCGCAGTGCGCGGCAGCCGAGAACCATGCAAGTCACAGAAACGCTTACCGACGGTCTCAAACGTGAATTCCAGGTCACCGTGCCCGCTGCCGATCTCGAGGCGCGGGTGGCCGGACGCCTGAGCGAGCTCAAGGATCGCGTCCAGTTGCGCGGCTTCCGGCCCGGCAAGGTCCCGGTCACGCATCTGCGCAAGGTCTATGGCCGGTCCGTCATGGCCGAGACCGTGGAGGCGATCATCCGCGAGATGAACGCCAAAATCGTCGAGGACCGCGGCCTCAAGCTCGCGATGGAGCCCAAGGTCACGATCCCGAACCAGGAAACCGAGGTCGAGCGCGTGCTCGGCGGCCAGACCGACCTTGCCTATACGCTTTCGCTGGAGGTGCTGCCCAAGATCGAGCTCGGCGACTTCCAGACCATCAAGCTCGATCGCTTCATCGCCGAAGTGACCGACGCCGAGGTCGCCGAGGCGCTCGACAAGATCGCCGAACAGAACAAGCCTTATGCCGCCAAGGGCGAGGGCGCCAAGGCCGAGAAGGGCGACCGGGTGGTCATCGACTTCGCCGGCAAGATCGACGGCACGCCGTTCGAGGGCGGGACCGGCGGCGACGTGGGCGTGAATATCGGGTCGGGGACCTTCATCCCGGGCTTCGAGGACCAGCTCACCGGCATCGCGGCGGGCGAGCAACGCACGGTCACGGTGACGTTTCCAAGCCCGTACCAGAACGAGGCTCTGGCCGGGAAGAACGCCGAGTTCGAGGTGACGGCGAAATCGATCGAGGCGCCCGCCCCGGTTGCCGTCGACGACGCCTTTGCGGTGTCGCTCGGGCTCGAATCGCTCGACAAGCTCCAAACCATGATCAAGGAGCGCATCGCGCGCGAGCACGCCGGCATGAGCCGGCAGAAGCTCAAGCGCCAACTGCTCGATCAGCTCGACCAGATGCACAAATTCGCTCCGCCCCCGACGCTGGTCGAGGACGAGTTCAACAACGTCTGGACCGCGATCGAGTCCGACCTCAAGCAGCAGAACCGTACCTTCGCCGACGAAGGCACGACCGAGGAGAAGGCGAGGGAGGAGTACCGGGTGATCGCGGAGCGGCGCGTGCGGCTTGGCCTGGTGCTTGCGGATATCGGCGAGAAGAACAACATCAAGGTCAGCGAGGAGGAGCTCTCGCGGGCGATCGTCGAGCGGGCGCGCCAGATCCCCGGCCGCGAACAGGAGGTCTGGGACTATTACCGCAAGAACCCGCAGGCGGTGGCCAGCGTGCGGGCGCCGATCTTCGAGGAGAAGGTGGTCGACTTCCTGGTCGAACTCGCCAAGGTGACGGACAAGCCGGTCACGCGCGAGGAGCTCTACAAGGACGACGACGAGGACAAGGCGGCCGCCTGAGCGGCGACGGCGGCTTGCGGCCCACGATCAGGTTCGCGCGCCCCTGGCGGCGCGGCCCCCCGCGCGGGATGTTCCGGCGGCGCGAATCGTGGATAAGAGGGAGCGCACGATGGCGCTGGCGTGGATCGGCCACCTGCTGCGGCCGCGCCTGCGCTGCTCCTTCTGCGGGCGCGCTGCGACCGACGTCGGGCGTCTTGTGGCGGGAGCGAGTGCCTATATATGCGATGAATGCGTCACCCAATGTGTCGCGGTCCTGGAGCGCCCCGGCGGCATCACCGCCCCGAACCGCAGACCTAGTCAGGAACATCAATGCGCGATCCGGTCGAAACCTACATGAACCTGGTGCCGATGGTGGTCGAGCAGACCAATCGCGGCGAGCGGGCCTACGACATTTTCTCGCGGCTCCTGAAGGAGCGCATCCTGTTCATCACCGGGCCGGTCGAAGACGGAATGGCGACGCTGGTGGTCGCCCAGCTCCTGTTCCTCGAAGCGGAGAACCCGAAGAAAGAAATCGCGATGTACATCAACTCGCCTGGCGGGGTGGTGACGTCGGGCCTGGCGATCTACGACTCGATGCAGTTCATCCGGCCGCCGGTGTCGACGCTGTGCATCGGCCAGGCGGCCTCCATGGGCTCGCTGCTGCTGGCCGCCGGTCACAAGGACATGCGCTTCGCGCTGCCGAACGCCCGCATCATGCTGCATCAGCCCTCGGGCGGCTTCCAGGGGCAGGCCACGGACATCATGCTGCACGCCCAGGAGATCCTGAATCTCAAGAAGCGGCTCAACGAGATCTACGTCATGCATACCGGGCAAACGCTCAAGAAGATCGAGGATGCGCTGGAGCGTGACTACTTCCTTACGGCGGAGACCGCCAAGGACTGGGGCATCATCGACAAGGTGCTCGACAAGCGGCCGGAGGAGCCCGGGTTGAAGCTGTAGCGGGGCCAGGTTCCGCCACGGGAAACCATCGGGTTCCGCCTTCGTCCCGTCGGCCGGCCGTCAAAAAGCCGCCATGACCTTGAATTTTCATCATTAATGGATTCTTGATTATGGCTGAGCTAGGCTTCTTCGATAGGACTGTTTTGCAAGGGACCTCGGCAAAAGCGCCGGTGTGTGTGGCATCCGTGCTACGGACTCTTAGGAGTAGCCTTGTTATGTTTGGCATGAATCTGACCGGTTTGCCGGGACGGCGGACCGACGGAGACACGGAATGAGCAAGGTTGGCAGCGGCGACTCCAAGAATACGCTCTATTGCTCGTTCTGCGGCAAGAGCCAGCACGAGGTGCGCAAGCTTATTGCCGGCCCGACCGTATTCATCTGCGATGAGTGCGTCGAACTCTGCATGGACATCATCCGCGAGGAGAACAAATCCTCGCTGGTGAAGTCGCGCGACGGGATTCCGACGCCCAAGGAAATCCGTAAGGTTCTCGACGACTATGTGATCGGCCAGGACCACGCCAAGAAGGTGCTCTCGGTCGCCGTCCACAATCACTACAAGCGGCTCAACCACCAGACCAAGCACAACGACGTCGAGCTGGCGAAATCCAACATCCTGCTGATCGGCCCGACCGGCTCCGGCAAGACGCTGCTGGCGCAGACGCTGGCGCGCATCCTCGACGTGCCGTTCACGATGGCCGACGCCACCACGCTCACCGAAGCGGGCTACGTCGGCGAGGACGTCGAGAACATCATCCTCAAGCTGCTGCAGTCGGCCGACTACAACGTCGAGCGCGCGCAGCGCGGCATCGTCTATATCGACGAGATCGACAAGATTTCGCGCAAGTCTGACAACCCCTCGATCACCCGCGACGTGTCGGGCGAGGGCGTGCAGCAGGCGCTGCTCAAGATCATGGAAGGCACCGTCGCGAGCGTGCCGCCGCAGGGCGGCCGCAAGCATCCGCAGCAGGAGTTCCTGCAGGTCGACACCACCAACATCCTGTTCGTCTGCGGCGGCGCGTTTGCCGGGCTGGAGAAGATCATTTCGTCGCGCGGCCGCTCGACCTCGATCGGCTTCAGCGCCCGGGTGATGGCGCCGGAAGACCGCAAGGCCGGTCAGATCTTCCGCGAAGTGGAGCCGGAGGATTTGCTCAAGTACGGGTTGATTCCGGAATTCGTCGGCCGGCTTCCCGTCGTCGCCACGCTGGAAGACCTCGACGAGGCCTCGCTCAAGCTCATCCTCACGCAGCCCAAGAACGCGCTGGTCAAGCAGTACCAGCGGCTGTTCGAGATGGAATCGATCGACCTCACGCTCGCCGAGGAAGCGCTGGGCGCCATCGCCCGCAAGGCCATCGACCGCAAGACCGGCGCGCGCGGCTTGCGCTCGATCATGGAAGGCATCCTGCTCGACACCATGTTCGATCTTCCCAGCCTGGAAGGCGTCGAAGAGGTGGTGATCTCGCGGGAGGTGGTCGAGGGCACGGCGCGGCCGCTCTATATCTACGCCGACCGCTCCGACCGCGCGAGCGACGCTTCTGTCAGCGCCTGATCGGGCATGGAACCGCCCGGAGCCCCGCTCCGATTCGTCCGGCCGGCATCCGGCGCGCGTCGGCCATGCCGCTATTTCGTTGAATTTTCGGGCTTACTTGACTCGGGTGCCACCCATCGCCACCTAATATGGCGAATAAAAAGGCGTCCCAACTCACTCCAACTTGCTTCCGGGCAGGGCTGCTATTCGCTCTTCCGACGTACGGCAGGCTCTCCCGCCGTGCCCCCTCCCGGCTCCTGGCACTCGACTGCAATGCCGCATCCCGCGGGTTGCGGACGAGGGGCACAACAATAAGGAATCCGCGCCATGACAAGCGCCAAGCCTCGCCCACCTCTGATCCCCGGTGAGATCCGGGCTTACCCGGTGTTGCCGCTGCGCGACATCGTCGTCTTTCCGCACATGATCGTGCCGCTCTTCGTCGGCCGCGAGAAGTCGATCAAGGCGCTCGAAGAGGTGATGCGCTCCGACACCTTCATTCTGCTGGCGACCCAGAAGAACGCCTCCGACGACGATCCGGCGACCGGCTCGATCTACGAGACCGGCACGCTGGCGAGCGTGCTGCAGCTCCTCAAGCTGCCGGACGGCACCGTCAAGGTTCTGGTCGAGGGCGCCGCGCGCGCCAAGGTCAACAGCTATACCGATCGCGCCGAGTATTACGAAGCGGCCGCGGTCGTGCTTGCCGACAACGGCGGCGAGCAGGTGGAGGCCGAGGCGCTCGCGCGCTCGGTCATCAACGAGTTCGAGAATTATGTGAAGCTCAACAAGAAGGTGTCGCCCGAGGTGGTCGGCGTGGTCCAGCAGATCGACGACTATGCCAAGCTTGCCGACACCGTGGCATCGCATCTCGCGGTCAAGATTCCCGACAAGCAGGTGATCCTGGAGACGCCGACCGTCACCGAGCGGCTGGAAAAGGTGCTCGGCCTGATGGAGAGCGAAATCTCCGTGCTGCAGGTCGAGAAGCGCATCCGCACCCGCGTCAAGCGTCAGATGGAGAAGACGCAGCGCGAGTACTACCTCAACGAACAGATGAAGGCGATCCAGAAGGAGCTCGGCGACGAGGAAGGCAAGGACGAGCTCGCCGAGATCGAGGAGAAGATCAAGCGCACCAAGCTCTCCAAGGAGGCGCGCGAGAAGGCCACGCACGAGCTGAAGAAGCTGCGGCAGATGTCACCGATGTCGGCCGAGGCGACGGTCGTGCGCAACTACCTCGACTGGCTGTTGTCGATCCCCTGGAACAAGAAGAGCAAGGTCAAGAAGGACCTCAAGGCCGCGCAGGAGACGCTCGACGCCGATCACTTCGGCCTGGAGAAGGTCAAGGAGCGGATCGTCGAATATCTCGCCGTGCAGCAGCGCGCCAACAAGCTGACCGGGCCGATCCTGTGCCTGGTCGGACCGCCCGGCGTCGGCAAGACCTCGCTCGGCAAGTCGATCGCGCGGGCGACCGGCCGCGAGTTCGTGCGCGTGTCGCTCGGCGGCGTGCGCGACGAGGCCGAGATCCGCGGCCACCGGCGCACCTATATCGGCTCGATGCCCGGCAAG
>JAXDOD010000076.1:0-3900 GCA_034669045.1 Alphaproteobacteria bacterium
GCGCGAGGTGGGTACGTTAATCCCGCCTCCAAGGGTGCCCATTGGTGCCCTGGCGCCTCCCACCGCTCCATCCCCTCGCGCGGTTCGCGAGGGACTGGCAAACCTCGGACGCATTGCGCCGCGAGAATGCGAAACCACGTCCCTGTCATTCCGGGGCGCTCGCGCAGCGAGCGAAACCGGAATCCAGACTTCAAGCTCGACGGTCCACCACCCCGGGATTCCGGGCTCGGGCCAAGAGGCGCGCCCGGAATGACGAATGAGGTGGCTGTTTGAAAATTGAATCTCTCGTCTCGTTTCCCGGGCGCGATGCGCGCTGCGTCCGGGGAACGAACTACTGCACGCTCAGCGCAACGAAGCGCAGTTCGCCCTCGGCGTTCGAGACCAGCAGCAGGATGGATTTCTTGCCGTCCTTCTTCAACTGATCGACGCGCTTCTTGACGTCGGCGGCGTTGGTTACCGCTTCCTGCGCCACCTCGACGATCACCTCGCCGGCGCTGAGCCGTTTTTCCGCGGCGTCGGACGAGGAATCGACACTGGTGATGACGACGCCCTTGACGCTGTCCTTGATCTTGTAGCGGGTACGCAGATCCTTGCTGAGGCCGGCGAGATCAAGGCCGAGCGCCTTTTGGGTCGCGGGCTTCTCTTGAGGCTCCGCCGGCTTCGCCGCAGCCTGCACCGCCTTCTCGCCATCCTCCAGGCGGCCGAGCGTGACCTGCCTGGTCTCCTCCGCACCCTTGCGGATGATGACGACGTCGACCGATTTGCCGACCGCGGTATCCGCCACGACGCGCGACAGATCCTTCGGCTCCTTGATGTCCTTGCCGTCGAACTTGATCACGACGTCGCCGGGCTCGATGCCGGCGGGCTTGGCCGGACCCTTTTCCTCGACGCCGGCGATCAAGGCGCCGCGCGCGGGCTTGATGTTGAGGCTTTCCGCGATCTCGTCGGTGACCTGCTGGATGCGGACGCCGAGCCAGCCGCGGCGAAGCTCGCCGAACTGGCGCAGCGAATCCACCACGCCGACCACGGTCTTCGACGGCACCGCGAACCCGATGCCGATCGAGCCGCCGGAGGGCGAAATGATCAGGGTGTTGACGCCGATGACCTCGCCGTCGAGGTTGAACAGCGGACCGCCGGAATTGCCGCGGTTGATCGCGGCATCGGTCTGGATGTAGCTGTCGTAGGGTCCGGAATTGATGTCGCGGTTGCGCGCCGAGACGATGCCCGCGGTCACCGTGCCGCCGAGGCTGAACGGATTGCCGATCGCGATCACCCATTCGCCGAGCCGCAGCTTGTCGGAATCGCCGAACTTCACCGCGACCAGCGGCTTCGCCGGTGGCGTGAACTTCAGCACCGCAAGATCGGTCTTCTTGTCGACCCCGACCAGCGTCGCCTTGATCTTGGTGCCGTCGTTCATGATGATGTTGATTTCGTCGGCATCGGCAATGACGTGATTGTTGGTCACGGCGATGCCGGCGGTATCGACGATGAAGCCGGAGCCGAGCGAATTGGTCTTGCGCGGCTGCATGCCGCCACCGCCCTTGTCGCCCCCCGGTCCGCCGCGGCGGTTCTTGAAGAAGTCGTCGAAGAATTCCTCGAACGGCGAGCCCGGCGGCAGTTGCGGCATCGCGCCCCGGTCCCCGCCGCCGCCGGCCTTGGCTTCCACCGTCTGCGTGGTCGAGATATTGACCACCGCATCGATCACCTTCTCGGCGATGTCAGCAATGCCGTCGGGACCTCGCGCGAACGCCGGCACGGAAACGAGGGTCGTTGCGGCGCCGAGGTAAACGGCCGCTGCCCAAGGGCGCCAGCGATGGCTCAACGCGGGAATCGCACCGGTCATGTCTATTCTCTCTCCTGGAAAAGGCGGCAAGAAATTGAAGTCCACAGTGCGCCCGAACCGGGCGCTGGCGCAAGCATGCGCGCCGTGCAATTTCATCCTATCAGGGTATCGGATTACGGCGAAAAACGGACGCTTCGGCTCACGATGGCGTTGATCCCACTGGTATTTTCCAGGGACCGTGGGTTAGCGCCGCACAAACCAGATCAGGATCAGGCCCGCGACCGCCGATCCGATTCCCACCGCGCGAAGGATGTGATCCGGCGTTGCCAGCGCGCTCTTCATCGCCCGCCGCATCCACGCCGGGCTCGCCGCGAACAACAGCCCCTCGAGCACAAACAGAATACCAACACCGATGAGGAAGTCGACGAACGCTATGGACCTCATCCGACTGAAACCTCCCCCAGGGTCTTTTTTGCGCATTTTTAGGGCGAGGCGAATCCGACCCTCGCCCCGACAACGTGCATTCATAGAGGAGAGCACGTTCGAACGCAAAACGGCGGTCGAAGCCTGCGGTCCGGACGTTGTTGCCGGTGCGCTTTAAGGCTTCGGCGCGGCGCTGGCGGCCGGCTGCGCGGGCGCGACAGGCGGATGGCCGGAGGAGTTGCTGAAGAACTTGAAGAAGTCGGAATCCGGCCGCAGCAGGAATCTTGTGTCGTTGCTCTTCAAGCCGTTCTCATACGCCGTCATCGAGCGATAGAAGGCGAAGAAGTCGGGATCCTTGCCATAGGCCTCGGCGAACAGCCGGTTGCGTTCGCCGTCGCCCGCGCCGCGCACTTGCTCGGCGGTGGAGTTGGCTTCCGCGACGATAACGGTCGCTTCGCGATCGGCCTTGGAGCGGATTTCCTGCGCCTTCTGGCCGCCCTGGGCGCGGAATTCCGCGGCCTCGCGCTGCCGCTCGGTCTGCATGCGCTGGTAGACCGCCTGGCTGTTTTGCTCGGGCAGATCGGCGCGGCGGATCCGCACATCGACGACCTGGATGCCGTAGCCGTCGGCTTCCTTGTCAAGCTGGTCGCGAATCCGGGCCATCAGGGCTTCGCGCTCGTCGCGCACCACCTGGATGAAGGTCACCTCGCCGAGCACGCGGCGCAGCGACGCGTTGAGCAGTGTGGTCAGCTGGATGTTGGCGGCCTGGATCGAGCCGATGCTTTGATAGAACCGCAGCGCGTTCTTGATGCGATAGCGCGCGAAGGCGTCGACCACCAGCCGCTTCTGATCGGAAGCGATGACTTCCTGCGACGGATTTTCCAGATCGAGAATCCGCTTGTCGATGCTGATCACGGTGTCGATGAACGGCGCCTTGAAATTCAGCCCGGGTTCGGTGACCACGCGGATCGGTTCGCCAAGGCGGACCACCAGCACCTGTTCGGTCTGGCTTACCGTGAAGACCGAGCTGTAGCCGACCACCAGAACGACGACCAGCACGAACAGCGTGACGATCCCTGAAATTCCTGACCTCATCGGGTGCCTCCGCTCTGCGCTTGCGGCTGGGCCGTTGTCGCCGGTGGACGCCGTGGCGTCAGCTCACTCAGTGGCAAATACGGCACGATGCTCTGCCCGGAAGACGATCCGCCGCCGTCATAGACCAGCTTCTCGGCGCCGCCGAGAATACGCTCCATGGTTTCCAGATAGATGCGCTGCCGGGTGACGTCGGGCGCCTTCTTGTACTCGTCATAGACCTTCAGGAAGCGAGCGCTCTGGCCGGTAGCTTCGGCGACGGCCTGCCCTTTGTAGCCTTCGGCGACCTGCAGAATCTGCGCGGCGCGTCCGCGAGCGTCCGGAACGACGCGGTTGGCATAGGTCTGGGCTTCGTTCTGCAATCGTTCGAGGTCGGCGCGCGCCGCCTGCACGTCGCGGAACGCGTCGATCACCTGCGCCGGCGGATCGACCTTCTGCATCTGCACCTGCTGCACCAGGACGCCGGAGCCGTAGCTGTCGAGCGTCTTCTGCATCAGGTCCTGCACGCCGGCTTCGGTGGTGGTGCGGGCGCCGGTGAGGATCGGCTGAATGTTGGAACGCCCGATCACTTCGCGCATCGCGCTTTCGGCGACCGCCTTCAC
>JAXDOD010000077.1:0-48436 GCA_034669045.1 Alphaproteobacteria bacterium
CCTTGTCCATCGACACCTTGGTCAGCGCCGCCGTCAGCGTCGTCTTGCCATGGTCAACGTGGCCGATCGTCCCCACGTTGCAATGCGGCTTCTCGCGATTGAACTTCTCTTTGGCCATCGGGCTCTCTCTTTCTGTCTGCGCCGGTGCAGGCGCGCGGACCGCTTCGGCAAGGGTTCGAAACCGGCCCCAATAGCTGGCTGTAAATAGGAAGGTTCTGCTCGCGTTCCAGTACCGGCCCGGCGCGGGCCGCCGACCGAGAATGCGAGCCGCGGAGGGAATCGGGCCTTCGCCGTTCGTTCGGACGGGGGCACCTATCACACCCGGCTTTGCCATCTCAAGTCCCGCGGAGGCTTGACAGCCCCGACGGCTACCCCAAAGCTCGACCGCCCCGGGCCAGGGAGGACGCACGACGCCGCGCCCCGATCCCGGCCCGGCGGCCGCAGCCACGAGGCGCATCGCGCAGATCGGACGACATCATGAACGTGATCACGGCCAAGGAGTTCAAGAGCGCGCAACGCCCGTACGACATGAGCGAGGCCGAGCGGGCGCTGCGCATCGAGCTCGCGGCGGCGTTCCGGGTGGCGCACCACTATCGCTGGAACCTGCAGATCCTCAACCACATCACGGCGCGCGTCTCCGACCGGCCGGACCGCTTCCTGATGAACCCGCAAGGGCTCGGCTGGGACGAGATCACGGCCTCCTCGCTGGTCACGGTGGATTTCAGCGGCAAGGTGCTGAGCCACGAAGGCGTCACGCTCGCGCCCGCCGGCTACAACTTCCACAGCGGCATCCTCAAGGCGCGCGACCACATCCACTGCGTCATCCACGTGCACGCCCTGCCGGGCGCGGTGATCGCGGCCACCAAAGGCGGACTGCAGATCGTGGACCAGTCCGGCTGCCACTTGCACGGCGAGATCGCCGGCCACGACTTCGAAGGTTTCGCGCAGGAGGAGGACGAGGTGCCGCGCATCCTGCGCGACCTCGGCGACAAGCACTGCCTGATGATGTGGAACCACGGCCTGCTCACGGTCGGCCGCACGATCGGCGAAGCGTTCCAGTACATGCGCCGGCTGGTCGACGCCTGTGCGCTCTACGAGCGCCTGCTGGCGACCGGCGCGGAGATCAGGCCGATCCCGCAGCAGGTGCTCGACTTCACGCGGGCGCAGATCGCCGAGAAGCAGAAGACGCCGGCCTACAGCGACGCCGAATGGCGATATCATCTGCGGCTTGCCGAACGGCTTGATCCGTCGTTTGCGGAGTAAGCGTGGCCGACAAGGAGCAGGCTCTCGCCGCCGCTGGCGGTTTCCAGCCAACGATCAAGGGCGCGCAGACGCCCTCATCCAGGGAGGACTTCCATGCAGACCCCAAACATCTCGCGCCGGCATTTGCTGGCCACCGCCACCGCCGCCGGCGGCCTCGCCGTGACGGCCGGCATCCGCGCCGCCGTGGCGCAGGGCGGCATGCGCATCGAGCCCTTCGATCCCGCCCTCGACAGGATCATCTCGACCTCCGCGCCCATCACGGTGCTGGCCGCCGGCTATGGCGGCGATCTCGGGCCCGCCGAAGGCCCGCTCTGGTGGAAGGAAGGCGGTTATCTGCTGTTCAGCGACATCCACAACAACAGGCGGATCAAGTACACGCCGGGGCAAGGCGCGACCGTGTTCAAGGAGCCGACCAACCGCGCCAACGGGCTGACCCGCGATCTGGCGGGCCGGCTGGTCGCCTGCGAGCACGACACGAGGCGGGTCACGCGGATCGAGGCCGACGCCAGCGTGACGGTGATCGCGAACAGTTTTCAGGGCAAGCGGCTCAACCGGCCGAACGACGTGGTGGTCAAGTCGGACGGCGCCTACTACTTCACCGACCCGGGCGCCAACCTCCTGCAAGAGCAGTGGGACCTGAACTTTTCCGGCGTGTACCGCGTCTCCGCCGACCTCGGCAGCATGAGCCTCCTGCTCAACCATCTGGTCAATCCGAACGGGCTGGCATTCTCGCCGGACGAAAGCGTGCTCTATGTGATCGATTCCCGGCGCCGCAGCATCCTTGCCTATGACGTCCTGCCCAATGGAATGCTGGCCAGGCACACCGAGCGGGTATTCGCCGACCTGGGCGGCCCGGAGCCCGGAAATCCCGACGGCATGAAGGTGGACAACGCCGGCAACGTCTATAGCGGCGGTGCGGGCGGAATCTGGATTCTCGATCCCGTCGGCAAGAAGCTCGGCCGCATCGTCCACGGGCAGCCCTCGACCAGCAACATCGCGTTTGGCGGTGACGACTGGAAGACGCTCTACTTCACCAACCGCAACCAGTTGGGATCGGTCAATGTGAAGATTGCGGGCGTGCCCGTGCCGGTGGCGAAAAAATAACCGGTCGCGCGGTGACGCCGCGTCATCGTCCTGGCCGCCGTCAACCCTGCGGGCGCCAGATGAAATACACGTGTTCCACGCCGTGGTTGGTTTGCGTCTTGATGTCCTGAAGCAGCCGCCAGGACAGGCCGTCGAAATGCTTTTCGATCTCCTGCTTGTTGAACGACAGTGCGGGCACGTCGAATTTGCCTGGGCGTTGCGCGGCGACTTCGGCCGTCCGCTCGACGAAGGGCGTGAATAAAACAAGGCACAGCTTCTTCCTGAACGAGCTGATCGCGGATTTCAGGATTCTGTCCCAGCGATGGTTGTGCTCGAGGACGTGCCGGATCAAAATGCCCTCGACCGCCGAGCGATAGTCGCAGAGGTCCACGATCTTGTCGGCGAACGGCGTCTGGCTGCCATCGAGGCCGGTATATTTGCCCTGATAGAAGCGGCGAAATCCGCCGGTTCCACAGCCCCAATCCTCGACCTCCTCGATGTCGGCCATGAAGGCCGCCGCCATCAGATAGGTCGTCGCGTCGCCGTACAAATGCTTTCCAAGCTCGTCCGGCGAGACGCTCTGATACCAATGATCCCACTTGCCCACACTGCTGTGAGATTCGGGTTGATCAGCGCTCGCCTGATCGTCGGACATGCGGCCTCCTGGAAACGAACCGAAGTCGCCCAGATGGATCCTGGAGTGGCGCCGACCATAGCAAGCGGCGCGCAATGCTGGAAGCCAAGGGCGGCTCATCCACAATTGGGGCGCGCGCTTAGGTTTTGACGGCCCTTCAACTGCCCCGGCCTCGGTCCCATCACATTGGATTGGCCGCCTGGCATCATGCGCGCGTTCCGCCCGCATGATCGACAAGCCGGTATTCGTTCAGCCGAGTGCCGCCTAAGGAGTTGTCCTGGAAATTGGAGCGGGTGAAGGGAATCGAACCCTCGTCATAAGCTTGGAAGGCTTCTGCTCTACCATTGAGCTACACCCGCTGAAGATCACTCCTGCCGCCGGCCCGGCTGGCCCGAAGCTACGGCCGGCAAGCTTCGCGGTCCAGGCCGCTTGCCAACGCGACACGGTGGCGAAGGTTGGTGGGGGAAGTAGGACTCGAACCTACGAAGGCGTAAGCCAGCGGATTTACAGTCCGCCCCCTTTGCCACTCGGGACATTCCCCCAAAACCGCCGCACCGCGTTGATCCCGAAAGACAAACGGGTCCTGGTTCGCCGACGGATCGGAATTCGGGGCTTTATGGTCAGCCCCCGGGTCGAAGTCAATGGAGGACCGCGATGCGGACTTTCGCCGCACCTCGCTCACTCCGGTGACGGCAGCCGATTGCAGGACGCGACGGCTCCCGATACCTGAGAGGCAACTGAAGGACGCCGACGATGCCCTACCGACCGACCGGGCGGACGCGACCGGGTGCGAAGCCCGGCGCCACCCGCGAGTTGCTGGAGCGGCGGGAGCGCTTCGAGCGCGCCCGGCGGGAAACCCTGCAGCCGGGGCCCGACGGCCCGACCGCCCTCTATGGCTGGCATACGGTCAAGGCGGCGCTGGAGAACCCGGCGCGGCGCTTCCGCAAGCTGCTCGTCACCGAGAACACCGCCCGCCGCCTCGCGGAGGAGCATGTCGCGCTCCCGCTGACGCCGGAGACCGTGCGGCCCGGCGTCATCGCCGAGCGGCTCTCGGGCGACGCCGTGCACCAGGGCATCTATGCCGAAGCCGATCCCCTCCCCGCGCCCGAGCTCGACGCGATCACGCCGGCGGGCATCGTGCTGGTGCTCGACCAGATCACCGACCCGCACAACGTCGGCGCGATCCTGCGCACGGCGGCGGGCTTTTCCGTCTCGGCGATCGTCACGACCGCGCGCCACTCGCCGGAAGCGACCGGCGTGCTGGCGAAGTCGGCGTCGGGAGCGCTCGAACTGGTGCCGATCGCGACGGTGCAGAACCTCGCCCGCGCGCTCGCCGAACTCAAGGAGCGCGGCGTGATGGTCGTCGGCCTCGACAGCACCGGCGATGCCGATCTCGGCGAGGTGGCGCTGCGCGCGCCGCTCGCGCTCGTTCTCGGCGCGGAAGGAAAGGGACTGCGGCAGTTGACGCGCGCGACGTGCGATCAGGTGGCGCGGCTCGATCTTCCGGGCAAGATCAAGAGCCTCAACGTCTCCAACGCCGCGGCGCTCGCGCTCTACATCGCGAGCAAGCGCATCGCGTGACCGCCTGGCTATTTGTAGCCCGGGTCCGGCAACGGCTTCTGCTTGTAGCGCGGATGCTCGGGCTCGTCATTCTGCACCTCCTCGCGATGGCTGCGCTTGACCACGCGGGGATGATAGCGATGGCGCCTGGGCGCGACATAGTAGCGGTCATCGAAATAGGGGACGTAATAGTCCCGGCTCACATACGGATAGGGATTGACCGCCGGCATCGTCTCGGGCGGGAAGTAGAACGGCGACACGACGACACCGGGCCCGTAATAGCTCGGGCCCTGGTTGACGATATACATGGGCGGCGCCGGCACGACCTGCACGACCGGTGCAGGCGCGGCGCACGGCATTGCGCATGCGCAGCAGGAACCGGCGGCGGCCTGCCCGGCCATGGCGACGGCGGCAAGCACGCCGAGTGCGGCGAGTGGGAGCGGGTGTCGGAGCATCGTTGTCTCCTTCCGTTGGGGGTGAAAGCGTCAGCGCTGGCGGCGCGAGATGCGGCCAGGCGGGTTGACCGTCGGCTCGATGTTGAGCTCGACCTTTTCGGGCGGAGCGATGGTGGCCGGCAGCGGCTCGGATTGCGTCGTCCACTCGCGGTAGTAGCTCGGCGCCGGCCGCGGCAGGCGCCGGTCGGCGGGCGGCTCGACCTCGCGACGGCCGTAGCCGGGCCGGCGTCCGGAAGCCGGGTAGTAGCGGCCGGAATAGCCCGGCACCGCAGCGACCATCGGGCAGGCGACGATCGCCGGCAGCACCTGCCCGGGCCGGTCGAGGCCGAAGTCGCCTTCCACGACGCAATAGGACGCGTCATAGCCGTTGATGATGACGGGTACGCCGGGCTTTCCCGGGATCACGATCGCGGGCGCATCGGCGGCTTGCGCCGCCACGGCGGCGCCCACCCCGCAAAACCCGACGACGAGCCACGCAACCGCACGCATCGCAAAGCCCCGGCTCAAGGTCAAAATCCCAAGTCGCAGCGAATGCGACCGCATTTTAATTAAGTGAAATGGGTGAAGCCGGGTTTCAATGCGCCCGCCGATTTGCGCGGTATCGTTAATCGTGTGCTACCGCCTTGAGGCCTCGAGCGGGCGGCCGGGACGCCACATCGACGGGGCGGCCGGCTCAGGAGCCGGAATGGCGTGCCGATAACCGGCAATCCGCGCGGCCGCCGGATTAGACTTTAGGCGTACGACCACCGCAGCACAGACACCAAATTCGCCGCGGCCTAGGCTCACGATGGACGGTCATGGGCGTTGCCCAGGCGACGTGCCGGCCGTTGCCCAAGCCATCTATTTCCGGGGACACGCTCATGACCGACATCACCCATAGCTCGGCGCGCGGCGCCGGCATGACGAAGGACGAGAAGTTCGTCATCTTCGCCTCGTCGCTCGGTACCGTCTTCGAGTGGTACGACTTCTATCTTTACGCGATCCTGGCGCCGTTCTTCGCCGCGCTGTTCTTCCCGCAGGGCAACGACACGGCGGCGCTGCTGTCGGCCTTCGCCACCTACGCGGCCGGCTTCCTGGTGCGACCGTTCGGCGCCATCATCTTCGGACGCATCGGTGATCTCGTCGGCCGCAAATACACCTTCCTCGTCACCATCATGGTGATGGGAACGTCGACCTTCCTGGTCGGCCTGTTGCCGACGTTCTCGCAGATCGGCTGGGTCGCGCCGGTCCTGCTGGTCACGCTGCGCCTGCTGCAAGGCCTGGCGCTCGGCGGCGAATATGGCGGTGCCGCAACCTATGTTGCCGAGCACTCGCGGCCCAATGAGCGCGGCTACACGACGAGCTTCATCCAGACCACCGCCACGCTCGGAATGTTCCTGGCCCTGGCCATCATCTGGATCTGCCGCGTCTATATCGACGACGCGACGTTCCGCTCCTGGGGCTGGCGCATTCCATTCCTGGTCTCGCTGATCATGCTGGTGTTCTCCGTCTATATCCGCCTGAAGCTCAACGAGACGCCGATCTTCCAGAAGATGAAGCAGGAGGGCAAAGGCTCCAAAGCTCCGCTGACGGAGAGCTTCTTCCGCTATCCCAACAACAAATACGTGCTGCTCGCCCTGCTCGGCGCCACCGCGGGCCAAGGCGTGGTCTGGTACACCGGCCAGTTCTACGCCCTGTTCTTCGTGACCAATCTCGCGCTCAAGCTCGACTTCGAATACGCCTACCCGCTGATCGGTATTTCGCTCGTCATCGGCACGCCGTTCTTCATCTTCTTCGGCTGGCTGTCGGACCGGATCGGGCGGCTCAAGATCATTCTGGCGGGCTGCGCGATCGCGGCGCTAACCTACTTCCCGCTGTTTCACGGGCTCACGCGCTACGTGAACCCGGACCTGGAGAAGTTCCAGCAGACCTATCAATTGTCGGTGGCGGTGGACAAGGCGACTTGCCAGGCGATCGCGCCCTGGAACACGCCGACGCCTTGCGACAGCGCGCGCGACTTCCTGACCAAGGGCGGCCTCTCGTTCGTCACGGTGCCCGGACCGGCCGGAGCGGCGCCGGTCCTCACGATCAAGTCCGGGAACGAGGTGAAGAAGACGCTCCAGGGCTTCAACGCGGCCACCTGGACGGCCGAGCTCAGGCAACTCGGCTATCCGCCGAAGGCCGACCCCGCCAAGGTGAACTGGGTCATGGCGGAGCTCATCCTGGTCCTGATGGTGATCTACGTCACCATGGTCTACGGGCCGATCGCCGCCTTCCTGGTGGAGATGTTTCCGACCCGGATTCGCTACACCTCGATGTCGCTGCCCTATCACATCGGCAACGGCTGGTTCGGCGGCATCCTGCCCTTGGTCGCGACCGCCATGGTCGCGTCCACGGGCGACATCTACTACGGCCTCTGGTACCCGATCGTCGTCGCGGTGATGACCGTGATCATCGGGTTGCTGTTCCTGCGCGATACCCGCGGCGTCGACATCACCAGCGGCTCCGGCGTCCAAATTCAGAAGGGTGTCGCAGGCGCGCGCCAAGGAGTCTGAGCTCACGAGCACTCGGCCGGGGGGTGCAAGCCCCCCGGCGCGTCCCCGGCCCGCCTCGTGCGGGCTTTTTTTCGCTTGCTCAGCGCGGCTGCGAGCCCTGCTTCTGCCAGCGCAGGCGGCTGTGCCTCAAGCCGAGCGACGCCAGCATCGCCGCCAGCCGGATCGGCGCGCCGATCCCTTCGACCACCGGGACGCCGAGCTGATCGGACAGCCATTGTGGCTTCATCTGCACCGGACACTGGGTGATGCCCTGCGGGATGATCACGTCGGCGCGGTTCTCCTCGATCAGCGCGCGCGCCGCCATGAGGAAAGACTCGATCATCTTGTCCTTGTTGTCGGCGATGTGCTGCACGTAGAACCCGCTCGCGCGCCGCCCGGCGATGAAGGACTCCATGCCGTAGGCGATGCATTGCGCGCGATGCCGGTAGATCGAAGCCGGGTGATAGCAGACGACGCCGAAGTGCTCGCCCACCTGCGCCGCGACGTGCAGCACCGCCTGCAAGGGTGCGATCACCGGGATGTCGACCGCCGAACGTCCGCCCTCGACGCCGATGTCGAGCATGCCGAGCGGCACCACCGCGTCGTAGCCCTCGCGCTCGGCCTGCCGGAACGCCTCGTGGAAGATCGGCGCCGCCGCCTGGATCTCGGCCGGCGTCAGGCCGTCGAACGGTCGCGCCGGCACCGTGAGGATGCCGACCTCGACTTCGGCGGACGAATAGCTCCTGGCGGCATCCGCGCGCAGCGCGAACTGCTCGGGCGGATAGTCGCCGATGACGAATGCAACCCGGATCATGACGTCACGCCCTGCCCTCTCGCCGTCAGTCCGGGACGGCGCGCAGCGCCGGGCCCGGAATCCAGAACCACAAGAAGTCGAGTGAGGCACGGCCCATTGGATACGGCAAGCGGCGTGGCTATGGAGTCCGGGCTCCCTCGCTGCGCCCGCGCCCCGGAATGCCGCCGGAGAGTTCAATTGACGTCGCACCCGAATTGTCCAACCCTGCACGAAACAACGAGGAACGCCCGATGCCCCGCCTGACCAATACGGGCAACGACCTGCGCGCCTTCATGGGCGAACTGGCCGAGCTTGGCGAGATCAGAACGATCGACGGCGCCGACTGGAACCTGGAGATCGGCGCGCTCACCGAGATCAGCGCCGAGCAGAACGGCCCGGCGCTGCTGTTCGACGAGATCAAGGGCTATCCCAAGGGCTTCCGCATCCTGTCCAACATCTTTGCCGGACAGCGCCGGACCGGGATGACGCTCGGCCTGCCGCGCGAGCTTTCCGGCGTCGCGCTGCTCAACGCCTGGCGCGAGCGGCTGCGCGACTACAAACCCGTCCCGCCGCGCACGGTGACAGACGGGCCGCTCCTCGACAACGTCATGGAGGGTGACGCCGTCGACCTCGAAAGATTCCCGACGCCGCAATGGCACGAGAAGGACGGCGGCCGCTACATCGGCACCGGCGACGCCGTCATCACCCGCGATCCGGAAACCGGCGTGGTGAACGTGGGCACCTACCGCTGCATGATCCAGGGCAAAAACCGCATCAGCGTGAAGATGAACAAGGGCAAGCACGGGCGCCTTGCGATGCAGAAGTATCACGCGATGGGCAAGCCCTGCCCGATCGCGGTCTCGGTCGGGCATGCGCCGCAGCTCTTCATGGCGGCGCAACTGCCGATGCCGCTCGGCGTGGAGGAATACGGCGTCGCCGGCTGGCTCTGCGACGCCCCGATCGAGGTGATCGAGTCCGCCGCAACCGGCCTGCCCCTCCCCGCCTTCGGCGAGATCGTGCTCGAAGGCGAAGTCGCGCCCTACAAGGACGGCGAGCCGCCCAAGGAAGGACCGTTCGGCGAATGGCCGGGCTATTACGCCGACACCACCGTCGGCGAAGTGCCGGTGATGGAGGTCAAGCGCATCTACTATCGCAACGACCCGATCATGCTGGGCGCGCCGCCGCTCAAGCCGCCGAACAATTTCATCTCGCTGCCGCTCGGCGCCGCCGTGCTGTGGGACCAGATCGAGCGCGCGGGCATCCCCGACATCAAAGGCGTGTGGGGCTATGTCTATGGCTCGCAGTCGGGGCCGTTCACGGTGGTCGCGATCCGCCAGGCCTATGCCGGGCACGCCAAGCAGGCGCTGCTGGTGGCCTCGGGCGCGCGCGCCGGCGCCTATGGCGGCAAGTTCGTCGTGGTGGTGGACGACGACATCGACATCACCAATCTCGGCGACGTGATCTGGGCGGTGTCGACCCGCTGCAACGCCCGCGAGGGCATCGACCTCATCAAGAACGTCTGGACCTCGCCGGCCGATCCCGCGATCCCGCCGCACGAGCGCTCGCCGCGCGGCTACACCTCGGACCGCGTGCTGATCGACGCCTGCCGGCCGTACCGTTGGATGGACGAGTTCCCGGAAGTGAACTCGTTCCCGCCGGACGTGAAGGAGCAATACCGCAAGAAATGGAATTTCTGATGCGGCCGGTGATCGATGCAATCGTCATTCCGGGGCCGGGCGCAGCGAGGAGCCCGGAATGGCGCGCGGCGGGTACGCGCGGTTTTCAGGAATGGAGCAAGCCGTGAGTAGCAAGCTGTTGGGCGCGCTGATCGCTTGCGTCGCCTTCGCGGCGCCTGCGCAGGCGGAGGATTTCTACAAGGGCAAGACCATCAACCTGATCGTCGGCAACGCCACCGGCGGCGGATACGACGCCTATGCGCGGCTGCTGACGCGCTACATGGGCAAATACATCCCCGGAGAACCGAGCTTCGTCGTGCGCAACCTGCCGGGCGCGGGCGGCATGGTGATGTCCAACCAGCTCTACTCGCAGACGCCGCGCGACGGGCTCACGATCGGCATGATGTCGCGCGCCAACCCGGTCGAGCCGGTGCTCGGCAATACCACGGCGAAATTTAAGAGCGAGGAATTCACCTGGCTGGGCACCTCGTCGAGCTACGAGGACGACGCCTACAGTCTGATCATCCGGGCGGACGCGCCGTTCAGGACCATCGAGGACGCACAGAAGCCGGGCCGCCCGCTGGTGCTCGGCGGGCTTGCCGCCGGCGGCACCGATACCGACATCGTCCTGATCGCGCGCGAAGTGTTCAAGCTCAACACCCAGCTCGTGCGCGGCTACAGCAGCGCCGAGCTCAACCTCGCGATCCAGCGCGGCGAGGTCGAAGGCCGCGCCATCGGCATGTCCTCGATCCAGACCGGCCTCTCCGACATGCTGCGGGAAGGAAACCTGCGCTTCCTGCTGCAGTTCGGACACGAGCAGCGCTGGAAGGGGCTGCCGGACGTGCCGACCGCGCGCGAGGTCGCCAAGACCTCAGACGACAAGGCGCTGCTCGAGCTCGCCGAGCTGCCGTTCCTGATGGCACGGCCGTTCCTGGCGCCGCCCGGCGTGCCGGAGCCGCAGGCGTCGATCCTCAAGACGGCATTCATGGCGACCCACAAGGACCCCGACTATCTGCGCGACGCCGCGGCGATGAAGATCGACATCAGCCCGTTGTCGGGCGACGAGATCCAGAAGATCGTGGCCCGCATCGCCCGCACGCCGCCGGCGATCGTGGCGCGCTACAACGCGATCCTGCATGCGAAGTAGGTGCGGCGAGCGCGGTGGGCTCCCTCGCCGCGCTTGCGGGGAAAGATTGCACCGCGTTCGACAGGCGGCAAACATGGCCCGGCGTCACCTGACCGCCTGGCGCACCTTCTCGATCACCGCGGGCGGGGCGTTGACGATCTCGCCGACGAGCTGCGCCAAGTCCTCGCCGGGCATCGGGCTCACCTCCATGCCCTGCCGCTGCGCCTCGGCCAGGAATTCCGGGTCCTTCATGGTTGCATCGAAGGCGCGGCGAAGCGCCTGCACGCGTTCGGCCGGAACGTCGGCGTTGGTCACGACCGGCCGCGCCAGCGACGCCACCCGGCAGACGAAATCGAACACCACCTTCTGCTCGGCGTTGGTGGCGAGCTCGCACAGGAGCGGGACGTTCTGGTAGTCCCTGTTCTTCTTGAGGCCCCACTGCATGATGAAGTTGAACAACGGCCGCCCGTCCGGCCCGGCATTGCCGCCGCCGGGGACCATCGCGTTCGGATTGCTGGTGCCGCGACCGTCGATCTCGCCGCGTTCCATGGCGAGGTTCATGTCGGGCCCGCTGGTATAGCCCGGCACCAGCTTGAAGCGCGTGCCGAGCGTGCCGTTGGTGACGTTGGTGAGCCAGGCCGAGGCGTCCGCGATCGACGGCACGCCGATGATGGTCTCGCGGCGCTTGGCGTCATCGAGCGACCTGGTCAGCGAGCGGCCCGAGGTCAGCAGGAAATTGCTGGCGTCGCTCATGTTGCCGATCCAGTTGAGCCGGCGCATGTCGACCTTGAGCTTGTCGTTGAGGTTGAGCGCCTGCTCCAGCGGAAAGGTCTGCGTCACCATGGTCAGCACGGTGCCGTCCTTGGGATGCACGTCGGCGACGTAATTGAGCGCAGTGAGCCCGCTGCCGCCCGGCATGTTGACCGGCAGGGCGGTCGGATTGCCGGGGATGTGGCGCACCATGTGGCGGATCAGGAGCCGCGAATAGAGGTCGTAGTTGCCGCCCGGCGTCGCCCGGATCACGACCCTGATCTGCTTGCCTTTGTAGAAGTCCTCGACCGCGTCGGCCTTGGCGGCGGCGCCAGCCAGCACGCTCGACACCGCCAGCGCGACGGCATAGCGCCCCGCCATGGCAAGCCTTCTTGACGGCAGCATCGGTCGTCTTGACGCAAGCATGGGTGCTCCCGGCGGCGCGCGCGCAATCCTAGAGCACATTCAGTTTCCTTGAAACTGCATGTGCTCTAGGATTCTTGTGCTGGTCGCATTTTCGACGGAAAACCGGATTCCACTTTTCCTGAAAATGCTCTAGCAGCCACGCTCCGCGATTGCGAACGCGTGCCGCCGTCCAGGCTCACGCAACAAACGCCCCGACGGGTTGACCGCCGGGGCGCCGCTTGGCCGGATCACAGTTTCAGAAGGTGCGTTGAGCGCGGAACACCGCCGACAGGATGCCCTGATCCTTCGCCGTGTAGACGCCGGTCGGGCGCGCCCCCTGGGTTTTCGTCAGCGTCACCTGCTGGTCCTTGAACGCCGTCTCGATGTTGACGTAGACCACGTCCACCGCGAGCCGGAAACCGGGGACCGGATACCAGTCGGTATGCGCGCCGACCGACCAGAGCCGGAAGCCGGGATCGCAAACCGTCGCGGCCGCAACGGTGAAGCTCTGCGCGCCGCCACCATTGGCGCCGCAGAACCAGCGGCTGGCCACCACGGTGTCGTTGTATTTGATCTCCGTGAGGTTGCCGTACCAGGTGGTCGAGAAGTTCGACAGCCAGAAGTGCTCGTAGGCGCCCGCAACCGCCCAGGATGTCGTCAGTTCGAATCCGCTGCCGTTGACGTAGACCGCGTCGGTGACCCATCCCAGCGCGACCTGGTTGTTGGCAGCGAACAACCCGGGGCTGCTCAGGTTCAATCCGCCGGAATAGGCGCTGGCGCCCTGGCCATAGTTGAAATAGGCGCCGACATGGTCGCCGGGCGCGAGCATCGGCAACTTCACCTCGACGCCGGTGAGCGCCGCGAAGCCCCACGTGTCCTGCGGATAGCCGCAGAGCGTGGTGCCGGGCTGGGTGCAGGCGAAGCCCGGCGTCGGCGCCGTGTAGTAGGCGGCGTGGATCGGATTTCCGATCAGCGCCGTGCTGAACTGGCCCCAGGCCTGGGTGACGCGGTAGACGACCCATGGATTGGGATATTGCTCGCCGTGTTCGCTGCCGAGCGGGGTGTTCCCGACGGAGACGAGGCCCGCTGTCGACAGGTTCGCGGTCGACTTGAAGCGACGCTCGTCGGCGCCCACGCTCAGCGTATGTCCATCGGCAAACTCCCAGGTATAGGCGATCTGGTTGGTGCCGGCGCTGGCGGTGTCGCTCTGATTCTGCCAGTTGTGCAAGGACCCGAAACCGTCGTCGCCGAATCCGGGGACCGGATCGGTGAAGGATTTTGTGCGGCCGAAGGTGAAGCCCGCCCACTGGATGAAGGCGCGGGCGACGTTGATCGTAACCGTGCCCTGGTCCTGGTTCTCGAAGTGCATGCTGGTGAGCGTCCGCAACGTGCCGTAGCTCGTCTGCGTGCGCGTATCGACCTGGAAGTTGGCGCGATGGCGTGTCGAAAACGCGTTGACGGTGCGATCCTGTGCACCGGCGGCGCCGCTGTATTGCGGCGTGCGGGCGCCGTTGACGTCCCAACCGTAGTCGGCGCGAGCGTAACCGGAGAACTTGATGCAGATGTCGGAGCCGGGGACGTAATAGAAGCCGGCGCCGTAGAGACTGCAGATCTTCACGTATTCGACCGCCTTGGCTTTGACGGGAAGATCCGCAGCCTGCGCCCCTGCGACCGCAATGACACTTGCGGAGCCCAGGAGCAACGCTTTCAGCCTGTACATTTGAAGTCTCCTCATTTCATTGTTTACCGGAAGATTCAATGCGCGCCGTGTTCAGACGCGCGCATCCCCATTCCATGACCGATCCGGATTTTTCCCTGCCCCATCCGAAAGACCGCGGTGATGTCGCCCGACGGCGCGTCACCACCATTCCCTCGCTGTCGCCGGTCGAAACGCCGAATGCCCCACGTCGCTTGACGTCGCATTGCAACGATATTCGCCGGAGCCCGGGGGAGAATGACAGTCGTGCAATGTGACGGTGGAATCGCGAAAATGGATCAGGGCTGTTGCGGCGCGAGCACGATTTTCACAAAAGTGTCGTGAGCCCGTCACCGGGCGTTCGCCTCACCGTCGTCGGTCCGTAATGTTGCAATGGCGGTGATCGAATTTTGGCGGCGCGGCGGCGTTCATCCGCCAACACGAGCGCTGGCGGATTTGCTGCGCATGGTCCGTGCTGTGAGAAAAGGCCGGGCTGCAACGGCGATGCAAATTCGTTGCGAGGCCGGCCAAGGCCCTGTGGACACGCCGAAGACACGCCACGAAGGGCCGCGGGTGGACGGGGACTGAAGAGGACCGTTCACGCCTGCGTCGAGTAGCGGGAATTTGTAATGGTGTGATGACGCATGAGCCGCCAGTGCCTTGGCGTGGCAAGCGGCGCAGCAGGTCAGCGGATCGATCGCTATCGGCGCATCGGCGCGGATGCCGCTGTCCCAGCTCGCTGCAACGGAACGGCGGGGCCGGGCCGCGGCCGCCTCGCGCGCAGGGCCGGCCGGGCTGCCGATCAGCGCTTTCGTCCGCGAGGCCGTGCCACGCCAGCGCGATGGCAAGGAAAAGCCTGCGGTCATGTGCCGTCCTGGCACGCTGGGCGAGCCGCATGCTCTCGTCGGCGCGTTCGCTGAATGTGTCCATCAAGCGCATGGCGAGGCTCCCTGTATTCGAGCATTGGTCGGGCGAGCGCACATGCAGGTTCAAAGGCCATGCCGCCACCCATCAAGGGTGAATGGCGGACGACGCCGTGCGCGATGGCCGGGGATCGCCCGGTGTCGAGCGAAACCCCCATCTGGCCGAACCGGAGCCCTCAATGGTCAGGCCGCGCAGGCTGACGGAATGCCCACGCCGCCCGACGGAACCAGAATGCCGGCGGTGCCGACGCTATCGAGGACCCTGGAGGCTCCGGGGCGCCTGTCGGCAACCCGGGTTTTCGCAGCCCGCTCGGCGCCTGGCCGATTTTGACATTTGCGCCGCGCTGCACTCGATCTTAAATGAGCTCGCGAAATCGGCTGAAGCCGTGCTTGGCGGCAGACCCCGTGGCGATTTCCGCAGAGACATGCAAGAACCCCAATAGTGCCGGATTAGCTCAGTGGTAGAGCAGCGGTTTTGTAAACCGTTGGTCGGGAGTTCAAATCTCTCATCCGGCACCACCTCGGTGGCGCGCGATCGGCGCGCACACCTTTCATTCGCGGGCCGGGCGTGCCGGATGCGACGGCCGCGGGCCGTCGCGAAGCGCAAATTCCAGCGCCGTGATCATGTCGGCATCGTTGCCATCACGTCAGCATCGAGAGGATCGTTTGAATTTGGTCGGACGCCGCGGCCAGCAGTCCGTCATAGGACGTCTGGCCTTGCGCGGCGGCCTTCAAGATGAACTCGGCCATGGCGGCCTTGATGCCGGGCGTCGCCTCGTCGACCGGGATCCTGGTCATCACTTCATCAAGGGCCGCGCGCATTGTCTGGATGAGTTCGGGGCTGAAGCTCGCCATGGTTGGTCCTCCAAATTCGCCCACGACACATTGATGCTTCCGCGCTCACCGGCCAGACACGAACATGCGACCTCACGTTAAGTTGAGTTTTGGATTTCCGGCACCGGATAACGGGCGCGTAAAGTTTTCGTCATCCAAGCTGCGATAGCCGGCATTCGCGCCAGACCGAGCGCCTATTTGCGCTTGGCGCTTTTCTTGACGGCTTTCTTTTTTTGGCCTTTGACGATGAGAAAGTCGTCCGGGCTTTTGCCGGCCTTGATCGCCTCGCGCATCCATACCGGCTGAGCGCCGCGGCCGGCCCATGTAATCCCTGTCTTGTCGTCGCGATACTTGGCGGCGACCTTTGATTTCGTTTTCCCTTTCTTGCCATAAACGGCAATGCGTCCAACTTCGGCGTAATCCGCGCTAAGCGAAGCAAGCTCCTTTTTCAGTCCTTCGGCCTTTCGAGACAAGAGAGCACCAATCTCGTTGCGAAGTTTCAAAAGGGCTTCGACAGATAATGAGGCTAGGTTTTGTTTTGGCATTTTGTTGGCTCCATAGGTCGGCATACGCGGGTATTCATGCGCGGTATTAAAGCGTAAAACTCCTAAAGCAAGGATGAAACGTCGGGCCCGGTTGCACGCCGTGCGGCATTCAATCGCAACCTGCTCCTTGCGCGACGTGGACCGGCGATCCGGCCGGCGACCACCTCGCGCTCACCATACCCGCGCACCTTGCGTGTTCACGTAGAGCGAATAGAGCGAGTGGCTTGCGACCACGAACAGGCGGTTTCGCTTGGCGCCCCCGAAGCACAGGTTGGCCGAGCTTTCGGGCAGCCGGATGCGGCCGATCAAGGTTCCGTCAGGGGCGAACACCCGCACGCCGTTAAGCTCGGCGCTGCCGATGCCCCAGCCGACCCAGAGATTGCCATCGACGTCGCAGCGCATGCCGTCCGGGTTGCCGCCCTGGCCGTCGATGAAGACGCGGCCATTGGCGAGCTTCGTGCCGTTGTCGACCACGTCGAAGACGCGGATCAGGCGGTTCGGACGGGCCCCGGAATCGGTGACGTAGAGCTTGCTCTCGTCGGGCGAGAAGCAGATGCCGTTCGGCCGGTTGAAGTCCTCGACCACGACGCTGACCTGCCCGTTCGCATCCACGCGATAGACATAGGCCGGCAATTCCGATTCCTGCTTGTTGCCGATGTAGTTGCCGCCGATGCCATAGGGCGGATCGGAGAACCAGACCGAGCCGTCCGACTTGGTGGTGACGTCGTTCGGCGAGTTGAGCCGCTTGCCGTTGTAGCTGTCGCAGACGACCGTAATGCTGCCGTCGTATTCCGTGCGGCTGATGCGCCGCGTGAGATGTTCGCAGGTGATGAGCCGCCCGCGCGTGTCGCGGCAATTGCCGTTGGAATAGTTCGACGGCGCGCGGAAGACGCTCACCCGGCCGGTGGTCTCGTCCCATTTCATCATTCGGTTGTTGGGAATGTCGCTCCAGACCAGATAGCGGCCGTCGCCGAACCAGACCGGCCCCTCGCACCAGCGCATGCCGGTGGCGAGCCGTTCGACGCCGGCGCTGAAGATGCGGTAGCGCTCGAACCGGGGATCGAGCACCTCGACCGCCGGATCCGGATAGCTCTCGCTCGGCGCCCAGGCGGCGTGCGCCGAAGGCGCGCTCGCGGACGCCAGCGCGGCGGCGCCGGCCGTAAGCATGGTGCGTCGCGTCAGGGCCATGAACGTTCCTCCACCTGTCGTTTTGTGTTTGTCTTTGTGAGTTCAATTCGCTCGCGCGGTCCGACCGCACGAGCGTGCCGGACTTGACGCATCATAGGGCAAACACATCGGGATAAGGCAAACACATCGAGGCAAACACCGACGTTGCGCGCGCCCGCGGCGACGTGCGTCTCCGGCTAGGCCG
Source organism: Alphaproteobacteria bacterium (assembly GCA_034669045.1). Taxonomy (GTDB): domain Bacteria; phylum Pseudomonadota; class Alphaproteobacteria; order Rhizobiales; family Xanthobacteraceae; genus VAZQ01. The sequence continues at coordinate 17,629 of JAXDOD010000077.1, forward strand.
GGAACGCGTCGAGCCGGTCGCCCGCGATGCCGAAGGCAGCCGCCAGCGCGCGCAAGGCCTCGGCGCGGCCGGCGGCATTCAGCATCCCCTCGGTGACCGGATCGGAGTAGAGCGGCCCCGCCGTCGTCGCGACATGCGCGGTCAGGGCGAGCCGCCCCTCGATCCGGGCGAGGAAGAGCGAGCCGTTGGCCTCGAGCTGCCGGGCCTGCCATTCCGCCTGCTCGACCACTTTTCCGACCTCGAGCTGCAAGTCGGTCGATGGCTTCAACTGATACTGCGTGGCGATGAGCTCGCATCGCCAGACCCATTGCTCGACCAGACCCCCGAGAACCGCGGCGTTCATGGACCCCTCCATGATTGTCCTTCCGAATCGGTCAGGACTGCGTTAATTCTAGCAGATCGGCTCCCGAGCCAATGTAGCCAAGTACCCGACACGCAGTTGTGATCGCAAATACTGGCGACACCTGCATTCGCGCCGATGAAACCTGTATTCACGGCTCGATTTGCGAGGAGCAATGGGTTTGTTGCTGTAAGCCGGAAGTTTCCACAGCCCAGTTGCTGATGCCTGCCGCAGGCGGGAGCCAGCGCGCTACAGTTTCGGAATTCCGGCCTTCTGGATCACCGCCGCCCATTTTCCGATGTCGCCGGAGATCCGGCCCATCAATTCTTCCGGCGAACTGGCTTTGGCTTCAACGCCGAGCTCGACGTATCTGGTCTTCACGTCCGGTATGACCAGAATCTCCCGCAACGCCCTGTTCAAACGATCGACGATCGGCAGCGGCGTGGCCTGCGGGGCGAAGATGCCGTTCCAGGACGTCACGTCGTATCCCGGAACGCCGGCTTCGCTCACCGTCGGCACCTCCGGCAGGTAGCTCACGCGCGCAACGCCCGAGGTCGCGACCGGAATGATTTTCCTGTCGAGCAACGCACCTTTCATGGGGGCGTAGAAGTCGACCATGAGATGGATGTCGTTGCGCAGCAGCGCGATGACGATTTCCGGCGTCCCGCGATACGGAATGATCTGGAAATCCAGGCGGGCCGACGACTTGAACAGCTCGGCAGCGAGATTTTGGGTGCCGCCGACGTTGATGGTGCCGACATTGAGCTTGCCCGGCTGCTCGCGCGCCCGCTTGATGAAATCCGCGAGCGTGCGCAGGCCGGCTTCGCCATTGGTCGCGAACACCAGGTCGAAGTAGCCGAGCATCGAGATCGGCAGGAATTCCTTCACTGGGTCGAAGGGCAGCGCGTTGTAGATGGCGACGCTGATCGAGGTGCCGTTGGTGACGAGGCCCAGCGTATATCCATCAGGCGCCGCGGACAGAACCGTTCGGGCGGCGGCGATGCCGCCGGGCCCCGGTTGATTTTCGACGACGAAGCGCTGCCCGAGCTTTTCACCGAGCTTTTCGACCGCAAGCCGCGAGGTGATATCGGCCACGCCGCCGGGCGCGAACGGAATGATGAACCGGATCGGCCGGTTCGGATAGTTCTGCGCGCGCGCCACGGCGGGCAGCGCCAGGGTTGCGGCGGCGGCGAGGATGGCGCCGGTCGAGAATTGCCGGCGCGTGACGCGGCTTGGAGTCATCTGCGCACTCCTCGGCGGCTCCTCCGCCTGACGCCCATTGCGTCAATCGCCGCCGGGCTGATCTCAGCCGGCTTTCTTCACCGCAGTCCTGGGCGCGATCGTCTCGAGATGTGCGACCACATCGTCGAGGTGCATCACGTCGACATACTTGTGATGCATGTCGAACAGGTTGACCTGATGCGACAGCAGGCTGCGGTCGAAGCAGCACTCCTCCACCAGCACGACGTGGAAACCGCTCGAGTAGGCGTCGACCGCGGTCGCGCGCACGCAGCCGGACGTGCTCTCGCCGCAGACGACCAGCGTCTGGATGCCCAATTGGGTCAGGTGCGCCAGCAGCGGCGTGCCGTAGAACACGCTGGCGCGCTGCTTGGTGATGACCACGTCGCCCGGCTGCGGCTTGAACTCGGGCCGGATCGCGTAGTCGGACGGATCGACCGGGGGACGCACGCGCTTGGTGGCGGTGACGAAATTCGGCTTGCTCGAATCGCGGGTGTCGCCGGTCGAGTAGAAGATCGGCAATCCGGCCGCGCGCGCCGCGGCGAACAGCGTCTTGGTCGGCTCGATCGCCGCATGCGCGTATTCGCCGCAGGAGTTGGGATGGCTCTTGGCAAGCTTATGGGGCGGCTGCGCCCCGCCGCGGTAGACCACGTCATAGAGATCGATCGCCAGCAGCGCCGGGCTCGGGCCGATGAACACCTTGCGCTTGTAGCAGGAATAGATTTCGAGCACCTCCGGGCTGATGATGTCCTTCCAGCAATGGTCTTCGAAATCGTCCGTCATCGTCGCCTGCTCCCTCTCGCTTGTTCGGCTGCCTGCCTGCTTCAAGCTCCGCAGGCAAATTCGATCACGACTCTACAGGGCTTTGGCCGCATCCGCCAAGCACCGCATCCTTAAGCCAGGTGCCGAGCGGCCGGCCCCAGGCGACCTCCGCACTTGACCCTGGGCAATGGTGGTCCCCGATTGTATCCTGCGCTCCAGGACTTTCGCATTGGTCGCGTTTTCGGACGGAAAACCGGATTCCGCTTTCCCTGAAAATGCTCCAGAGGAAACGGACGCCGCGGGAGGAGCCCATGTCACGGCTGACCAGACGTTCGGTCGTGCTCGGCGGGGTGCTGGCGCCCTTGGCCGCGCGTGCGCAAACCTGGCCCTCGGGTCCGATCCGGATCGTCGTGCCGTTCCCGCCCGGCGCCTCGGTCGATGCCGTCGCACGGCTGGCGTCGGCCGGCCTGCAGCAGCGGCTCGGCACCAACGTCATCGTCGAGAACCGCCCCGGCGCCTCGGGCGCGACCGGCAGCGCCGCGGCGGCGAAGTCGGCACCGGACGGCAATACCTGGCTGGTCGTGTTCGACACCCATGCCGTCAATCCCACCTTGTTGCCGAACCTGTCCTTCGACAACGCGAAGGACCTTGAACCGGTGACCCTGATCGCGACCGCGCCCTACGTGCTCGCCTGTCACCCGTCCCGGCCCTACAAGTCGCTGGCCGAGCTGCTCGCCGCCGCCCGGGAAAAACCAGGGTCGATCAGCTACGGCTCGGTCGGAAGCGGGAGCATCGGGCACCTGGCGATGGTGCTGCTCGGCAAGCAGGCCGGCGTCGAGTTCGTGCATGTGCCCTACCGCGGCGGCGCGCCCGCGATGAACGACGTGATCGCGGGCCACATCGATCTCATCAACGGCAGCGCCGCGCTGATCACGCCGCAGGTCGCCGCCGGCACCATCCGTCCGGTGTTTCAGATGGGAACAACCCGCCTCCCCGCCCTGCCCGCGGTGCCGACCGCCGCCGAAGGCGGCTATCCGGGCGCGACCGCCGTGGCGTGGTGGGCGCTCTATGCGCCGGCCCATACGCCGAAGCCGATCATCGAGCGCTTCCGCACCGCTTTCATCGACAGCCTGCGCGAGGAGCGTGCCGCGCGCCAGCTCACCGAGAGTCAGCAGATGACCCTGGTGTTCTCCTCGCCCGAGGACCTGCGCAAATTCGAGAACGAGCAGGCGCGCATCTGGGGCGCCGTCGTGCGCGAGAACAACATCAAGGGCGAAGAGGGATGACCTGGATGGCCGGACGCCATGAGAGCGGGCGTCATTCCGGGGCGCGGACGAAGTCGCGAGCCCGCAATCCATAACCCCGACTCTGCAGAAATCGCGCGTCCGGCTTTAATCACGACGCCGGTGGTTATTCCGGGCTCCCTCGCTCCGCTCGGGCCCCGGAATGATGAATCCACCAGCCGAGCGCCCCCGGAGTCATATCTTCGACAGTTGCGCCAGGTCGATCACGCGCGCATAGGCCAGCTTGTCGCTCGGCGAGCCGTTGCCCTGCACCGACACCAGATACTTGTTGGCGGCGATCATGTGCAGGTCGCCGTCCATGGTCTGCAAGGCGGGCAGCGGACCCACCATCACGATCCTGCCCATGGCGCCGGCGATCTGCGGATTGGCCAGGAATGCCGCGTATTGCATGATGATGGCGCTGTCGCCGCTGATCTGCACGTCGATCGTGTCGCCGTTGGGCTTGTGGTAGGTGCGGCTCGCGGTCGTGGCGCCGAGGCCGACGGTCCCCGCCGCCGATGTTTGCACCGCGTCCGCCGTCCAGCCGGCAAGCGCCGCCGGCAGGAGCTTGCCGAACGCCTCCGCGTTCATCTGCCCGATGAGCTGCGAGGCGAGGTCGAGCGCCGCTTTCGCTTTCGACAGCTCGCCCGCCGAATAGGCCTTGCGGCCCTGCTCGATCGCGTCGGTCACGTCGTCGGCGGGGGCCGGGCCGGCGGCGAGCGCGAGACCGGCGGCCGCAAACAGGATGGGCAACCGCGTCATGGGAGTCTCCCTGGATGTGACTCCCACGATGGTAACGGTTTCGCGGCATGGTTTCGAGCGGCATGGTTCGAGCGGCTGGCAGCGCGCGCCCGCAGACGACCAGCCACGATCGGGCAGGATGGCGCATGCCTGTGTCGCGCCGACAACATCGCCGGATATTTCGCGCGCGCAGGGACGCCGCAAGGCCGCGCGCGATTGACATCATGGCCGGTCCATTCCTATCGTGACATCGACGGTTCCCCGTTGGGGATCAAAAGGGAACGCGGTGTGACACCGCGGCTGCCCCCGCAACTGTAAGCGGCAAGTTTTCCGTGACGACGCCACTGGGATTCGGGTCCCGGGAAGGCAACGGAAATAGTACGCCGTGAGCCAGGAGACCTGCCGTCAGTCGTGGTCATGCGCGAGCATGTTGGACGGGGTGTGCCGACAGTAGCCGAGCCGGGCGTGCGGTTGCGCGTTTGGCGAGACTTCGTTCGCAGTGACGTGCCACAGACGTCGCGCCCGAGGTATTCGCCATGCGTTCTTCTCCACGAGCGGCCGGACAGGCCGCACGCCGGCATTGCTGGCTCGCATCCACCGCCCTCACCTCCCTGTTGCTGCCCTTGTTCTCCCCGCCGGCGCTCGCGCAGCAGTCCGCCTCGCCGGATATCGAACTGTCGGAAGTTAACGTCACTTCGCCGCCACGACCGCGCGCGCTCGCGCCCGCGCCGTCGCGGGAATCGGCCCCCGCGCCGCGCCCGGTGACAGCCGCCCCCGCCGCCAGCGACCAGATCGTGGTCAGTCCGACGGCGGTGCCGACGCTGGAGAGCACCGTTGCAAGCTCCGTCACGGTGATCACGTCCCAGCAACTGGAGCAGCAGCAGCGACGCACGGCGCCCGACGCGCTGAGCACCGTGCCGGGCGTCAACATCGTCCAGACCGGCGGGCCGGGCGGGCAGACCTCCATCTTCCTGCGCGGCACCAACTCGAATCATACCAAGTTCCTGATCGATGGCATCGATGTGAGCGACCCCAGCAATCCGAACCGGTCGTTCGACCTGGGACAGTTGCTCGCCAACGACATCGAGCGCATCGAGGTATTGCGCGGGCCGCAAAGCGGCCTTTATGGAGCAGATGCGCTGGGCGGCGTCGTCTCGGTCATCACCAAGAAAGGCGAAGGGCCGCCGAAGTTCACCGTCATGACGGAGGGCGGCAGCTTTGCCACCTTCAATTCGGCCGCCAGCCTCAGCGGTTCGGATGCGGACTACAATTACTCGTTCAACCTCGGCAACTTCCATTCCGGCAGCACGCCGGTGACGCCGCTCGACCTGCTCACGAAAGTAGGCCGCGCACGCATCAACGACTCCTACGACAACGTGACGGCTTCGACCAAGCTCGGCGCCGATCTGTCCGAGACCTTCACGGTCAACTTCGTCGGGCGTTATACCGATGCGAAGCTGCGCTTCACCGGCGACGACTTCAACATCTTTCCGGCCGGGCCCGCCGATAAGCAGAGCACCCAGGTGGTGCACAAGTTCTTCACCCGCGGTGAAGGCGTATGGTCGCTGTTCGACGGCCGCTTCACGAACTACTTCGGCGTGAACTTCAGCGACCACTGGAACTGGAATTTCGACCCGAACGGATTTAACGGTCCTGTCAGCGTCAACCACGGCGACCGCATCCGATACGACTGGCGCGGCGTGATCAACGCGCTGCCGGGACACACCGTGATCGTCGGGGCATCGGACGAGACCGAAACCTTCCAGCAGGGGACCCTTTCCAAGTCCGCCGAGACCAAGGGCACGTTCATCGAACTGCAGTCGGAATTTGCAAAGCGCTTCTTCATCGTTGCGAACGGCCGCGTCGACGACGACGAGTTCTTCGGGACGCATACGACCTACCGCGTGGCGCCCGCCGTTCTCGTCCCGTGGACCGAAACCAAGCTCAAGGCGAGCTACGGAACCGCCTTCAAGGCGCCCACGCTGACCCAGAAGTTCCTGGATTTTCCGCCGACCTTCTTCGCCAATCCGAACCTTCAGCCGGAATCGAGCATCGGTTACGATTACGGCTTCGAGCAGCCGATCTGGCATGATCGCGCCCGTTTCGGCGTGACCTGGTACAGCAACCACATCAGCAACCTGATCATGGCGGCGCCGACCGGCAGGATCGACAACACGTTCGGCTTCCCCATCCCCATCCTGCAGAATACCAACATCGGGCGCGCCCGCACGTCCGGCCTGGAGGCGTTCGCCGCCGTCAACCCCACCGACCGCATCAAGCTGCGCGGTGACTACACGTTCACGCGCGCCATCGACATCGACCAGGGACTGGAGCTGCTGCGTCGCCCGCGACACAAAGCGAGCCTCACCGCGCTATGGAATCCGACCGACCCGGTGACCGTGTCGGCGACCGTCCTCCATGTCAGCAAATGGTTCGACGGCAGCCGCCCGGACTTCAACCGAATCACACAATCGGGCTACACCGTGGTCAATGTGGCGGGCGAGTATAAGATGAGCAATAATTTCACGACCTTCGCCCGCATCGACAACCTGTTCAATGAACATTATCAGAATCCGAGCGGCTTCGACCGCCCCGGTTTCGGCATCTTCGGCGGCGTGCGCTATACCAGCCGCTGACCTGCGGCCGGAGCCTGCGTGGGATGGCCCTTGAACCCGACGCCCGGAGACTGATGGATCGATTTCTCGCGGCCGGCATCGCGGCACTCATGCTGACGGCGGCGCACGGGCAGCCCGTGAATGCGCCGCATAAGCCCATGCGCATCGTGTCGCTCAACATGTGCGTGGACGAGCTTGTGGTGCGGCTCGCCGACCGCAAGAACATCGCATCGGTCACCTGGCTGTCGCTCAGCCCCGGCAACTCGAACGTCGCCGATCTCGTCGCCGGCCTTCCGGTCAATCACGGTCTTGCCGAACAGATCATCCCGCTCAACCCCGATCTCGTCATCGCGGGCGCCTATACGACGCGGACCGCGGTGGCCTTGCTGAAGCGCACCGGCATCCCGGTGATGGAAGTCGACGTGCCGCACAGCATCGACGAGATGCGCGCGCAGTACCGCGACATCGGCGACGTGCTGGGCGAACGCGAGCGCGCCGAGCGCATCCTCGCCGATATCGACGCTCGGCTGGCCATGCTCCCCGCCGCGCAGCCGGCGGTGCGCCCGCGCGCCATCGTGCTCAACCCCAATGGCGTCACGGTCGGCCCCGGCACGCTCGCCGACGAGCTCATCACGCGCGCCGGCTTCGAGAACGTGGCGGCGACGCTCGGCATCGACAATTACGGCCAGGTTTCGCTGGAAACCGTCGTCGCGAACGGGGTCGATGTGCTGCTCCTGAGCGCCGCACGCGACGGCCCGCCGGCGATGGCGACGGAGATCCTCAAGCATCCGGTGCTCACCGCGCTCTCCGGCCGGACCCGGCTGGTGGTGATGCCGAACCGGCTCTGGAACTGCGGCGGACCGGCCGTCGTCGACGCGATCGAGCTGCTCATGCGCGCCGCCGAAGACGTGCGCGCGGCGGCGCAGCGACCATGACGCTCGCGCCAGCAACCGAGGCGACGACGTCCCCCTGGACGCCGCGCTATGGCGCTCTGGTGGCGGTGCTGGCGGTGACCGTCGTCGCCTTGTTCGCGCTCTCGCTGTCATTGGGGTACGCGCCGCTGAACCTGTCGCAGGCCCTGCGTGACGTCCTGCACGGCGACAGGACGCTCGCCGCGCTCGTGCTCCTGGAGCTGCGGGTGCCGCGGGCGGTGCTGGGCGCGCTGGTCGGTTTCAGCCTCGGGCTGACCGGCGCCGGCATGCAGGGCCTGATGCGCAACCCGCTGGCCGAGCCGGGGATCATCGGCGTTTCCGGCACGGCGGCCCTGGGCGCGGTCACGATCTTCTATTTCGGCCTGGCGGGCGCGCTGTCGCTGGCGCTGCCGCTCGGCGGCGTGGCCGGCGCCATCGTGGCGACCGTCCTTCTGTACGGGCTTGCCGGCCGCGGCGCCGGCACCGTGACGCTCATTCTCGCCGGCGTCGCCATCAACAGCTTCGCGGGCGCGCTCACCTCGCTCGTGCTCAACCTGGCGCCCAATCCGTTCGCGGTGACGGAGATCGTCTATTGGCTGCTGGGCTCGCTGGCCGACCGCAGCATGCCCTATGTCTGGCTGGTGCTGCCGCTGATGCTTGCCGGCTGGACTCTGGTCCTCATCTCCGGGCCGGCGCTCGACGGACTGACGCTCGGCGAGGATACCGCCAGGAGCCTCGGCTTCAATCTGCCGCGCCTGCGGCTGCAGCTCATCGCCGGCACCGCGCTTGCGGTCGGCAGCGCCGTGGCGGTGACCGGCGCGATCGGTTTCGTCGGTCTCGTGGTCCCGCATCTGCTGCGCCGCTTCGTGGCCTATCGCCCCGGCCGCCTGCTTTTCGTCAGCGGGCTCGGCGGCGCGGCGCTGGTGCTCGCCGCCGACATCGCGGTGCGGCTGCTGCCGTTCCGGCCCGAGCTCAAGCTCGGCGTCGTCACCGCCATCATCGGCGCGCCGTTCCTGTTCAGCCTGATCTACCGGCTGCGCGGAGAGGAGTGATGGAGATCGCCGCCAAGGATATTGCCGTGCGTTTCGGCCGCACGCCGCTCCTGGAAGGCGTGCAGTTCGCCATGCGCGCCGGCGAGATGATCGGCCTGATCGGACCGAACGGGTCGGGCAAGACCACGTTGCTGCGCATCCTGGCCAATCTGCGCGCGCCCGAGGACGGCACCGTGCGCTACGCCGGCCGCACCGCCGCCGAGATCGGCCAGCGCGCGCTGGCGCAGCGGATCGCTTATCTCGCGCAAGGCGGCAACGTGCACTGGCCGATGCGCGTCGACGCCCTGGTGGCGCTCGGACGGCTGCCGCATCGCAAGCCGTTCTCGGGCCTCGATGCCGCCGACCGGGACGCCATCGAGCGGGCGATGCAGGCGGCCGACGTCACGCCCTTCCGCATGCGGACCATGGGCGAAGTATCCGGCGGCGAGCGCATGCGCGTCCTCCTCGCACGCGCGCTCGCGGTCGAGGCGGAGCTGCTGCTCGCCGACGAGCCGATCGCCGCGCTCGACCCGCTGCACCAGCTTCAGGTGATGACGCTGCTGCATGCGACCGCACGGGCGGGCCGCGGCGTGATCGTGGTCCTGCACGACCTGGCGCTGGCGGCACGCTTTTGCGATCGCCTGGTGCTGTTGGCGCATGGCGGCATTCTGGTCGACGGGCCGCCGCCGCAGGTGCTCACCGACGCCCATATCGCCGAGGCCTACGGCATCGAGGTGGCGCGCGGCGAGCGCGACGGCGTGCCGTTCCTGCTGCCCTGGGGGGCGGCCCCGGCGCGGACATAGCGTCCGCTGATCGGGGGCTGGGGGGCTTTAAAGCCGCGATTTTTGGAGGTAATGTCTTACAGTCGCCGTTTTGCGGCGGCCAGTACCAGGGGGGCTGACGTGACCAGGACGATGCCGTGGCTTGCTGCATGGCTGCTTGCACTGTGCCTGCAAGCAACGCCGGCGCAGGCGCAGCTCCCGCGCACGTTCGTCTCGGCGAATGGCTCCGACCAGAACACCTGCGGACGGCTGACGCCTTGCCGCACCCTGCTCGGCGCCTATGCCAAGACCAACGCCGGCGGCGAGATCAACATGCTCGATCCGGCCGGCTATGGAACGTTGACCATCACCCATTCGATCAGCATCGTGAACGACGGCGTCGGCTCGGCCGGCATTCTGGTTCCTGCGGGAGGTCCCACCAGCGGCGTCGGTATTGTCATCAACGCCGGCCCCGACGACGAGATCAACCTGCGCGGCCTGATCATCGAGGGCACCGGGGTCGGCGTCAGAGGAATCACGTTCAACAGCGGAAAGAGCCTGACCATCCAGAACTGCGTAGTGCGGAACATGACCGATAACGGACTTGAGTTTTTACCCACCGGTTCGAGCAAGCTCTCCGTGTCCGACTGCTTCGTCATGGATAATGCCGGCCATGGGATTTTGATCGCGCCTTCCGGGGTTGGGAGCGCGGTTGCGGTCTTCAAGCGCGTCGAATCAAGCAATAACGGCGTCAACGGCTTTTACATAGAGGGTCGCCTCTCGACCGGAACTACCGACGCGACCGCAACTAAAAGCGTTGCTGCCGGCAATACCCTTGCCGGCTTTTTCGCCGCCGGCGCGCAATTAACGGTCGTCGATTCCGTGTCCGCCTACAACGCGTTCGGCATTGATGCAGGTTCTGATTCACGGATCCGCGTCGCCGGTACGACGGTGACTGGCAACGAAGAGGGCTGGCTTGACGTCGGCAGCGGAGTTATCGAGACCTATCAAGACAATTTCGTGCACGGCAACGGGGGCTCGGAAGCAGCGAAGACCCCGATCAGTCCGAAGTAGGTAGCGCATGGAACATCGCGCATCGAGAACGATCGCGGCCGTGCGAGAGCGCATCCCACGGGCGTGGAATCGGTCCGTATTCCGCTCGCCCCCGCGAAAGCGGGGACCCAGGATAATAGATTCCAGGCAAGCGCCTCTGGATTCCCGCTTGCGCAGGAATGAGCGGGGGAGGATGCGGGTTTGAGCATGACCAGGATCACGGCGTTGCTTGTCGCGTGGCTGCTTGCATTAGGCCTGCAAGGAACGCCGGCGCAGGCGCAGACCGCCCGCACCTTCATCTCGGCGAACGGTCTCGACGCCAATGACTGCGCCCGCCCGCGGCCGTGCCGGACCTTGCAGGTGGCGTATGACAAGACCAACATCGGCGGCGAGATCAACATGCTCGATCCGGCCGGCTACGGCCCGGTGATCATCACCCATTCGATCAGCATCGTGAACGACGGCGTCGGCTCGGCGGGCATCCTGGTTCCTGCGGGAGGTCCCACCAGCGGCGTCGGGATTGTCATCAACGCCGGCCCCGAGGACGAGATCAACCTGCGCGGCCTGGTCATCGAGGGCATCGGTGTCGGCTTTACCGGAATCCAATTCAACACTGGAAAGAGTCTGACCATCCAGAACTGCGTGGTCCGAAACATGAACGTTTACGGGTTAGACTTTCGACCAACCGGTTCGAGCAAGCTGTCCATCTCCGACTGCTTCGTCATGCACAACGCTCAACATGGGATCATCATCCGGCCGCAAGGTTCCGGCAGCGCCTTCGCGACCTTCAATCGCGTCGAGTCAAGCTATAACAGCGAGGGCTTCTATCTTTTCGGCGGTAGTGTGTCCGGACCGATTGACGCGACTGCAACGAACTGTGTTGCTGCCGGCAATGACTTCGCGGGCTTTCATACTGACAACGATGGCAGTCCAGTGAGATTGACGGTCGTGGATTCAGTCTCCGCCTACAATGGCGCCGGCATCCATATCAGCGATTTAGATTCACGGGCCCGCGTCGGTGGTACCACGGTGACCGGCAACGGAGTCGGGTGGCAGGCCACCGGCGGCGGCATCATCGAGACCTATGGAGACAACTTCGTCCACGGCAATGCGGTCGGCGAAGGCACGATGACCCCGATCAGCCCGAAGTAGGTGGACGTATGACAAATCGCGCTTTGAGACCCAAGACGGCCGCGCGAGAGCGCATCCCACGGGCGTGGAAGCGGTCCGTATTCCGCTCGTCCCCGCGAAAGCGCATAGGCGCTAAATTAAGGTGCGTTTCCCGGGCGCAGTGCAGCACGAAGCGAAGCGGAGTGATGCGCTGCAGAACCGGGATCGTCGCGGATTCTGACTTTTTGACGGTCCCCGCTCTGCGGTGCATCACTTTGCGCCTTCGGCACTCCGTGCTGCACCGCGTCCGGGACACGGGATCGACGCCCACGCGGCCTGCGGCGACGGCGTCGGACACAATTTCTGAATGTCACGTCCAACAGCCGTCATCCTTCGACGGCCAAACCAAGAGGGGCTGATTATGACCAAGATTACGACGTCACTGCTGGCTTTGCTGTTTGCATCATGCCTGCAAGGAACGCCGGCGCAGGCCCAGCTCCCGCGCACGTTCATCTCGGGGACCGGTCTCGATTCCAACAATTGCGGACGCCCAACGCCATGCCGAACATTGCAGGTCGCCTATGACAAGACCAACGTCGGCGGCGAGATCAACATGCTCGATCCGGCCGGCTATGGAAAGGTGATCATCAACCATTCGATCAGCATCGTGAATGACGGCGTCGGCTCGGCCGGTATCCTGGTCGGCTCAGGCCAAACCGGCATCACCATCGACGCCGGCCCCGACGATGAGATCAACCTGCGCGGCCTGATCATCGAAGGCACCAATCTCGGCACCACGGGAATCCGGTTCAACACCGGAAAAAGCTTGACCATCCAGAAATGCGTGGTTCGAAACATGACCAGCAGCGGAATTTTGTTTCGACCAACAGGTTCGAGCAAGCTTTCCGTCTCCGACTGCTTGGTCACCGACAACGGCGACCACGGTATTGTGATCCTGCCCTCCGGGGGTGGCGGGAGCGCGGTCGCAACCCTCAACCGCGTCGAGGCACACAATAACCAGGACAACGGCTTCCATATCGACGGCACTTCCACAACCGCTTCGGTCGACGTGACTGCGACGAACTGTTTGGCTTCGGGCAATGTCGTCAACGGCTTTCGCGTCAACGGCGACGGCAGCAAGGCGAGATTGACGCTGGTCGATTCTGTGTCCGCCTACAACGGCTTCGGCGTCACGGCCAATGGTTCGGATTCACGGATCCGGATCGGCCGCACCAAGGTAATCTCGAACGCGTCCGGCTGGCGTGCCACCAACGGCGCCGTCATCGAGACCTTCGAAAACATTTTCGGGGTCCGCACCAACTTCGTTCACGGCAACACCGCCGAGGAGGACCCGAAGACTCCGATCGCCATGAAGTAGGTGGCCGTGCGGGCGCGGGAAGGCGCGGTGAGAATGTGGGACTGACCATGACCAAGATCACGACGTCACTGCCGGCTTTGCTGCTTGCATTGTGCCTGCAAGCAACGCCGGCGCACGCGCAACTCCCGCGCACGTTCGTCTCGGCGAATGGCTCCGACCAGAACACCTGCGGACGGCTGACGCCCTGCCGCACTCTGGCCGCCGCCTATGCCAAGACCAACGCCGGCGGCGAGATCAACATGCTCGATCCGGCCGGCTATGGAACGTTGATCATCACCCATTCGATCAGCATCGTGAACGACGGCGTCGGCTCGGCCGGCATCCTCGTCGGTTCCGGCGAGGTCGGCATCACCATCGACGCCGGCCCCGACGATGAGATCAACCTGCGCGGCCTGATCATCGAGGGCGGCGGTCACGGCGCCTCGGGGATCAAGTTCAACAGCGGAAAGAGCTTGACCATCCAGAACTGTGTGGTTCGAGGCATGGTCTTTAGCGGAATTGCCTTTGTACCAACCGGTACGAGCACACTTTCCGTGTCCGACTGCTTGGCCGCGCACACCGACGGCCACGGGATTTTCGTTGGGGGTCAGGGGACCGGGACTGCCGTCGCGACCTTCAACCGCGTCGAGTCGAGCAATAACGGCATCAACGGCTTCAGCATCTCCAGCGCCGGCACGAGCGGATCGATTGACGCGACCGCAACGAACATTGTTGCGGCCAGCAACGGCGCCGACGGTGTTATCGCGTTCGGCTATGGCCCCGGAAAAATTGGACTGACGGTGGTCGATTCAGTGTTCGCCTATAACGAGGTTGGCATCCGTGCCAGTACTCGATCCAGCGTCCGCGTCGGCCGCACGACGGTGACCGGGAACGACAGCGGCTGGAATGTCGATGCCGGCGGCGTCATCGAGACCTACGGAAACAATTTCGTCCACGGCAACGCGGCGGACGAGGACCCGATGACGCCGATCAACCCGAAGTAGGCGGCCGTGCGGGCGCGGGAAGGCGCGGTGAGAATGTGGGACCGACCATGACCAAGATCACGACGTCACTGCCGGCTTTGCTGCTTGCACTGTGCCTGCACGGCACGCCGGCACAGGCGCAGCTCCCGCGCACGTTCGTCTCCGCGACCGGCGACGACTCCAACAGTTGCGGACGGCTGACGCCCTGCCGCACTCTGGCCGGCGCCTATACCAAGACCAACGCCGGCGGCGAGATCAACATGCTCGATCCGGCCGGCTACGGAACGTTGACCATCACCCATTCGATCAGCATCGTGAATGACGGCGTGGGCTCCGCCGGCATCCTCGTTCCTGCGGGAGGTCCCACCAACGGCATCGGGATTGTCATCAACGCCGGCCCCGACGACGAGATCAACCTGCGCGGCCTGATGATCGAGGGTACTGGTGTCGGCCTCACGGGAATCCGGTTCACCGGCGGAAAGAGCCTGACCATCCAGAACTGTGTGATCCGAAACATGATCTCTGACGGAATTGAGTTTTACCCAAACGGTGCAAGCAAGCTTTCCATGTCCGATTGCTTCGTCATGAACAACGGCTTCAAGGGGGTTTCCGTGAGCCACCTCGGGACCGCGCGCGTCATCGCGACATTCAATCGCGTCGAGTCGAGCAACAATGCCAGCGACGGCTTCGATATCTCCGGAGCTGTTGATGCTACTGCAACAAAAAGTGTTGCTGCGGGCAATGGCAATGACGGCATTGCCGCCTGGGGCAACTCTGGCCCAGTGAAGGTGACGGTGGTCGATTCGGTGTCGGTCTACAATAATCGAAATGGTATCTTCGCCCATCGGGATTCACGGGTCCGCGTCGGCGGCACGACGGTCACTGGGAACGATAGCGGCTGGACGACAAGCTCCGGCGCCATCATTGAAACTTATGGCGACAATTTCGTCCACGGCAACGCAGCCGGGGAGGACCCGATGACGCCGATCAGCCCGAAATAGCCAGCCGCGTGACATGGCGCGCACGCCGTCCGCGACGGCCGAATTAAGCGTCGTTGAACACGAGCGCTTGAACTTCAGCCCGGCCCTTTTTGGACTTGCTCGTCGATCAGCGCGCGCACGGCCGAATCCAATTTCGAGTCCGGCGATTTCTTGCAATAGGTGTCGAACCAGGCCCGAAGTTCCTCGATGGTGACGCCCTCGATCACGTTGGGGCCTTTGTACACGTAGGCATTGTAGGAACTGATGAAGCCGAAAATCCAGGCTTCATAGGCCCTGCCCTCGATCGGCTTTTTTGTCGTCCAGGACGTGCAGGCGACCCCGCCATAGCCGACCGAGACATAGGTTTGAGCCTGGGCGGGGCCAATCAAGCCGGCCAGGAAAACAAGCCGCAACAATCTGGATCGCATGGCATCGAGCCCGTCTGACACATGGCGCCGCGATATCATGGCAGTTGCTGGTTTCTGCGCGGTTAAGGCGCGCATGCGAGGGCGTCAGGCCGCAGCGACTGCTATTCCCTCGCCGCCGGCTCGGTCTCCGCCATCAGCCAGTCGAAATAGCCCTGCTCGACGCTCTCGATCGGGATGACCAGAATGGCAGGCGTCGCATAGGAATGCATGTCCTTGACCGCCGCCGAGACCCGCTCGCTCAGCGAGGCGCGGGTCTTAATGATCATCACCACCTCCTCGCCGCGCTCGAGCGCCCCGTTCCACCAGTAGTGCGAGACCATGCCGGGCAGGATGTTGACGCAGGCGCATAAGCGTTGCTCGACGAGCGCCCGCCCCGCCTCCTCCGCCTCGACAATCGAGGGATAGGTCGTATAGACGAAGACCGCGCGTTCCGTGTTCATGCGCCTTGCTCCCCGGCCGCCGCCGGCCGATCGTTGCCACCACCGAAGGCCCGCCGTCGCCATGAGCCCCGCCGCCACGAGCTACGAGCGGATCGCCTTCGTTGCAAGTCCCAACGCGGAGGCGCAGGCGGCGCACGCAGAGCTCGTCGCCCGCTACGGCGACGCGGCCCCGGATGCCGCCAACGTCATCGTCGCGCTCGGCGGCGACGGCTTCATGCTGCAGACGCTGCACCGCTTCATGATCTCCGGCAAGCCGATCTACGGCATGCACCGCGGCACCGTCGGCTTCCTCATGAACGAGTACAGCCCCGACGGCCTGCAGGAGCGGCTCGCCAAGGCGCGCGACACGGTAATCCATCCGCTGCTCATGCGCGCGCGCGACGCCGCGGGCCTGGCCTACGAGTTCCATGCCTTCAACGAGGTGTCGCTGTTCCGCCAGTCCTCGCAGGCGGCGCACCTGCGCATCCTGGTCGACGGCGAGGAGCGCCTGAGCGAGCTTGTCGCCGACGGCGTGCTGGTGGCGACGCCGGCCGGCTCGACCGCCTATAATCTCTCGGCGCAGGGGCCGATCATCCCGATCAGCGCCTCGCTGATGGCGCTCACGCCGATCAGCCCGTTCCGGCCGCGGCGCTGGCACGGCGCGCTGCTGCCCGACACCGCGCGCGTCAAGGTCGTGGTGCTGTCGCCCGACCGGCGTCCGGCGGCCGCGGTCGCCGACCATGACGAGGTGCGTGCGGTGCACGAGGTCGAGATCCAGATGGACCACGGCATCAAGACCCACATGCTGTTCGACCCGGGGCACAGCCTCGACGAGCGCATCCTGCGCGAACAGTTCGGGTATTAAGACCCGCACGCCGACGAAAAACGGCGCCCGGCTTTCGCCGGGCGCCATCGTTGTTCGGCAACGGCCGTGAGCAGGCGCTTATCTCGCGCTGACTTCGGTCCCGAGCGCCGCCCCGATCTCCGACTGCTTGGCGGTGGCGCCGTGGCCGCCGGCAATCAGGGAGTTGGTGATGCCGTACTTCTTGAACGCCTCCCCGACCGCGATGGTCGCGTCGGTGCGCCCGATCGGTCCGCGCGGCGAGATCAGGTCGGTGATGAAGACGACGTTCTCTTTCACGACGTGGCCCATGAGATAGCCCTCGGCGTGCGGGTTCTTGATGTTGTAGATGCGGATTTCGCCGCCGGCATTGTCCTTGAGCGCCAACTGGTCCTTCACTTCGGTGATCCGCACCGGCTTGCGCGCCTTCTGCTGCGCGTCGTTGGCGACGGTGCGCGGATTGCGCAGCGCCTTGTTGAAGTACGCCTTGGTCGGGGCGGCCACCACGACGGTCGCGCCTTCAGCCACGTAGGCCCGCAGGCCGCCGGAATGGTCCATGTGGTGGTGCGTCAGGACCAGGTACTTGATCGGCTTGCCCGGATACTTGGCCTTGGCGAGATCGATGGCCGCGCGCGAGTTCGCCTCGCCATAGGGCGCATCGAACACGACGAGGTGATCCTTCATCGCCACGATCAGGTTGTTGGCGCCGCCGCCCTGGACGTGCTGCACGTTGGGCGCCAGCTCGACCAGCTTGAGGCTGCCCCCCGGCGGCAGGAACGGCTGCTCGCTGTCGACGAGGCGCGACATATAGAGACGGCGGATGACCCACTGATAGGGCACGTTGCTGGTCGCCGGGCCCTTGACCGCGGGCTTGACCGCGTCGGGCACGTTGAAGGCGTCGGCCGCGATCGTCGGATTCGCGGTCACTTCCTTGTAGGTGACCTTACCGACCTCGGTGCCGTTGACCTGGTAGGACAGCGAGTGCGCGACCTTGGCGCCGCCGATCGCCTTCCAGTCGCCGAGCACGGCGTCGAAGTTGGCGTCGCCGTGGACGTTGTCGTCGTCGCGCGTGCGGATCGCCGCCGGCAGGTGGGTCTTGGAGTCGAACAGGATGATGAACTGCGTGCCGCCGTCGTTGAACGCGACCGCGCGGTAGGCCTGCTTGCCGACGCGCTGGTTGCCGATCGCGGTCACGTCCTTGGGATTGTCCATGGCCTTGAGCAGCAAGGTTGGCGACGAACGGGCGAGCTCGCGCAGGTGCGCGGCCAGACGCACGCCCGACATGGCGGTGTTGGCGCCTTTGTCGTCGGTGACGAAGCCGCCGGTCGACGCCGCGGTTTCGCTGTATTTGATCCTCAGCACCGGATCGGGATATTTGTGGTCGCGGTCCCATTCCGTGCGCGCCGTGCCCTTGGCGAGATCACGGGTGACGGTGAAGGTCACGTCCTCGACGTGCTTGGGCTCGCCGCCGGCCACCTTCGACTGGCCGGGCTCGTAGAACTTGGCCTCGCCCTTGATGGCGACGCCCTTGAGGGCGCGCAGCGCGTCGGCGCCGCCCTGGGCCTTGACGGCCTCGCTGACGAGATTGTGGACCGGCATCGGCTGCTGCGTAGGCTGCGCGGACGCCGGCTGAAGCTGGCTCAGTGCCAGCAGCAACGCGGCGGAAATCGACAGTGCGTATTTCATGCAACTCCTCCCTGCTTTGTGGACCATCGACTCTGATGCTGGCTGCCCGGCTGGGGCGTCGGCCCTTTGGTCCTTGGCGCGAAGACTAGCACCAACGCGGGCCGGTACACCACCTCCACGGCCGCCGCGGCTCCGAGCGTCTGGACCAGGGACCCCAATTCGGCCTAGGCTGCGGCCCTCAGCTCGGGAGGATGACATGACGACAATGCGTGCACTTGTTGCGTTTGGCGCCGCCGTTGCTGGCGTCGGCATGCTCGCCGCCACGCCGGCCGCGGCGCAGATCAAGACCCAGGCGGTCGACTACAAGCAGGGCGAGACGGCGCTGCAAGGCTACCTCGCCTATGACGAGAAGGGTTCCGGCAAGCGCCCGGGCATTCTCGTGGTGCACCACCGCGACGGCCTCGACGAATTCACCAAGGAGCAGGCGCGGCGGCTGGCGGGCCTCGGCTATGTCGTCTTCGCCGCCGATATCTTCGGCAAGGGCGTGCTGCCGAAGAATACCGAGGAATCGCAGCAGCAGTCCGGCAAGTACAACAAGGACCGGCCGCTGATGCGGGCGCGCGCGCAGGCCGGCTTCGAGGCGCTGCGGCAGAACGCGATGGTCGATACCGCGCACATCGCGACGCTCGGCTACTGCTTCGGCGGAACGGTGGTGATGGAGCTCGGTCATACCGGCGCGTCCACCGTCGGCATGGTCTCGGTCCACGGCTCGTTCCGCGACTTCACCCCGGGCGCCGCCAAGAACATCAACGGCCGCGTGCTCATCCTGCACGGCGCCGAGGACACGACCGCGCCGCTGTCGGAAGTCGACCTGGTAATCAAGGAAATGCGCGCCGCCAAGGTGAACTGGGAATATCAGCTCTACAGCGGCGCCGACCACGGCTTCAGCCGGCCGAAAGGCCCCATGAACGAACGCGCCAATACGCGCTCGCTCGAGGAGATGAACAAGTTCTTCGGCGAAGTGCTCACGCACTGAAGTGTCTGCCTGCGCGGAGCGGTCCGTATTCCGCTCGTCACCGCGTCCGGGACACGGGCGGCTCAGTTGGCCCGTATGCGCGAAAGCGCGGATATCATCTCTGCGTGAAGTAGCGCAGGTCGGGCGGCCCCTGGCCCTTCTTGGCCGGCATGAGATAGTCGTCGGCGCTCAGGTAATAGACCTCCTTGCCGATCTTGATGAGGCTGTTGTTCTCGCTGCAATTGTCTTCGCCAAGATCGCCCTTGAGGCGGGGGAACCCCTTCATCACCGTCCACGGCCGCGTGAGCGCATTGTCGAACGTCGTCATTTCATTGTGGAGGATGTCGGGATTGGCCTTGTCGAGGAACATCCGCTCCTTGACGACGGTCGCGTTATCCACGTGCAGCGGCAGCCCGGAATTTTCAAACTGGCGAGGGCCTTTCATGTGGCGGGTCTCGACTTCGAGCGTGTCGTAGCGGCCGTCCCCATCGGTATCGAGCCATTGGCCGATCGAATAGCCGGCGAAGGTCAGGAACGGCTGCTTGGGCCAATCGCGGCCGTCGGTATGGATTTTGCGCGTCGAGGCAAAGGTCGATTCGTACAAGACGTATGTCGCCTTGGCGGTGATGACGATCTCGATCGGAAACCCGGACGACATCTGCCGCGGCATGCCGGCCGGAAGACAGCGATGGGTGGTGTCGTTGCCCTGTCCGCCCAGCGCCTGGTCGGCCAGGCTGGCCTCGAAGATCGCCTGATATTCCGGCGTCAGCGGCGCCTGCTGCGCGCGGCGCGCGGGCTTGCTGGGATCGTAGCGCGGTTGCCCGGGATCGCGGCCCCACTTGCCCGCAAAGGCCGGATATTTCGATTCATCGATCGGCTGGGCATCTGCGATCGCGATGTCGACGGCGATGCACAGGGTTGCCGCCAGTGCGGATGCAGCGAACGCCCTTGCGCAAATCATGATCGTCCTCCCCATGATGCCGGTCGGCTGCAGGTCGACGGCGCCAGCGCGGCAAGAACGGCGGGAAGCCAGCGACACCACCGGCAGGAGTTCGGAGCGCAATGTCCTGGCGTGATTTCAGACCGCCAGGGTCACGCCGCGCATCGAAACGATATCACGGCTTGAAGCCGGCGTCCGCCTTCGCGTTGCCGCGGCCCGCCAGGCGGCCGGACCGGCCTTGGTGCGTCCGCGTTGCGCCAGCACCGCCTGCGTGATGCTGCGCGCCGCAAAGCCTGCCCCGGCGATGACCTGCATCAGGGGGCCGTAGCTTTTGGCCGCGCTGGCGCCCACGAAATGCAGCCAGGGCACGGCCGATTCGAATGCCGCCCCGAGCATCGGCGAGCCGTCCGCGGTCGCGACCGTCTGCGCCAGTTCGTGCGAGAGCAGGCCGAGTCTCGACACGTCGGGGCAGTAGCCGGTGGCGAGCAGCACGTGGTCATAGACGCGCAAGCCGTCATCAAGCTGCACGCCGACCTGATTGCCCTTGACGCGCACGCCGGCGATCCGGCGCCCCGCGTGAACCGGCACGCCGTCGAGGCGCGGCTTCAGCCAGGCGGACGGCGCCGGGCGCAGGCTTCGGCTGTTGGCGAAGGAGCGCAGGGCCGCCGGCAAGCGGCCGACGAGGCCGGGCACTTCGTTGAGCCAATTCCAGGGAAATGGCCCGACCGCTGACGGCGCCGCCTGCACGGCGCGCAGCCGCGCGCGCCAGGCCGGTTCCGGCGCCGCAGGGTCGTACGCGACGTCGGGCCAGCGGATGGCGCCGCGACAGATCAGCTCGGGCTGCGCGCCGGCTTCGCGCAGGAGCGCCGCCGATTCACATGCGCTCTGGCCGCGCCCGATCACCGCGACGCGCTTGCCGCGCCAGCCGTCGAGGCGCGCGTGTTCGCCGGCATGACTGACCAGCGCGCGCGGCAGCCCGTCGAAGGCCGCCGGCCTGAATTCCTGGTTGGCGAGGCCGGTCGCGATCACGATGCGGCGCGCGTCGATCACCTCGCCGTCCTCGAGCACGAGATAAAAGCTGCGGCCGATATCCTCGACCCGCACGACCTTGCGGGTGTCGAGGTCGGGCACGGTCAGGCGCTGGAACCATTCGCCATACTGCAGGAAGCGCTCGAGCGGCAGCGGCTCCCCCTGCGGCAGCGCCAGCCGGTGGGCATGCGCATCGAGGGTATAGCGCCGGTGCGGATCCGCGATGCTGGTGGCGGGCCAGGGCGAACGAAGCTTCATGCCGCCGGGCATGCACTTGCGCCAGAACGACATCGGTTCGCCGAAGATGCGCGTCGCGACCTTGGCGGCCTTGAGATGCGCCGCCACCGCGAGCCCGTAGGGACCCGCGCCGACGACGGCGACTTCGCATTCATCGCGGAGAACGGCGATATTCACGGGGACCCCTGGTCGCGACAAATCCGTCGCGCCGGCTGGAAACACGGCACCTTGTTAATACGAGGCCGCCGCGACGACGAGGCATGAAACGCAAACATGCTTAAAACGTCCGCGCACGGAAATGGCGCCGGTGGGCCCGACCGCCGCGGGCTATTCGGGCGCGATCGGAGGCGCGTTGGTCGTGCGGCTGATCGGATCCGCCTGCGTTTCGCTGCCGCGGCCGGGCCTCGCCCCGAAGCACGAGCGCAGGCGGCTGAACAGGCTCCAGAGCACCGGCGTCTGCTTGATCGCGCGCTTGACGCGGCGTCGCGCCAGGATCAGCGCCGCCAACGGCCAGCCGCGCGCGGTCGCGGGCGCGACGTGGTCGAAGAGGCTGAACGTCGTGTCCGACCATTCCAGCTTGTAGCGTTCGTCGCCGATGGTGAAATCGAAGCGCCGGCAGCCGAGCTTGATGGCGTGGCGCAAAAGGTCGCGCAGATGCGCGGCGCCCGGGCCGAACCGCGACACTTCGCCGTCGTCGTAGCTCGCCAGCACGTGATGGTAGCATTCGCGAAACGCCAGGCCGAGGTTGACCGCCGCCCAGGTCGGCCCGACCTCGAGCCTGCTGACATGCACGAGGCGCCGGGTGGCCGGATTGGTGGCCAGATCGATGAAGAACTCCCGATGCCCGGGACGGTCGAACATGTTCGTGACGCCCATGCGGGCGAACGACCTGGCCTTCTGCTCGACCAGGGTGTCCATCGTGCGCACGAGGTCGTCGTGCTCGCGCGGCGTGACGAACCGCAGTTCGCCGAACTCGGCGAGCCGTTTGCGCTTGCTGCGGTCGCGCCGGCGCGTCGCCGAGGAGCGCTTGGCCTGGTAGAACTCGTCCCATGTGCCGTGCAGGTGCGTCAGATGCGCGCCGCTCGGGTTCAAGCCGACGTCGAGCGCGAGCAGCGGGTTGCGCTGTGCGCCCACTGCCTCCGGCATCTTCGTGAGTTCGATGATGTCGTGGCGGGTCGAGGCCTTGAGCTGCAGCAGCCTGCAGATTTCCCGCCACAGGTCGCGGAAATGCCCGGGGTCAAGCGAATAGCCCGTGGCAAGAATCGGCGCGTTGTAGTCGCAAAGGTCGCATCCGAGCCAGATCAGCCGCCGCAGGATACCGCGCTTGACCGCGAGCGGCATGAGGAACAGCAACTCGCCATCATCGCCCCGCCCGACCACGATGGCGGGCGTGATGCCTTCCTGCGTGCCGATGTGGCGCTGCCAGGCGGAGAGCCAGTCGAAGGTCTGGAACACGGTGCACTCGGCGCGCGTCTCGAAGCGCCGCCACTCCGCTTCGATCGCGGCGAGATCGTCATGGATGGCGATGGCGACGCGCGAACTCGTCCCGGCACCGCGGGCGCAAGGCGCCGGCGCCGCAGGCGCGGAAACATGCACCCGGCGGTCGGCGAGGATCGCTTGCGAAGGCTCGGACATTTCACCGCTTTCGATGGACGCGCACAAACCTTGCAGACAAAGATCAACAAAGAGTTGGAGGGGACGCCGCGACAGCGCCCCCGCTTTTCCCTAAGCTGTTGATTGCAAAGGGTTCCTTTGATCGATGCTTAACCCTTCCTTAATGGGCCCTGGGTAGCATCCGAGGTCAGGGAGAGGCATCGGCCTGGCCCCTGGATGGCGCCATGGTCCGCATCGACTTCAACAAGTTGCGTTTCCTGGTCATCGATGACAACGCGCACATGCGCCGCATCCTGCGCACCTTGCTGCACGGCTTTGGCGCGCGCGATGTCTATGAGGCGGAAGACGGCGCGGCCGGTCTCGAAGCCTTCACCCACTATTGTCCGGACATCATCCTCTCCGACTGGGCGATGCCGATCTTCGACGGCCTCGAGCTTGCGCAGATGATCCGGCAGCCCGGCGCCAATTCCAATCCTTATGTGCCGATCATCATGCTGACCGGCCATTCCGAGAAGAAGCGCGTGGTCTCCGCGCGCGACGCCGGCATCACCGAGTTCATGGCCAAGCCGATCTCCGCCAAGGCGCTCTACCAGCGCATCCTCAACGTCGTCGCCAACCCGCGGCCGTTCGTCAAGACCAAGAGCTATTTCGGCCCCGACCGGCGCCGCAACGTCAATCCGAACTACGTCGGCCCCGAACGCCGCAAGGGCGGCAAGGCCGACGTGATCCGCCAGACCAAGCTGGCCGACAAGGCGAAGGTCGCGGGCTGAAATCGTTCAGGAGTATCGTATGCCGTCAGACAAGAACCAGAAGCCATCGGTCGCGACCTATGCCGACTACGAGGTCATCACGCCGCCCAACAAGCTGCGCATGGCGGTCTCCATGGTCTCGGCCAACGAGGCGCTCGACGATCCGGTGGCGCGCGCCGAACAGGCGCTGGCTCAGCTCTCGGGCGAGTTTTCGATCTGGATGGAGCAGGAATGCGAGCGTCTCGATGCCGCGCGCCGGCAGGTCAGGTCGAAGGGCTTCACCAAGGCGACGCGCGAGGCGCTGTTCCACGCCGCCCATGACATCAAGGGCGAGGCGGCGACCTTCGGCTATCCGTCGGTGGCGCCGCCCGCCGACAGCCTGTGCCGGCTGATCGAGCACACGCCCGACATGAACCGCATCCCCATCGGCCTCGTCGACCAGCACGTCGACGCGGTGCGCGCCATCGCCCGCGAGAGCGCGCGGCCGGACGTCGAAGTGATCGCGGATGCGCTCACGAGGCGGCTGCGCGAGGTGACCGACGAGTTCCTGCGGCACGAGAACCGCGATCAGCCGGGGGCGCTGGACGGCATCGTGGCGCCACCTCTGGCGCCGAGCGACAATTCGTTCTGACGCGACAATCGAGGCGCCGCCTCAGGCCGCGAACCGTTCCGGCTCGTAGGATGGCGCGAGGCCGTCGTCCGCCGCCAGTTCCTCGCAGAACATCCGCGCTTCTTCACGCGCGGCTTCGGCCGCAAAGCGGCGCAACAGCGTGAGCAGCGGCTCGACATCGGCGAGCGGTTCATCCGCGCAGCGCGTGAGCACGCGCTCGACCATCCGGCGCCGCAGCCTCGTCGCCCCACCGGGCCCGCCGACGAAGCCGCCCTCGCGCATGGCTTCGATCGCCTCCCGGAACGCCGGATAGGTCGACGCCGGCAAGCCGGCCTTGTCATAGAGCGCGCGAAAGCCGGTGCCGCGCTTGTCGTGAACGAGCGCGCTCACGCGCGCGAGCGGCAGACCCGAGAGGTCGGCCAGCGCCTGCTCGAACAGGTCGATGTTGCCGGACAGGAGCGCGCGCAGCACCAGCCCGGCATTCAACTGGCCGCTCTCGCGCAGATGGCGGATGAGATGCGGGATCTCGCCGTGCGGGGAGACCGCCGCGAGCGTCACGGTCGCCTTCTCGCAGGCCTCCTTGGCGACCCGCAGCGCGCGGTCCTCCTCGAGCCATTCGCGCGCGGACACGAAGCCGGCGAGCGTCTGCGAGAGCTTGGCCACCAGGCCCTGGCGCGTCGGCGCCGGAAGGTCGTCACGGGCCAGCATCGCTTCGCGTATCGCGGCGAGATGGCCGAAGCGCGCCACGATCCGGTCGAGCGAGAACGGCACGACCATGGCCGTGGCGTTTTCGATCAGCACCAGGCAGGCCTCGCCCGAACCGACCTCGGCCACGGCGGCGGACACCGCGGCCGGCAGCTGGGCGCGATTGGCGATCGCCACCTGAGCGGCCGGACGGCCGGTCGCGACCGCATCCACGAGGTCGGCGTCGACCAGCAACGGCGAGTGTTCGAGCACCCAGCTCGACACCTCCGGCTGATCGGCGGCGAGCCCGAGGATGACGGCAGGCGGCGAGAACTCGCTGAACGCCAGCGCCTGCGCCAGCGCGCAACGCACCAGCGGCGAGGGATCGTCGAGCGACATGATGAGCGCGCCCTCGACGGCGCCGCGGTCGTCGGGCGAAAGGTCGGAATAGAGATAGGCGCGTGCCAGGGCGGCGGTCGCATCGGCCCGCTCCGCGGCGGACGCGGTACGCACCCACTGGAGGAACTGACGAACGATCATGGCTCGACTGGCACCACGATGAAGCGCCGGCTGGCGCGGACGATGATTCAAACTAGCGCGCGCGGCTTAATAAACCGTTCACCATAAATCTTTGGAAAGATTGATAGATGTTAACCAGCAGCGGCTCGCGATTGCCTCAGGCGCTGCCGTCGAACAGGCCGCGGGCGCGCGGGCGCTGCTCCTGGAACAGGTCGAGCGGTGCGCCCGGCTCGGCGGCCGGCGGAACTGGCGCAGGCGGGATCGGCGCGGTCGGCGTCCCCGGCGCGCCCCAGAGCGCGGCGACCACGGCGGAGACCGGCCCGCGGCGTTCCTCCGTGCTGAACAGCGAGTGGAATCCCGACAGGGTGCGCGTCGGCTCCAGGGCTGCAACCTGTGCCGCCGGCCGGGCGTTCAGGTCGCCCGACACCCGCAGGCCCGACGACGATTGCGCCGCCCCTGCAAATGCGCTGGTGAGGCCGGCGGTATCGATGGCGCTCGCCGGGCCGGCTGGCGCCGGTGCGCGCGCGGTCAGGACGGGCGCCAGCCCCGGGGTCGGGCTCGCCCGCGCCACCTGGTAGCGCCGGACCAGTTCGCCGTAGACGCCGGCGATGCTGCGCGCATTGCCGGCCTTGTCGTAGAAGATCGGCAGGTTGGCGCGCGCGGCCGCCGGAAACATCTCGGCCGCGTTCGCCTGCGGGTTGGTGTCGGCGAGCCTGATCACCTTCGAGGCGGCATAGGGGCCGAAGAAGTGCGCGACGTAGAGTTCGCCGTCAGTCGGCTGGCGGCCGATGCGCTTGCGCAGGACCTCCGCGTTGTGCTGCGTGATCGCGCCGCCCATCACGGCATTCGCCGTCGGGTCCTTGCGCAGCCGCATCATTTCGTCGCGCAGCGCCGGGTCCGGCACCACATAGCGGCCGGTTTTCGTCTGCTGGATGGCGTCCGCATAGCGCGAATAGCCGAGCCCGTTCCCGGCATGCTTCATCACGCCGAGCCAGGTCTGCTCCAGAAACTGGAACAGCCCGGTCGCCGTCGACGTCCGCATCGTCAGGTCGGGATTGAGGTTCGATTCGACCTTGGCGGTGGCGAGCAGATGTTCGAAGCTCGCGCCGGTGGTCTGCGCCGCGTTCCGGATCGCGCCGGTGACCGCGGTCATCCGCGGCGCCGTGATCGCCGCCGTCCGCACCGGAATGGGCGCGGGCGGACGCGGGGCATTGGGCTTGCTGGGATCGACCGGCATTTCGGGGCTTGCGCCGTGGCGGGCGCGTGGCGGCTGGATCTGGCCCGCGCGGCGGACCTGCGAGCGCGGGTTCTACAAGGCCTGCCGACTGTTGACGATTATGGTAAACGGGACCTTAACGGGGGCGCCCCACGACAGGGCGAAGCTGCTGGAGGTGACCATGGCGGACAGGGCGGAACGACACCCGCGCGGGGGCCTGTATTTCGACGACTTCGTCATCGGCGAATTGCATGAACACCGGTTGCGCCGCACGGTGACGCAGATGGACAACATGCTGTTCTCCAACATGACGCTCAATCCGCAGCCGCTCCACATCGACCGGCACTTCTGCGAGCAGGAGACCGAATGGGGCCAGCCGCTGATGAACTCGCTGTTCACGCTGGGGCTGATGATCGGCATTTCGGTCAACGACCTCACGGTCGGCACCACCATCGCCAACCTCGGCATGGAGGAGGTGAAATTTCCGCACCCGCTGTTCGAAGGCGACACCGTGCACTGCACGACCGAGGTGCTGGGAAAGCGCGAGTCCACCTCGCGGCCGGGCGCAGGAATCGTCCAGCTCCACCACCGCGCCTACAATCAGAACGACAAGCTGGTGGCCGAATGCCGGCGGCAGGCGTTCATGACAATGCGGCCGAAGTGATGCGGTCCCTCCTGTTCGTGCCCGCCGATGGCGGCGCCAAGCTCGACAAGGCGTTCGCCAGCGGCGCCGATGCGGTGATCGTCGATCTCGAGGACTCGATCGCGCCTGACCGCAAGGCGCAGGCGCGCGCCAGCGCCGCCGCCTTCGTCACGCAGGCGCGCGCGCAAGCGAGGCGCCCTCGCCTCCTGGTGCGCGTGAACGGGCTTGCCACCGGGCTCACCGATGCCGACCTCGACGCCATCGTGCCGGCGCAGCCCGACGCCATCCTGCTGCCGAAGGCGGAAGGCGGCGCAGCCATGGCGGCGGCCGACGCCAAGCTGGCCGCGTGCGAGGCACGCTTCGGCGTCGCCGACGGCCACATCAGGATTCTGGCCCAGGCGATCGAGACCGCGGCCGGCGTGTTTGCCGCCGGCACCTTCCGCGGCGCCAGCGCGCGGCTCATCGGCATGACCTGGGGACCGGAGGACCTTTCCGCGGAGATCGGCGCCGAAGCCAGTCGCGACGCCGACGGCCGGCTCACCGAGCCGTTCCGGCTGGTGCGCGCGCTGTGCCTGTTCGGCGCGGCGCTCGCCGGCACCGCGGCGATCGAGACGGTCCATGTCGATTTCCGCAATCTCGAGGGCCTCCGGCGCGACACCGAGGAGGCGCGGCGCGACGGCTTCTCGGGGCGGCTGGCGATCCATCCGGCGCAGGTCGCGGTCATCAACGAGGTGTTCACGCCGACGCCGCAGGCGCTCGCGCGCGCGACTGCCATCGCCGCCGCCTTCGCGGCCGCTCCCGGCGTCGGCGTCGTCGCCATCGACGGGGTGATGTACGACCGGCCGCACCTCCTGCGCGCGCAGCAACTCATCGCGCGGGCGGCGGCGGCAGGAGTCTCGTAGGGTGGGCTGAGCGAAGCGAAGCCCACGGCTCTCTTTCGTCAGGGAAAGACGCGTGGGCACGGCGCGAAGGCGCGCCTTTGCCCACCCTACGACTCGGAACGATAGACCGCCTTCGGATCGAAGGTCTTGCCGTCGCGGAGTTCGAGCGCCGCCGCGCCGGCCTGGCGAAGCGGCACCGCGCGGTAGAAGCACGAGCGGCGGCCGGTGTGGCAGGCGCCGGGGCCGGACTGCTCGACCTTGATCCAGACCGCGTCCTGGTCGCAGTCGACGCGCATCTCGACGACGCGCTGCACGTGGCCGGAGCTCTCGCCCTTGCGCCACAGCCGCTTGCGCGAGCGGCTGTAGTACCAGGCTTCGCCGCTCTCGATGGTGCGGCGCAGCGCCTGCGCGTCCATATGGGCGACCATCAGCACCTCGCCGGTCGCCGCGTCGGTGGCGACGCAGGTGACGAGCCCGTCGGCGTCGAACTTCGGCGCCAAGGCGCGGCCTTCCTCGACCTCCTCGGCCGGGCGGGTCTGTCCAGTTGACGGTTGCTCTGTCAAGAAAGCCTCTCGCGATCCGCGCGGATCAGCGGCCGGCCCCGCGCACCATGGTGATGAAGCGGGCCTGGTCGTCCGGATTCTCGCGGAACGAGCCGGTGAACTGGGTCGTGATCGTCTTCGATCCGGGCTTCTCGACGCCGCGCAGTGACATGCACATGTGCTCGGCTTCGAGCATCACCGCGACGCCGCCGGGATTGAGGATCTCGTCCAGCGCGGTCGCGATCTGCGAGGTCAGGCGCTCCTGCGTCTGCAGGCGCTTGCCGTAGACGTCGACGAGGCGCGCGAGCTTCGACAGCCCGACCACGCGCTCCACCGGCTTGTAGGCGATATGCGCCCTGCCCATGAACGGCATCATGTGATGCTCGCAGTGGGAGTTGAAGGCGATGTCGCGCACCAGCACGAAATCGTCGTATTTGCCGATCTCGCTGAAGGTGCGGTCGAGCACCTCCGCGGGGCATTCGCGGTAGCCGCGATAGAGCTCCTCATAAGCGTCGATGACGCGCTTGGGCGTCTCGAGCAGGCCTTCGCGCTCCGGGTTGTCGCCGGCAAAGGCGAGCAGCGTGCGCACCGCGGCTTCCGCCGCTTCGCGCGATGGCCGCAAGGCGGGAGGTTGCGGGGCTTGCCTGACGTGATCAGACAGGGGGGCCTTGGGCCAAGGTTTGACGACCGAAGGCTTGACGACAGCGTCCATGACGGTCTCTCCGTTCGACCGGTCCCAAAGCCGGGACCGGGTGTGTCACCGGGGCGGCCGCATCAGTCATAGCGCGCCTGGGCGTTTCGACCCATGCGCGCCGACCGGACGCCGCATTCCCACATTACATGGCTTCCAAGGCCAGCCGCGCTGACGGGCGCAAAACCACCGGCTCGCACCCGTCAAGCAGTCCCTATATATTCGTTCGAGGCTTTGGCGCAATCGCCGCCGAAACCATCCATTGCCGACGGAAGCCATGCTCAACGAGGTCTACAACAAGCGAATCATCGAACTCGCCGGAAATATCCCCCGGCTGGGACGTCTTGCCACGCCCGGCGCCACCGCGACGGCGCATTCCAAGCTGTGCGGATCGACGGTCACGGTCGACCTGACGATGGCCGGCGACGAGGTCACCGACTTCGCTCATGAGGTGAAGGCCTGCGCGCTCGGCCAGGCGTCGTCCTCGATCATGGCGCGCAACGTGGTCGGCGCCAAGGCGGACGAATTGCGCGAGCTGCGCGATTGCGTGCGCCGCATGCTCAAGGACAACGGCGCGCCGCCGGCGGGTAAATGGGCAGACATCGCGGTGCTCGAGCCGGTGCGCGACTACAAGGCCCGCCACGCCTCGACGTTGCTGACGTTCGATGCGGTGGTGCAGGCTGTCGACGAGATCGAAGCCAAACGCGCGCAGAAGCAGGCGGCGGAGTAATTTTCTGTCATTCCGGGACAGCCCGAAGGGCTGGGCCCGGAATCCATAACCCCAACTCGTGATTATGGATTCCGGGTTCGCTCGCCATAGCGCGGCGAAGACGCGCGTAAACGCGCTTATCGCTCGCGCCCCGGAATAACGAGTTGATTCTCTTACTGCGCTGCCGCCGCCATGCCGCCGGTCTTGCGCGGCGCCAATTCCGCGCGATCACCGATGCCCTTGCCGCAG
>JAXDOD010000078.1:0-5747 GCA_034669045.1 Alphaproteobacteria bacterium
CGGCGGGCTCGGCATCGCCGCCGCAGGCGGCACCCGCCTCATCGTCGGCGGCGAACTCGGCGGCCTCGGCTCCGGCCAGTTCATCACCTGGACCATCCGCGGCCGCGCCAGCGTCCCGTTCTGAGCGCAGATACATCGGCGCTCGGCAGTAGCGATACCGATGAGTGTGGGCCCGTAAGGATGGATGAACCGTCGCATCGCGCGAGCCATGGCCTCCGCGGCGTGGCTGACGACACTGATATCTGCCGCGGCCTTCGCGCACGATATCTGCTATCGCTGTGCTGCCAGGCGTTCTCACGCATCGGTCGTGTGAAGGCGCGTGCGCATTCAATGCATCGTGCGTTCTGAGTTCACGAACCACCTCAAGCAATCCCTGCTGCAATCGCGCATGCTCATCGACAACGATCGTGTCGGGCCGCCATGACACGGCGCTCACGCTGCTTGCCTCAGTGGTGGCCTTGGGCGGCAAGGCAACTCATGCCAGCTGATCATGTGGCATTCATGTGGCATGTAGGATTTTGGAAGGAATTGTACCGGGCCGGAAACGAACACAGTAACTGCTTGGAATAACGACGCATTTGTCGGTAATCTTCGGGGACGATTTGGAAAGGCCCGTCACATATGGAAAAGCCCGGTAGTCGCGCCATAGTGGCTGATCTACCGGGCCTTATCTGGTTGCGGGGATAGGATTTGAACCTATGACCTTCAGGTTATGAGCCTGACGAGCTACCGGGCTGCTCCACCCCGCGATAATCGAGTTGCGCGGCGAGCGTTATGTAGCAATCGCCGGAGCCATTGGGAAGAGCGCGAAACGGCTAAATTCTCTTTTCTTTTCCAAGATTTGCGTTGCCGGAGGCACGGACCGCGGTGTCCCGTCCGCAGGGTTGGCCTGGTCGCGGCCGGGCCGCGTGCTGATGAAGCAGCGCACAGGGCTTGAGGGGCTTGCGCGGCGAGCCGCGTTGCCTGACGGCGATGTCGCCCCGGCGCCGCGCCGGTATTGCCCTATCGATCCCACCGCCGCGCATAAGGCAGGTCGGGCGTGTCCTTCCGGGCCTTGGACGCGTGCGCCGAGACCTCGGACACGCTCGCATCCGGGCGGCGATGCACGCTCGCTCATCGATCCTCCAGGATCGCGCGCGAGGCTTCGACCACGTCGGCGGGCATCGCCATGTCGTCGGCGACGATCTTGAGGATGTCGTTGGCCGACAATGGATCGAAATCGAGGCTGCGGCGCGCGGTTTCGGCGATGAAGTCCGGGTCCTTCACCATCCGCTCGAATGCCTGCCGCAAAGCCGCGGCGCGCTCCGGCGGCACGCCCGGCGGCGCGATGATCGAGCGGCCGATATCGGAGGCGCTGGCGGCGAGCCGCATGATGTTCTTGCCGCGCTCGTTGGGCGCAAGCTCGACCACGGTCGGCGCGTCGGGAGCGTTGGAATTTCGCGTGAGGCCGATCGTGAACAAGATGCGCGCGAGCTTCTTCTCGATCCAGCCCTTGCTGTGGACGTATTCCCAGGAGGATGAGCCGGAGCCTTGCACCTCGCCGCGCTCCATCGCGAGGCCGAGCTCGGCCGCGGACTTGTAGCCTTTCACGATGGTGATCTTCGTTCCCGCAAGCTGGTTGAGGGCCGCGGGCAGCATGACGGCGGGACCGGACGGCCCGACGGCGCCCAGGATCACCTCTTTGCGTTTGGCATCGTCGATGGTCTGCACCGGCGCCGTGTACCAGACGACGCCGTAGGTCGTGAACGACGCCACGCGGCCGATCCAGGTGTATTCGGCCGGGTTGAAGCGGGCGGACGGGTTGAGCACCTTGTGCAGCACGGCCGAAGGCTGGGTGATGCAGATGACGGTGCCGTCGCGCGGCGCCACGTTGTACATGAATTCCGCCGCCCGCAAGCCGGAGGCGCCGGGCATGTTCTGCACCACGACGGTGGGATTTCCCGGAAGGTAGCGGCTGAGATAAGGCGCGGAGAGCCGCGCGCTGAGATCGAAGCCGCCGCCCTCGCCCGAACCGACCAGGAAGTTGATGGTCTTGCCGCGGTAGAAGTCGGCGACGGATTGCGCCGAGGCCGGCGCCCATGCGAGGAAGCAGCACAGCCCGGCAACAGAAAGGATCAGGGTCTTGTCACGCATCCGGTCTCTCATCTCAGTGGTGGCGCCAGGCCCGTAACCGGTTATCTCGAACGGTGCAGGATTGTTCTCGCCGGATGGGAGCAGCCTGAATGAAATTACCGGCTTTGTGAATGGGACCGTGCCGCGGCTTGAGCAGCGCCGCGGCGCTCAGGCCGGCGCCACGGTGAAGCTGCGGGGAGCCTCGCCCCGCCGCTGGATCTCCACAATCATCGCGTAGGCCGCCTCGATCGACCGGCAAGACCCGGCGGTGTCGAACAGCGGACAGGACAGCCGGTTGCGCTCGAGCCGCGCGCGCAACGACGCCAGCAGCGGCGGATCGGTGGCGAGCATGCGCGCCAGCGCTTCGTAGTGCGCGAGGTCCGTCGCCGCCAGCTCCGGCAGGCCGACTGCATGCAGCGCGCTTTCCGCCATGCGGCCGACGAAGCTGCGGCCGCGACAGGTCAGGACCGGCACGCCCGCCCACAAAGCGGCACACCCGGTGGCGCCGGCGTTGTAGGGCAGCGTGTCGAGGAACAGGCCGGCCAGGCGCTGGCGGGCCAAATGGTCCGCAAAGGGCATGCGCGCGGCGAAGATCAGGCGATCCGGATCGACTCCCCGCGCCGCCGCGGCGCGCCGCAGATTGGACGTGGCATCGGCGTTCGACCCCAGCAGCCAGAGCACGCTTCCGTCCACGTCGCGCAGCAGCCGCATCCAGATATCGAACATCGGCTCGCGCAGCTTGTACGTGGCGTTAAGCGCGCAGAAGACGAATCCCTGCGCCGGCAGGCCGGCCTCGCCGCGTGACGGCGTGCGCGACGAAATCGCCAGCTTGCGGTCGTTGACCATGAAGCAGTGGGGAAGGTGGACGATCCGTTCGGCATAGAACGGCTGCTGGTCGAATGGCAGCGCGATCGCGTCCGCCAGCACATAATCGATGAACCCGGCCGCCATCGTGCCAAGATAGCCGAGGTAGCTCACCTGGATCGGCGCTGCGCGGCGCGCCAGAATGCCGGGGCGGGCGAATTCGGTATAGCCGCTGAGATCGACGATGATCTCGATCTCGAGGGCCTCCAGCGCCGCTGCAATCTCGTCGTCGGCTTTCGCGCCCATATCGTGGAAGCGATCGAAGGCGCCGGCAAGCCGGGCCCGCAGATCGCTGTCGTCGGCGGGGCCGACCGACACGCCGATGACCTCGAACCGGCTTCGGTCGTGGCTCTCGAACAGGCCCGCGGCCAAATAGGCGACCGGGTGGGAACTGAAATCGCCCGACACGTAGGCCACGCGGATCTTGTCACGGTGGGGCGTCCGTGCCGGGTGCGATTTCGGCGCGACCGGGAATTCGCGCTCCACGAAACGCCGCACCGAGGCCAATTGCTGCTTAGGAGCGATGTCGTAGGCCAACGATGCGAACGGCGAGATGACCGACTTCGTCTCCTCGATGTGCCGAAGGAGCTCCCGCTCCACGCGTGCCGCCTCGTCCCAGCGGCAGCACGAGAGACAGCACAGCGCCAGGGCGCCAAGAGCCGTACGATGCCCCAACGCGATGGCGGCCCGATAGCTCGCGATGGCCGCGTCGAAGCGGTCCAGCGCCGCGAGGCTCTGACCGCGCAGATAGGCAGCTTCCGCGTGATCGGCGCGTAACGCCAGCACACGCTCGACGCTTGCCAGCGCGGCCTCGTGCCGCCCCAGTGCCGCAAGCGCCATGGCGCGGTTGCAGAGGGCGCCAACGTGGTCGGACTCGATGGCGAGGGCCGCGTCGAAGCTGGCGACGGCCTCGTCGTGTCGCGCAAGCTCGCGCAAGGCATCGCCGCGATTGTTGAGAGCATCGACATAGCGAGGGCTGAGCGCCAGGGCCCGATCATAGCTCGCCAGCGCCTCGCGGTGGCGGCGCAACCGTGCCAGTGCATGGCCGCGATTGTAGTGCGCCAGCACGAAATCCGGAGCGAGCGCGATCACGCGATCGAAGTTCGCAACCGCGTCCTCGTAGCGCCCGAGATCGATGAGCGCGGCGCCGCGGTTGCACCAGTCCTCGACCGAGTCCGGCTGCAGCTCCAGTGCCCGCTCATAGCTCGCGACCCCCTCCGCAAGCCGGCCGAGCGCCACCAGCACGTCGGCGCGGCTGCCATGGACGTCGGCGGCCGGCGGGCCGAGCAAGAGCGCGCGATCGAGGCTCGCCAGCGCCTCCTGATGCCGCTCCAGGCGGGCCAGCGCCATGCCGAGAAGCTTGTGGAAGCGCGCCGGCCGTGCGTCGTTCGCGATCGCCTGGCGCAGGAGGTCGACGCCTTCGGCGACGCGGCCCTGCTCGCAGTGGACGCGCGCCTGACGATAGAGCGCCTCCGCGTCAGGCGACGGCGCCATGGCGGGGAGCCTTCTCGTGGCGTTTGATGTCGTGCGGGACGACCTCGCCGCCCGGCCGCGTGGTCTCGAGCGCGACGGTGCCGCAGGTCCGGGCCGGCAGCATTTTGGCCGCGCCGCCGGCGGCCGAGCTTCCCGTGCCTATCATGTCGCCTCTCCGCCGGCCTGATGCCGCCAGCGAAGGGGAGTTTAATGGCCGAGACCGGCAAGACCAGATGCGCGGAGCCCGGCGGCATTTCTTTTCGCGGGCCGGCGGCGGCGCACGCGCGCGCGTCAAAAAAGACGGGATCCCGATCTCCGGCGCAAGACTGGAGGTCCGGGAATTGACGAGGAGATGCGACGCCGTCGCCAGCGCCTGAACACAAAAAACCGCCGCGGGGTCACCGCGGCGGTTTCTGAAATCGACGATCGTGATGAGGTTGTATTCGTCCTTGGCAGGCCTGGCAGCGACCTACTCTTCCAAGTCTTGAGACTTAGTACCATCGGCGCTGGGGAGTTTAACGGCCGAGTTCGGGATGGGATCGGGTACAGGCCCCCCGCTAATACCACCAGGCCGGCCAAGGACGGATTTGAAGCAAGCGCGAACGAAGCGAGACTCTGCGTGAAAGCGCCGATCTCGATCCACAAGCTGTTTGGTCTTTCAACCTCATGGTTCGAGACGCGCCGCGCTCGCGGCGCTCCTCACCATGAGGAGCAACGTTCTCGGACCTCATCCTGCGGAGCCGCCGGAGGCGGCGGCCGAAGGAATGGCCCCGGAACGGGCATTGAAGATGAGAGACGATCAAGCCAAACGAGCGATTAGTACCGGTAAGCTCAACGCATTGCTGCGCTTACACACCCGGCCTATCAACGTGGTGGTCTACCACGGCTCTTAAGGGAGAACTCGTTTCGAGGTGGGTTTCTCGCTTAGATGCTTTCAGCGATTATCCCGTCCGCACTTAGCTACGCAGCACTGCGGCTGGCGCCACAACTGCTCCACCAGAGGTGCGTTCATCTCGGTCCTCTCGTACTAGAGACAAATCCTCTCAATTCTCCGACACCCACGGCAGATAGGGACCGAACTGTCTCACGACGTTCTGAACCCAGCTCACGTACCACTTTAATCGGCGAACAGCCGAACCCTTGGGAGCTGCTCCACCCCCAGGATGTGATGAGCCGACATCGAGGTGCCAAACGATGCCGTCGATATGGACTCTTGGGCATCATCAGCCTGTTATCCCCGGCGTACCTTTTATCCGTTGAGCGATGGCCCTTCCACGCGGGACCACCGGATCACTATG
>JAXDOD010000079.1:0-3902 GCA_034669045.1 Alphaproteobacteria bacterium
AGAAAGAGCAATCGCTACGCGTCTTACTCATTTGTTGACAAGCAGAAGGTGAGGCCGGTTCAAACCCCGGACATCCTTGCATACGCAGCATTTCAAACGTCTCCGGCGCGGTCTAAAACCCCGCGAAAGGATTAAGCTGCACTGGTAGCCGGGCGTCGGCACAGGGCATTCGCGGCAGCGCGAGAGATCGTGTCGCCAAGCCTCGTGTACGGCCATCCGCAGCTAGAGGGTTACACGCCCTCTTGGGTCAGGAGGAAGACCTCGGCCGCTTGATATCGCGTAGGGTGGATTGGGCGTGGGCACGGCGCTCCGCGCCTTTGCCCACCCTACGACGGCTATGGCAGCGGACGCTACGACGGACGTGCCTCATGCAGGAGCTGCCAGATGCGCGAGGGGCTGAGCGGCAGCTCGCGCGGCTGGACCCCGAACGAGCGCAGCGCATCGGCGACCGCGTTGGCGATCACGCCGCCGGCCGCGATGATGCCGCCCTCGCCCGCGCCCTTGGCGCCGAGCGGATTGATCGGCGACGGATAGTCTTGCGTGATCACGCAGCGGATGTTGGGGAAGTCGCTCGCCGTCGGCACCAGATAGTCGGCCAGCGAGCCGGTGAGGAACTGGCCGTCCGCGTCGTAGACGAGATGCTCCATGAAGGCGCCGCCGAGGCCCTGCACCACCGAGCCGATCACCTGGCCGCGCAGCGTGAGCGGGTTGATGATCCGCCCGCAGTCCTCGACCACCACGTAGTCGAGGACATCGACGCGGCCGAGCTTTGGATCGACCGCCACGTGCGCGGCGTGCGCGCCGTAGGTGTAGGTGTGCTTCTTGTTGAGGAAGGCGCCTTCCGCCGAGATGCCGGTCTCGGTGAGACCGGCGAGCGGGATCGACCTGCCCTGCGGACCGACCGCCTTGCTGCCCTCGACGATCGCGACCTCGGCCGGCGTGCAGCCGAGTTTCTTCGCGGCCGCGGCGCGGATGGCCGTGTTCACCTCTTTCACCGCGTTCAGCAGCGCCGAGCCGCCCATGACGATCGAGCGCGAATGATAGGCGCCGTAGCCGTCGCTCACGCAATTCGTGCTGCCGTGGGAGACGCCGCGGATCTGGTCCATCGGCACTTCGAGCGCATCGGCGGCGATCTGCGCGAACACGGTCTCGACGCCCTGGCCGACCGCGGACGAGCCCATGAACACCGAAAAGGTGCCGTCGGGCTCGAGCACCACGCGGGCGCTCTCCTTCGGTCCGGCGGCGCCGCCCTCGATGAAGCAGGCGATGGCGATGCCGTGATAGCGGCCGTCGATCAGCTTGCCCTGCAGCTTCGACTTGCCCTTCCAGTCGATCTCCGCGAGGCAGCGGTCGAGCGTCGCGCCATAGTCGCCGCTGTCGAACTCGTCCTTGCTCTCGAACGGCGTGATGGTGGCGACCGCATAGGGCATCTCCGACGAGGTCACCAGGTTGCGGCGGCGGAATTCGACGCGGTCGAGCCCGAGATCGGCCGCCACGATGTCGAGGAACCGCTCGCGGAAGAAATCGGTCTCGAAGCGGCCCGGCCCGCGATAGGTCCCGACCGGCGTCTTGTTGGAGAGTTGCAGGCGCACGTCGATGTCGATGTTCTCGATGCGATAGGGGCCCGACATGAACTGCGCGACGTTGCGGGCGCCGACCGCGCCGTTGGTGCGCATATAGGCGCCGACGTCCACGAAGGCGTGGCCGCGCAGCCCCAGGATGGTGCCGTCATGCGTGCAGGCGATCTCCACCTCGCAGTCCGCCTCGCGCGCGTGGTTGAGCGTCATGAGCTGCTCGCGGCGATCCTCGGTCCATTTCACCGGCCGGCCGGCACGGCGTGCCGCGAACGGGATCAGGAAGTCCTCGGGATAGAATTCGCCGCGCGCGCCAAACCCGCCGCCGACGTCGTTCTCGACCATGTCGATGGCGCCCTCGGGGATGCCGAACTGCCTGGCCAGCGTGCGGCGGTTGAAGAACAGCACCTTCGCGGCGCCGTTGACGGTGAGGCGCCCGCCCGCGGCGTCCCACTCGGCCAGCAGCCCGCGCGTCTCCATCGGCATCGCCATGTGGCGCTGGACGCCGAAGCTCTCGCGCCGCACGTAAGGCGCGGCCTTGAAGGCTGCCGCCGCGTCGCCGCGAACGGCGCGAAAGATCATCGCCAGGTTGGTTCCCTTGTCCTCGAACAGCAGCGACGTGTCGGCCGCCGAGGTGCGCCGGTCCGACACCGCCGGAAGCTGCTCGATATCGACGTCGATCGCCTCCAGCGCGTCCTCGGCGATGGCCAGGCTCTCCGCCAGCACCAGCGCGAGCGCCTCGCCGACATAACGCACTTTCGTGGACGCCATCACCGGCTGCGCGAAGGCTTCGAATTCCGGCAGCGGCTGCAGCCGCATCGGAACGTTCGGCACGGCCTCGCCGAGATCGGCGGCCGTGATCACGCTATGCACGCCCGCGATCCTGAGCGCGCGCGACGTGTCGATCGCGCGAATGCGGCCGTGCGCGACGGAGCTGCGCAGCACCGCCGCATGCAGCACATCCGCGCGCACGAGATCGTCGACAAATTGACCGCGGCCGCGCAGGAAGCGAGGGTCCTCCAACCGTTCGATCGGACTGCCGATGAACGAGTTGACCGTCCTCATGCGCCGTCTTTCCCTTGCTTGTAGGCGGAGCGCGCGTCGAGCACCGCCTCGACGATAGAAATGTAGCCGGTGCAGCGGCACAGGTTGCCGGACAGCACCTCGCGCACGCGGTCGGCGTCGCAGTCGGGCTCCTCGCTGAGCAGCGCATGCGCGGTGGTGATCATGCCGGGCGTGCAGAAGCCGCATTGCAGCGCATTGCGGGTCTGGAACGCCTCCTGCAGATCGGCGAGCGCGCCCGAGTCCGACACCCCCTCGATGGTCTCGACCTTGGCGCCGTCGCATTGCACCGCCAGCATCAGGCAGCCGCGCACGATATCGCCATTGACGCGTACGGTGCAGGCGCCGCAGACGCCGTGCTCGCAGCCAACGTGACTGCCGGTGAGGCCCAGGTCGTCGCGCAGGAAATCGACCAGCGACTGGCGCGGTTCGACCCGCTCCTGCACGGCTTCGCCGTTGACGGTGAGGGAAATGTCCAGCGCGTGCCCGCTCATGTCCGCGCCGCCGTCAACTGCTTGGCCACCCGCCGCAACAGCACGCCGGCAAGATGTTTCTTGACCGCGCCCGTGGCCTGCACGTCGTCCGGTGGATCAAGGTCGAGCGCGGCGACGGCGGCATCGATATCGCCGCCGGCCAGCGCCGCTTCGGCTTTCTTGGCGCGCATCGGCGTCGCGCCGACACCAAAGAAACAAAGCCGCACATCGGCAAGCCCCTTGC
The DNA here is from genome assembly GCA_034669045.1 of Alphaproteobacteria bacterium. GTDB lineage: Bacteria > Pseudomonadota > Alphaproteobacteria > Rhizobiales > Xanthobacteraceae > VAZQ01. Next base: position 3,354 of record JAXDOD010000079.1, read on the forward strand.
CATCGCCACGCGCGCTGGCGGCGAGACCGACAATGGCGTAGTCGCCATGCCGCCGCGCCAACTCGGCAAATCCGACGCGCGTGTCCTTGCCCGCGGCCGGCACGCGGATGGCGGTGAGCAATTCCTGCGGCCCGAGCGCGGTCTCGAACAATCCCTTGAAGAAATCGTCGGCCTTGATGGTGCGCTTGCCCTTGGGGCCGGTGGCCTCGACCTCGCCGTTGAGCGCCAGCAGACAGGCCGGCAATTCCGCCGCCGGATCGGCGAAGGCGATCGAGCCGCCGAGCGTTCCGCGATTGCGGACGGCGACGTGGCCGATATGCGGCATGGCGCGCGCGATCAGCGGCGCGAGCCGGGCGATGACATCCGAGCGCTCGGCCTGAACGTGCCGCACCAGCGCGCCGATCTCGACGGCGCCGTTCTTTTCCGCAACCCGGTCGAGCCCGCTTATGCCATTGATGTCGACAAGTACGCTGGGTGCCGACAGCCGCATGTTGAGGGTGGCGATCAGGCTTTGTCCGCCGGCCAGCAGGCGCGCGTCTTTATGCTCGC
>JAXDOD010000080.1:0-69101 GCA_034669045.1 Alphaproteobacteria bacterium
GACCGGCACGGGCGCGGCGCGCACGTGGTCCGACATGGGCTTTTCGGGCGCAGTGGTTTTCGGGAAATTCTTGACGACAGCGTCCATAACGGTCTCTCCGTTCGACCGGCACGACGTGCCGGATGTGTCACCGGGGTGGCCGCGGCTCTAGTGCACCGGATGGAACCCGATACGGACGCCGCATTCCTCAAGTTTAGCGCTCCGCCTTTCGGCGAGACGCCCCCAGAACCGAAGGCCCCCTTTTCCAGCCTGCGGTTCCACTCCTATATAAGTCGCGAGAAGCTGGCCGGCAATCAATGCCCCCTGGCTGAATTTGCCGGAATCGAGCCAAATCCATGCTGAATGACGTCTACAACCGCCGGATTCTCGAGTTGGCGGGCACAATTCCCCGAATTGGTCGGCTGGAACACCCGGACGCGTCGGCGACCGCCCATTCCAAGCTCTGCGGTTCGACCGTGACGGTGGACCTCAAGATGGACGGCGATACGATCGCGGACTTCGCGCACGAGGTGAAGGCCTGCGCGCTCGGGCAGGCGTCCTCGTCGATCATGGCGCGCAATGTGATCGGCGCGAAAGCGAGCGAACTCAGGGGCCTGCGCGAGACCGTTCGCAAGATGCTGAAGGAAAACGGTGCCCCGCCGGCGGACGGCAAATGGGCCGACATCGCGGTGCTCGAGCCGGTGCGCGACTACAAGGCGCGCCATGCCTCGACACTGTTGACCTTCGACGCGGTGGTGGACGCCATCAACCGGATCGAGGCGAAGCGCCGGCAGGCGGTAGCGGCGGAGTAGGCGGGAACGGTCCCGCGCTCGGGACGGCCGCGGGACGACGATGCGTATATGCGTATGCGTGCGACATTCGTTGCGTTGCTGATCCTGCTCTGGGGCGCATCGCTCAATGCGTCGCTCGGCGCCGCCGCGGCCGCTGATTGCGCGGGCGAAGCCGATGCGCTCGTGAAGGATGAATCGGAGCTGCCGCAACTCGACGTCGCCTCGCGCGCCGACCGGCCGATCCTGTGCATCACGCTCGAAACCGTGATGGCCTTCGCAGGCCGGCTCAAGTCGCATGTCGCCCACTGCCCGAAGTCGACCTATGCGGCGGCCGCCGCCGAGTGGGAGAAGACACGAACCGGCTATTCCAAACTGTTCGCCCAGAACCGCTGCCGGCCGACATTGCGGAACTGATGTTGGGATCGCTCCTCGATATCGCGCGCCGTGTGCCGCGCCTCCTCGGCCGCGCGCTGGTCAGAATCTATCGCTATACGTTGGCGTCGCTCACCGGCTTCCAATGCCGGCACCTGCCGACCTGCTCGGATTATGCCGACGAAGCGCTCGGCCGTTTCGGGCTGTGGGCGGGCGGCTGGATGACGCTGGCGCGGCTGCTGCGCTGCCATCCGTGGGGAACGTCCGGGCTCGACCTGGTGCCCGATGCCGTGCCCGCCGGCGCGCGCTGGTTCATGCCGTGGCGCTACGGCCGCTGGCGCGGCGTGAATGCGGGAGCGCCGCCGGCCGGAATCCGCCCGGGCGGCTGTTGTTGACCCTGCCGGCATGTGCCTGCGGCAGGCCGGCCGAGGATCAGTACTTGATGAGGAACGCGGCGCGCAGGGTATGGACCTGATCGACCGTGATCTTGGTCGTGAGCGGCGGAACGAACCTGTAGGTGTAGCCCTTTTCGCCGTAATGCGCGAACAGGTACTCGGTGCGCAGGACCAGGTTGGGCAGCACCGCGTATTCGACGCCGGTGCCAACGGTCCAGCCTTCGACCCAGTTGCGGATGGGAGTGAGGCCGACACGGGTCACGAACGGATTGGCCATGGTGCCGCCGCCCGCCACGAACAGCATGAAGCGGTCCGCCGTCCAGCCGGCTCGGGCGCGCAGGTGACCCGAGGCCCGGATGTCGCCGTCCTGGATGACGCCGCCGGCGCCGAGATTGCCGCCGCTGCTGTTGCCGACCCCGAAATCGCCGTCGAGGCCGTAGACGAAATCGCCGACCTGGAAATTGAACCCGACGACGCCGCCCGCCGCCCAACCGCTGACGCTGGCAGCCGAGGCCCCCGTCGCGTCGTCGATTCTGGCCCAGCGCCCACCGCCATAGCCGCCAAGGTAGACCCCCGACCAGACATAGGTCGGCACATAAACGGCCCGCGCTGGAGGGGTCGCATCGAGAACCGGGATGTCGGCGGCCTGCGCCGCGCCCATGGCAGCGGCCGCGATCATCACCGCGCAGAGGATTTTACGCATATACGCCACCCAGACTTACGCACCCACACCGACCGCTACGCACCGAAGATTAACCATAAAGGGCGTAGCGCGGGCGCGCGCCCCCGTCCATGCCGCCTGGGGCGCCGGCATCAGAAAGTCTTCGAGTGTGGACTGGCGGCCATACCTCAGTCGCTGGGGCCTGGCCATGCCCCTGTTTACTGGGTCATGGCATGGCATCGCGGGCGAAACCGACACCGCGGCAATACCGCCGGTTGCAAGGATCGAGACCAGCTGAGGCTGGCTCGCGGCTTCGCCGTTGCATCCCTCACGGCGAGTCGGGAATTACGAGCCCGATAGAACAGCGGATCAGTCCCGGCGGAGGGCCTGGGCAGCCGTCGTCAGCGCGCCCGCGGCGGCGCCGGCGACCGGCACGGAGGCTTCCGGCACGCTGGCCTCGAACAGGCCGTCGACGTTGATCAGCCGGGTGCGGCGAAGCTCGTCGGCGGTGAGCGAATGCATGGGCTCCCAAGGCGGGACCTGCAGCGCCGTCTCCAGGAGCTCGATGCCGCCGCCCATTTCGATCGTGTAGCGCGCAAGCCGGCCGATGTCGCGCTGTACCAGCCCCAGTTCGTCGGCCGAATAGCTCGATTCCAAGGCGCGCTTGCTCTTGCTGCCGAGCCAGATCTGGTGGACGAGGACGCGCGCCTCCGGCGGCACGAAACGGCGGGTGCCGCCGAGCATGATGAAGGCGCACATCGATTCGCAGGTGGCCTTGGGCGACAGCGTCGCCCGGGCCGGGGCGCCTGCGTCCGCCGGCAGGGCAAGCGTCTTGCCGACCGTCGTCGTCATCTCCAAGCGCCGGATGGCGCGGCCGAACGCCATGGCGGCGAGCACCGACCCGCCCTCGGAATCGAGGACGATGGTCGAACCCCGCACGTCGTTGTCTTTGGCGAAGGCCTCGAACACCCGCGCGGTCTCATCGGTGATGACACCGGTGGCCGAGATCCAGATGCGGCAGTCGCGCCCGCACGCGTCCGCGGGACCCTCGGTGCGCCATTCGAAGCGCATCGACGCCGGTTTGGGGACGCTGTCCTTGGCGGACGAACGGTCATGGTCGAACGCCATCAGGCAGGCGAACGCCAGCAGCAAAGCTCCGCAGATATATCGGGTCACGCTCTCCCCTTTATGTCCCTACCGTCTTGTCTTTGGACCTGGCGCTCTGGCGTCGCTCTTCTCAAAGGCAACAGACGGTCCGATCTCTTTATTACTCAAAAGATCGATTCTGGTCCAGTGCTCAGCTCTTTGTTCCATCAAAAAACGTTACAATGCGTCTTGTCGGGAACCCGGCCGCCTCTGCAGGCCGCGCCGGCTTGCTGGTTGGAACTTTCGCGGGCCCGCGTAGGCACGACTTTACCGCCGCGTCCAAGCGTTCGATCTGCTTGAGACCGCCAGAATCGCTGGTCCGGCAGGCTTCCTGCCCCGTGGCCCGCTTGCATCGCCGTGAGATGGAAAAGGCTGCGACGCGCACTGGCGTGGCCAATACGCAACGTACCTGAAATGGCCATGCGCCGCCGCAGACCTCCCCACACCTTCACCCCCATGAAGCCGCGGGCCTCACACCACGCAACACACACACACACACGCGTCGCCGACCCGGCGGGTTGCCGACGCCAACCTCCGCGTGATGGGCAGCAACGTTGAACTCGCTTCCCCGCGCGCGGACGGCGCCAACTTCGGCAAGGAGTTTGTTCGCGATGTGATCCGAGTTTGATCATTATGCGGCGGTCATGCCGCCCCTGCGCAATGCACGGTGGAGCCTGTCGTTAACGCAGTTGTGCCGGCGATAGACGCGCGACATTCCGCGATGACAAGGTATTGAATTGCAAGAGCGCGAGCGAAGGGGACGCGCAGCGCCGGCGCCCGCTGCAATCCCGCGCTGTTGCCGCGCACGCCCGCATCATATAAGTGCTGCGGCGCGCGTCGCATTGCCGATCTGGCGAGAGCGCTGCCGCCCGACAACCGGACTGACGGGTCGTCAAATCCAAAGCTGTTCGGCCACGCTTACCTGCGTTCGTTCGCAGGAGTGAGCAACAGGAGTGAAGGATGGTCGCCTTGACCTTTCCCGACGGCGCACGTCGGGACTACCCGGACGGCATCACCGGTCTCGACCTCGCCAAGGGCATCTCCCCCTCGCTCGCCAAGCGCACGGTCGCGATGGCGCTCGACGGCGCGCTGGCGGACCTCTCGGACAGGATCGAGACCGACGCCAGGGTCGAGTTCCTCACCCGCGACGACCCGCGCTCGCTCGAACTGATCCGCCACGACTGCGCGCATGTGCTCGCCGAAGCCGTGCAGACGCTGTGGCCGGGCACCCAGGTCACCATCGGGCCGGTGATCGACAACGGCTTCTATTACGACTTCTTCCGCAACGAGCCGTTCACGCCCGAGGACTTCGTGGCGATCGAGAAGACGATGCGCGAGATCATCGCGCGCGACAAACCCTTCACCAAGGAGGTTTGGTCGCGCGACGACGCCAAGCGTGTGTTCAAGGACAAGGGCGAGATGTTCAAGGTCGAACTGGTCGACGCCATCCCGGCCGACCAGCAACTCAAGATCTACAAGCAGGGCGACTGGTTCGACCTCTGCCGCGGCCCGCACATGACCTCGACCGGCAAGGTCGGCAACTCGTTCAAGCTGATGAAGGTTGCGGGCGCCTACTGGCGCGGCGACAGCAACCGCGAGATGCTCTCGCGCATCTACGGCACCGCCTTCGCCAAGCAGGAGGAGCTCGATGCCTATCTCAAGCAGATCGAGGAGGCCGAGAAGCGTGATCACCGCAAGCTCGGCCGCGAGATGGACTTGTTCCATTTCCAGGAGGAGGCGCCGGGCTCGGTGTTCTGGCACCCGAAAGGCTGGACGCTGTTCCAGATCCTCGAGAACTACATCCGCCGCCGCCTGCAGGAGACCGGCTATGTCGAGGTGAACTCGCCGCAGCTCATGGACCGCGAATTGTGGGTCAGGACCGGCCACATCCCGACCTACAACGACATGATGTTCCTCACCGCCGAGCGCGGCGAGGAGGTGGAGCGCGTCTACGCCATCAAGCCGATGAACTGTCCGGGGCACATCCAGATCTTCAAGAACGGGCTGAAGTCGTATCGCGACCTGCCGCTGAAGATCGCCGAATTCGGCAAGGTGCATCGCTTCGAGCCCTCGGGTGCCCTGCACGGGCTGATGCGCGTGCGCGCCTTCACCCAGGATGACGCCCATGTCTTCATCACCGAGAGCCAGATCGCCGAGGAAACACTCAAGATCAATGATCTGATCCTGTCGATCTATGAGGACTTCGGCTTCGCGGACGTGAGCATCAAGTTCTCCGACCGGCCGGAGAAGCGCATCGGCGAGGACGCGGTCTGGGACAAGGCGGAAGCCGCGCTGATGCAGGCGCTCGAAGCGTCAAAGCGGCCGTGGACCCTCAACAAGGGCGAAGGCGCCTTCTACGGCCCGAAGCTCGAATATGTCTTGCGCGACGCCATCGGGCGCGACTGGCAATGCGGCACCGTGCAGGTCGATCTCAACCTGCCCGGCCGGCTCGGCGCCTTCTACATCGACGAGCACTCCAACAAGGTCACGCCGGTGATGCTGCACCGCGCCATGTTCGGCTCGCTCGAACGCTTCATCGGCGTGATGATCGAGCACTATGCCGGGCACATGCCGCTCTGGCTCTCGCCGCTGCAGGCTGTGGTGGCGACGATCACCGAGGATGCGGACGTCTACGCGCATGAGGTGGTCGCTGCCGCGCGGCTTTCAGGGCTGCGCGTCGAGGGCGACCTGCGCAACGAGAAGATCAATTACAAGGTGCGCGAGCATTCGCTTGCCAAGGTGCCGGTGCTGCTGGTGGTCGGACGCAAGGAGGCGGCCGAGCGCAGCGTGTCGATCCGCCGCCTCGGCAAGGAGGGCCAGACCGTGATGCCGCTCGATACCGCGCTCGCCGCGCTCGCGGCCGAAGCCGTGCCGCCGGACGTGCGGAGGTTGCGCAAAGGGACCTGAAACAGGACACTCCGGCAATCCAGCCGCTCCGGCTCGACTGCGTCGGGCAGGTCGAGCGGAAAATGGTCCCGCTCCCACGCTCGACCAGGATGACAAGGACATCGAGGCGGTCGCCCTACGTCCGTCCTTGAGGATACCTGCTTCATACCGCGCGCAACGAGCGATGAGTCGGCGCTTGGGGCGCCCTCCTGCCGCCGGCACGCCACCGCCGATGGCACCCGGCGAGTCTCGCCTCTAAGATGGGCCGCGCGGCAGCACGATAGGGAAGGCGCCATGGCCCTTTACGACGCCTTCATCTCCTACAGCCACGCCAAGGACAAGCCGATCGCGGCGGCGCTGCAATCGGCGGTGCAGAAACTCGGCAAGCCCTGGTACCGGCGCCGTGCCTTGCGCATCTTCCGCGACGACACGTCGCTGTCCGCCACCCCGCAGCTCTGGCCCTCGATCGAACGCGCGCTTGCGGATTCGCGTTTCCTGATCCTGCTGGCCTCGCCGGAGGCCGCGGCCTCGCACTGGGTCGGCAAGGAGGTGAGCTACTGGCTCGAGCACAAGGGCGCCGACACCCTCCTGATCGCGCTCACCGACGGCACTCTCGTCTGGGACGACGCCAGCGGCGACTTCGGCCGGCACGAGACTGGCCCGCTGCCGGCGGCGCTGCGCGGCCGCTTCCCGAGCGAGCCCAAATGGGAGGACATGAGCGCCTACCGCGGCGGCGCGGCTCCGCGCGACGCCAAGTTCATCGACCTCGCCGCCAATTTCGCGGCCGCGATCCATGGACTGCCGAAGGAGGATCTGCTTTCGCAGGAGGTGCGCCAGCAGCGGCGCGCGCTGATGCTCGCCTGGTCGGCGGCGGGCTCGCTGTTCGTGATCGGGGGACTTGCCGTCTGGCAGTGGACCCTTGCGGCCGAGCAGCGCAACCGCGCGGAGCGAACGCTGGCCACCGCGACCCGCACCACCGACACGTTGGTCTTCGATCTCGCCCAGGCGTTTCGCCGGCGCACCGGGATGCCGGTCGATCTCGTTCAGCTCATCCTCAAGCGCGTGCAGGAGCTGCAGACGCAGCTTTCGGAGGCGGGCGAACGGACGCCCGAGCTGCTGCGCCTGCAAGCGGTCGCGCTCGACGAGCTCTATTCGACCTATGTCTCGCTCGGCGACAGCAAGAGCGCGCTCGAGACCGCGGAACGCGGGCGGGCAATCCTGGAAAGCCTGCTCAAGGCGGCTCCCGGCAATATCCAGTACCAGCGAGATCTTGCGGTCGCGATCAACAACATCGGCGACGCGCGCTTCGCAACGACGGCGAAGTGGGACGAGGCGCTCGCCGTCTATCGTCAGGCGATGGCGATCATCGAGAAGCTCGTCACGGCGTTGCCGAACTCGGCGATCTTCCAACGCGACCTGTCGTTCTGCCTCAACAAGATCGCCGACATGCTGCTCGTCGGAGGACATCGGGACGAGGCGCTCGCCAGCTACCGCAGGTCGCTCTCGATCACCGAAATGCTGGCCGCGAAGGAGCCGCGCCGGCTCGACCTGCAATCGGACCTGGCGTTCACCCACAACCGCATCGCACTCCTGCTGAGCGAGACCGGCCGGGTCGCGGCGGCGCTCGATGAATACAAGGCGATCGTCGATATCCGCGAAAAGCTGGTTGCCGCCGACGCCCGCAACAGCACCTGGCAACGCGACCTCTTCCTGGGCTTGAGCCGGATGGGCGACGTGCTGGTCACGCTCGCGAGGAACGCGGAGGCGCTCGCCACCTTCACCCGGGCGCTTTCCATCATCGAGGCGCTCGCCGCCACCGACCTCCTCAACACGCAGTGGCAGCGCGACGTATCCATCGCTCACGATCAGATCGGCGACGTGCGGCTCTCGGCGCGCGAGCCGCAGCAGGCGCTCGAGTCCTACCGCAAAGGCTTCGCCATCCGCGAAAACCTCGTGGCCCTCCATCCCGAGAGCCTGCTGTGGCAGCGCGACCTCGAAATCAGCCACAACAAGATCGGCGATGCGCTCCTCGCCTCGGGAAAGCCGGCGGACGCCGTTGCCGCGTTCGAGGCCGGGCTCGCCATCGCGCAAAAGCTTGCCCAAGTCGACCCGAACAACGCGTTGTGGCAGGGCGACCTGGCGGCTTGTTTCGGCAAGATCGGGGAGGCGGTGACCGCGAGCGACCGTCCGCGCGCGCGCGCCGCGTTCCAGAACGCGCTTGCCATCCGCGAGACGCTGGCGGAGCGCGACCCGGCCAACCTGAACTGGCAAAGGGACCTGGCGGTCGCCTACGAGCGCGTGGCGAGCCTGACCTATGGGGACGGCGACAAGGAGGGCGCGCTTGCGATCTACCGCACCGCGCTTCCGGTCCGCAAAAAGCTGGCCGCCGCCGACCCGGATAACGTGCAACGGCAGCGCGACATGGCGACCAACCTTGACCGGATCGGGAGCATTCTCATCGAGCTCGAGCGCAAGGACGAAGCCCGCGATGCGCTTCGCGAAGGTCTGGCGATCATCGAGAGGCTGGCGATGGCCGCGCCCGATTCGATCCAGTGGCAGTTGGATCTCGTCACGGTGCTGTTCAAGCTCGCCTATGCGAATGACGATCCGCGCGCGCGGCTCGAACAGGCGCGCGATATCATTCGCAAGCTCGAAGCCGACGGCAAGCTCAGCGCCGCGCAGAAGAGCTGGATCGAACTGATCGACTACAGCCTGGCGAACCTGCCGAACTGACGCCGGCGTCAGCGCGCCAGCACCTCGACCTCGCCATCGACGCCGGTGATGACCTTGAAGGCGCGCTCGTAGGACTTGCCGTCGTTGCGCGCGATGGCGCGGTAGTCGCCCTCGGCCAGGATCATGCGCGGGAACGCGCCGGTCGATTCCTTGATCACGTCGCCGCCGGGCGTGAGCACCGACCACTGCGTATTGGCGCGCGCCTCGCCGCCCCAGTCGCTGACGAGCTTGAGCGTGATGACCGCGGCGCGATGGGTGACGGCGGCGTCGGTGAGCTTGCCGGTCTGCACGCGGATGTCGGAACGCACCACCGAATTGGCATCGCCGTAGTTCGACACGATGTGGTAGGTGCCTTCGGCGACCAGGATCACGTCGCCGGTCTGCACCGTCTGTACGATCGGACGCTTGTCGCCGGGCTCGAACTGGCTGCCCTTGTAGAGGTCGAACGAGATCTGTCCTTGCGGGATGCGCACGTCGCCGACCTTGCCTTCGATGCGCAACCCGCCCGCGGCAATTTCGAACACCTCGCGGACCGATTCACCCGCGCGCAGTTGCACGGTCTTGGTCGCGCTCGCCAGTCCGAAGCCGACGTGGATCACATAGGCGCCCGGGGCCAAGGCGAAGGTCGGTGCGGCGGCCTTGTCCTCCTTGACCGGACGCAGCGCGCCCTGGTCCGGCTTGGTGGGATAGATCCGCCAGTGCAGGCCGCCGTTGATGGCGGGCATGTCGCGGCCGAAACGCGCGCTCACCGCAAGCGGCACCTGTCCGGAGGGGATCGCCGGGTTGTGCGGAGCGGCAGGCGCTGCGCTCGCCGGCGGCGGCAGCGATTGCAGCATCGGTCCCTTCGGCGCAGGGGCTGGAATGCCGCCGCCGCCCGGCGCCACCAGGCTTTGCGCCGGACCAGGCGTGGCGCCCGGCACGTCGGCGGGCGGCCGCAACACCGGAGAAGGGTCGAAGAATTGCGCGTAAGTTGTTGCCGGCAGTGCAAAAAGTCCCACGGCAATGGCCAATATAAACCGGCCCCCGCTGCCCGCGCTGGTCGCTGCGATCCTCATTGGAACCGTATTTCGACGGAAATCGCGGCAAATTCAAGCCACGCCCAACGTTTGTCACCACGGAGGCCGTATGATAGGCGCAGAGCCACAACGGACGAAACAATGGCCGACGCCCTCCAACTGCTGCAAACCCGGCGTTCCCTCAAGCCGATCGAGTTGACCGGCCCCGCCCCCTCGCCGGCCGAAGTCGACACCCTGCTGACGATCGCCTCGCGCGTGCCCGACCATGGCAAGCTCACGCCCTGGCGCTTCATCGTGTTCGAAGGCGAGGCGCGACTCGCCGCCGGCGCCGCCATCGAGGCGGCGTTCCGCGCCAAGTATCCGGACGCCAAGCCCGAGCAGATCGACTACGAGCACAAGCGCCTTGCGCGCGCCCCGCTCGTCATCGCGGTGGTGAGCCGCGCCGGCCCGCATGTGAAGATCCCGGAATGGGAGCAGGTGCTTTCCGCCGGCGCCGCCGCCATGAGTCTCGTGCTCGCCGCGCACGCGCTCGGCTACGGGGCGAACTGGATCACCGAATGGTACGCCTACGACCGCCGCGTGCTCGATGCGCTTGGCCTCAAGGAGAACGAGAAGATCGCGGGCTTCATCCACATCGGCAAGCCGGTCAACCCGCCGGAGGACCGGCCGCGGCCGCCGCTCGGCGAGATCGCGACGCGTTACGGCGCCTGAGTTGCCGCAGGCGGCCGTCTTCGATGGCTCATTTCACCCCCAGGCGCGCGTATTCAGCCTCGATCGCCGGGTGGCGCTCCCTCGCCTCCGTGACATCGGCGTTGCCGCCCTCGCCGTCACCCTGCTTCAGCTTCGCCATCCCGCGGCCGTAGAGCGAGCCCATGTCCCTCGGGTCGAGCCGGAACGCCGCGTCGAAATCCGCGATCGCCGCAACATGATCGCCTTTGCGATAGCGCACGATGGCGCGCCCGTTGAGGGCGAGCTGATACCGGGGATCGAGCCGGATCGCCTCGTCGTAATCCGCAAGGGCGCGGTCGAGCTCGCCCCGTTGCGAATTGACCGAGGCGCGGTTGTTGAACGCCATGACAAAGGTCGGTTGCAGCCTGATGGCGGCGCTGAAATCCGCGATGGCGGCATCGTCGTCGCGCCGTTCGCGGTGGATGGCGCCGCGGATGTTGAAGGCGTCGGTCGCACCGGGATCGAGCCGGATCGCCTCGTCGAGATCGGCGAGGGCACGGTCGTAGTCGCCCTTGTAGAAGTACAACTGCCCGCGCGTTTCGAACCCATAGGTGAAGTTCGGATTGAGCCGCACGGCCTGGGTGAAATCAGCGATCGCCGCGTCCATGTCGCGCTTGCGCAGATAGGCGTCGGCACGCATGGCAAAGGCGGTGAAGTTACTGTCATCGAGACCGATCGACGCGCCGTAATCCAGGATGGCACGGTCATAGTCTCCCTTCGCCGCATAGGCGACGCCCTGGCCCATGGGCGGACGCGCCCAGACCGGCGACAGCCGCATCGCCTGGCTGAAGTCGTCGAGCGCGCGGTCGAAGTCGCGTGTGAGGAGGTGCAGGTCGCCGCGGTTGGAGAACGAGGCGGCATCGTTCGGATCGCGCGCCAGCGCTTCGGTGTAGTCGGCGATGGCGCGGCCGGCGTCGTGCTTGTCCTGGTAGGCTTGAGCGCGATTGTGGAACGCCACGGCAAGCTCGGCCGGGGTCGCGCTGCCCGATTGGATGACCGCCGTGCAGCTCGCGACGGCCTGCTCGGGCGGGAGCCCGCCTTGGAGGCACAAGGCCTTGTCGTCCGCCCCCTGCGTCCATGCCGGCGCCAGCGCGGCAGCGGCCCTGAACGCGGCACCCGCGAGGACGAACGGCCGTCGAACACGTGCGGCAAGGCTGCGATGCAAAGCCAGGTCCTCCAGCCGCCGATCAGTCGTCGCCGGTCGGGCCTAGGCACAGGTAGGCGCAAGGATCGACGGGAGCAACTGCCGGCGCGGCGGCGCGAGACTCCGGCGAGGTGCGTTGTATACTGCAACGGCGGCGGCCTTTGTCAGGCCGCCGTGCAATGTCCGGGCCGGACGCTCCGCGATCGCCGACCGGCCCCGGTGCCTCCCGTCTCCGGCGATCCCAACCTGATGGGCGACGATGTTCTACGACACCAGCAAGAACGACCACGGACTGCCCTACAATCCGTTCAAGGCGATCGTCGCGCCGCGGCCGGTCGGCTGGATCACCTCCATGAACCGCAAGGGCGAGATCAACCTCGCGCCCTATTCGTTCTTCAACGCGGTGTCGGATGCCCCGCCGATCGTCATGTTCTCCAGCGACGGCTACAAGGACTCGCTGTCCTTCATCGCGGAGACCAAGGAATTCGTATGCAACCTCGCGGTCCTCGATCTGCTGCAGGCCGTGGTGACGACCGGAGTCTCGTATCCGCGCGGCGTCAATGAAATGATCGAAGCCGGGCTCGATCCGGTCGCCTCGCGCCTGGTGCGGCCGCCGCGTGTCAAGGCATCGCCCTGCGCGCTCGAATGCAGGTTGCTGCAGATCGTCGATCTCGACGATCTCGACGGCAAGCCGGCGCACCGGCACGTTGCCTTCGGGCAGGTGGTCGGCGTGCACATCGACGAGCGCTTCATCAAGAGCGGCCGGCTCGACACCGCGGCGATGCAACCGATCGCGCGATGCGGTTACGCCGATTATGCGGTGGTGGACAAGGTGATCCCGGTCATCAAGCCAAGCAAGACCCCGGCGGTGGTGAAAACGCAGGCCGCGGAATGACGCTTTCGCTGCACCCGAAACAACCTGGTGGATGAGCTCCGCATCCGCGCGCACGCCCCGGCACCGCCGCCGTCAGGCCGCATTGCGACGTTACCCTCCGAGCGTCGCCATCCACTGCCGGCCGGCCTTCACCATAAGGCGATGATGCGCTTGCTCCCCTGCCGGAGCCCTCCGATCATCCGTGCAACAGAAAGACAACCTCCGTGCTGCAAGGACTGCTCCGCCGCACTCAAACGGGCGACCGCTCCGTGGAGGCCGACGAATCCTCCCCGGCGGCCACAGGCCGGCCATCGATCGGGCTCGCGCTCGGCGGCGGGGCCGCGCGCGGCTTCGCCCATATCGGCGTGCTGCAGACGCTGCTGGCGCATGGGCTCAAGCCGGATGTGGTCGCCGGGACCTCGATGGGCGCGGTGATCGGCGGCTGCTATGCCGCCGGAGAGCTCGACGACATCGCCGCCTGGGCGCGCGGGCTCACGCGCCGCCGCATCCTGGGCTACCTCGATGTGAGCCTCGCGGGCTCGGGCCTGATCAGCGGCGGACGGCTCGCTCGGCGGCTCGAGGCTAGCATCGGGCGGAGCAAGATCGAGGCGCTCGACACCCGCTTTGCCGCGATCGCGACCGAGATCGACACCGGCCATGAGGTCTGGCTCACGCGCGGACGCCTGCTCGAGGCGTTGCGCGCCTCCTATGCGCTGCCGGGCGTGTTCGCGCCGGTCCGCGTCGGCGGCCGCTGGCTGGTCGACGGCGCCCTGGTCAATCCGGTGCCGGTGTCGGCTGCACGCGCGTTCGGCGCCCGCCTCGTCATCGGCGTGAGCACCAACGCGGACCTGTTCGGCCGCGGCAGCACGATCTTCAGCCACGGCTTCGACGAGGACGAGGAACCGGCAGGCACGGATCCCGCCTCCGAACGACGCTGGCGCGGAAAGCTCGGCGTGCAAAAATTTCTCAAGCGCCAACTGGTCGGCAGCGAAGGCCGCCCCGGCCTGCCCAAGGTCATGATCGAAGCCTACAACGTCATGCAGGATCGCATCACGCGCGCGCGGCTGGCGGGCGACCCCGCCGACATCATGATCAGTCCGCGCGTCGGCCACATCGGCATGTTCGATTTCCACTGCGCCGAGGAAGCGATCCGGCTCGGCGCCGAAGCGGCCGAGAAGGCGCTCGAAACGATCGACGAGGCCAGCAAGGCGCTGGCCTGAGGCGACCTCGCAGGAGTCCAGTGTCGGTGAATTGCGTGGGCAGCGGCCCGATGGACCTCACGCGGTCTGGATGTAATCGCGCAACGCCTCGGTCTCGTGCTCCATTTCACCGAGCCGGTACTTGACCACGTCGCCGATCGAGACAATGCCGATCAGCCGGTCCTGCTCGACCACCGGCACATGGCGGAACTTGCCCGTGGTCATCTGCTCCATCAGGGCGTTGACCTTGTCCGCCTGCGTGCAGGTCGACACCTTGCGCGTCATCACCAGTGCCAGCGGCTGTTTCAGCGCCGCCGCGCCCTGATCGGCCAGCGCGCGCACGACATCGCGTTCCGACAGGATGCCGATCACGCGCCGCTCGGGGCCGAGCACGACCAGCGCGCCGATGTGTTGCTCGGCGAGCAGCGCGATCGCGGCTTCCAGCGTCGCGATCGGTTCGATGGTCGTGACGTTGCTGCCCTTGCTGGAGAGAATGGCGTTGACTGTCATTGGTCGCCTCCCTTGGGTCGCCTCCCTTGACCGTGCGGCATCCGAGCTAATGAATAACGCTCGCATGCATTGCGCAGTTCCGTCCCGCCTCAGCGCGCCGTGTCGGCATTCCATTGCTCAGCGCGAGAAAGTATCGCGCCGAGTCGCTGGGACGTCAAAATGATCGGCTCGAAATACGGCCGACGCAAGACTCGCGTGCTGGCGCGCTGAATTATGACTTATCGTTTTTAGTGATGGTCGGTCTTTTTTTGTTCAATGACCGGACGTTGCGCTCTCGCCGCCGTCCTCGCCAACGTTCGCGGCCGAATGCCGCACCGGATCGAACAGCGTAAATCCGAACAGGCCGGCGAGAAATCCGCCGATATGCGCCTGCCAGGCCACGCTCTGCTCGAAGCCCGGCATTGCGATGGTGCCGACGCCAGTCAGGATGTTGATGCCGAACCACACCACGATGAACAACAGCACGCGCGGATCGCGCAGCATCGCGCTGAGCGGCGCCGCCGGCACGCGGTAGGCATCCTCGTCGGCGCTGCCAAGGGCGCCGAGCGGGCCGCCGCGCTGGAATGCAAAGCGCATCGCAGCCGCCATCGCGCCCGAGATCGCCGCCGAGGCGCCGACCATCGGCAACCCTTCGCCAAAATGGGTCGCGAGATGCATGGCGGCACCGGCCGCCGCGGTCGCGATGAAAAAGATCACAAACCGCAACGCACCGAAGCGGCGCGCCACCGGCGTGCCGAAGGCAAGCAGCCAGAGCGCGTTGAAGAAGAGATGATTGAGATCGGCGTGGATCAGCGCGTAGGTCGCGAAGGTCCAGACCGCCGCGCCGTAGCCCTGCGCGAAGCTCACATCGGAGAGCACGCTGGCGTCGTAGCGCGCCGGGATGAAGGCGAACAACAACAAGAACTCGGTCGCCTGCTGCTGGGTGAGCAGCAGCACGAAGACCGCATGCACGAGACCCATGAGCGCGATGATCGCAAGCACGATCATCGGCACGTTGAACATTCGTTCGCGGGGGACGGTCACGAGGCCTTCCGGATGGCGTGCTGCGGAGATAGGACGCCGCGCGCCCTCCGGCAAGCGCCCGCGCCGTGTTGCGCACGAGAAAGTCGCGTGCTGCGGAAGCATCCGGCGCACGTCGTGGCACAAAAAAAGGGAGGGTCGAAACCCTCCCTTGGAGCCGCCGTGCTGGGTTTGTTGAACCCCAAATCGGCCGCAGCCAACGGCTGCGGCCGATTTGGGTGGCGCCGCTCCGGCACCTGTCACATCCCCTCGCCTCCCCGGCTTCTTGAGTTGATCTCGGATCACCGAACGCGGGACCCGCGACACGTGTGGATCACGGTGACGGTCTAAGTGAAACGGGGCGCGCGCGCCACCGCATCGTGCCTTTAACACTAACACGCGCCCGCGGACCGACGACGACGCCGCGGCGCCGGCGCGGCACGCGCCCTGCTCTGCACCGCCCGAGCTTTCGAAAACGCCGCCGCACTGTCCCGGTCGGGGACAGCGGCAGCGAAATGCCGCTCGCGGACGAGAACAGAGGGCGTTCATGAAGCAATCGTCGACACGGGAATTGTTCGATTATTGGAATACGCGACGCGGCCTGCGGCCGGCGCCCGATCGTGCCGATATCGAGCCGGGCGCCATCCGCCGGGTCCTCGCCGACACGTTCATCCTCGCCTTCGATGCACGCGGGGACCATCCGTTCCGCATCGCCGGCACGCGGGTCTGCGCCGCCTTCGGGCGCGAGCTCAAGGGCGAGGCTTTCGTCAGGATATGGAGCGAGGCGAGCCGGGCGACGGTGCGCGATCTCCTTGCCGTGGTCGGGAACGAGGCGGTCGCCGCCGTGGCCAGCGCGCGCGGCATCAACGCGGAGGGCGTCGCGCTCGAGCTGGAGCTCCTGATGCTGCCGCTCGGCCATCGCGGCCGCACCGATGCCCGCGTCCTGGGCGCGCTGGTGCCGTCGCAGATGCCCTACTGGTTCGGCATCAGCATGATCACGGAGCTGACGCTGGGAACGCTTCGCTATCTCGCGCCCGGGACAGCCCCCGCCAGCGTGCCCGGACCGCAGCCCGTCGTGTCGGCCGGCCGTCTCCGACATGGCCTGGTGGTCTATGACGGCGGCCAGATTTGAATAAGCAGAGACGCTGATCGCACAGCGTCGTGCTGCTGGCTAACGCGGCGTTAACGATGCGTGCATAGGCTCGGACAGGAAGTAACCCCTTTGGCCAGGCCAGCCCGGGCGCATGTCGCTACCCCAGAAGAAATCAGTGTTCTTGCCGCTGAGCGAAGAACGCCGGCGCTTCCAGCGCGTGCGCGTCAACCTGCTCGGGCGCTACATGCTGGCTGACCGGCGCGAGTTCCCCTGCCAGGTCACCGACATGTCGCCAGGCGGCATGGCGCTCGTCACGCCGGTCATCGGTCAGCCCGGCGAACGCGTGATCGCCTATGTGGACCATGTCGGGCGTCTGGAAGGCATAATCGCGCGCCAGTTCCAGAATGGCTTCGCCATGACCATCGCGGCGACCACGCGCAAGCGCGACAAGCTCGCCGCCCAGCTCACCTGGCTCGCCAACCGCCATATCCTGGGCCTGCCGGAAGATCGCCGCCACGGCCGCATGACGCCGCGCAATCCGTCGGCGCGGCTGATCCTGGCAAACGGCATCAACGTGGCGGTCCGCGTCATCGACATATCGCAGTCGGGCGTCGCGCTCGCGACCGAGCACCGGCCCGAACTCGGCTCCCCGGTCACCGTCGGCAAGACCGCCGGCCGGGTCGTGCGTCACCTGGAAGAAGGCTTCGCGATCGAGTTCATCCGGCTCCAGCACCCGGACTTTGTCGAAGAGAACGTCACCGGCTGGTAAACGCCGCGACGATCACCGCAGCCTGGCCATTGCCGGAATCGTTCGCGCTGTCGCGATTTCCGCTCCCGATCATCCTGTTTGAACCTCCGCGGCTGGTTAAGAGCATCGCGCGCGATGGCGCGCGCAACGCCGCCGATGCGAGGTGCGGGCGGTTAATGCGTCGCATTTTACTCAAATCGTATTAGATCAGATTTTATTCGATTTATGTTCAAATACGCCAAGTATTCGATGCGGTATTTACTTGCCTTCTATTCAAAGTGACGTCGCAAGATTAGCGGCGATTCAAAGGCTTTGTGAGACACATGACCCAACAAACAGGGACGGGGTCATGGGATGCAACAACAATACAGGAGAGTGCTTGGCGCTGGGCTGGTCGCTGCCACGGCGTTGCTGGCGACGCTGACGCTGCCGGGTGCGCAGGCGGCGGGCGAGCGGCCCTTGTTCATCGCGCTCGGTGCCAGCGCGCGGGCCCCGATCGGCTGGACCGAGTTCTGCGCCGAACATGCGCGCGAATGCGACACCAAGCCGGCCGAAGCGCGCGACGTCGTGCTCTCGGCCAGGTCGTGGAAGGACCTGGTGCGGATCAACAAGTGGGTCAACGACAACATCAAGCCGATGACCGACATGGACCACTGGGGCGTCGTCGAACGCTGGAGCTATCCCGATGACGGCTACGGCGACTGCGAGGATTACGTGCTGCTCAAGCGCCGGATGCTGGTGCAGTCCGGATGGCCGCGGCAGGCGCTGCTGATCACGGTCGTGCGCGACCAGAAGGGCGAAGGACACGCCGTGCTGACGGTCAAGACCGACAAGGGCGAGTTCGTCCTCGACAACCAGGAGGACCAGATCCTGCTCTGGTCGGAGACCGGCTACCGCTACGTGAAGCGGCAGTCGCAAGTCGATCCGAATGTATGGGTTTCGCTCGGCGATACGCGGCCGGCAATGTCCACCGCCACATCACGCTGAGCAAGCGAACCGAACACGAGAACAAGGAGCTACGCGACCCGGTCACGTCCCCACCCCTCCCCGTCCCCAGACCGGGCTCGCGCGCGGCCGCCTCTCCCCCCGGAGGCGGCCGCACCCCTTTTTGGACGGCAGCAGACGAACAACGGACGAGGACGACGTTCAAGCGCGCTTGTCTCCGTCGTCCGCCGTTTGTTACCCGATCCGCTTCAGCCCCTTGGCATAGCGCTGCCAGCGTTTGACGTAGACGTCGGCGCCATGCGCGATCATCTGCGCCGCCTTCTCGTCGAGCGTGCGGATGACGCGCGCGGGCGCGCCGACGATGAGCGAGCCGTCGGGAAACTCCTTGCCCTCGGTCACCACCGCGCCGGCGCCGACGAGGCAGTTCTTCCCGATC
This sequence comes from Alphaproteobacteria bacterium, assembly GCA_034669045.1. Taxonomy (GTDB): domain Bacteria; phylum Pseudomonadota; class Alphaproteobacteria; order Rhizobiales; family Xanthobacteraceae; genus VAZQ01. The sequence continues at coordinate 18,657 of JAXDOD010000080.1, forward strand.
CTGGCGCCGTTGAGCACGATCGCCCCCATGCCGATCAGGCTGTCATCGTCCACCCTGCAGCCGTGCAGGACGACGTTGTGGCCGATCACGCAGTCATGCCCGATCACGATGGGAAATCCCGGATCGGTGTGGAGCGTGGCGTTGTCCTGCACCTGCGAGCGCTCGCCGAGCTCGATCCATTCGTTGTCGCCGCGCAGCACCGAGCCGAACCAGACGCTGGCGTCGGCCTTGAGCCGGACGCGGCCGATTACCGTTGCCGTCTCTGCGATCCAATAGCGGTCCGGCAGGTCGGGCCGCTCGCCGTCAAGCTCGTAGATGGCCATACGCGCGCTCCTGTTGCGAGCGCGACCTTGCCATGCGGCCCCCGGATTGGCGAGACAGCGGCGGCGGCCTACATCCGCAGCATCGCGGCGAGCGCCATCATGGCGATGGTGCCGGACATCAGGCTCCAGACCCCGGCCACGACGGTCGCCGCCATCACGAGCTGGAAGTTGCGGCCTTCGATGCGGCTGCCACGGATGGTGTTGCGCATGATGATGAAGGGCGCCGCGAAGACGAGGAACGGCACGGCCGCGAAGGTCGAGGGCTTTGGGCCTCGCTCCAGCAGCTTGAAGGTCGGCGCGCGGCAGGTGGCGAACTGATAGCCGGTCGCCAAGACGCCGGCCACCGCAAAACCAAACGCCAGCGCAAAGAACAGTTCAAGGGAGTCGTTCGACATCGCGCCTCGCAAGGGTTTCGCGGCGGGATGCTTCGCAGAGCAGACCTTTCGGCGCCACAACATCCTTAATTAACCGTTAACGCAAACGGCCCCCGCAAGGCGTGCGCGCTCGCGATCCCATGGCATACTTGCGATTGATTCGAGGAACGCCCATGAGCACGACCCACCTCGCCGCGCGGCAGGTCCCGCCGTCGCGTCCTCGCCGCGCCGACGGCCGGGTGCTCGCGGGACCGCTGCTGGCGCTGTTGGCGCTGATCGTGGGCGCGAGCGGATTCATCGCCTTCGTGTTGTGGCCGCGCTGGCCCGAACCGCCGGTCGGGCTCGGGGCGCCGGCGCTGCCGATCACGATCGCAGGTGTCGCCTTCAACGTCCCGCCGGCAGCCATCCGCGTGCCGGTGCAGCGCAGGCCGGGCGCGCACGACCGCGTCGACCTGGCCTTGGTCTGGCCCTCGCTCGAGCCACCGGACGTGAATGCCGGCGCGCCGGCGGCGAGCGCGGGGGCACCGACGGCGAGGACCCTGGAGCGGATCTTCGTGACCATCTCGGCCGCCGGCAACACCCTGCCGCCGGCCGAACGGCTGAAGACCATCTATCCACGGTACGCGGTGGCCGAGCCGGTCGCCGGTCCGGGCGGGCTCGCGGTGCTCGCCTTCCGGGAGGGCACGCCCTATCAGGGCGAGGATCTGATCTACGATGCGGCGGCGCCGGACGCCTTCATCGTGCGCTGCAGCCGCAACGGCGCGGGCCCGACACCCGGCATCTGCCTCCTGAGCCGGCGCATCGACACGGCAGACGTGGTGGTGCGTTTTCCGCGCGACTGGCTCAACGAGTGGCGCTTCGTTGCCGATACCATCGAGCGGCTGATCAAGATGCTGCGGCCGACGGCCGGCTGACCGCCCGACACGACCGCCATCGCCGAGCTTGTCCCGGGATGAGGGAGAACGATCGAGCGCGCTATCCGCCGAGCTTCACGTCCGCCAGGTCGAGATCGAGGATCGCCATCTCGAAATAGCAGGAGCCGGTTTCCCGGTCGTCGAAGAACAGCACCCCGATATATTCCTCGCCGACATAGACTTCGGCCGAGTCGGTCTTGCGCGGCCGCGCCACCACGCGGACGCGCTCGCTGTCGAACTTGCGCCGCAGGTAGGCTTCCAGCGTCTTGAGGTTCTTGATGCTCGCGGCTTCGAGCGTGATCTTGATCTCGATGTTGTAGGAACGCTCGCCGTCCTCGTCGTCGACGGTGAGCGCGCCGACGCGCTCCTCGCCCACGAACACGTCGGCGGCGTCGGCCTTCTTCGGCACCACGCGGATGCGCGCATTGGTGAACAGCTTCTTGAGATAGCCGTCGAGCTTCCTGACTTCCTGGACGTCCACCGGGCGCTCCTGTGCGTTCAGACGTCCATGGAATGGAACATCTGATCCATTGTTCGCGACGGCTCGGGACAGCCAGCCTCGCCGATCACCTTGGCGGGCACGCCCGCGACGGTGGTGTTGTGCGGCACCGATTTGAGCACGACCGAGCCCGCGGCCACCCGCGCGCAATGGCCGATCTCGATCGCGCCGATGATCTTCGCGCCGGCCCCGAGCATGACGCCGCGGCGGATTTTTGGGTGGCGGTCGCCGTGGTCCTTGCCGGTACCGCCGAGCGTCACGTCGTGCAGGATGGAGACGTCGTCCTCGATCACCGCGGTCTCGCCGACCACGAGCCCGGTCGCGTGGTCGAGGAAGATGCCCTGCCCGATCGGCGCCGCCGGATGGATGTCGGTCTGGAACACCGCGGAGGAGCGGCTCTGCAGGTAATAGGCGAAGTCCTTGCGGCCCTTGCCCCACAGCCAGTGCGCCAGGCGATGGGTCTGGAGGGCGTGAAACCCCTTGAAGTAGAGCACCGGCTCGAGGAAGCGGTCGGTCGCCGGATCGCGGTCGAAGATGGCGACGATGTCGGCGCGGAACGCCATCCCGATCGAGGGCTCGCCTTCGAGCGCGTCTCCGTAGGCCTGCCGGATCAGCTCCGCCGAGACGTCGGGGTGGTCGAGCCGCTCGGTGACGCGGTGGACGACGGCGGCCTCGAGGGTGTCGTGGTGCAGGATGGTCGAATAGATGAAGGTCGCGAGCTCGGGCTCGCTGCGCACCACCTCCTCGGCCTCACGGCGGATGCGCGCCCAGACCGGGTCGACCCGGTCGAGCGCGCTTGCGGCTTTGGCTTGTTCGCGGGCCATACCCCCTCCGGCTGCTAGTGCATGGACCACTGTCTTAGCACAGTTGCGGCGGCAATGAGGAGATAGGGCTAAATCTTTGGCAGACCGGCGGAATCGGCCCGTCAATGTTGCCGGCGCGGCACAGCGCGAAGCCCCTGCGGGGCGGTGCGCTGCGCCCGGAACCCCGGCGCCCTCGACTCACGGCCGGCGGCCCAAAAAATCCAGCACGCCCTGCTTGAAGACCTTGTCGCCGACCGCCAGCATGTGGTCGCGGCCGGGGATGTCGAGCGCCTCGCCGGCCGGCAGCAGCGCCGCAAGCTCCTGCGCCGAGCCCGCCACCACGTCCTTGCTGCCGACCGCCACCAGCGCCGGCATCGCGATCTTGGCGATATCGACGGGCGCAAGCGTCTGCCGCGAACCCCGGATGCAGGCGGCAAGCGCCTTGCGGTCGGACCCGGTCTGCTCGGCGAAGGCGCGAAACGCCCGCCCCTGCGGGTCTGTCACCGCGGCAAGCGACGGCGCCTCGAGCGCGTCGGCGATCGATTCCGGGAGACCGGCGCCGTCGACGAGATGGCTGCCGAGACCGCCGAAGACCACGCTGCGCACCCGCGCGGGATGCGCAAGCGCGAGAAACGCGGCGATCCGCGCGCCCAGGGAGTAGCCGATCACGTCGGCGCGCGCGACGCCCAGGTGATCGAGCAGCGCGCGCACGTCCTGCGCCATGACGGCGCTGTGATAGGCGGCCGGATCGTAGAGCTTGCTCGAGGCCCCATGGCCGCGGTTGTCGAGCGCGATCACGCGCCGCCCGTTGCGGTTCAAGGCCGCGATCCAGCCCGGATTGAGCCAGTTCACCGCAGCATTCGAGGCGAAGCCGTGCACGAGCACGATCGGCTCGCCCGCGCCTTGGTCGAGGAAGGCGATTTCAACGCCGTCATGGCTGAAGCGGTTCAAGGTGCTCTGCCGTCGTTCAGCGCCGCGCGCAGGCGGAATGACAACGCGCTCAGCCGCGGACCGTCATCGCGGCAAAGCGCAGGCGCTCGTAGGCGTGGCGCGCCTTGCGGCGCTGGAGATAGCGCTCGGTGGCGCGCTCGGCCGCCCGCTTGCAGGCGGAGCAGAAGCCGAACAGCGTGAGCACCGCGGTGAACAGCCAGGAGAATAATGTGAACGCGCTGGTCGTGAGGAACAGCGCGCCGCGCCCGAACAGCTTGAGCACCGCGCGGGTGCGCGTGCCCTTGGTCTCGGCCAGCCTCGCGACACGGGAAAGATCGCGCGGGCCTTGCGCGAGCTTCAGTCCGTCGACGGCGGCCTGCGCGCCCGCCTTGGTCTGCACGCGCCCGACGTCGCCGACCACGCGCACCAGGTCCCTCGTCTTTTCGACCTTGACCGCCTCGCGCGCCGCGCGAACCGCGAGCCCCGGATTGGCCAGCGACACGCCGCGGATCGCGCCGCGCAGTGCCGTCCAGTCGACGACCTCGCGCAGCGTACGCGTAAACCATCCCGCCATGCTCGACGTCATCCGACCGGTCTTGCGCACCGCCTTGACGACCGAGGCGCCAATCCGCGCCGGAGTGCCGGCACCGAGCGATGCATAGGTGCCGGCCGTGATCGCGAGGCCGACGCAGGCGAGGCCGAGGATGATCTCGTCCACCGGCTCGCCGGACGCAAAGCGCGCGCCTTCGCGCACGGCGTCGCGAATGTCGCCGAACACGAACAGGTCGCCGAGCGCCGTTCCGGCAAGGCCGACCAGATCCTCGGGCTCGCCGGTGATGAGCCCGCGCCCGAAGCTTTCGGCGGCGCGGCCGGCCGCCGCCGAGGTGGTACTCGCCGCCTCGACCTTGAAGACGAGCGCCGGATCGACCGCGATGTTGCGGTCGCGCGCGAGGTCGAGGAAGCTCCTGGCGAGATCGATGTCGTTGGCGGCGAGGGCCGACTGGATCTCACGCGCCGCGACCGGGGCGGTAAACGCGCGCTCGAGCTGACGGTCGACCAAGAGCGCAGGATCGTCCTGCGCATAGAGCAGCGCTTCCGCGTCGATGCCGCGCGGCACCAACGTGAGCGCGGCGATGGCGCAGACAACGGCAACACCGAGCGGCAATGCGATCCGCGATCCGGTCATTAACGTTTGATCTCCTGCGTCGTGACCCTCACTTGGTAAGGAACAATTGCGCCAGCAAGATGCCGCGCGGTCAATTTAGCCGATTCGACATCCCCAAACCGCAAGAGCGGTAAACAGGTTCCAAAAAGCCCTGTTGGTCCGCGGATTGCAGCGCGTTAGCCCTAGGAATCGGTTACCCGGGTCGCTATGGTGCCACGCGCTTTGCGGGTGGGGCTCGCGTTTACATTTCCGGCGCAATCATGACGGGCCGGCGCGGCACGACGGATCGGACCAGACGGATGGACCATGTCTGACACTATCGTTCCCCATTTCCACAATACCCCGGGCGCGCCGGTCATCGAGATCGGCGCCACGGAATTCATGTGCGTCGGGGAAGAGCCGCCGTTCGATCATCCGCATGTCTTCCTCGACATGGGCGACCAGGACGAGATCATCTGCCCCTATTGCTCGACGCTGTTTCGTCACGACCGCAACCTCGATCCGCACGCGGCGAGGCCGCCGGAATGCGCGCTCAAGGAAACGGCGAGCGCCTGATCGTCAGCGAGCGACGGAGACTTTGACTCGTGGCCCCCTCCCGCACCGTGGTCATTTCCGGTGGCGGCATCGGCGGGCTCACGACGGCGCTGGCGCTCGCGCAGCGCGGCTTCCGGGTCGCCGTGTTCGAGAGGGCCGAGCGGCTCGATGACGTGGGCGCCGGCATCCAACTCTCGCCCAACGCGTCGCGCATCCTCATCGCGCTCGGCCTTGGCGAGCGTCTGACGCCCCATGTCGTCGTCCCCGAGGAGCTGCGGGTGATGAACGCGCGCAGCGGCCGCGTTCTGGCATGCGCGCCGCTCGGCGCCGCCGCGCAAGCACGCTACGGCGCGCCCTATTGGGTGATCCACCGCGGCGATCTGCAGGCGGCGCTGCGCGAGCGCGTCGAGGCGACGCCTGACGTATCGCTCCATCTCGGCGCCAAGGTCGAGGAGTTTGCCATCCACGACAACGGCGTCACGGTCGCGGCCTCGCGTGGCATGCAGTCGATCGAGGAACGCGGCATGGCGCTCGTCGGCGCCGACGGGCTCTGGTCGAGCTTGCGCAAACGCCTCGGCCACCGGGTCGAACCGCGCTTCGCCCGCCACAGCGCCTGGCGCACGCTGGTGCCGGCCGACGCCGTGCCGCCGGAACTCTCCGCGCCTACGGTCAATCTTTGGCTCGGCCGCGGCGCGCATCTCGTGCACTACCCGGTCAAGGGCGGCCGCATGGTCAATGTCGTCGCCATCCTGCGCGACACCTGGCGCGAGCCGGGCTGGATCGCGCCGGGCCTGCGCCGCGACCTGATCGAGCGCTTTCCAGCCGGGATGTGGCAAGCGCCGGTGCGCGAGCTCCTGCGCGCAACGAGCCACTGGCAGCGATGGGCGCTCTACGACTGCGCGCCGTTCGCGCATTGGGGCAAAGGCCCGGTCACGCTGCTCGGCGATGCGGCGCATCCGATGCTGCCCTATCTGGCGCAGGGCGGCGCGATGGCGATCGAGGATGCGGCGGTGCTTGGCCTTTGTCTCGGCCGCACGCCCGACGATGCGGCCGGTGCGATGCGCGCCTACGAGCACGCGCGCCACCGGCGCACCGCAAGGACGCAGCGCGCCGCGCGCCGCAACGGCGTCGTCTATCACATGGGCGGGGCCGAGGCGGTCCTGCGCACGATGGCGCTCCTCGCCATGGGCGGCAAACGGCTCATCACGCGTTACGACTGGCTCTATGGCTGGGAGCCGTCCTGATCGCCCGAGGGAGCTATTGACGTGATGGCCGCACTTCCGGCAAGGATCGTCGCGCCGGTCGCGCGCAAGACCAAGATTGCGCAGTTTACACCCGCGGAGACGGCTTCAGCATGAAACAGCGGCGTCGAGGTCCAGCGCTCACCAAGGCCGAGCTCCGAGCCCAGGGCGACCAGGCCATGGCGGCGGCGACCAGGCCGATCGTGAAGCTGCCGACCAAGCTGGTGCGGCAATGCGGCCGCTGCGGCGAGCCCACTTCGGTCATGGTGGAGCCGGGCGAGGCCCCGCCCGAGTTCAAGTGCAAGAGCTGCGACCGCAAGTGAGCTGACGCCGGCGGCTATCGCTGCGTCCGCCCCAGCACTTCGATCAACTCGCTCACCTTGCGCCGCTGCTCGCGCTTGTTGCCGCTCGCAATCGCGTGCTCGACGCAGTGCGCCACATGATCCTCAAGGATTTCCTCCTCGGCCCGGCGCAGCGCCGCGCGGACCGCGGAAATCTGCGTAATGATGTCGATGCAGTAGCGGTCCTCTTCGACCATGCGGCCAAGGCCGCGCACCTGGCCTTCGATCCGGTTGAGCCGCCGCAGGCATGAGGTCTTGGCTTGCTTGCGCATGGCGGCTATATACCCCCCCAGGGTATCAGGCGCAAGATCGGCGGACCTTCCATGGACCAGCACGCGCATTCACACGATGAGCCCGCGCTGGCGGCCGGCGCCGTCGATCCGGTCTGCGGCATGAGGGTCGATCCGCACAAAACACCGCACCGCCACAGCCACGAAGGCCGCCCTTATTACTTCTGCTCGGCCGGCTGCCGAACCAAGTTCGCGGCCGACCCGGCAAAATATCTGGCGCACGGCGCGCACAAGCCCGAGCCTCGCGAGCCCGTCCCGGCGGGCGCGATCTACACCTGCCCGATGCATCCGGACGTCCGCCAGGTCGGACCCGGCACCTGCCCGATCTGCGGCATGGCGCTCGAGCCCGACATCGCCACCGCCGACGCCGGCCGCAACCCCGAGCTTGCCGACATGACGCGGCGGTTCTGGATCGCACTGACGCTTACAATACCGGTGGTCGCACTCGAGATGGGCGCGCACGTGTTCGGCGCGCATGCGTGGATCGATCCGGTCCTGTCGAACCGGCTGCAGTTCGCCTTCGCGACGCCGGTGGTGCTGTGGGCCGGCTGGCCGTTCTTCCTGCGCGGTGCGCAGTCGCTGGTCACGCGCAACCTCAACATGTTTACGCTGATCGCGATCGGAACCGGCGCGGCTTATCTCTACAGCGTGGCCGCAACGCTGTTGCCGGGAGTGTTTCCGGCCGCGATGCGCGGACATGGCGGCGCGGTGCCGGTCTATTTCGAAGCCGCCGCGGTGATCACGGTCTTCGTCCTGCTGGGCCAGGTGCTGGAACTGCGCGCGCGCGAAGCGACCTCGGGCGCCATCCGCGCGCTGCTCGATCTCGCGCCCAAGTCGGCGCGGCGCGTGCGCGAGGACGGCACCGACGAGGAGGTTGCGCTTGAGGCGGTCGCGGTCGGCGACCTTTTGCGCGTGCGGCCCGGCGAAAAAGTCCCGGTCGACGGCGAGGTGGTCGAGGGCCGCTCCTCGATCGACGAGTCGATGGTGACCGGCGAGTCGATGCCGGTCACCAAAGACCGCGGCGCCCGCGTCATCGCCGGCACGATCAACCGATCGGGCTCGTTCGTGATGCGCGCCTCGAAGGTCGGGCGCGACACGCTGCTCGCCCGGATCGTGCAGATGGTGGCGGCAGCGCAGCGCTCGCGCGCGCCGATCCAGCGGCTCGCCGACCAGGTATCGGGCTGGTTCGTCCCGCTCGTCCTCGTGACCGCGGTCGTGGCGTTCACCGCCTGGGCCCTGTTCGGCCCGGAGCCCCGCCTCGCTTATGGCCTCGTCGCGGCCGTGAGCGTCCTGATCATCGCCTGCCCCTGCGCGCTCGGTCTCGCGACTCCGATGTCGATCATGGTCGGCGTCGGGCGCGGCGCGCAGATGGGCGTTCTGATCAGGAACGCGGAGGCACTCGAACGCATGGAGACGGTCGATACCCTCGTAGTCGACAAGACCGGCACCCTGACCGAAGGCAAGCCCAAGGTCGTCGCCATCGTGCCGGCGCCGGGCTTCGACGAGGCTGAAGTCTTGCGGCTCGCAGCCGGCGTGGAGCGCGCGAGCGAGCATCCGCTGGCGGCGGCCATCGTGGCGGCCGCGACCGAGCGCGGCATCGCGCCGGCGCGTGTGCTCGGTTTCGACGCACCGGCCGGCAAGGGCGCGATCGGGATGGTGGAGCGCCGCCGCGTGGCCCTGGGCAACGCCAAATTTCTCGCCGAGCTTGGCATCGCGACCACGGCGCTTGCTGGCGAGGCCGAGCGGCTGCGCGGCGACGGCGCCACTGCGATCTTCGTCGCCGTCGACGGCCGGCTCGCGGGCGTGATCGCCGTCGCCGACCCGGTGAAGGAGACGACGCCCGCAGCGCTCGACGCACTCAGGCGCGCGGGCCTGCGCATCGTGATGCTCACCGGCGACAACCGCACCACCGCGCTGGCGGTGGCGCGCCGCCTGGGCATCACGGAAGTCGAGGCCGAGGTGCTGCCCGAACACAAGAGCGACGTGGTCGCGCGCCTGCGCCGCGAGGGCCGCGTGGTGGCGATGGCGGGCGACGGCGTCAACGATGCGCCCGCGCTCGCCGCGGCCGACGTCGGCATCGCCATGGGGACCGGGACCGATATCGCGATCGAGAGCGCCGACATCACGCTGGTCAAGGGCGACCTCACCGGCATCGTTCGCGCCCGCACGCTGTCGCGCGCCGTCATGCGCAACATCCGGCAGAACCTGGCCTTCGCCTTCGCCTACAACGCCGCCGGAGTGCCGATCGCCGCCGGCGTGCTTTATCCGGCGTTCGGGCTGCTGCTTTCGCCGGCGGTCGCGGCGGCGGCGATGGCGCTGTCGTCGGTGAGCGTGGTGGGCAATGCGCTGAGGCTGCGCCGGATGCCGCTTTAGCGGCGGCGCGCTCGCAGCATTACCGGATCACGGTATTGCTGCGCCAGGTCGAAGGCGTCAGGCAATCCTTGGTGCGCGCGGTGGCTTCGATCACGCGCTGTTCCTCTTGGACCGCGACATAGTCCGTCCGGTAGGCCACGGTGCTGATGATGGCGCCGCCCGCCTCGCGCTCGGCCTTGGCGATCAGGGTCCGCAGCTCCCCTTCACGGTCGGCCAGGCGCTTGGTGGCGGCGGCGAGCTGCTCGCAGGTGCTGTACTGATACTTGCCGGGATCGCCAAAGACCACGAGACCGTCGACACCGGACACGCAACCGCCGAGGAGCCCGCCGAGCGCCAGCGCCACGAGCGCGCAGGCGCCGCCGCGAGCAAGCGGCCCGCCCGCGGTCCTGGCGCCGGTGATGCGATTGCGTCTATGTCCCGACACCGATGCGAAGTCCTTTGGCAGACAGGTCTTGCACGCAGCCGTAAATATTCCGTGGAGCCCCGGCACGGCCGGGAATTGCATGGCAAATGCGCCGATATTACGCCGCACCCCATCGTGGTGCGGACGGCGGGACTTGAACCCGCACGGGGTTGCCCCCAAGGGATTTTAAGTCCCTTGCGTCTACCGTTTCGCCACGTCCGCGCGCGCCGCTTCTAGCACGCACCGGGGGCGAATGCCTGCCGTTCGTGTCCCGGGCGCAGCGCAACACGAAGCGTGGCGCCGTGCTGCGCTCCGGCTCTCCCTGGGATCGTTGCGCCTTGCGGCGGCGTCGGATCAGCGGTGCGCATCGCGCTTCGCGCTCATGCCGCACCGCGTCGGGGACAAGATTCAGGCCTTGATCATCGCGCCCCAGACGCTTTCCCAATCGGTGCCGTTCGAATCGGTCACGCGGCCGTCGCGCTCGTGGAACTTGTTGGGGATCTGGAACATCGCCAGCGTCAGCCCGCCCTCCGGCGCCCAGGCGACGTGGCGGCTGCTGGCCGGACGCCAGACGAACTCGCCGGGGCCGACGTCGAGACCGGCATCCGGGCCGTCCTTGTCGACGAGCCTGCCTTCGAGGACGTAGGTCTGCTCGATCTTGACGTGCTCGTGGTCGGGCAGCACGGCGCCGGGCGCGAATCGCGTGAGCACGGTGACGAGCCCGCTGTCCGGATCGAACAGCAGCGTCTTCACCTCGCAGCCGGGAAAGCGCGTCTTCTGCCATTCCATGGTGGCGGGGCGGACGTGGCGCGCGCGCGTGTCGGTTCTGTCCTTCGGCGTGATGGCATCCATGGCGGGCCTCGGTCGTTCTGTTCAGCGGCGTGGTCGCGACCATAGCACCGCCCCTTCCGCGCGCCTACGATCCGCCCTCCTTGATCGGCGGCTGGAACGCGAGGCCGGTGTCCCACGGAAAGAAGATCCAGGTGTCCTGCGACACTTCGGTGATGAAGGTGTCGACCAGCGGCCGGCCCATGGGCTTGGCATAGACGGCGGCGAAATGAGCGTCGGGCAGGAGATCGCGCACCAGCCTGGCGGTATTGCCGGTATCGACCAGGTCGTCGACGATGAGCACGCCCTTTCCACGCCCGCCGCCGAGTGCCGCGATGTCGGGAGCGACGCCCTTGATGAGCCGCACCTCGCCCGGCGTCGTGTGGTCGTAACTCGCCACGCACACCGTCTCGATCAGGCGGATGCCGAGCTCGCGGGCGACGATCGCGGCCGGCACCAGGCCGCCGCGCGTGACGGCGACGATCGCCGCGAACGGCCCCGCCTCCGCCAGCCGCCACGCGAGCGCGCGGGCGTCGCGGTGGAACTGGTCCCAGGACACCGGAAACGGCTTGGCCGGAAACGGCTTATGCGGCTGCTGCGGCGACGGCGGCGCTTGCGGGGTGTCCGGCGTCTGCGCCATGGGCGCTCACGTGGCCAGGTCGAGAACGAAGTCGAACCGCGCCGCCAGCGCTTCGCCGCCAGCGCCGACACGCATCGTGAGCTCGCGGCGGAAGAGGCCGTCGCGCGCGTTCTGCGGCTCGTTCGGGAAATAGAGTTGCGTGGTCAGGAGCTGTCGGCCGGTCGCCAGCACCTTGATGTGATAGTGGCGGGTGCGGCCGGGATAGAGCGCCGGCAGGATGGTGCGGAAACGGTAGCGGCCCTGCGCGTCGGTGAGGATGTGGCCGCGATAGCGGAAACCTGCGTTGTCGTAGTCGCCCTTCTCGTCGGCGTGCCAGAGATCGACCAGCACCTGCGGGACCGCCCGGCAGTTGCGCGCGAGGACGAAACCGGAAAGCTCCACCAGCCGCGCCTTGGCTCCGGGCTCGATCAAGTCGGCGCGCGTGGGCGACTGCGGCTTGTAGAACGGCCCGTCCATCTGGCGGAGGGTCGGCTCGTCGCCGTCGCGGCATTCCGGCGTCGGCGAGAGCTCCTGCGCCAGCACGGTCTCCGCCGGGCCGGCCAAGCCGAGGCCGCCGGCGGCGAGCGCGCTACGCAGGATCGCGCGGCGCGATGGACGATCAGGACGATCAGAACCAGCGGACATGGCGGGCCTCCTTTGAGCCGAGATCAAGCATTCACCGCGCGCCCCTCACCCGCGTCAGCATCTCCTCCACCGCGCGCCGCGCGGCGGTGAGCTTCTCCTGGTCGCGCGCGCGCAGCACCACGTTGGTGTTGGGCCCGCGCTGCTCGTCGAAGTACGGATAGCTGCCGATCGAGACCTCCGGATTGGCCTTGGCGATCTCGCCCAGCGGCGTCCCGATGTCGCCTTCGCGGCAGTCCGCACGCACGGTCTCCGACAGCATGCGCACGCCGGTCTGGAGCTTCGGCGCCACCTCGTCGAGCATTACCTGCATGATCGAAGGCACGCCCGCCATGACTATGACGTTGCCGAGCCAGAATCCGGGCGCCGCCGACACTTTGTTGTGAACGAGCTCGGCGCCGGCGGGAATCCGCGTCATGCGCATGCGCGCCTCGTTGAACGCGCCGCCGGTCTGCGCCAGCCGATCACCGAGAATCTTGATCGCGCGCGGATCGAAGTCGATAGCGACACCGAACGCCTTGGCCACGCATTCGGCCGTGATGTCGTCATGGGTCGGACCAATGCCGCCGGTGGTGAACACATAGGTGTAGCGCGCGCGCAGCGTGTTCACGGCGGCGACGATCTCCGCCTCCACGTCACCGATCACGCGGACCTCCTTGAGGTCGATCCCGATCCCCGTGAGGTATTCGGCGATGTAGCCGATGTTCTTGTCCTTGGTGCGGCCGGACAGGATCTCGTCGCCGATCACCAGCACGGCGGCGGTGATGAGGCCTTGGGAGCTTGAGGAATGGGTCGGCGTCATGACGGTCCTGGCGCTTCCCGCGGGGGTGCGGCGATCGCCTACCCTGCCCTGCCCACGATGAGGCTTCAAGTCATTGACGATCCGGGGCAGAGTACCGCCAAATGCGGTGGCGGCGTCATCAACCCAACGAGGAACCTATGAAGTCTCATCCGGCGGTTTGTCCTGGCGTCGTCGCATTGGCGGCCGCGGTGCTTGGCTGCGCACAGCCGGCCGGCGCGCAACCAGCCGACATCATCGACCGCCCGGTGACGATCTATGTCGCGGGCACGGCGGGTGGAGGCATCGACCTTTATGCCCGCGTCGTCGGCCGGCATTTCGGCCGGCATATCCCCGGCCATCCGACCGTGACGGTGCAGATCATGCCGGGCGCCGGCGGCATCAGGGCGGCCAACTTCCTCGCCCAGCAGGCGCCCAAGGACGGCACCGCCATCACCACCTTCGCGGGCGGGCCGATCCTCGAGCCGCTGATCGGCGCGCGCGATCCGGGCTATGACATGAGCCAGTTCACCTGGGTCGGCGCGGTCGCCAAGGACATCGGCGTGTGCATGGCGCTCGGGACGACGCCGTTCAAGACCATCGAGGACGTGAAGAAGCAGCAGATGGTCGTCGCCGGCACCGGCGCGGGCTCCGAGACCGACACCTGGCCGCTGGCCCTCAACGAGGTGCTGGGAACCAAGTTCAAGCTCGTCACCGGATATCTCGGCACCCAGGAGACGATCATCGCGATCGAGCGCGGCGAAGCGCACGGCCGCTGCGTGTTCAGCTACTCGGCGCTCAAGTCCGCGAGGCCCGAGTGGCTGCGCGACAAGAAGATCAACGTGCTCGTGCTGACGGCGCTGGAGCGGCACCCCGAGTTCCCGGACGTGCCGACCGTCGTCGAGCTCGCGCCCCGGCCGGAGGACCGCCAGTTGTTCGAACTCATGGTCGGGCCCGGCGCCATGGCGCGGCCGTTCGCGGCGCCGCCCGGCGTGCCGGCCAACAAGGCGGCGCTGCTGCGGCGCGCCTTCGACGCCACCATGAAGGACCCGGAATTCCTCGCCGACGCCGCAAAAATCCAGGCCGACGTGCAGCCGTCGAGCGGCGAGGACGTGCAGAAGCTGGTCACGCGCATTTACCAGACGCCGCGGCCGGTGGTGGAACGCACCAAGAAGATCTTCGCGCAGTAACAAGCCTGCGGCCAGCGCCACAGCTTCAACTTGAAGGCTTGCATGAATTCTTACGTCTCAAGTCCAGGATGGTGCTGCTATCGACCAGGACGCTCATGTCCCGCGTGTCAGCGCCAGAACGGATCGCGAGTCAGCAATTGGTGACCGGCGACAGCGCCATGAACGGTCGGGGATGCCTTCGGCTTGGTCATCGGCCGCCTAAATCGTCGGCAATGTGGCCGCTCGAGAGTTCCACCGGAGCGGCCGATTGCCCCTTGGGTTGGCGCGGAGTTTGCAGCTAGGATCGCATCAGCACTTCCGGGCGCGGCTCGCCTTGCCGCCGCGCCTACCGGGGCGTTCGGATGGCGCTTGCGTTCGATGAGATGTCGGGGGCCGACGGGGCGCTGCGTCCCGCCTATGACGAATTGTCGCGCTGGCTCAAGGAAGTGCCCCCCGACGTGCTCGACTACCGGCGGCGCGAGGCGGAGCTGCTGTTCCGCCGCATCGGCATCACCTTTGCGGTCTACGGCGAGGCCGAGGCGCAGGAGCGCCTGATCCCCTTCGACGTGCTGCCCCGCATCCTTTCCGCCGGGGAATGGGACATGCTCCGCCGCGGCCTCGAGCAGCGCGTCAAGGCGATCAACCTCTACATCAAGGACATCTACAGCCGGCGCGAGATTCTGCGCGCCGGCATCGTGCCCGAGGACCTCGTCTTCCAGAACCCGGTCTTCCGGCCGGAGATGAACGGCCAGAAGGTGCCGCATGACATCTACGTGCATGTCGGCGGCATCGACGTCGTGCGGGTGGACACCGACACCTTCTATGTCCTGGAGGACAACGCGCGCACACCCTCCGGCGTCTCCTACATGCTCGAGAACCGGGAAATCATGCTGCGGCTGTTTCCCGAACTGTTCGCGCGCCACCGGGTGGCGCCGGTCGAGAACTATCCGGATGAACTGCTGGCGACGCTGACCTCGGTGGCGCCCGCCACCTCGGGCGCCGACCCGATCGTGGTGCTGCTCACGCCCGGCGTCCACAACTCGGCCTATTACGAGCACTCCTTCCTCGCGGACAAGCTCGGCGTCGAGCTGGTCGAGGGCCGCGACCTGTTCGTGAAGGACGAAATCGTCTTCATGCGCACGACCCGAGGGCCCAAGCGCGTCGACGTGATCTACCGGCGCATCGACGACGATTTTCTCGATCCGCTCGCCTTCCGGCCGGACAGCGCGCTCGGCGTGCCGGGGCTGATGTCGGCCTATCAGGCCGGCAACGTCACGCTCGCGAACGCGGTCGGCACTGGCATCGCCGACGACAAGGCGGTCTACAGCTACATGCCGGCGATCATGAAGTTCTATCTGGGCGAGGAGCCGCTGCTCAAGAACGTGCCGACCTGGTGCTGCCGCGAGCAGGAAGGGCTCGCCTACGTGCTCGACCATCTTGAAGAGCTCGTGGTCAAGGAGGTGCACGGCTCGGGCGGCTACGGCATGCTGATCGGGCCCAAGGCCGACAAGGCCACGATCGCCAGCTTCCGCGCCAAGCTCAAAGCCAATCCGAAGAATTTCATCGGCCAGCCGACACTGGCGCTCTCGACCTGTCCGACCTGCGTCGAGGAGGGCGTGGCGCCGCGCCACGTCGATCTGCGCCCGTTCGTGCTCACCGGCCGCGACCGCGTCCGCATCGTGCCGGGCGGGCTCACGCGCGTCGCATTGAAGAAGGGCTCGCTGGTGGTCAATTCGAGCCAGGGCGGCGGCACCAAGGACACTTGGGTGCTGGATCGATGAGTGGCGCAGCAGGGGCAGAGGCGCGGCACGGACCTCGCGGCAAGGGCTCGCTATTGCGCGCCTTTGCCCACCATTCATCCGATCGGAATCATGCAGGAGCCGTGGCGGGCGAATGCGTCGAACCCGGCGTAGCGCGGCCGGCAACTGTGCCACGCATTTGCCCACCCGACCGGCGCCGCGCCAGGGACATGGGATAGCCGCCATGCTCTCGCGCACCGCCGACAACCTGTACTGGCTCGCGCGCTACGTGGAGCGCGCGGAATATCTCGCGCGCATCCTCGAAGTGACGCAGCGGCTGACCACGCTGCCGCTCGCCTATGTGGGCTCCACCAACGAATGGGAATCCGCCGTCGCCACCGCCGGCTGCGCCCACGCCTTCGCCAGTGCCTATCCGGAGGCGAACGAGGAGACGGTCACCGATTTCCTGTGCTTCTCGACCGCCAATCCCTCCTCGATCCGCAACTGCTTCGAGGTCGCACGCACCAATGCGCGCGCGGTGCGCACCGCGCTCACCGTCGAAATGTGGGATGCCATCAACGGCACCTGGCTCGAGCTCAAGCGCTACGGCAACGGTCCGACCTCGCGCGAGGAGTTCATGCGGTTCCTGCGCTGGGTGCAGGAGAGCTCGTTGCGCTTCGACGGCTCGGCCTACCGCACCATGCTGCGCAACGACGCCTACTGGTTCTCGCGGCTGGGCCTCTACATGGAGCGCGCCGACAACACCGCGCGCATCCTCGACGTCAAGTTCCACCTGCTGCTGCCGGCGAACGAGCGCGTCGGCGGTCCGCTCGATTATTTCCAGTGGTCGGCGATCCTGCGCTCGGTGTCCGCGCTCACCGCCTATCATTGGGTCTACCGCGAGAGCGTGAAGCCCTGGTTCATCGCCGACCTGCTCATCCTGAAGGACGAGTTGCCGCGTTCGCTCGCGAGCTGCTACGGCAACCTGGTGCAGAATCTCGACTACATCGCGCGTTCCTACGGCCGCCAGGGTCCGGCGCAGCGCCACGCCCGCGCCGTCCGCACGAAGCTCGAGAACAGCCGCATGGAGGAAATCTTCCAGCAGGGCCTGCACGAGTTCATCGAAGAATTCATCGTCGACAACAACAAGCTCGGCGCGGCGATCACCGAGCAGTACCTGATGTGACGGGCCTTCTCGCCATTCAAGGCTGCCGCTCCGCTGCGCTCACGGCTGTCCTTTCCGCTACCCGGCGCCCGCGAGATCGGCGATGATGCCGGCGCCAGCACCGCTTCTCGACCCAGTTGGATTGACGGCACATGCGCATCCTGGTCTCGCATCTCACCACCTATCGCTACGGCACGCCCGCGACCAGCGTGATCCAGATGCTCCGTCTCACGCCGCGCCATCACGACGGACAGTATGTCGCGCACTGGCGCATCGACGTCGCCGCCGATTGCCGTCTCGACCAGCATGAGGATGCCTTCGGCAACATCACCCATGCCTTCACGGCCGACGGCCCGTTCAGCGAGCTCAAGGTCCTGGTCGAGGGCGAAGTCGAAACCCGCGACACCGAGGGTATCGTGCAGGGCGCGGTCGAGCGGTTTCCGCCGAGCCTGTTTCTGCGCGAGACGCCGCTCACGCATCTCGACGCGAGCATCGCCGAATTCGCCGCCGCGACCCGCGCGGCCGCCGGCGACGACACGCTCAAGCTCCTGCATCGCATCATGGAGCGGCTGCACGCCGAAATCGTCTACGACACCAACCCGACCCAGACGGTCACCACCGCGGCCGAAGCCTTCGCGCTCAAACGCGGGGTGTGCCAGGACCTCACCCACGTCTTCATCGTGGCTGCCCGCAGCCTCGCCATCCCGGCGCGCTACGTCGGCGGCTATTTCCACCGCAACGACGGCGTCATCGAGCAGGAGGCCGGCCACGCCTGGGCCGAAGCCTATGTGGACGGCCTCGGCTGGGTCGCCTTCGACGCAACGAACGGCATCTGCGCGACCGACGCCCATGTGCGGGTGGCGGTGGGGCTCGACTACCTCGGCGCCGCGCCGGTGCGCGGCACCCGCTTCGGCGGCACGAGCGAGACCCTCTCCGTCAAGGTCGTGGTGGACCAGGCCGGCTGCCAGACGCAGAGCTAAAGGTTCGGCAAAACGGCCTGGCCGCGCTACGCGGTTCGCCGCGTGCCTGAAGCCGCTCCAGCCGCGCCACACCGCCGCGCTTGAATGCAGGCGTTGCCCGTGCACACGTGAGATCGCTATAAGAGGCGGGCCGAGCCCGCTGGAAGTCTCAACCCGCCATGACCTATTGCTGTGGAATCCTCGTTCGCGACGGCCTCGTGATGTTCGCCGACACCCGCACCAATGCGGGTGTCGACAACGTCTCGACCTTCCGCAAGCTGCACGTGTTCACGCAGCCGGGGCAGCGCATCATTTCGATCGCGTCGGCCGGAAACCTCTCGATCAGCCAGTCGGTCGTGAGCATGCTGCGCGAGGGCTGGGAAAATCCCGAGACCGGCGAGCTGGAAACCCTGATGAATGCGCCGACCATGTTCCAGTCGGCGCAGAGCGTCGGCCGCGCCATCCGGCGCATCTACAACGAGGAAGGCGCCACGCTCGAAGCCTCCGACGTCAAGTTCGACGTCTCCTTCCTGCTGGGCGGGCAGATCAAGGGCGAGCGGCCGCGGCTATTCCTGCTCTATGCCGCGGGCAATTTCATCGAGTGCACGCAGGACACCCCCTATCTGCAGATTGGCGAGCACAAATACGGCAAGCCCGTGCTCGACCGCGCCATCACCTACGACATCGATCTCTATGACGCCCTCAAGGTCGGCCTGGTCTCGGTCGATTCCACCATGCGCTCGAACCTCAGCGTGGGCATGCCGCTCGATGTCTTCATCGCCAGGCGCGATGCCTTCGAAGCCGAGCTCAACTACCGGATCGAGCCGGGCGAGCCGTATTTCCACGACCTGCGGGAGCGCTGGTCGGCGGCGCTGCGGGCGGCACATGCCAACATTCCGCGCCCCCCCTACAAGACCAGCAAATAGAATCTTAACGATCTGTCGCGCATTTCACGCAATTCTTAAGCGTGAATTAACGCCGTCGCGCGAAATGCGGCGATGCCGTGCGCTGGTCCAGCATTACAGCTATGGCGCAAGTGAATTGCAATCATTGACGCCTATCTTCGCGAGGCAAAAAGCCCTTGGGGGAAGGACACTTGGCCTTGGCTCCGTCTGATCACGGCGATGGACGCAAAGCTTACGGTTGGAACCACGCGCGCATGAGCGTCGTGATCCCGACCGGCATCATGGTGGCCGTGGCCATCATCTGTATCGTGGTCGCGGTGCTCGGCTCCGCCCAACGCGCCGACCAGGCCGCGCACGAGCACGAACGGCAGCTCTTCACCCGCGCGTTGAACGACCATGCCGAGCGGATGCTGCGCGAGGTCGAGGGCATCGCCACGTCCGAGGCCGGCATCCGCAACATACGCCAACAGTTTAATCCCGAATGGGTGCAGTTCCGGGTCGGACAACGCCTGCGGACGCTGTTCGACCAGGATTTCGTGTTCGTCGTCGATGCGTCCGACCAGTTCATCTATGCGCTACTCGGCAACAACAGCGTCGATCCGAACTGGTTCAATTCGATCAAGCCCGAGCTCAATGCGGCGCTCGATCTGCTGCGCGGCCGCGCCGGGGATGACGTCGGCGCAGTGGTCGCCGCCGGCACGGACCAAAGCTCGAATGCCGGGCCCAAACATCGCGTGGTCCGCCTGCAAGCGTTCCTCGGCCGGCCGGCGGTGATCGCCGCCGTGGTCGCCGCGGCGCGCAACGACACGGCGGCCTACGCGGACGGGAAGGCGCCCGCGGTGCTGAGCGTGAAATTCCTCGACCCGGAGGTGCTGGACAACATCGCCGCGCGCCTGCAATTGCCGAATTTGCGAGTCGCCGGCAGCGAGCCGGTGCCGCCACGCGACGACGTCTTCGATCTGACCGACCGGCAGGGGCACGTCATCGCCCAGTTCGCCTGGACACCGAAGCGGCCGGGCGAGGAGATCATCCACAGCGTCATTCCGTTCATCGCGATCGCGCTTGCGGGCTTCGCACTGCTGGCCGCCCTGTTCCTGCACCACCTGCGCCGCACCGCCGCGACCATCGCGGCGGGCGAGACCAGGCTGCGCCATCTCGCCCTGCACGACCCGCTCTGCGGTCTGCCCAACCGGATCTATTTCGGCGAGCGGCTCGAAGCCGTGATCGCGGACGTGCGCAACGGCAGTCCGGCCGCCGCCGTCCTCTACATCGATCTCGACCACTTCAAGGACGTCAACGACACGCTCGGCCACCCGACCGGCGACGAGCTGATCCGCAGCGTGACCCAGCGCCTGAGCCGCGCCGTGCGCGGCGACGACCTGGTCGCGCGCATCGGCGGCGACGAGTTCGCGGTGATCACCACGGCCGGCTCCGACCACGCCAAGCTGCAGGCGATCGCCAGCCGCCTCATCGCCGCACTCTGCGCGCCCTACGGCATCGGCAACCAGACCATCGTCATCGGCGCCTCGATCGGCATCGCCATTGCGCACCAGCACATCGGCGGCGCCGCCGACGTCATGCGGCATGCCGACATGGCGCTCTATCGCGCCAAGAACGAGGGCCGCAACCGCGCCTGCATCTACGACACCGCGATGGACACCGAGCTGCTCAACCGCAAGCTGGTCGAGAACGACCTGCGCGCGGCGATCGAGAAGGACGAGCTTCGCGTCGCCTACCAGCCGATCGTCAACACCAGCGGCGAAACGGTGGTGGGCGTCGAGGCGCTCTGCCGCTGGACGCATCCCGTGCGCGGCGAGATCACGCCGTCGGAGTTCATCCCGATCGCCGAGAACAGCGGGCTCATCATCGAGCTCGGCGAATGGATCCTGCGCCGCGCCTGCCTGGACGGCAACGCCTGGCCGGGCATCTTCGTGTCGGTCAACGTCTCGCCGCTGCAGTTCCGCCGCGCCGACTTCGTCGACGTGGTGGAGCGCATCCTCGCCGAGACCGAATTCGACCCGACCCGGCTCGAGCTCGAAGTCACCGAGAGCACGCTCCTGGGCAACGTCGACACCGCCGAGCTGGCCATGTTCCGGCTCAAGGCGCTCGGCGTGCGGCTGGCGCTGGACGATTTCGGCACCGGCTATTCGAGTCTGCTCTACCTGCGCCGCTTCCCCTTCGACAAGCTCAAGATCGACAGGAGCTTCGTGCATTCGATCGAGCGCGCCGCCGACGCGGCAGCGATCGTTCATGCGGTCGTGGGCCTCGGCCGCGGCCTCGGCATGAAGGTCACCGCCGAGGGCGTCGAGACGGCCGAGCAGCATCTGTTCCTGCGCGCGGCGGGCGTCCATTCGATGCAGGGCTTCCGCTTCGGCCGGCCCGGTCCTGCGGCCGACATCACCGAGCGCTTGCTGGCGCCCGGGTCGTTCCGCATTGCCGACGACACGCCGGGACTTGCGATGGCGGGCTGACGTCCGCGCGGGATTGGCATTTTACCGCCGACGCTCGCGGGGCGCGCGCCCGAAGCCTCAATCGAGCTTCAACCCGATAGCCTTGATCACCGGCGACCAGCGCGCGATGTCATCCTCGAGGAAACGCCGGGTCTTGTCGGGGGTCGAATCGAGCACCGGCTCGAAGCCCGACGCGACAAAGAGCTGCTGCAGCTCGCGGTCGGTCATCGCCCTGCGCGTGGCCTCCGCGATTTGTCCGATGATCTCCTTCGGCGTCTTCGCGGGCGCAAAAAGCCCGACGAAATTCTGCGAGATCATGCCGGACAGACCGGATTCCACCGCCGTCGGAATTTCGGGTGCGCCGACCAGGCGCGCCGGCGTGGTGACGGCGAGCAGGCGCAGCTTTCCCGCCTTGTGCAGTTCGAGCACCTGCCCGGTCACGTTCGGCGTGGCCATCGGTATCTGCCCGCTGATCAGATCGGTCATTGCCGGCCCGGCTCCCCGATAGGGGATGTGCACGATGTCCGGCGTTCCAGTCAGCGACTTGAACAGTTCGCCCGTCAGATGATTGAACGAACCGACTCCGGCCGAGCCGAACGACAGCTTGCCGGGATTGGCTTTGGCATAGCTGATGAGCTCCTTCAGGTTGCCGACCGGAACCGACGGATGGACCACGATCGCCAGGCCGGTCACCACGACCAGCGCGATCGGATCGAAATCGCGCAGCGGATCGTAAGGAGTGCGGGCCGACGCGATCGGATTGACGATCAGCGCGCCGCCGCCGCCGAGCAGGACGGTGTAGCCGTCCGGCTGCGCGCGCGCGACCGCGGCAGCGCCGAGCGAGCCGCCGGCGCCGCCGATGTTCTCGGCAATGACGGTGCCGAGCAGCGGCTTCATCTTGTCCGCCCAGGGCCGGCCGACCGCGTCGAAGACACCGCCCGGTGGAAAGGGAATCACCAGCCGGATGGTGCGGTCGGGGTATCTCCCCTGCGCGAACGCAGCCTGCGCCGAGAGCGCGGAGAGCGCCATCGCCAGAACGTCACGCCGGTTCAAGGACATTCCTTCTTCCTCATGGCGCGCGGCCGTTCATCCGTCATTGTTCGATCTTCAATCCGATCGCCTTGATGACCGGCGTCCAGCGGGCGAGCTCGGTCTCGACATAGCGCGCGGTCTTCTCAGGTGTCGAATCGAGAAAGACCTCGAACCCGGCCGCGGTGTATGCCCTTTCGAACTGCTTGTCGGTCATGGCATTGCGCGTCGCCTGCGCGATCTGCTCGATGATCGGCCGCGGCGTTTTCGCCGGTGCAAACACCCCGAGGAAATTCTGCGCGATCATGCCGGCAAGACCGGCCTCGACCGCCGTCGGCACGTCAGGCAGAACGCCGAGCCGCGTCGGGCCGGTGACGCAGAGCATCCGCACCTTGCCGGTCTCGTGCAGCTCGATCATGTTGCCGGTCACGCTCTGCGCGATCATCGGGATGTGACCGCTGACGAGGTCGGAGATCAACGGCCCGCCGCCCCGGTAGGGGACGTGCACGATGTCGGAAAGCCCGCTCAGCGATTTGAACAATTCGCCGGTCAGATGCGTCATCGCGCCATAGCCGGACGATCCGAAGGACAGCTTGCCGGGATTGGCCCGGCCGTAGGCGATCAGCTCGCTCAAAGTCTTGACCGGCAGCTTGGGATGAACCGCAATGGTGAGCGACGTCCCGGCCAACAGCGTGATCGGCTCGAAGTCCTTGATCGGGTCGTAGCCCGCGTGACCGGTGGCGATCGGCACGATGATATGGGAGCCGGCGCCGCCCAGCAGGAGCGTGTAGCCGTCGGGCCGGGCGCGGGCGACCGCCGCGGCGCCGAGTCCGCTCCCTGCTCCGCCGATATTCTCGACCACGACGGTGCCGAGGAGCGACTTCATCTTGTCCGCCCAGGGCCGGCCGACCGCGTCGTTCACTCCGCCCGTGGTGAACGGGATCACCAGCCGGATCGGTCGGTCCGGATAGGCGGCCTGGGCGAGCGCCGGGCGGGCCCCGAGCGTCCGCGCCGAAAGAGCCGCCAGGCCGAGCGCCAGCACATCACGCCGCTTCATTGCGCTTGTCCTTTCACGGCTGGTCGTGCGCCCTTTAAGGTCCGCGGCGCGCCGCCGCGGGGCTGTATTTCGCACCTATTAGTGCATTGCGGACCTGCGCTGGCAACGACGATAATGCGCGCCGACGAGGAGGGCACGATGGCCGCACCGCTGAAAGTCGCTCTGGTCACCGGCGCCGGCACCGGCATCGGCAAGGCGGTCGCGCTCGCCTTGATGCGCGAAGGCTACGCCGTCACCCTCGCCGGCCGTCGCGCCGACAAGCTCGAAGAGACCGCGGCCGAAGCCCGGACCGGCGACGGCCCGAGCCTGGTCGTGCCGACCGACGTGAGCGATCCCGCCGCCGTGAAGGCGGCGTTCGCCAAGACCAAGGAGGCGTTCGGCCGCCTCGATGTCCTGTTCAACAATGCCGGCATCGGCGCGCCCGCGATGCCGATCGAGGACCTGCCCTACGAGACCTGGAGGAAGGTCGTCGACATCAACCTGACCGGCATGTTCCTGTGCACCCAGGAGGCGATCCGCATGATGAAGGCGCAGGACCCGCGCGGCGGCCGCATCATCAACAACGGCTCGATCTCCGCCCACACGCCGCGCCCCGGCGCCGCCGCCTATACGGCGACCAAGCACGCGGTGACCGGGCTGACCAAGCAGACCGCGCTCGACTGCCGCGGCAAGGACATCGTCTGCGGCCAGATCGATATCGGCAATGCGGCAACACCACTGACCGAGCGCATGGTGCAGGGCCAGGGCGTGCTGCAGCCGGACGGGCGCGCGATGGTCGAGCCGCGCATGAGCGCCGACGACGTCGGGCGCGCCGTGGTCTACATGGCGAACCTGCCGCTCGACACCAACGTGCTGTTCATGACCGTGATGGCGAACCTGATGCCGTTCGTAGGGCGGGTTAGCTTTTCGCCATCATCGCGGAAGCCGGCGCGCTCTGGCGCGATGCACTGAAAACCGCAAAAACCGTAGTCACGGATTCCGCGTGCGGCGATGGCGGCGGCGCGGTAAAGCTTGTCGTGATGTAGTGGTGGTGTAGGGCGCAATAGCGAAGCGTATTGCGCCGCATGCAAGCCCATCCGGGCGACCGATCGCCAGAAGTACCAAGGAAAATGGCGCAATGCGCTTCGCTATTGCGCCCTACGAGCTACGAGCTACGAGCTGAAAACCGCAAAAACCTTAGTTGCGGATTTCGCGTGCGCCGCTGGCATGCGCCCGGCACGAACAACCCGTGTACAATCCCCCCGAGAATCAGGCGGGGCACATGCAGCAACTCCAATCCGCGCTGGGCATCGCCGCCTTCCTGGCCTTCGCCTTCGCCCTCAGTGAAAACCGCCGCGCCGTGTCGTGGAAGCAGGCGGTGGTCGGGCTCGCCGCCACCGTCCTGATCGCGCTCCTCTTCCTCAAGGTGCCGCAGGTCGCGCGTGCCTTCGGTGCCATCAACGACGTCATCGGCGCGATCGCGGCCGCCACCAGGGCCGGCACCTCGTTCGTGTTCGGCTACCTGGGCGGCGGCCCCCTGCCCTACGACATCAAGGCGCCCGGCGCGGATTTCATCCTGGCGCTGCAGGCCTTGCCGGTAATCCTGGTGATGAGCGTGCTCACCACGCTGCTGTTCTATTGGCACGTGCTGCCCCCCGTGGTGCGCGGCTTCGCATGGCTGCTGGAGCGCACGCTCGGCGTCGGAGGCGCGGTGGGTCTTTCGACTGCGGCGAACATCTTCCTCGGCATGGTCGAGGCGCCGCTGTTCATCCGGCCCTATCTCGCCCGCCTCACGCGCAGCGAGCTGTTCATCGTGATGACCGGCGGCATGGCCGGCATCGCCGGTTCGGTGCTGGTGCTCTATGCGGCGATGCTCGGTCCTCTGATCGCCGATGCGCCGGCGCACCTCGTGATCGCCTCGGTGCTGGGCGCGCCGGCCGCGATCCTGATCAGCCTGATCATGGTGCCCGAGACCGCAGACCGGCAGACCGCCGGCGTCCTGGTCGACCCGGATCCGGTCGCCTCGAGCATCATGGACGCGATCGTCAAAGGCACTGCTGCGGGGCTCGAGCTGCTCCTCAACATCTGCGCGATGCTGGTCGTGCTGGTGGCGCTGGTGCATCTTTCCAACGCGATCCTCGGACTCTTGCCGACCATCGCCGGGGCGCCGGTCTCGCTCGAGCGCATGCTCGGCGTCCTGATGGCGCCGGTATGCTGGCTGATGGGGCTGCCGTGGGACCAGGCGGTGCGGGCGGGCGCCCTCATGGGCGTCAAGACCGTGCTCAACGAGCTGATCGCCTATGTGGAATTCGCCAAGCTTCCGCCCGACGCGCTCGACCCGCGCTCGCGCCTGATCATGCTCTACGCGCTCTGCGGCTTCGCCAATTTCGGCTCGCTCGGGATCATGATCGGCGGACTTGCCACCATGGCGCCGGAGCGGCGCGCCGACGTGATCTCGCTCGGCTGGAAATCGATCGTGTCGGGCACTCTCACGACCTGCCTCCTGGGCGCGATCGTGGGCGTGCTGAGCTGAGCGCAGCGCGCTTGGTGCACCTTGGCTGAGCGCAGCGCGCTCAGTGCAGCTTGAACATCCCGTCGACGGCCCGGATCTCCGCCGGCTTGATCAGCCGAGCATGGGCGACCGTCACCGAGTGCAGCGGTCCTTCCAGCTTCTCCAGCCAAAAGGAGAGAAAGCGATTGAGGGTGGGGAATTTGGGGCAGAGGTCGTAGTCCTGCCAGACATAGGTCTGCAGCAGGGAAGGATGATCGGGCAGCCGGTAAAGGATATGCGCAGTGGTGAGCCCGTAACCCTCAAGCTGGCGGCGGAAGTCTTTTGAAGCCATGATGTCCTCCATTCCGTCGGACAACAGTGTGTTGGAACCTAGGTTCCCATTGCAAGCCTGAAAGTTGAATAAACTGTTTAAAATCAAAGCACTAGCAGCATCAGCCCGGGACTGCTGACAGCTCTGGCAACGGCCCGGCTTGCCAAGCTTGCGAGCCGATTCCAGAATAACTTCAATCATTTCGTGATTTTGCTAGCACTCAGACAAATAGAGTGCTAAATGTTTGCCTCACCCCTCTTGCGGGGTAAATCTGGCCCGACTATGTCGCGGCCAGACGTGTTGCCGGGAGCAACCCCCGGCAGGCGTTTTCCTCAAGCCCTGTCAGTTTCACAATCCAAGGAGGATTCCATGAAATTTCGCCCGCTTCACGACCGTGTCGTCGTCAAGCGCATCGATGCCGAAGCAAAGTCCGCTGGTGGCATCATTATCCCGGATACCGCGCAGGAAAAGCCGTCGCAGGGCGAGATCATCGCCGTCGGCCCTGGCGGTCGTGACGAGGCCGGCAAGCTCATCCCGATCGACGTGAAGGTCGGAGACCGCGTGCTGTTCGGCAAATGGTCGGGCACCGAGGTCAAGATCGACGGCCAGGAGCTCCTGATCATGAAGGAGTCCGACATCATGGGCGTGCTCGACGAGCCCGCCGCCGCCAAGAAGAAGGCCGCCTGACCACGGCTTCAATCCTCGTCCTGAGCAGGCCGCGCAGCGGCCGTCTCGAAGGACTGGGCGACAAATTCATGGGCCTCATCCTTGGCGACGCGGGCTTCGCCCGCTCCCCGGGATGAGGGTCGACATCAAACGGAGTTGGAAAACATGGCTGCCAAGGAAGTCAAATTCTCAGTCGATGCGCGCGACAGGATGCTGCGCGGCGTCGACATTCTCAACAATGCGGTGAAGGTGACGCTCGGCCCCAAGGGCCGCAACGTCGTCCTCGACAAGAGCTTCGGCGCTCCCCGCATCACCAAGGACGGCGTCACCGTCGCCAAGGAGATCGAACTCGAAGACAAGTTCGAGAACATGGGCGCCCAGATGGTGCGCGAGGTCGCCTCCAAGACCTCCGACATCGCCGGTGACGGCACCACCACCGCGACCGTGCTGGCCGCCGCCATCGTCAAGGAAGGCGCCAAGGCCGTGGCCGCGGGCATGAACCCGATGGACCTCAAGCGCGGCATCGACCTTGCGGTCGAGGCCATCGTCGCCGACCTGCAGAAGAACTCCAAGAAGGTCACCTCCAACGCGGAGATCGCCCAGGTCGGCACCATCTCGGCGAACGGCGACAAGGAGATCGGCGACTACCTCGCCAAGGCGATGGAAAAGGTCGGCAACGAAGGCGTGATCACGGTCGAAGAGGCCAAGAGCCTCGAGACCGAGCTCGACGTGGTCGAAGGCATGCAGTTCGACCGCGGCTACATCTCGCCCTACTTCATCACCAACGCCGACAAGATGCGCGTGGAGATGGACGACCCCTACATCCTCATCAACGAGAAGAAGCTGTCCGGCCTGCAGGAACTGCTCCCGCTGCTCGAAGCGGTGGTGCAGAGCGGCAAGCCGCTGCTCATCGTCGCCGAGGACGTCGAAGGCGAGGCGCTCGCCACGCTGGTGGTCAACAAGCTGCGCGGCGGCCTGAAAGTCGCCGCCGTCAAGGCGCCGGGCTTCGGCGACCGCCGCAAGGCCATGCTGCAGGACATCGCGGTCCTGACCGGCGGCCAGGCGATCTCGGAAGATCTCGGGATCAAGCTCGACAACGTGACGCTCGCCATGCTCGGCCGCGCCAAGAAGGTGACGATCGACAAGGAGAACACCACGATCGTCAACGGCGCCGGCAAGAAGTCCGACATCGAGGCGCGCATTGCGCAGATCAAGGCGCAGATCGAGGAGACCACCTCGGACTACGACCGCGAGAAGCTGCAGGAGCGTCTTGCCAAGCTCGCGGGCGGCGTCGCGGTGATCCGCGTCGGCGGCGCGACCGAGATCGAGGTGAAGGAGCGCAAGGATCGCGTGGATGACGCCATGCACGCCACCCGCGCTGCCGTTGAAGAGGGCATCCTGCCGGGTGGTGGCGTCGCGCTGTTGCGCGCCGGCGCGGCCCTCAAGGTGCGCACCGCGAACGACGACCAGAAGACCGGCGTCGAGATCGTGCGCAAGGCGACGCAGGCTCCGGCACGGCAGATCGCGCTCAATGCCGGTGAAGACGGTTCGGTCATCGTCGGCAAGATCCTGGAGAAGGATCAGTACGCGTACGGCTTCGACGCCCAGCATGCCGAATACGTCAACATGCTGTCGAAGGGCATCATCGACCCGACCAAGGTGGTCCGTCAGGCTCTGCAGGGCGCGGCTTCGGTCGCCGGCCTGCTGATCACCACCGAAGCCATGGTCGCCGAGGTGCCGAAGAAGAACTCTCAGT
Source organism: Alphaproteobacteria bacterium (assembly GCA_034669045.1). Taxonomy (GTDB): domain Bacteria; phylum Pseudomonadota; class Alphaproteobacteria; order Rhizobiales; family Xanthobacteraceae; genus VAZQ01. The sequence continues at coordinate 47,410 of JAXDOD010000080.1, forward strand.
CCATGCCCCAGATGCCGGGCGGTGGCGGGATGGACTTCTGATCCAACCGCGCTCACGCAAAGAACGAAGGCCCGGGCGCAAGCCCGGGCCTTCGGCTTTTCATGAGGGGTGCAGGACAGCCGGCAGCCATCGGAGGCAGGCGTCTCGATCGCGGTGGTCGGTTTGCGGTGCCCTGAAAAAGCTAACGACCACGAATGAGAAGGTGCGCGTACATCCGGCGTCACCCGCTGATCGTGGTCGTCACGGCCATGGAGCCTCGCGGCTCGACATCGCCTTATCACCCATATAAGCGGCCCATGTGACAACCGCAAGACAGGCGATCCGCAGTGAGGCGATCCGCAGTCAGGCGATCGAAAGCCTGACACGACGGACCTTGCCCGAGAATGAAGGGCCGCCATCGCTGGCGGCCCTCCTCCGTCGTGTGGCCCGCATCACGCCGTCTCGGGCGCCTTCAGGCGCACGAGCTTGTTGAGCAGCGCGTCGAGGCCCGCGCCCTCGCCGGCGTGGAGGTCGATGCGGCCGACCTTCTCCACCAGACGCTCGAGCGACTCGAACTCCTTGAGCCGAAGCAGCAGAGGGTTGTCCTCCATCAGCTTCGCGGTGTTGAGGAGCGAACGCGTGGCCGCCGTCTCCTCCTGGCGGCGGATCAGGTTGGCCTTGGCGGTACGCTCCGCCTCCACCACCTTGTTCACGAGCTCGCGGATCTCGCCGGGAAGGATGACGTCCTTCACGCCGAGCTCCGTCACCTCGATGCCGGTCTCCGCGACGCGCTCGCGCACGAAGGCGCGAAGCTCCGCGTCGAGCGCGTTCTTGGCCGAGAGCACCTCGTCCAGCGTGCGCGAAGCGACCGCGTCGCGGATCGCGAACTGCACCAGCCGGTAGAGCCACTCGTCCACGTTCGCGACCGTCACGGCCGCGCGCTCCGGGTCCGCGATGCGGCGGAACGCCGTGAGCGTCACGCGCAGGGCGATGCGGTCCTTGGTCAGCATCTCCTGCGCCGTGATCTCCAGCGCCTGCGGACGCAGGTCGAGGCGCTTGACCTCGATCTTGCGGCCCGCCGTCCAGAACGCGTGCCGACCCGGCGCCAGCCGCTCGACCAGCCGGCCCTCGACCGTCAGCAGGCCCGCCTCGTGGTTCTCCACCACGTGCTCGGCGACCAGCGTGTTGCGCTCGCGCGCGACCATCGCGAGATGGCGCGGCGAGACCTTCGGGTCGTTGGCGATGTCGATGCGTTCGACCTCGACCTTGGTCGCGACCGTCCAGAACACGCGCGTCTGCCACGGCGCCAGCAGATGCGTCGGCCGGCCGTCGAGGCTCACGATGGCGACCTCGTCGGCCCGCGTCTCGACCGGCAGGAACAGCGCCAGCGCGAGATCGGGCCGCGCCGCCTTGAGCACGGCGAAGCGATCCGCCGGGAATTCGGCGCGCACGACCTGGTGCGGCTCGACGCCGAGCTGCCGCATCGGGTCGAACAGCGTGTGGCGGCCGGGCTCGAGCACGCGCTCGTAGCGGCCGTTGCGCATGAGGAAGGCGCGCTCGCCGTCCTTCACCGTTACGCGCAGCGTGAACAGGTGCCGTTCCATGGCACATCTCCTTCGTTGGCCCTCCGGCGGCGCCGGATGCCTGATTGCATTTGCGAGAACTGGGAGCCGGACGCGCGCCTCCCGGGACACCGGCGGGCCGCGGTTTCAGCCTGCGCTGACGGGAGGCGCACGCGTCCGTTCGCCGTGCGCGAGCACGGCGGCCGAACGGATTGCCTGACGTCAGCGCAAGCGGTATCCGCCGCGGCGCGGAGCAGGTCTCACGGTGTCGAGATGCGAGCGAGGAGCCTTTCGGCGCGACGACCGGACCGCGACTGAAGCACGCGTCCGGTCCCCTTCATTGGGCTATCAGCGTGGCAGGCTGATGGTGTCAGCTTTGCAGGCTGCACCGGAGCGTGGAGCGGGTATCGAACCCGCGACAGCATGATTAACAATCATGTGCTCTCCCTCTGAGCTATCCTCGCGTTCGCGAACCGACAGGATTCGAACCCGTGCCTCCGGGTTTCCCCGGCGCTCTCCATGAGCTACAGCTCGATCCTTCGTTTCGCGGAACACGGACACGCAGAGCGCACCGCGCCAGCCAGGTTTGAAAGCCAGGACACAAGGCGCCCCGAAGGAGCGCGGCGAGTAATGGGCAAGCAAGGCGGAAAAATGACCACGTGCGATCGTTACCGCGAATTAAGTTTACCGCGACCATGGCAGCGCAGCGAGCGTAGGGTGGGCAAAGGCGCGTAGCGCCGTGCCCACGCGGCAGCATGTAGCCCGCATGAGCGAAGCGAAATGCGGGATGAATACCGGGAGGGCGGCCCCGGATTCGCTTCGCTCATCCGGGCTACGCGTATTCACTCCGCCGGCTGCGCCGCGCGCGACAATTGCTTCTCCACGCCGTTGACCAGAACCGCGATCGCCGCGGTCCCGATCACGAAGCCGAACGCGATGACCGCGGTGGCGCCGAGCACGAGGTCGAAGCCGCCGCGCCCATAGAGCACCGCGATGATCGACACCGCCGCGCCGGACACCAGGAAGGTGAGGAAGTAGCGCACCGCAAAGACGCGTCCGCGCCAGGCGTCCGCGGTATAGCGTGCGATCACCAGATCGTTGACGGTCACCTGCGCGTAGCAGGCCGCGACCGCGACCGACAGCGCGAGCACCAGCATCGGCCCCCGCGCATAGACCACCCAGACCAGGCCCGCGAATTGCAGTACCGCGACGGTCGCAAACAGCAGATGCAGCGGGACGCGCTCGACCAGCCGCCCGATCGCGAGCTGCGCCACCGCTCCGCACATGAAAATGAGCGTCGCGATGCCGCCGACCGCAATCAGCGACACGTCGAGCCCGAGCCGCTCGTCCACGATCTTCGGCAGCGATACCGTCGCGATGTGGAACACGAGGCCGGCCGAAAGCGCGATCAGGATGAAAACGGCAAAGATCGCCGCGGCGAGCCGGGGCGCGAGCGTCACGTCCGCCGCGGAGCCGCGTTTCGCGGCGGCGCGCCTATCGTCGACGACGAACACAAGATAGAGCACGCCGGTCGCGAGGCACACGATCGCCGGAACGTAGAACGCACCGCGCCACCCGAGCGCATGGACCAGCGCGGCCGTGATGCCGGCGGCGAGCGCGACGCCGAGATTGCCGCACACGCCGTTGAACGCGAGCGAGCGCCCGCGCGAGGTCGCCTGCTCCAGCAGCATCGCGGTCCCGACCGGGTGGTAGATCGCCGCGAACATCCCGAGCGCCGTGAGCGCGACCGCAAGCATGACCAGATCGGGCGCCAGCGCCGCCGCCGCGAGCGCTAGGCCGCAGCCGAAATAGAACAGCGCCATCATGTTGCGCCGGCTCCAGTGGTCGCCGAGCCAGCCGGCCGGCAGCGAGAACACGCCGAAGGCGACGAAGGCGGGCGTGCCGAGCGCGATCAGTTCCGCATAGGTCCACTGATAGACCACGGCGAGCTCGATCACGACCGTCGCCAGGATCAGCATCACGTAGTGATCGAGCGCATGCGCCCAGTTGATGAAGCCGATCGAGATCCGCCGCGCGCGCGCGTCAGGCGACAATGCGGACATGCTGGTCCTGGGGTTCCCGGATGCGGCGACTGCCGGTCTTATACCGCCTCGCGGCGAACTTCACCAATGCCGGCACGGTGCGATTACCGGCCGTTGCGCCGCGCGATCCAGTCGTCAACCGCCGGCAACCCGCGTTCGATGAAATCCGCGTCCGCCAGGATCCGCTCCTGCGCGCGCGCCGCCGTGATCCGGCTGCCGGAGGTTTCGTGCGCGGGGGCGAAATTCGCGAGTTCAGCGGCGCGCGCCGGGTCGGCGAACCCGCCGAGGAGGCCCGACGCGACGGTGTTGCGGTATGACGGACTCTGCTTCGCCGTGAGCGCGGCGAAATTTTCACGCACGAAGTCCCAGGCCAGCTCCCGGTGCGCGCCCGCCACCCAGCCAATGAGCGCAGGGATCATGCTGGTCGGCAGCTCGTCGGTGAGCGCGATCGCGAGGGTGTCGCGGGCAAGCGCCGGATCGCGGGCGCTGGCGAGCGCGGAATAGTAGCGCATGCGCTCGTCGGTATTGGTGGTCTTGCGGCCGAGCGCGAGCAGCATGTCATAGGTCGCGCGGTCCGCGGTGCGGCCGGCAAGATGGGTGACCGCCTCGCGCAGATCGGGCGTGAGCGAGGGCGGATCGCGCAGGAAGGCGGTGAACCGCCGCTTCGCTTCGGCGAGAACAGCCTCGTCGCCGAAATCGCCGAGCGCGCGGAGGAGCCGCGCGCGCAATAGCGTGCGGCTGCTTGCCTCGCCGGCGGAAGCCTGCCAGCCCAGCCCCGCGAACACCGGACCGAGCTTCGCGCGCGCATAGGCCCGGAACGGCGCCCTGCCCGGCCGGCCGCGCTCGAGATGGTTGATGCGGGCGAAGGTGCGCAGCACCTGCTCCCAGATCGCGCGGTTGTCGTCGTGCGCGATATGATCGACGAGTTCGAAGAACGCTTGCGGCGCGCCCTGTGCGGATTCGACCAGCGCCCAGGAATCCGCGAGCAGGTTGATGCGGTCCGCCGGCGCCATGGTGCCGATCGCGCGAGCGAGCGCGGCCGCGCTGGCCGCGTCATAGCGCACCCGGTAATAGCCGACGTCGCCGAGGTTGAGCTTGACCGGCTCGCCGCAGCGCCCGGCCGCGATCTCCGCCTGTCCGTCCAGCAGCACGATCTCGGCGGGCTGCGCGGCCCGCAAGGGACCGAGCACGACCGGGACCCGCCAGCGCTGCCGCGCCGCATCCGGATCACGGACGGAAAACCGCTCCTGCCGCAAGGTGATGCGCTGCTCCTCGCCGGCGCAGGTCGCCTCCGCGACGACGAGCGGCACGCCGGCCTGCTCGGTGTAGGCGGCCGCGACCGAGGCCACCGGCTTGCCGGAGGCTGTCTCGAGCGCGCCCCAGAGATCGGCGGTGGTCGCGCTGGAATAGGCATGCCGCTGCATGTAGAGCCGGATGCCGGCGCGGAAAACGTCGGCGCCCAGATAGCTCTCCGCCATGCGGATCAGCGCCTGCCCCTTGCTGTAGGTGATGATGTCGAACACCGCCATGGCCTCGGTCTCGTTGGCGACCGGCTGCTGGACCGGATGGCTGGTGCGGCGCGAATCCTCGGCCATCGCCGCCTGCTTAGCTCCGCTGCTGTTGAGCCAGCTCTCCCATTCCGGATGCAGGTGCTCGGCCGCCTTGAGCTGCATCCAGCTCGCGAAGCCCTCGTTGAGCCAGAGGTTGTCCCACCAGGCGGTGGTCACCAGGTTGCCGAACCACTGATGCGCCATCTCGTGCGCGAGGATGATGAAGATGCCGCGCTGCGCATCGAGCGAGCTGGTGGCGGAATCGAACAGCAGCCGGCTCTCGAAGAAGGTGATGCCGCCCCAGTTCTCCATGGCGCCGCCGAAGCCGCCCGGAACCGCGATCAGGTCGAGCTTGGGCAGCGGATATTTCACGCCGAAATAGTCGTTGAAGTATTTCAGCAGGTTGCTCGCCTGCTCGAGCGCATAGCGGCCGTTGCCGCTCTTGCCGCGCGTGGCGACGACGCCGATGCTCACGCCTTCCGCCTCGCCGCTGAGCCGTTCGAGTTCGCCGGCGGCGAGCACGAACAGGTAGCTCGACATTTTCGGCGTGCGCGCGAACCATACGCGCTTGAGGCCGCCGCCGACCCCGGCCTCGCGCGCGACCGGCATGTTGGAGACGGCGAGGAAATTCTCCGGGACTGTGACCGCCAGATCGAAGCTGGCCTTGAACGCCGGTTCGTCCCAGGACGGAAAGATGCGACGCGCATCCGCCGGTTCGAGATGGCTGGAGATCATCCGCTTGCGGCCTTCCGCGGTGGGATAATCCACCATGAAGAGGCCGCGTCCGAACCGGTTGATCTGCGCGGAAAAGGCGATCTGGAGCTTGTGACGTCCGGCGGCGGCCTTGCCCGGGAACGTCAGCACCACGGTCTGCGCCGGCGCATCCACCGTGATGTCGCTCGCCGGCCCGATGCCCTCGATCGAGGCCGATGTGATGGCGATGCTCACCGCGTTGAGCACCAGACGGTCGGTCGCCTCCAGCACCTCGATGTCGATCGTCTCCGATCCGATCAGCGCGAGCGTCTCGAGATCGGGTTTGAGGTCGAGCGCGTAATGGATCGGCACCACCGTCTTCGGCAGTTTTCCCGGCGTCGCCGTGAACGAAAACGTGGGTTCGGCGGACGCGCCCGCCGTGAGCAGCGTCACCGCCAGCAGCCACGCCGACAGCAGCGATGCCGACAGCCGTGCGGCGCGGTCGAAGATAGACGTCATGGCATCACCGTTGCTGCTCGCGGGCAAATCGCCTGTGCCCGCCCAGACACAATGCGCAGGAATTCCGGCGAAAAATAGAGCTTCCACTTGCGGTTGCGCGAACTGCCCGTTTCTATAGGACAGTCGTTCGGTCCTCGCCAAGTGCTTCTTCCCGGGGGCGTCCGGTGAATGTCGTCGGTGGCGTACGCGCTGCGTTGGTTGCGGCGGTCGGAATGCTTTGTGGCGTGAGCTGCGCGCTCGCCGAGAGCGCGGACGACCAATGGTACGACGACCGCTTCCTCATGTTCGGCGGCTTCGATCTCTGGCGCGGCGGGGGCTTCGCACACGGCGGAATGCTGTGGTCGCCGGAGGGACTCGGCCGCGAGGGGTTCTCCCTCAAGCTCCTGCTTGGCGCCGGCCGTTATCGCTATCGTTCCGGCACCGCCGGGATCACGGCCAGTCAGACGATTGCGGCGGCGATGCCGGGCTGGCGCTTCAAGGGCGATCAGTTCGAATTGCTTGTCGCCGCCGGGCTGGATGTACAGGAGCATCGTTTCGTTCCCGAAGACCCCGGCAACCGGCTGCGCGGAACCCATTACGGAGTGCGTGTCGGCGCCGACCTCTGGTTCCAGCCGCAACACTGGCTGATGGCCGCGGCCTCGGTATCGGCGTCGAGCATCGGCACCAGTGTCTGGAGCCGGGTCGCGCTCGGCACCCGTTTCCTCGACCTCGCCTGGGTCGGTCCGGAATTTCTGGCAGCCGGCGACGAGACCTACCGCCAATTCCGGATCGGGATGCACGTGACCTCGTTGCGGACGGGACCGCTCGAATGGTCCGCGGGCATCGGCTACGTGCGCGATTCCGACCAGCGGAGCGGCGCCTATGGGCGCATCGGGATGCTGACGCGGCAGTAGAATTCAATCCAACGTTCGCCGGAAGCGCGTCACCGCGATGCTCATCGCGATCAGCATCAGGCCGGCCATGGCGAGCGTGTCGTAGTGCAGGTCGGCCAGCGTCGCGCCCTTGAGCATGATCGAGCGCACGATGCGCAGATAGTGGGTGAGCGGGAGGAATTCGCCGATCCACTGCGCCCACGACGGCATGCCGGCGAATGGGAACATGAAGCCGGAGAGCATGATGTTGGGCAGGAAGAACATCATGGACATCTGCATCGCCTGGAGCTGGTTCTGCGCCAGCGTCGAGAACGTGTAGCCGACCGAAAGATTGGTGGTGATGAACAGCGTGCTCAGCAAGGCCAGCAGCAGAAGACTGCCGAGCAGCGGCACGCCGAACAGGCCGATGCCGAGTCCGATGATCAGGCTCGCCTGCACGAAGCCGACCATGATGTAGGGAACGATCTTGCCGAGCATGATCTCGATCGGCGTGATCGGCATCGAGAGCAGGCTCTCCATCGTGCCGCGCTCGATCTCGCGCGTCACCGAGAGCGCCGTGAAGATCAGCATGGTCATGGTCAGGATGGTGCCGACCAGACCCGGCACGATGTTGAGCGAGCTGTCGCCGGTCGGATTGTAGCGGGCATGGGTGCGGACCTCGAACGGCAGCGTGCCGCCGTCGGGAATCGAGCGGTCGTGCGTCAGCGCGGTCGCCACCACCTGGCTCAGCGCCGAGATCGCCGACCCCGAGGCGACCGGATCGGTGGCGTCGGCCGCGACCAGCAGCGCCGGCCGATCGCCGCGCCGCACCGCGCGCTCGAAATTGACCGGGATCTCGACCGCGAACAGCACCGCGCCGGTGGCGAGCAGCCGGTCGAACTCCGCTTCGTCGGTCGCCACATGCGTGATCTTGAAATACCGGGTGTTCTCGAGCGCGCGCAGGATCGAGCGGCCGAGATCGCTCTGCTCCTGCAGCAGCACCGCGGTCGGCAGGTTGCGCGGATTGGTGTTGATGGCGTAGCCGAACAGGATGAGCTGCATCAGCGGGATCATGATGATCATCGCGAACGAGACGCGGTCGCGCTTGAGCTGGATGAACTCCTTCACCAGCATCGCCCAGGTTCTGCGCCGGAAGCCGCCGGAATCGGATCGCGCGGACACGGTCATTGGAAATTGTCCTGCGCCCTGGCCAGGAGGTCGATGAAGACGTCCTCGAGCGAGGGTCGCGAGCGCGTCCAGACCAGCCCCGGCCGCGCGCGATAGGGCGCAATGGCCGCGTCCAGCACGGCCTCGTCGCGGCCCGAAACGTGCAAGCTGGTGCCGAACGGCACGACCATGTCGACGCCCGGGAGCTTTTCCAGTTCGCCCGCAAGCTGCAGGAGGTTTTCGCCGTTGGACGCGCTGACCTCATAGGTGGTGAGGTGCGATTGCGCGACCACCTCAGACACCGTGCCATGCACGAGCAGCACGCCATAGGCGATATAGGCGATCTCGTGACAGCGCTCGGCCTCGTCCATGTAGTGGGTCGAGACCAGGACGGTGAGACCTTTGGCGGCGAGCGCGTGGATCTCGTTCCAGAAGTCGCGCCGCGCCTTGGGATCGACGCCGGCCGTGGGTTCGTCGAGCAGCAGGAGCTGCGGGTTCGGCAGCGTGCAGGCGCCGAGCGCGAGCCGCTGCTTCCAGCCGCCCGAAAGCTCGCCCGCGAGCTGCGCCTCGCGCCCGGAAAGCCCCAGCCGTTCCACCATCTCGCGCGCCGCCTGGACCGGATGCGGCAGCCCGTAGAGCCGCGCGACGAATTCTAGGTTCTCGCGCACCGACAGGTCCTGGTAGAGGCTGAAGCGCTGCGTCATGTAGCCGACGTGGCGCTTGATCTCGCCCGCCTGCGTGCGGATGTCGTAGCCGAGACAGGTGCCCTCGCCCTCGTCGGGTGTCAGCAGCCCGGTCAGCATGCGGATGGTCGTGGTCTTGCCCGAGCCGTTGGGGCCGAGGAAGCCGTAGATCGTGCCGCGCCGGACCTGCATCGAGAGATTGCGCACGACCGGGCGGCCGCCGAAGCGCTTGGTCAGGCCGTGCACGTCGATCGCGATGTCGGGCGCCGTCGTCACCGCGCCGCTCCTTCGCCCGCCAGCGTCACGCTCACCGGCTGCCCCACGCGCAGGCGCTCGGGCTGTTCGGGCCGCGCCTCGATCATGAAGACCAGCTTGGTGCGCTCCTCGCGGCTGTAGATCACCGGCGGCGTGAACTCGGCGCTGCGCGCGATGAAACTGATCTTTGCGGTGAGATCGCCGGCGCAGCCGTCGCAGTGGATATTCACCACGGCGCCGATCTTGAGCTGCGGCAGCTTGGCCTCGCTCACGTAGAATCGGACCTTGAAATTGCCCGGCGGCAGCAGCGCCACCACCGGCCGGTTCGCCGGCACCATTTCGCCGGCGCGGAAATAGATCTGCTCGACCGAGCCCTCGACCGGGCTGAACATCTTGCGGCGCGCGAGCCGCGTCTGCGCGGAGTTGAGCCGCGCCTGCGCGGTCCGCAGGGCGGCTTCGGCGTCCTCGACGGCCTTCTGCGTGCCGGCGTTCGACCTCAGCAGGGTGATGGCGCGGTCGTAGGCCGCCTGCGCGTTCTTGACCGCGGCTTCCTGCACCTGCAGATCGGCAAGCTGCAGGTCGGCATCCAGGTTGAACAGCGGCGCGCGCTGCGTGACCTGCTCGCCCTCGCGCACCGCCAGCATCTCGATGCGGCCGGCCTCGTCGGGGCCGACGAAGATCAGGTCGGCCTCGACCCAGCCCTGGTATGCCGGCGGCTTGCCCTCGTTGCAGCCCGCCAGCGCCAAGGCCGCGGCGAGCGCCATGGCTGCAACAGCGGCGGCGGCGATGCGGCGGCCGGTCATGACGCGTTCCTTTCGCCGAACAGGATGTCGATATGGGCGCGCAGGAGCTCGCGCACGTCGAGCGGAGCGAAACGGTCGAACAGGCCGTTCCAGACCAGCGCGACCATGGCGGGCGCGATCAGGAGCTGCGGGAAGCGCGCCAGCGCGTCATTGGGCAACTCGCCGCGGGCGGCGGCGCCCGTCATCAGCGCGCGCATGATGGGCGTCACGCGCTCGATCACCTCGTGGTAGTAAAACTCGGCGAGTTTCGGGAAGCGCGGCCCCTCGGAGATGATCAGCCGGATCACGTCCTTGCGGCGCGTGCCGAAGATCTCGCGCACGAAGATTTCCGCGATGGCCTCCGCCACGACGCGCGCCGGCATGCCGGCCATGGGCGCGGCTTCGAGCGCGCCGACGACGGGGCTCAGCATGGTGCGCACCAGTTCCTGAAACAGGCTCTCCTTGTCGCGGAAGTACAGATAGATCGTACCCTTGGCGATGCCGGCGCGCCGGGCGACGTCGTCGAGCCGCGCCGCCGCAAAGCCGCTCGCGGAAAACTCGTCGAGCGCGGCCGTCAGGATCGCCTCGCGCCGCTGCGCCTGGCGTTCCGCACGCGGCCGCGGGCGCGGCTGCTGCGAAGCTGCGCGCTTGCGCGGTGTCGGCGCCGGCCGGGCCACTTTTCTGGTCGCGCTGGTCGCCATGGGGTCCTTGGAAAAATCTGACTGACTGGTCAGTCATTATTGCAGGATCAAGCCCCGTTCGCAAGCGGCGCGGAGAGGTCATTGAACGGGCAGTGATGGCTCCCGGATATCGCTTCGCTCATCCGGGCTACGCGCTTGAGCCGCACGTGTCCCGGACGCGGTGCAGCGCGCAGCACTTGCGCAGCGGTGCACCGCAGAGCCGGACCGCCACACACCGGGATTGGAACGGTTGGCACCTGTGCCTAAAAGGGGAGGAGCAGATCGCCGTTGCCGCACCGGTGTGACTCCGCGCGCCAGCGATCAAGCCTCCTCACCGCGCCGGAAGCGCCTGCGGCACTTCCGGTGCGTCGCTGGTGTCGGAAAAGACCTCGTCGCGGATCAGCCGTTCGGTCACCTCCTGCAGGTAGGAGCGCAGCTCCGCCTCGAGCTGCCTGAACTCGGGCCAGAGCACCGTTTCCATGAAGCTCCTCGGCAGCCGCACCATCACGGTCGTGCGGCGTTGCCGATGATGGCGGTAGGGAGCGAGGCCATAGCGACGGCAGAGCGCCATGAACAGCAGCCGCGCCCACGGGTCGGCGATGGAGAATTGCATCTCGGTCGGGCTCTCGCGGCGACCCTCCTCGGCGAGCCGGGCGCGGATGCGCCCGAGCGCGGCCTCGGCGGCATCGCGCTCGCCCAGGGTGCCGGCGCCCGCGAACAGCGCCTCGATCTTGCGCAACTTGTCGCGCAGTCGCGTGTCGGTAACCATGGCCGCCCGTTGTTGAATGAGCGGGCGATCCCAACATCGTCACCGGCGCGCGTCAACCGGCGGCGCGTCCATGTCACCAGCAATTCGCGTGGCCAGGCGGCGGCCTGCCTCTCAGCCCTTGCCGTCGCAGACGAAGGCGCGGATCACGCAGTCCTTGCCGCCGTGGCGGTAGCATTGCCGCAGCGCCGTATTCTGGGCCGGCCCGAGCCGCGCGGCGGCGGCGAAACCGAAGGCGCCGCAGGCGTTGCGGCCGTCGATCGCGAGCGCGGCGCAGTTGCGGTTCATGGCGGTCACGACCTTGCAGTCGCCCGTGCACTTGTCGAGCGCGGCCGTGCGCGCGGCCTGCTCCTTGGTGAAATCGTAGGCGAAGCCGTAGGCGCCGCACGGCCCGATCGCGAGCGCGCCTGCGGCATGCGTCGTCGCGATGCCGGCAAGCAGGATGCCGCCTGCCAGGAGCGCAAGCGCCATGGTCGGTCTGAATGTCGTCATAAGAGCCCCTCCCCCGAGGAACGGGCTCACGCTAGCGAGGAAGCGTTGCGACTTGGTGAACGGGTTCCAGGCGGCCGCGGGGCCACCCTGCCCGGCGGGCCGACCATTGGCATTTCGAGGGAAAAACGCGCTATGCTGCCGTCGCGGGGCCGCAACAGGAGAGCGATATGAGAGCAGTTCTGGCGACGCTGGCGATCGCGGCGGCCTTGCTTGGCCCGTCCGAGGCATCGGCCTGGGTCTGTCGCGCAGTCGGAGTGGGCGCGGCCGGGGTCGGGCACGGTCCCAGCGCGGAGCGCGCCAAATACGTCGCGCTGCGCCGGTGCGAACGCGGCAGCATCCTGAACGTCTGCACGATCCAATACTGCCGGCGCTGACGTCCACCGGCGGCCTGAATTCAAGCAGTCTTGCACCGATCTTCCGCTCATGCCCGCGCAAGCGCATAGGCGCGGACTTGCGCCGCACGTGTCCCGGACGCGGTGCAGCGCGTAGCACTTGCGCAGCGGTGCACCGCTGATCCGGGACCGCCACAGGCCGAGATTGGAACGGTCCCGGGTCTGCAGCGCATCACCCCCATCCCCACCCTCCCCCGCTTGCGGGGGAGGGAAGGGTGGGGGCGTGCTGCGCTGCGCCCGGGACACGGCGCAAGTTAGCGCCTATGCGCTTTCGGAGACGGGCGGCCACGCAGCAAGGTCGTTACTTCGCCGGCGCCTTGGCCGCCTCGATCTCCGCCCTGACCCCGGTCAGCGCCTCCGGCGTATCGACGTCGATCAGCGCGCCCTTGCCGGATACCGGCACCTCGACCACCGCCTCGCCGTAGCGGGTGATGAGATGGCGGGCGCCGACGTCGCCTTCGATCGCCATCAGCTCCGGGAAGAACCGTCGCGACCACAGCACCGGATTGCCGCGCCTGCCCTCGGTGGTGGGCATGACCGCCAGCGCGCCGCGCTCGGGATCGAAGGCGGCGATCAGCCGGTCGATCAACGGCGCATTGACCTGCGGCATGTCGCCGAGACAGACGACGACGCCGTCGGCGTCCGCCGGCACGGCGGCGATGCCGGCGCGCACCGAGCTGCCGAGCCCGCTCGCGAAATCCGCATTGTGCACGAGCCGCACCGGCAGGCCTGCGAGCGCCGCCTCGATACGCTCGCGCTCGTGGCCGGTGACCACGATGACGGGCCGCGCGCGTGAACCGAGCGCCTCCTCGGCGGCGATGCGCACCAGCGGCCGGCCGCCGATCTCGGCCAGCAGCTTGTTCGGGCCGCCCATGCGCGTCGACCGGCCGGCCGCGAGCAGCACCGCGGCGATGCGCCGGGGAGCGACCACCGGCTCGTCGCGCGGCTGCGGCCGGGTGACGATCTCCATCAAGAGGCCGCCGACGCCGAGCCCGGTAATGGCCTGCCGCGGCACTTCAAGGCCGGCGAGCAAGCGCATGAGCACCCAGTCGAAGCCGTTCTCCTTCGGCGAGCGCGCGCAGCCCGGCGCGCCGAGCACCGGGCGCCCGCGCGCATCCGCAAGCAGCAGCAGGTTGCCGGGATCGACCGGCATGCCGAAATGCTCGATGCGCCCGCCGATCGCCTCGACAGCGGCCGGGATCACGTCGCGCCGGTCGGCGATCGCGGAGGCGCCGAACACGATGACCAGCTCGGCGCCCTCGCGCAGCACCTCTTCCAGGGCTTTCGCGAGCGCGGCCTGGTCGTGGGCAACGCGCCGCTCCGCGACGATGGAGGCGCCGGTCGGCGCCAGCCGTTCGGTGGTGACCTTCAGGGTCTTGTCGATGACCTTCGGGGCGAGCCCCGGCAGGAGCGTCGAGACCACGCCGATCTTGCGGATGCGGTAGGGAGCGACGCGCACCAGCGGCGCCTTGCTGCGCGCGACCGCGAGCGCCGCGTCGCGCACGGCGCCGGCGACCGCAAACGGAATGATCTTCACGGTCGCGGTCATCTCGCCGGCGACCACCGGCTTGTAGGCCGGCAGCGTCGCGAAGGTGATCGCCTCGTCGATCAGGTTGAGGCAGTCGATCGCCTCCTTGTCGACGACGAGGACGCCGGCGCTCTCGGCGAACAGATTGGCGCGGCCGGTGAAGGCGCGATCGACCCGCACGCCCTCGCCCGCGACGGCAGCGGCGATGGCGGCCGCCGCCTGATCCTCCGACACGTCGCCGGGCTCGAGCCGCGCGACCACGATCTCGGCGATTCCCGCCAGCGTCAGCGCGCTCATTTCAGCCTTGCCGACCACGGTGCCCTTCTTGAGCACCAGCGAGCCCTGGCGGATCGAATGGACGGCGATGCCGCCTTCCGCCTCGCCCACCGGCACGGGACCGAATTTCATGATGCGGGCTCCCGCGCCTGCTCGCGCGGTTTCTTGGCGCCCGCACGCAGCCGCGCCGTGATCTCGCCCATGATCGCGACCGCGATCTCCGGCGGCGACACCGCGGAAATGTCGAGCCCGATCGGCGAATGGATGCGCGCCAGCGCGTCGTCGGAAACACCCTGCGCCTTGAGGCGCTCGATGCGGCGCGCATGCGTTTTCTTGGAGCCGAGCGCGCCGATGTAGAAGCAGTCGCGCGCGAGCGCGTGGGTGAGCGCGGGATCATCGATCTTCGGATCATGCGTGAGCGCGACGAAGGCCGTATAGCGGTCGATGCGAAGCGGCGGCAGCGCCTGGTCCGGCCACTCGGCGATCACCTGCACGTCGGGGAAACGCTCGCTGGTGGCGAAGGCCGTGCGCGGATCGACGATGGTGACGTCGTAGCCCAGGAGCTTCGCCACCGGCGCCAGCGCCTGGCTGATATGCACGGCGCCGGTGATGACCAGCCGCGGCGGCGGCACGTGCACGGTGAGGAAGACCTTGCCCTGCGGCGTCTCCTCCATGCCGCTCTTGCCGCTGCGGATGTGCCTTTCGATCAGGTCCTGGAGCGGATCGCGCGCGACGTCGGCAGCCTTCACCAGCCGCTGCGCGCCGCTGTCCTGCTCGGTGACGACGACCACCGCGCGCCGCGCGGCACGTTCGGCGTTGAGGGCGGCGAGGATGTCGAGTTTCATCGTTGGCGGTCCGGCAAACTCGGTCGGTCCCCTCCCCCCTTGCGGGGGAGGGATAGGGAGGGGGGTGGCTGCAGGCTCAAAGCCTCCGCGATACGTTCAAGCACGCCGCGAAGATTTGAATGCACATCATTGTTCCAGAATCGCAAAATGATAAATCCCTGCGTGCGCAGCCATGTATCACGCGTCGCATCCCGATCAGCTTCGGTGGCGGCGTGTTGACCGCCATCGATCTCGACAATCAACTTCGCTTGCAAGCATGCAAAGTCCGCGACATAGGGACCGATTGGAAACTGACGTCGAAAGGAGGCGCCCAGCAATCGATGTGCGCGTAGATGCCTCCAAATACGCTTTTCAGCCTCGGTCATGTCGCTGCGAAGCGCGCGGGAAGTCGCGCGCAACTTGGATGACACCATCCGGTGAGGCATCGATTACCCCCCTCCCGCCGCGCTTCGCGCGTCGACCTCCCCCGCAAGGGGGGAGGTGCAGCGAGCATGCGGCACGAAGATTTGGCTCACCACGCTACTCCACCTTCTCCACATACACCCGGATCGTCCCGCCGCAGGACAGCCCGACCTTCCACGCGGTCTCGTCGGCGACGCCGAATTCCAGCGTCTTCGGCTTGCCGCTCGCAATCACGTCGAGCGCCTCGGTCACCACCGCGCCCTCGACGCAGCCGCCCGAGACCGAGCCGAGGAAATTGCCCTGGTCGTCGATCACGAGGTTCGAACCGGTCGGCCGCGGCGCCGAGCCCCAGGTCTCGACCACGGTCGCGAGCGCGACCCCGCGCCCGGCCTTGCGCCAGTCTTCCGCCGCTTTGAGGATGTCTTCGTCGCGTGCGAGCATCCGTGCCTCCCGCCTCAATCCGTGATCCCCGCCGGAATATAGGTCATGCCACCTGCTTCAGCCACGCCTTCGCTGGGCGGGTCCGCCCGCCCTGGGCCGACAGCGCCCGCACCAGGTCGCCCATGGAGGCGAGATTGTGGATCGGCCGCAGTTCGTCGACATGCGGCAGCATCGCCCGGATGCCCTTGGCCTTGGCCTCGAAGCCGGAGAAGCGCAGCAGCGGGTTGAGCCAGATCAGCCGCCGGCAGGAGCGGTGCAGCCGGTCGATCTCGAATTCGAGCCGCTCGCCGCCGTCGCGCTCGAGCCCGTCGGTGATTAGGAGCACGATCGCGCCCTGCGTGAGCACGCGGCGCGCCCACAGCTTGTTGAAGGCATGCAGCGAGGACGCGATGCGGGTGCCGCCCGACCAGTCGGCGACGCTGGCCGTGACGGCGTCGAGCGCCTCGTCCGGGTCCTTCTGCTTGAGCGCGCGCGTGACATTGGTCAGCCGGGTGCCGAACAGGAAGGTGTGCACGCGTTTGCGCGCGTCGGTCACGGCGTGGAGGAAATGCAGGAACAGCCGCGTGTACTGGCTCATGGAGCCGGAGATATCGACGAGCGCGACGATCGGCGGCGCCTTCGTGCGCGGCCCGAGATATTTCAGGTCGATCACCGCTCCGCCGGCCTTCATGCTCGCGCGCAGCGTGCGGCGCATGTCGATGCGATGCCCATGCCGATGGGGCGCCAAACGCCGCGAGCGCACCTCATCGAGCGGCAGCACGAGGCGCTTGATCGCCTCGCGCGCGGCGGCGATCTCGGCGGCGCTCATCTGCGCAAAGTCCTTGCGCTGGAGCACCTCGCGGTCGGACACGGTCAGCCGCGCGTCGACCTCATGCCCGCGGGCATCGCGTTCGAGCGCGCGCAACCCTGCGAACAGCGCCTCCTCGACGCGCTGCGCGCCGGGCTTGCGCACCTCCTGCTCGCGCGGCGGCGCCTGCGGCAGCAGCGACGCCATGAGCTTGTCGAGATAGGCGCGCTTGCGAAAGAAAATCCGGAACGCCTGATCGAAGATGAGGGAATGCTCGTGCCGCTTCACGAATACCGCGTGCAGCGTCCAGTAGAAATCCTCGCGCGTGCCGACGCCGGCCGCCCGCACGGCGGCGAGCGCGTCGAGCACCGCGCCCGGCCCGACCGGCAGGCCCGCCGCCCGCAGCGCGCGCGCGAAATAGAGGATGTTTTCGGCGAGGCGGCCTTGGGAAGCTGTCACAATTGCCATCATCTGGAACACGGGTTTCGCGTAGTGTACCCTATCCTGGACCGGCAGGGTGCCGATGCGTGGCAACGAATTCATTGACTGTGTGAGGGAATTTGCAAAACAGCGCGGGATTCAGTTCAGATTTGACCCCCGGCGCGGGAAAGGCAGTCATGGAACGATCTGGCTTGGTACGTGCTTCACGGTGCTGCCTGACTCGCGAAAAGAGTTGAAAAAGGGAACATTGTCGAGCATGTGTCGCAATCTGGGGATTAGGCCTCAAGACCTCCGCGGCCTGTGAGAAATATCATGTCCTCCATTGCTTTCCGCTGCCGCTTGGAGCCCGACAAAAAAGACGGCGGCTATGTCGTGACCTTTCCCGACCTTCCCTTCGGAGCCACCGAAGGCGAGACGGTCGCCGAGGCATTGACGGAGGCGGCCGATTGCCTGGAAACCATCCTGGCCGTCTTGGTTGACGAAGAACGTGATATCCCCGAACCCTCGAAGATCAAGTCGGGCGAGTATTGGGTCTCCCCCAGTGCTGTCTCGGCCGCGCAAGTTGCTCTCTACACCGCGATGCGGCGCGAGCAAGTCTCGCACAAGGAGTTGGCGAAACGGCTGCGTGTTCCGGTCGCAGAAGTCCGCCGATTGACCGACCTCGCCAATTATCCGCCGCTTGAGGCAATCGAACGCGCTCTCGCCGCACTCGGCCATCGTCTGACCGTCGCCCTCGACGCGGCGGAATAACTCTACTCCGCCGCCCTCGACGCCGCGCGCACCTGGTCGAGCATGTCCTTCGCCTTGCTGCCCTCGATGCGCGCGATGTCGTCCTGATACTTGAGCAGCACCCCGAGCGTGTCGGAGACCGTGGCGGGATCGAGCGCCACCACGTCGAGCTCGGTCAGTGCGCCGGCCCAGTCGAGCGTCTCGGCGACGCCCGGCGACTTGAACAGGTCCTCGCTGCGCAGCGCCTGCACGAACTGCACCACCTGCTCCGACAAGACCTTGCCGATGCCGGGCACCTTGGCGCGCACGATCTTGAGCTCGCGCTCGGCGTTGGGATAGCCGACCCAGTGATAGAGGCAGCGGCGCTTGAGCGCGTCGTGGATCTCGCGCGTGCGGTTCGACGTGATGACCACGATCGGTGGCTGCGCGGCTTTCACGGTGCCGAGTTCCGGGATCGTCACCTGGAAGTCGGCGAGCACCTCCAGCAGGAACGCCTCGAACGCCTCGTCGGCACGGTCGAGCTCGTCGATGAGAAGAACAGGAGCGCCTGAAGTGTCGGGCTCGAGCGCCTGCAGCAGCGGCCGCTTGATCAGGAACCGCTCGGAGAACACGTCGTGCTCGAGCCGCCCGCGGTCGCCCTCGCCCTGCGCCTCGGCGACGCGGATCGCGATCATCTGCGCAGCGTAGTTCCATTCGTAGACCGCGGCCGCCACGTCGAGCCCCTCGTAGCACTGCAGCCGGATCAGGCGGCGGCCGAGCGTCTGCGACAGCACCTTGGCGATCTCGGTCTTGCCGACGCCGGCCTCGCCTTCGAGGAACAGCGGCCGCCCCATCTTGAGCGCCAGGAACAGCACGGTGGCGAGCGAGCGGTCGGCGAGGTAGTCGGCCGCGCTCAACAGTTCGAGCGTCGCGTCGATGGAGGCAGGAGGCGGATGCGTTGCCGGTTTTTTCATGGCTGCAACTTACTCGTCGGCGCCGGCCTTGCCCGGTCAGACCTCGCCGGTGTCCCGGGCGCAGGGCAGCACGACGTGATGCGCTGCAGACCCGGGACCGTTCCACATTCGGTGTTCTTGACGGTCCCGGCTCTGCGGTGCACCGCTCCGCAAGCGCTCCGCCCTGCACCGCGTCCGGGACCCATAGGAACTGCCTACGCCACCGCCGCCGCGACCGCGCGCCGCGCCAGCACGCCGACGAGATGCGCGCGATATTCGGCGCTGCCGTGGATGTCGCTGCCGATGCCGTCGGTCGGGATGGTCATGCCCTCGAGCGACTTAGGCCCGAAGCGCCGCTTGAGCGCCTCCTCGAACGCGGCGACGCGAAACACGCCGCCGGCGCCGGCGCCGGTGACCGCGATCCGGATGTCGGAGCCGCGCTTCGACGCGAACACGCCGACCAGCGCGAAGCGCGAGGCCGGATTGGGGAACTTGACATAGGCCGCCTTGTTCGGCTTCGGGAACTGCAGCCGCACGATGATCTCGTCGTCTTCGAGCGCGGTCGTGAACATGCCCTTGAAGAAATCATCCGCCAGGATGCGGCGCTTGTTGGTGATGATGGTGGCGCCGAGGCCGAGCACGCCGGCCGGATAGTCGGCGTTGGGATCGTTGTTGGCGACCGAGCCGCCGATGGTGCCGCGATGGCGCACGGCGGGATCGCCGATCCTGCCGGCGAGATCGGCGAGCGCGGGGATGTTCTCCTTCACGACGGCCGAGGTCGCGACTTCGGCATGCGGCGTGAGCGCGCCGATCACGAGCGAACGGCCCTTCATCTCGATGCCGGAAAGGCCCTCGATCTTCGACATGTCGATGATGTGCTTGGGGCCGGCGAGGCGCAGCTTCATCGTGGGGATCAACGTGTGGCCGCCGGCCAGGAGCTTTGCTTCCTCCTGGCGCGCCAGCAGCCCCGCCGCCTGCCGCACCGTGGTCGGGCGGTGATATTTGAATTCGTACATCTTCGTTCTCTCCAACTTGCTCTGACT
Organism: Alphaproteobacteria bacterium; assembly: GCA_034669045.1. GTDB lineage: Bacteria > Pseudomonadota > Alphaproteobacteria > Rhizobiales > Xanthobacteraceae > VAZQ01. The sequence goes on from JAXDOD010000080.1 coordinate 67,247, forward strand.
TCGCTCCATCGCCGCCTTCGAGACGCCCGCCTTCGCTCCGCTGCGGCGGCTCCCCCGGATGAGGCTTCGAACTATGCCGCCTGTCGCATCTTCATCTTCTGCAAGGCCGACCACACCGTTTGCGAGGTCGCCGGCATGGCCAGGTTCTCGGTCCCGATCGCGTCGGTGAGCGCGTTGATGACCGCGGCCGGCGCCGCGATCGCGCCCGCCTCGCCGCAGCCCTTGATGCCGAGCGGGTTGCCCGGACACCGGGTGACGGTCGTATCGACCTTGAACGGCGGAAAGTCCTCGGCCCGCGGCATGGCGTAGTCCATGAACGAGCCGGTGACGAGCTGGCCGTCCTGGTCGTAGACCGCGCCTTCGAGCAGCGCCTGGCCGATCCCCTGGGCGACGCCGCCGTGCACCTGGCCCTCCACAATCATGGGATTGACCACGATGCCGAAATCGTCGACCGCGGTCCAGGCGACGACCTCGGTCTCGCCGGTCTCCGGATCGACCTCCACCTCGCAGATGTGGCAGCCGGCCGGGAAGGTGAAATTGGTCGGGTCGTAGAACGCGCCTTCCTTGAGTCCCGGCTCCAGCTCCGCGCCGGTGAACTTGTGCGCGATATAGGCGTTGAGCGACACGTCGGCCCAGGCCGCCGACCTGTCGGTGCCGGCGACGGCGAACCTGCCGTCCTTGAACTCGATGTCGCCCTCGGCCGCTTCCAGCATGAAGGCCGCCACCTTCTTGGCCTTGGCCTCGACCTTGTCGAGCGCCTTGACCAGCGCGGACATGCCGACCGCGCCCGAACGCGAGCCGTAGGTGCCCATGCCGAACTGTACCTTGTCGGTATCGCCGTGCACGACGCTCACGCTCTCGATCGGGATGCCCAGCCGTTCAGAAGCCACTTGAGCAAAGGTCGTCTCGTGGCCCTGGCCGTGCTGGTGACAACCGGTGAGGATTTCGACCGAACCCGTTGGATTGACACGCACTTCGGCGGACTCCCAGAGCCCGACCCCGGCCCCGAGCGAGCCCACCGCCTGGGAGGGCGCGATGCCGCAGGCCTCGATATACGCCGAGAAGCCGACGCCGCGCAGCTTGCCGTGGCGCGCGCTCTCGCGCTTGCGCCTGCCGAAGCCCTTGAGGTCGGCGAGCTCCAACGCCTTCTTGAGCGAGCCGTGATAGTCGCCGGCATCGTAGTTCATGATCACCGGCGTCTGGTGCGGGAAGCTCGTGATGAAGTTCTTGCGCCGCAGCTCCGCCGGATCGACGCCAAGCTCGCGCGCGGCGACCTCGACCAGCCGCTCGACCACGAAGGTCGCCTCCGGCCGGCCGGCGCCGCGATAGGCGTCCACCGGAACCGTGTTGGTATAGACGGCGTCGACCTCGCAATAGATCGCCGGGATCCCGTACTGGCCCGACAGCAGCGTCGCATAGAGATAGGTCGGCACCGACGACGAGAAGGTCGACATGTAGGCGCCGAGATTGGCGATGGTCTTGGCGCGCAGCGCCAGCATCTTGCCATTCGCGTCGAACGCCAGCTCCGCATGGGTGACGTGGTCGCGCCCATGCGCGTCGGCGAGGAACGCCTCGCTGCGGTCGCAGAGCCATTTCACCGGCCGGTTGACGCGCCGCGACGCCCACAGCGCCACCACCTCCTCCGGATAGATGAAAATCTTCGAGCCGAAGCCACCGCCGACGTCGGGCGCGATCACGCGCAGCTTGTGCTCGGGCGCCATGCCGACGAAGGCTGCGATGACGAGGCGCGCCACGTGCGGATTCTGCGACGTGTTCCAGAGCGTGAAATTCTGCGTGCCGGTGTCATATTCGCCGATGGCGACGCGCGGCTCCATTGCATTGGGCGCCAGGCGGT
>JAXDOD010000081.1:0-23470 GCA_034669045.1 Alphaproteobacteria bacterium
GCCGGCGAGCCGCAGCAGCAAAAGCCCGGTCCCGCACCCGATCTCCAGCACCCGCCGACCGCCCAGCCCCGCGATCCGCGCCACCGTCGCCTCGACCTGCTCGCGCATCTCCGCCGCCGGCAGCGCCACCCCCGTGTAGCTGCTGTTCCAACCCACGATGTCGAAGTCCGCCGCCCGCGCCCCATCGCCGCCGCCACCGCCGTCGCGGCCCTCGACGCCGTACAGCTCGTCGTAAACCCGCCGCCATTCCTCGACGCGCCCGTCAGACGCCGCGTTGTCTGCCGCATCCGGCGGCGCATCGCGCCGCGGCGTCACATAGGCGACGATGCTCCGCTCCCCCTCCGCATCCTCGTGGATGGCGACCAGGCTCTTGCCAACGGTGGGATGCTGGTCGAGCAGCATTTCGATTTCGCCCGGTTCGATGCGGTAGCCGCGCAGCTTGATCTGCGCGTCGACCCGGCCGTGGAATTCGAGGTTGCCGTCGCGCCGCCAGCGGACCAGATCGCCCGTGCGATAGAGCCGCCCCGGGGAGCCGGGCGCGAACGGATCGGCAATGAACCGTTCTCGCGTCAGCTCGGCGGCGTCCAGGTAGCCACGTGCGAGGGCACTGCCGCCGAGATAGAGTTCGCCCTTCACGCCCGGCGGCACCGGCCGGCCGCGGCGGTCAAGCACATAGGCGCGGGTATTGGCGATCGGCCGGCCGATCGCCGGAACCTTCCGCGCCGGCGTTCCGCTCGCCGGCACGTCCCAGCAGGTCGCGACCACCGTGGTCTCGGTCGGACCATAATGGTTGACGAAACGGAACGGCAAAGCGCGCGACGGCGCGCGCCGCAGCTTGTCGCCGCCCGTCAGCAACACACGCAAAGGCGGCAGCGTTTCGGTTTCGACGAAGTTTTCAGCCACCGGCGTGGGCAGGAAGCTGATCGAGATCCGTTGCTGCGCCATCCAGCGGGCGAGTGCGTCCGGCTCGGCCCGCACGCTCGGATCGGTGACGTGCAGACTGGCCCCGGCCGTCAGATAGGGCCACATCTCCCACACCGACGCGTCAAAGCCGGGGCTGGCATAGAGGCTGGCGCGGTCGGCGGCGGACACCGCGTAAGCCTGCTGGTGCCAGTCCACCAGGTTGCACAGGCTCGCGTGCATGACCTCGACGCCGCGCGGCTGCCCGGTCGATCCGGACGTGAAGATCACGTAGGCGAGGCTGCGGCCGTCGGTATGGACCGTCGGATCGTCCGCATTGGCGTCCGCCCATGCCGCCGCATCGGCCTCGACGCAAAGGCGCGGGATGAAGGCCGGCAACTGGTCGCGATAGCGCATGCAGGTGAGCGCGAGCGGCGCCACCGCGTGCCGCATCATCATTGTCAGCCGCTCGCTCGGATAGGACGGATCGAGTGGGATGTAGGCAGCCCCGGCCTTGAGCACCGCGAGAGCCGCCACCACCAGGTCGATCGAGCGATCGAGCACCACCGGGACCAGGCAGCCGGGGCGAATGCCGCGGCGGATCAATTCGGCGGCCAGACGATTGGCGTCGCGGTTGAGCTCGCGATAGGTGCGTGCCTCGTTACCCTCGGTGACGGCAAGTTTCTCGGGATGCGCTCGCGCCACGGCGGCGAACCGTTCGTGAACGCAGCCGCGCCAGGGAAAATCCTGAGCGGTGTCGTTCCAGGCCACCAAGACCTTGTGTTCCTCGCGCGGCGAGAGGAGCTCGACGTCGGCGATGCGTTGTTCGGCCGAGGTCGCCATCGCGGTGACGAGAGTCTCGAACCACTCGACAAGTCTGGCAATCGTCTCGGGCTCGAACAGATCGGCGCTGTATTCGATATGGCCGTCCAGGCCTCCATCAGCCACCCAGAGATCGCAGCGCAGATCGAATTTCGACGTGGGCAGATCGACCTCGACGCTGCGCAGCAGACGCTGCTCGACGGGCGCCGCCGTGGCGGAACCGTCCAGCATCTGGAATGTCACCTGGAACAGCGGGTTGCGGCTCGGATCGCGGGTCGGCTGCAACTCCTCGACCAGCTTCTCGAACGGCAGATCCTGGTGCGCGTAAGCTGAGAGCGCGACTTCCCGCACCCGCTGGAGCGTCTCGCGAAACGTGGGATTTCCCGTGAGGTCGGTGCGCAGCACCAGGGTATTCACGAAGAAGCCGATGAGATTTTCGATCTCCGGACGATTGCGATTGGCGATCGGACAGCCGACCGCGATGTCGTCTTGACCCGTGCAGCGGCTGAGCAGCACCTGGAAGACGGCCAGCAGCGCCATGAAAGGCGTGACGCTTTCCTGCTCGCACAGCGCCAGAACCGCTCGATACGTCGCCCCGGAGATTTTCACCGGCTGCCGCCCGCCGGTGAAAGACGGGATCGCCGGGCGCGGATAATCGCTCGGCAGATCCAAGGTGCGCAGGCCGGCCAGACGTTCGCGCCAGAAGGCGATCTGCTCCTCGAGCAGCGGCCCGCTGAGCCATCCGCGCTGCCACGTGCTGAAGTCGGTGTATTGGATCGGCAATTCCCGCAGCGGCGACGGATGGTTGTGCAGCATGGCGTCGTACAGCACCGCCAGTTCGTCGAAGAATACTTTCATGGACCAGCCGTCGCACACGATGTGGTGCATCGTGAGCACGAAGATCTGGTCGTGGACGTCGAGCTTGAGCAGCATGACGCGCAGCAGCGGCCCGCTCGCGAGGTCGAAGGGGCGGCGGGCTTGCTCGCTCGCTTGCTCAAGCGCCGCGCGCTCGCGTTCCGCGGGAGGCGCATGTGACAGATCGATGACCGGCAAGTCGAGATGCAGCGCCTGATGGACGCGCTGCACCGGCTCACCCTCCGGCGCCTCGAACGAGGTGCGTAGCGCCTCGTGCCGGCGCACGATCTCGTTCAGGCTGCGCTGTAGAACGGCGGCGTCCACCGGAAACAGCAGGCGGATGGCGCTCGTTTCGTTGTAAAAAGGATTGCCTTCGACCATCTGCTCGAGGAACCACAGCCGCTGCTGGGCGTAGGACAGCGGCGCGGTCTTGCCCTTGCTGTTGCGCAGGTTCACGAGCTTGGCGAGCAGCGCCCTCTTGTCGGCGGGATCGAGATCCTTCAACCGCGCGGCCAACTTACTCTGCATGGCGCGCATCCTTGTTGGTCATGCGGTCGTGGAGCGCGCCGCACGCCGCGAGATCCGTCGCGACGTGGGCCGCAATCGCCTTGACCTCCCGGTAGAGGAAGAAATGATCGCCGCGGAAGAACCGGCTGCGGAACGCGTTGCTCGTGAGCGACGACCACGCGAGCAGATCGGACACCGGCACGGTAAGGTCCTGCAGGCCGCCGAACACCGAGACCGGCACCGGCAGCGGCGTGCCGGCTGCGAAACGGTAGGTCTCAAAGGCGCGGAAATCCGACCGGATGATCGGCAGCGCCAACTGCATGAGTTCGGCGTTGTGCAGCAGGGCGTCCGGCATTCCGTCGAATTCACGGAGCTTCTCGACGAACGCGGCGTCCGGCAGCGCGTGGATGGGCGGCCGCGGCGGCAGATACGGGGCGCGCGCGCCTGACAGAAACAGCAGCAGCGGCTGCTGGCCATTGGGCAGGAGCGCGCGGGCAAGTTCGAAGGCGACGAGCGCGCCGAAGCTGTGACCGAAAAACGCGCAGGGTTGGCCCCACACGCTGGCGAGATCATGCGCGAGCGCCTCGACGAGCTCCGCCAAGTCGCCGCAGAGCGGCTCGCCCCAACGGTTCTCGCGTCCGGGATACTGCACCGGAAGAATGTCGATGGCGGGCGAAAACTGCGCCTGGCACAGGGCGAAGGCCGACTGCCATGCGGCGAAGGCCGAGGCCCCGCCGCCGGCATGAGGAAAGCACAGCAAGCGGATGCCGGCCTCGCCGTGCTGCGGTCTGCGGATCCAGCGCGCCGCGGGATCAGTGTCCCGCGGCCACTCACGCCGCACGCCGACCGATGCTGCCTCCCGTCCGGCCTCCTGTAACATCACCGCTAGTGACCTCTACACGAACGCTCGCGCACGCCGCTGCCGCGCGCACCGGCACCGAAGATCGGGGCCGGGCGAAGCTCCCGCCCCTGTGTCGCAAGCAGGCGATTGCTCAGTACGGCGATCCGCTCAGCGACGCGCTCAGCGCGCCCATATAGGCGGCGACAGTCGCCGGATCGGCGTAGTTCCCCATGGGATCCGTGTAGCCGCCCGCGGCGTCGAAGTAGCCGCCGGCCGGATCGGAGTAACCGCCATAGGGATCGGCATAGCCGCCATAAGGATCGGCATAGCCGCCGGCAGGATCGGAGTAGCCGCCGGTTGCATCCGCATAGCCGCCGTAGGGGTCCGCATAGCCGCCGGCAAGATCCGAATAGCCCCCGGTTGCATCCGCATAGCCGCCATAGGCGTCCGCGTAGCCGCCGGCCGGGTCGGAATAGCCGCCATAGGGATCGGCATAAGGCGCGGCGTCGCTATAGGCGCCCGTTTGGCCGAGCGCGGACGCGATGTCCATCACGCCTTGATAATAAGCAGCAGTCGCCAGAGATTGTGGATCCATTGGTGTTCACCTTTCCTGTTTAGAGCTGTCCAGATCTACGATTGCATTCCCACTCGGTCGGTCGTCGACAACGACAATCACCGCACCGTTGCCAACGCGTTCAAATAGTCGATGACGCCTTGGAAATAGGCTTGCGTCACGGCGGTCGTATCCGCGGCCATCTGGGCCGCGACCTGCGCCGCGATGGTCACCGAGGCGGCGACCGGCGCACCGCCCGCTATCGCTTCAGGCGCGGCCCCGCCGCGGGCGAACTGGGCGAGCGCCGGAGGCATCGCGGCTGCCCGGGCTGCGAGAGCGTTGAAGGCCGGTGCGTTCAGCATCTGCGGAACAGCCGCGGCTGCCTGCGCGCTCATCGCCGCGGCGAGCGGTCGCGCCGCGCTGGAAAGCTGGGCGGCCACGCGCGCGTATTCAGCCTGCGACAATTCCTTGCGTTCGCCCGCCCCGGTCAGCGCCTCGATCTTGACCACCAGCCCGGTCTTGTTGTTGACGCTGACCACATATTCGGCCAGCTCCTTGGGAGGATCGATCTTCACCGGCATCTCGGTGGCCAGTCCGCGCACCGCCGGCTTGCCGTTACCACCCTTGGGCCGCGTTTCGACCGGACCGCCGTTTTTCTTGTCGTCTGGCTGCGCTGTGTCTGCCGCGCCAGCCCCGGCCTTGTCGGCATTCGCCTTCGCAGGCTCGGATTTGGTCGTATCGGCCTTGGCGGCAGGCTCGGATTTGTCCGTGTCGGCCTTGGCGGCGGACGTCGTCTCGGGTGCCCGGCTGCGCGCAGCCGGCTCCGATTCGGGATCGGTGCGTCGGTTCTCTGCCATGGCTTCTCTCCAGCGAAGGATGAGCCGTCAGTCCGGTTCATCCGCAGACGGGGCGGCTAACTCGGCATCACGGGACCCCGCGCGAGACAGACCCGAGATAGGCCGCGTTCGCCGGACTCGCATAGGCGAACGCCAAGGCGTCATTCAGGCCCTGATAATAGGCAGCGGCGGCCAGCGTAGTCGCGGAGTCGTCTGGCGGGGGCGCGGCCGCGGCCGACGGCGTCGAGCCGCCGAGCGATACCGTGTAGTAGGCGTAGGCGGCCGCAGAGGTGACGTCGACCAGGCCGAAACCGGTCGCGTCGTCGGGCCCCAATCCGGCCGGCAGCCCGCCATGCAGATCCGGTACCCCGCTGCAGAAGCCTTGGGTGACATCGCGCGCGGTTTCCGTCAGCGCCGTCTTCACCTGGCTGGGAGTTACCGCAGGAGCGACCTGCTTGATCAACGCCGCTGCGCCTGCCAACTGCGGCGCGGCGGCGGAGGTGCCGCTGAATGCCGCCCACCCGTCGTTCGCGGTGGTGTGGTCGCCGTCGGGAAAGATGCTGCCGGAATTGTCGTTGTCGATGGCGTCGCCCGGCTGCACCGGGAGCATGATATAGATCGCCTTTGGCCGCATGCCGACGAGGCCGCACAGGTCCGGCACGCGCCGGCCCGGATAGATGATGCTCTGGAATCCGCTGGCATAGTTTGACGCCATCACCCGTCCGTCGGGACCGAGGAATGCGCCGCCGGCGGAAATGACGTCGGGATGCTGGCCGGGGAAACCGGCATGGCCATTGCCGGCGGAGAAGATCACGGTAATGCCGCCCGCGACGGCAGCCGCCACCGAGGCGGCGAGCGCGGCGTCGGCCGCGCTCAAGGCGAAGGGCACATGCGAGCCCCAACTGCAGGTGATGATGTCCGGCGCCAATGCCACGGCGGCGTTGAAGGCGGCGATGGTATTCACAAAATTGGCCTTGACCGGCAGCAATTCGCAGTCGGGCGCGATCGCCAGGATGTTGGCGGATTCCCCGGTGCCGTGACCGGATTCGTCGGCTTCAGGTGTGCTTGCTCCGGGAGCGACGACCACGGGCGCGACGTTGGAGCCCTGGCCGGTGAAATACGCATGGCGGTACCATCCGGAATCCACCATCGCGACCTTCACCCCGCGTCCGGTGACCTGCAGCCGGTGCAGCATCGTGGCGTTGCAAGCCGCCGCGACATCGGCGGGCACGTCGAGATGCCAATAGTCGACTGACGGTGCGATCGCCGACTCCGACATGAAGCGGCGCGGCGCTTCAAGCGCGACCCCCTCGATCACCGTGCCGAGTTGCGTGCCGAAGGTGGAGATCAGGCCAAGCATCTGCGTGTCGGGAGAATCGAGGAACGTGCTGCTGTGCCCGTTCGGATGCGGCACCTCCGTCTCCACGAGCTTCGTGCGGAACATCTTTTCGAATTGGTCCGGCGTGCCTGCAATATTGATGGTCAGGGGCGTGACCTGAAGAACCTCGAAGCCGGCCTCGGTGAGGCGCAGCGCAGCCGTGCGCGCGACATCGGGATGCGAAGCAAAAGCCGCGACGGTGTCCTGATGTACCATCCTGGCTTGCGCGAACATCGACTGCCCGCCTACTGAGAGCGGGGACGCATGCGCATAAACGCGTTCTGGAAGCGCCACTGACAAAACTCCACAGCATCAGACCGCGTGGTACAGCTAGGAGGTCGCGTGGTACAACTTAACCGATAGTATCTCTGCACGGATAGGATGTAAAGAGTTTAGTGCTCCCGCAGGTGCCCAAATGCCGAGCATACCCGCCCAAGTAGTTTTGAAGCCCGACGCGCTGGCGGATGCGCCTTCCGTGCTGCAAGCATTTCGCGACGCGGGCTTCACGACGGGGCCGCTGATCGCGAATAATTTTTCCATCGAGGCGCCTGCGCCGCTGTTCGACAAATACTTCGGCGACGCGGCTGCCCGGGCATCGCACGCCAAAGGCACAACCGAGTTGCCGCTGGATGCATTGCCACCGGCGTCGCGAGACGCGATCGAGGCGGTGGTCTTCACTCGACCTCCGGATTTCGGCCCGGGCGGCAATTACTAGCGCTCCGCTCCGGTGCCGCTGTCGGCACTGAACAGGACGTTAGCGTAGCCCCAGCAGGGCACAGAAATATGACAGAGAGCGCAGTACCGGTCCCCCTTGCTCCGCGACGATGTCCATGTGCGGAATCGAGCCCGACTTCAGGCCGACAGGTCGGACGTGCAAAGAGAGGTGCCGGTCCGCACGCTCTGCACGCGCTCGCCCGGCCACGCGAGTTCCCTTGAACGGACGGCTCCGCATCAATCCCATGGCATGGCTACGGACAACCGCAGAGCAACTGACCTCGTTAGCCGGTCGCATCGCGAAGGCGTTTACGCCGCCGAGCTTCGCGCAGGCCGGCGAGTCGCCTACGCAACGCCGCGGTGGACATGTGGTCTGCTATCATCCGCAGGCCCGCGACATCGGCGAGGCCATACTGGCAGCCGGCGGAAATGCATTCGACGCCTTCGTCGCCACCACGGCTGCCGAGAATGTTTTGTCGGAAGGCGCCACCAGCCTGGCGGGATCGCTTGGCGTCGTGATCTACCGTGCCCGCGATGGCTTGATCTCCTATCTTGATGCAACTCACGACGATCCGCTCGATTCCGCTGCGCTGTGGACTGCGCAAGACCCGGCTGCGGGAAAGGCTGCCCTCGTACCCGGCGCCCCGGCCGGACTCGCGGCGCTGGCCCGGAGCCATGGGCGTCTGTCTCTCGAGGCCGCGCTCGCACCCGCGATCGCGCTGGCCGAAGAAGGCTTTCCGGTCTGCCGCCTGATGGCGGCGACCATCGCGCACCGCGCGCGCATCCTGCGACGCACCGACTATGGGCGCCGGACCTATTTGCCGGATGGCAAGCCGATGCGGCCCGGAGACACGCTGCGGCTGCCCCGTATGGCGGCGTGGCTGCGCGGCTTTGCCGAGCGGGGATCAAGCTATGTCTATCATGGCGGTTTCGGCCGACAATTCATCGCGACCGTGCGGGCGGAAGGCGGCCGCCTCACCGAGCGCGATCTCGCCGCCTATCGCGAGCGCTGGTGCGTTCCTTGGACGACCACCTTTCGCGGCGTCACACTGCACAGTTGCTCGGGCCGCAGCTATGGCGGCCTGTGGACGCTGCTGGCGCTGAAGACACTCGAGCACGCGGCCGCGTCGGAGCGGCCGCATTATGCTCAGGACGCCCGCGCTCTGGAACGCATGATCCGCATCGCCCGGGAAGTCTGGTCAGAACAGTTTCTTTTCGAGGATGTCGTCGAGAAGGATCCGGCGGCCGTGCAGTCACGCCTGACACCGGAATATACCGCCACGATCTGGGACCGCGTCATCAAGCAGAGTCCCGCGCTCGCGTCGCCGCCAGGCGGCACGCACAGCTTCCACATCATAACGACGGACGCCGAGGGAAACATCGCCAGCGGCACGACCACGGCGCAGTCCGAGCCTTGGGGCGACGGCATCTTCGTCGAAGGATTGCCGCTGACGACGGCGGGCCGCCTGCCTTTCAGCGCCGGATTGGCCCGGCGACGCCTGAGCCCGCTGTCCATCCATCTCGCCTTGCGCGGCGGCCGGCCACTTTTCTCGCTCGGTGCAATTTCGAATTCGGTCGCCGAAGCGGCATTCCAGTTCATCGTCAATTTGATCGATCATCGGTTGCCCGTGCGCGAGGCGCTCGAGGCCCCGCGCTTCGGCACCTTTCCGCCCGACGCGCGGCAGATGCCGCGGCTCGACCGCAACTGGCTCGATCCGCGGATCGACCGCAAGATTGTCCGGGCGCTCCGCAGGCGCGGCCTCAAGGTGCAGCGCAGAGGCATGGTCGATACCGGCCTCGGCGCGGTGCTGCGCTTCCATGACGGCGAGACCAGCGAGGGGGGCCTGGTGCCGATCCCCTACCTGGCGCAACCGTTCTGCACGCCCGCGGACCGCTCCCGGCGGGGGCCCGGCTAGAGCATCTTCAGGACAAGTGGAATCCGGTTTTTCAGAATGCGACCGATGCAAGGGTCCTGGAGCACATGCGGTTTCAAGGAAACCGGATGTGCTCCAGAAATCGCGTCATGATGCGAGCCATCCTGCCCGGCGCGGTGACCGTGGCGGAAAGCGCGGGCGCAGATCCGCACGCCTACCTGCTGCCTGAGGAAGCGGTCGCGCTCGGTCGCGTCGCAGAGACCCGGCGCCGCGAATTCACCGCGGGCCGCACCTGCGCGCGGCGGGCTCTGGCGGAACTCGGACTTCCACCCATGCCGATCCTGTCCGGGCGGGATCGCGAGCCGCTATGGCCGCACGGGATCGTCGGCAGCATCACGCACTGCGAGGGTTATTGCGCGGCGGCGGTGGCGCGCGCGTCCGTGCTGGCTGCCGTCGGAATTGATGCGGAGCCCGACGAGGCGCTGCCAGACGACGTTCTCGAACGCGTCGCCCTGCAGGAAGAGCGAACGTGGCTGCGCGCGCGACGGCACTCGGCGATGCATTGGGATCGGCTCTTGTTCAGCGCCAAGGAGAGCGTGTTCAAGGCGTGGTTCTCCGCCACCGCCCAATGGTTGGACTTCACCGATGCCTGCGTGACGATGGATCCGGAGCGTGGGCGCTTCCGTGCTTGCATCGCGTTGCCCGCTCCCGCCATCGGCGCGAGCGGGACGGCCGAACTCACAGGCCGCTATCGCGTGGCCGCCGGTCGTATCCTGACCGCGTTGGTGATCGAACGCACGCCGCTCACGCGCTCCTGACGCTCTCCAGCAACCGCCCGTGCGCTCGACAAGCCTCTGTGCTGGTCTCGATCGCCATTGCCATATGCAGCCCGCCTGCAATTGCAGATTCACTGATCGGGATGGCGCGGTTCGCCTCGCAGCTAAAGTCGTATGCGGATCCGGTCTTCGTTACGTCAATTGCCGCGACTGGGTGGAAAGCCGCACGGCTATCGCCGGTATTCTCCAAATCCTCATAGATTGCAGAGCCATCCAATCCCGATAGGCTTTGTATCTTATGTCTCGGTGCGCGCGCCGATGGCTGCGTCTACCTCGGCGCGGTTCAGAAGCACGATATGCTGCTCGCTGGCGGGCCGGACATTTGGCGCGACATCGAGGCCGAGACGCCTGAGGGCATAGAACAGAAGAGCGCGTCGCACGCGAATCGACGTCGAGCCGCCGCGAATGCCGTAGTCAAGTTTGATCGCTTGGGATTGGGCAGGTGTCAGTTCGGGATGTGGCGCAATGATGAGGTCCACGAAGGTTCGCCAGTCAACGTCGTCTGCAGGCGTGGAACCGGATGGCTTATCCGCTTTCAACTTCGACAGACGGCCGATCACGAAGTCGCGGAACTCGCCGGTATCGATGTCGAACGCGCGCACGTGCCATCGGAAGCCGTCGTAAGCGAGCGCATGTGGCTCGATGACACGTCGCAATGGCTGCGGTCGGCTCATCGATTGGTAACTGGCTTCGAGCGCATGTCTCTCGCGGATTGCGTGGAGCAAGGTGCGCAGCACGAAATGATCGATGGGGCGTTCGGGAACGGGAGCCGCATCGAACGATGGCACCACGCCCAGCGAAGTGTCTTCGAGTGCCAATATTCCAAGATCGACGAGGCGCAGCTCGCCAAGGAAACGTCCAGCTTCGGGCGCCGCCAAGACGGGGCGGAAGTCCTCGCCGGCGACGTAGTGCTTCGCCGACTTGTCATAGACAAGACCGGGAGGGTCGAGAGCAAGATACCGTGCGATGTCCCCGGAGGCCTGGCTCATTGACACGCCGAAACGCTGCACGAGATCGGTGCGGTTGACTTTCCCGATCCAGAACAGGCGTTCCTCTATGAACGCAAGCCGGCGCTCCACGCTCCAGCGCAAGGCTGACGGGAGCGCCCGCGATGGCCTTGACTCTGCCGGCTTTTCGCGTGTAGTTTTTGATACCATCGTGTAAGTGAGACCATCAAGTTTCTGGACGGAGTATTTGTATCCGATTCGCCGCGGGGGGCGAACCCGCGGGGGCGCTTGTATTCTTATTGAAATGCAACCAACACTAGAGGGAGGAGAGGCGGAATGGGTGTCGCCGGCAAAGCAGGGGGGTGGCGGCGGGCCTGTCGCGCAGGGAGTCTCGCGCGGCCATGACGATCGACTTCCCCTCAGTCTTTTGCGCGCTGACCGGCCATTCCCCGTTCCGGTGGCAGCAACGCCTGTTCCATGAATTCGCAGGCGGCGACGTTCCCCACGCTTGCGACATCCCGACCGGCCTCGGAAAGACGTCCGTGATGGCCATCTGGCTGGCCGCGCTCGATTTGCGCGAGGGTCGTCTGCCGCGCCGTCTCATTTATGTCGTGGATCGCCGCGCCGTGGTCGACCAGGCGACAGAAGAAGCGGAGATGCTGGCAAGAAACCTCGGCAATGGCACCGAGACCGATGCCCTGCCGATCATGGTGGAGTTGCGCGAGCGCCTTGGACTTCGATCGGACCGTAAGCTGGCGATCTCCACATTGCGCGGCCAGTTCGCCGACAACCGCGCCTGGCTCGACGATCCATCCGCGCCGGCGATCGTCGTTGGCACGGTGGACATGATCGGGTCCCGACTGCTGTTCTCCGGATATGGGGTCTCCCGCCGCAGCCGTCCCGTTCACGCGGCCTTGCTCGGTGCCGACGCTCTGATCGTACTCGACGAGGCGCATCTGGTGCCGCCGTTCCAGGCGTTGATCGAGCAAGTCGCCGCGCAGACCGAGAAGGATTCCGAGCGGGCCGCGGGGCAATCGGCGTTGGTCCCTTTCAGAATACCGCAGATGCGGACGATGGCTCTGTCGGCGACCGGCCGGCAGACCAACGGTTCGACGTTCAGGCTCGAACCCAAAGACGTGGACGAGGACGAGATCGTCTGCAAGCGCGTCAACGCGCCGAAATGGATCAAGCTGGAGGAAACGCCGGCCGGCGACCTCGGCGAAACGATGGCGGCCCGCGCGTGGCAGATGGGCGGAGAACGGCATCGGGTGATCGTGTTCTGCAACAGCCGCAAGGTTGCGGAAAATGTCTACGAGGCGCTGGAGAAGAAACTCGGAAAGGCCGCGGCCGAACCGGGCGCAAACCTGGAGCTCATCGTCGGGGCACGCCGGGTGCGCGAGCGCGAGCGGTTGGCCAAGAGCTTGGTATTCCGCCGGTTCGCGCACAAGCTTTCGGACAAGGACCCGCCGGAGAAGCTCGCCGGCCCAGCGTTCCTGGTCGCCACCTCGGCCGGCGAGGTCGGCGTCGATATCGATGCGGAGCACATGGTCTGCGATCTGGTCGCCTGGGAGCGCATGGTGCAGCGGCTCGGTCGCGTCAACCGGCTGGGGAACTGCCCTGAATCGCTCGTCGATGTGATCGTGGCACAGCCCGAGAAGGATGCCGAAACGCCGCCGGGCACGCCGACAATCGAGACATGTCGAAAGCCGTTCGACAGCCCGGAGTGGAAGCCGAGGGCGGATGAGCGCCGCGATGCAAGCCCCGGCCAGTTGCGACGGCTGCGAACCAACGACAGCCTTCATGAGCTGACAAAGGCTGCGACGACCGCCGAACGGCTGCGGCCGCGGCTGACTGATGCGGATGTGTCGGCGTGGTCGATGACTTCACTCGTCAAACACACTGGCCGCCCCGCTATTACACCGTGGCTGCGCGGCTGGGTGGACGAGGAAACGCCACAGACGCAGGTGTTGTGGCGACGGCTGTTGCCGCTCCGCGAAACAGACAGCATGGAGGTGGCCAAACGGGAGCTCACTGCGTTCTTCGACGTAGCGCCGCCGCATCTCAGCGAAATCCTGGAAACGGAAGCCTATCGGGTGGTCGAGGTCTTGCGCGCCCGGGCCAAGGCTTTGCTCAAAAAGCGAAAAAGCACGGATGATGATGATGACGACGTCGCGCCGGACTCCGGGAATGGCGAGGACGTAGAGAACCGTGAAGCCGCGCCAGCAGACCTGACGGAAAGGACGATCGTCGCGATCGTGCTGGAGCAGGACCGCTCGATCAAGGAGCTGCTCAGCTTCAACGATATCCAGACCCGGGACGCCAAGCGTCTGCAGTTCTCGTTTGCGAACCATCGCGTGGTGATTGATGCGCGCCTGGGCGGGCTTGCCGGATCCGGTCTGCTCGACAATACCGCAGGCGTGCCGGCGACCCTCGACGGCGAACCCGTTGCCGAGATTGCAGATGAAGGCGGCACGCGGCTTTGGAGCGACGAACGGCTCAGACAGGAAGGCTTTCGCGTTCGCCGTACGCGACGCCAGGAGCTGCAATTAAAGGACGAGCAAAAAGGAGACCAAGAGAACTGGCGGACGCTATATCGTCGTCTCGTCGACGCAGATGCCGAGGAGACCGACGACACAGATAGTGAAATGGAGTGGCGAGTCGAGGCTTGGGTCGGTGAAGGCCCTGCCCGCCAAGAATCGGCACTTGCAAAATATAATCAACGCCTGGATGAGCATCACGAGCGCGCACGACACCATGCCGAGGAGCTTGCCCGCCGTCTGGCGTTGCCTGACGAATACCGTGAGATGCTTGTCATTGCCGCAGGCATCCACGATTCGGGTAAGGCCCGCGCGATCTGGCAGCGCTACGCGGGCAACTCAGGTTTCGCGCGTAACCCGGCGAAATATCCCCCGCTCGCAAAGTTCACCATCCGCGGCGATCCGAGGCTGCTTAAGATCGGGGATGGCACCTATCGTCACGAATTTGGGTCGGTGCGCGATGCCATCGAGCAGAAGGCATTCGATCATCTGCCACCGTCGATCCGAACGCTTGGCCTCCATCTGGTCGCAGCACACCATGGCAATGCGCGGCCGGTGATCTACGCCTGGGACGAGAAAGATGCGCCAGGTCTTGAGTCCGGCAATCTCGCAAATCAGCTCGCGGCGAGTTTCGCGCGGCTTCCTTCGGACTGGGGTTGTTGGGGTCTGATCTGGTGGGAGAGCTTACTGCGTGCCGTCGACGTCGCCGCATCGCGCGAAGTCCCGCAGCAGGAGACGCGCTGATGGGAACCGCAACGATCCCGGTTGACCTGCGCAATCCCGGCCAGGTGTTCGCCTGCCTCGGTTTGATGGAGGCGGCGGAAATTCTATGCGGCCCGTGCGAGGGCGGGTTCAACTATCAAGGAGCCGAAACACAAACCACGTTTACGCTGTGCACCGACGGACCGGATGATCCGGTGGCGACTGGGTTGCGCTTCTTGGCGCGCTCGGAAGCAAAGGCAGTTGCGCCAAAAGATTCGCGCCTGTCCACGGCGAAGTGGGATGTTGCGACGATCACGCTGGGCGAACTCGATCCGGCGGATTCGGCACGGTACGAGTCGGTATTCCCGTGCCTGGAACCGGACTCGCCGGCCGCCCTTCCGATGGTGCTGACGGACGGACAACGCTTTGTGCCGATCGAACATTGGGTCGATGCTCCACAGGCGGGCCGGGACAGCGTGAAATTCTGGGCCGGCGCCGGCGGCTATCCGGGCGCCGCTCTCGCCCGCGATGCGCTGCAAGCGATCACCGGCTTGGGGGGTAACGCTCTTGCTGAGGCGGCCGCCGATCCTTTCGCGCTGGAGGCGCTGCAGTCGAGCAGTTTCCGATTTGACTGGCGACGCGACTACATCCCGTTGGATGCCGGCTTCTCGCCCAATGCCCAGGGATCGGTCAGGATGGTCGGCTATCCGCTGGTCGAGCTTCTCGCTGCCATCGGATTGCAGAACGCGCGGCCGGACCGCCCGGACCGCCGCGACAAGCTCGCCTATCGCTACGGCGTTTCAAGCCTTCGACTGCCGACCGCGCAGGCGCGCGTCGTTCTTGGCGCGCAGGCACTTTGGCATCCTGTCCGGAGCTTTCCCATTCGCGTGTTTCGCATGCGCCTCGGTTGGCCCGGCCAGGAAGGCCAGGCCCGCTGCATCATCGACGCTCAGGAGGAGTCCGCATCATGACCGATACAAACAGTGCCATCACGAACGAGACGATCAACGCCTGGGCTGACGATCCCCGCGGTCCGGTCGCGCTCCATCTCCGACAGAAACTGTTGCCGGTGGAGGGACGCGGCGGCGTGATTTTTCCGCCGAGCTATGCCTCGGCCGACGGCAAGAATCCCTATGCACCCTATTCGATCGACGAGCTGTCCGACGGCACCAAGGTTGCGCAGATCGATTCGGTCGGTGCGCAGGCGAACCGGATGGAACCGCTATTCAAGAAGGCGAAGCCTGGGGAGCCTGAGAATCCACTCGCCAAGCTCGTCCCGCAAATCGAGATCGCCATCGCCAACGAGAGAACCGTGTCGATCCTCGACGCCGGCCACCGGCTGGGGGACGCCATCGTGCGCGCCTCCGACCTCGCGGAGGATGCGCAAAAGGCATTCAAGCAGCTTGTCGATACCGGGGACGCCAGCGCTGTCGCCAAGCTCGCTCCGACGTCGCTGGTTTTCGGGGCATGGGACTCGCGCGACACGCAAGCAAAGCTGCCCCGCGTCGTGCAATCGGTGATCCGCGCCTGGGATGTCGATCCGATCCATCGGTCGGCGCAGTACGTCCCGCCCGTCGACTATGCGGCCCTGGAGGTGTTCTCCGAGGACGAGAAGAAGAGGGCGGAAGGAGACAACAAGAGCCCGCTGGCGCAGCGCGGCTTCGTCCATGTTCCCGCGGTCAACGCGCACGGCGGGGTCGTCGTCCGCGGAGATATCGTGCGCGACGTGACCGTCAATCTCGTCGCCCTCCGCCAGATCGGCGGCGACAACGGTGCGGCGCTGCGGCAATACATTCTCGGACTTGCGCTGGTCGCCGCGGTGGAACCGCAGGACGGATTCCTGCGGCAGGGCTGCCTGCTCACGCTCGACGCGGAGGCGCCGCCAGCATGGATGCTGGTCGAACGCACGGGCCGGCGCACTCCTACAGCCCTCCAGGAAAACGTGGTGCGCGACTATGCGGCTTCGGCGGCCAAGAAGTTCGGCGTCGGGCCTGACCGCCGGGTGACGTTCATGAAAGATCGTGCCAAGGCCGACCTCAAGGCCGACGACAAGAAGAAAAAGAAATCCGAAAGCTGAGGCTCGGCCATGCCCTCACGCGCGCTACTCATCGAAGTGCGCCTGCTGGACGGGCGCTACCACGGCGCCGGCGACTGGCCGCCCTCGCCTTTCCGCCTGTTCCAGGCGCTGGTGGCAGGCGCGTATGGCGGGCGCTGGCGCCACGAACCGGACGACGACAAGGACGCGGCCTTCCGCTGGCTGGAGCGTCTCGATCCGCCGCACATTGCCGCGCCGGCCAAGACCGAGGCGCGGGCGACCACCTACTTCGTTCCCAACAACGACCTCGACGCGGTCGGCGGCGATCCGCGGCGGATTTCGGAAATCCGCGTGGGCAAGATCGTGCGCCCGATCCTGTTCGAGGCGGACGCCCCCTGCCTCTATGCCTGGCCCTTCGATGACGGCGAGGACCAGGCGCGCCGGCTTTGCGAGCTGGTGGAGCGGCTGCACACGCTGGGGCGCGGCACCGACGCAGCCTTTGCGCGGGCGCAGGTGTGCGGCTGGAGCGAAGCCGAGGACCTCCTCGCGCGCCACGGCGGCACGGTCGCGCGACCGGGAACGCGTGGTGGCGCTCGCGATCCATCCTGCCCCATCGGCGGCTCGCTCGACAGTCTCAAGAAGCGTTACGGCGGCGGCGCGGGGCGCTTCGAACAGCGGCGTGACGGCCGCACGAGCATCACGCTCTTCCGTCAGCCGTCGAAGGCGCAGTTCCGCACCCTCGCCTACGATCGGCAGCCGACCCGCCTGCTCTTCGATCTGCGCTCCTCTGAAGATTCGCAGCGCTTCCGGGCGGTGGCGCAGGAGCGCGCCGCGGACGTGTCGAAGGCCGTCCGCGACCTCACGGCGCAGCGGCTCATGGATGCCGTTGTCGATGGGCAGATCGACGAGTCGGAAAAGAAATCCCGCAGTGCTGAGATTGAGCGTCTCATCGTCGGGCGTGATGCCGGCGCGGCGGACATCGCGCGCCGCGTCCGCTTTATTCCGCTGCCGAGCATCGGATTTGCCCACGCCGATCCAAGCATCCGCCGCGTGCTGGTGGAGATTCCGGCGGACTGTCCGCTCGCCGAGGCCGATATCGAGCGGGCCCTGTCCGGACAAAACGTTCCCGGCTTCGAGGACTTCCACCGCAGCACCGGCGAAATCATCGATGAGACCCTTCTCATTCCGGCGGCGGACGACGGCATGCTTCGCCACTACGGCATCGACCGCGACGGCGGCCGGCAGCACGGCTTTCGCCGCTGGCATACCATCACGCCGGTTGCGCTCCCGGAGCAAAGGCCGCGCGGCCGCGTCGGCGGGGCTGCCCGCGCCGAGGCCGACCGCCGCGCGGCCGCTGCCGTCGCAAACGCGCTGCGACATGCCGGGCTTGATGGGCGCGGCGCAGCGATCCGGGTCCAGGCGGAGCCGTTCCACCGCAAGGGAGCGCGCGCGGACGCCTTTCACCCGGACCGGTTTGCGGGGCGCTTGCGCCATGTCGAGATCGTCTTTGGGGATTCCGCTCGCGGCCCGCTGATCATCGGCGACGGCCGCTGGCTCGGCCTTGGCCTCATGGCGCCGGCGGCGGACGAGCGACTGCCCGCGGTGCACGTCTTTGCCATCGATTCCTCGCAAGCGCCGCCCGTCGCCGCACGCGAAGCGCTGGTGCAGGCGATGCGCCGCGCCGTGATGGCGCGCGCCGACGCGGAATTCCGTTCCGGGGGCGCACGCCGCAGCGAGCCGTTGCCGACGTTCTTCACCGGCCACGTTGCGGACGGCGCACCGGCACGTTCCGGACACCACGAGCATCTGTTCTTTCTCGCCGACGACGCCGACGGCGATGGCCATATCGACCGGCTGGCGTTGATCGCGCCGCATATGGCCGATCGCACTGTCGCGTATGACTCCACCAGACGTTCAGCCACGAGAGATCATCTGCGCCTGCTCGACCGCGCGCTCGCCGGCATGACGCTGCTGCGGGCCGGCCGCGCCGGCGCGCCGAGCCTCGCGCGCGCACCGGAGCCCGGCGACGACGATCCGATCTTCGGGGGCGCGCGCGCCTGGGTCTCGCGCACGCTCTACCGGCCGACGCGCCACCCGCGCCGCGATGCCGCCGAGGCGGCGGTGGCCGGCGATCTCGTCGAGGAATGCGGACGGCGCGGGCTGCCGCGCCCCGACGTGGAGATCATCGAGGTGAAAATCGGTCCGCGCGGCGGCGTCCTCGCCCGCGCCCGGCTTCGATTCCAGGTTGCCGTCACGGGGCCGCTGCTGCTGGGCCGCGGCTCGCATGTCGGTGCCGGGATGTTCGGGATCGAGACGCAATAGAGGCGGCGCAGCGAGGCCGCGCCGCCGAGTTGTTTCCTCAGTGCGTTGGCTTGGTGACCGCGGCACGCGGGTTCTCGCCGAGCGCCACGAGCCGACTCCCCATATGCCGGCCCTCATTGAGGATTTCGCTGACGCGGCCCTGATTGACGCCGAACGCCTGCGCGATGTGGTGTTGCTTTTCACCGAGGAGGTGCCGCTTCCACACCTCGACGGCGTCGTCGAACGTCAGCGATAGTCTAGGACGGCGACTGCGGGATATTCGGTCGTCATCATCGATGGTTCTCGGTGAACGCCTCGACTAGCTATTGTTTTTCTAGTAGTGTTGACCGTGGCCTCGGTCGGATTCGAACCGACATGCCTCCAGGCTATGGTTTTCAAGACCATTGCGTCTACCGTTCCGCCACGAGGCCTGCTCGCCCATCTACCGTGAGTCGATGGGCGAGTCTAGGGCTTTCGCCTCACGCAACATTCTTTTAATATACATAAGCTTGCAATTCGTTGGGGGCAGGTGTATTTATCGAGCGCGCTGCGGCCTCATTGAAGCTGGATTTGAAATGCATGTTGCGTTCTTCAAGCAAGATATTCCGCAGCGCATCAATCATTGGTCCGCCCATTACGGCCTCCAAGAGCGAGGACGGTAGTCCGCTTTGCTCACGCCGCCTTGTCCCGTCCCACCTTGATCAGCGACTCGGCCGGAATGCCGAGCCCCTCGTGCAGGCGGCGGACCATGGCCAGCGTCAGCGGTCGCTTGCGGGAGAGCACCTCGTAGACCCGGTTGCGGCCACCGATGAAGGGAATGAGGTCGCGCGGGCTCAGCCCTCGCTGCTCCATGTGGTACTTGATCGCCTCGACCGCGTCGGGCAGGTCGAGCGGAAAGTGCTTCGCCTCCCAAGCCTCGACCAGCGTCACGAGCACGTCGAGGCGATCCCCCTCCGGCGTGTTGCGCCTGGCCTTCATAAGGCCTTCGACTTCCTTGAGAATGCGCCGATAGTTGCGCTGCGTTTTGATGGGTCTAATGTCCATGCTTCAATGAGGCCGCGACATCGATGCCACGGAAGAGCCTTCCCTGCCCCTGATCTGCCCCGAGGTGCGGGCTCGCGTCTCAACTTTACCTAATGCTTAGGCCTAGGCTCGTGGCTGCAGCTTCATTGAAACCGCGGCGGTGTTACTTAGTTCGATCTAGACTGTCTGCGCGTCGATGCAGTCGTATTGCCTGTGCGTGCCAATGAACCGAATGTAGACGACTCTGTAGGGATAGTTGATCCACACTACGATGCGATACTTGTTGCCGGCGATGTTGAACACGACCCTTCCATCCTTGAGGATGCTGGCCGAACGCACCTCCCGTTTCACGTCCGCCGGCGTCGCCCAATCGGCCGCCTTCACCTGCCTGAACCAAGCCATAACCGGATCGCGAGCGTCGGAATAGGAGGTGCGGCTGAAGAAGGCCTTGAGCGTTGCGAGCGCGATGATCCTCACGGTAGAATCTTTATCATGGTCCCGTATTGGGACCAAGCCCCCTTTTGAAGTCGAGTTGCGCCGACGGTTTTCCGCTGGACGTCGCTTCCAATTCCCGCTTTGATCCCCCTCAAGACGTGGCTGCCATTGGGGATTGTAGCGTATGTCTTCCCCCGCGACCGAATTTGCCTCTTCGCCGCCCCGGCAGCTCGCGCTCGAGCTTCCCGCTCCTCCGGCCACCGCCGAGACCCCGCTCGTCCCGGTGCGGATGGTCAACGAATACGTCTACTGCCCGCGCCTCGCCTTCCTCGAATGGGTCGATTCGGAATGGGCCGACTCCGGTGACACCGAGGAGGGCCGCCGCGCGCATGTGCGGGTCGATGCCGGCGGCGGCAAGCTGCCGGCCCCCGCCGAGATCGACGACAAGCCGGATTTCGTCGCCCGTTCGGTGACGCTCGCCTCGGAGGCGCTCGGCATCATTGCCAAGATGGATCTCATCGAGGGCGAGGACGGCACCGTCACCCCGATCGACACCAAGAAGGGCAAGCGCCCGCACGTCGCCGAAGGCGCCTATGAGCCCGAATGCGTGCAGATCTGCGCGCAGGCGCTGATCCTGGAGGATTCCGGCTACAAGGTCACGGACGGCGCGATCTGGTACGCGGGCTCGCGCGAGCGCGTGCGCATCACGCTAGACGACGAGCTGCGTGCCAAGACCCGCGCGGCGATCTCCGGTTTGCGGCTCACGGCCGCCGCCGGGCGCCTGCCGCCGCCGCTCGTCGACAGCCCGAAATGCACGAAGTGCTCGCTCGCCGGCATCTGCCTGCCTGACGAAGTCACCTTCTTTCGCCGCGGGCTGGCGCCGCGACCGCTCAACCCTTCCGCCGGCACGGCGCTGCCGCTCTACGTGCAGGAGCCTGGCGCACGCGTGACCAAGTCGGGCGAGACCCTGGTGGTCGAGGCCGAAGCGGGAAAGATCGAGGTCCCGATCGGCGACGTCTCCGAGCTCGTGCTGCATGGGTCGATTTCACTGACGACGCCGGCGCTCGGCGCGCTGCTGCGCGAGGAGATTCCGGTCACCTACGCCTCGACCGGGGGCTGGGTTCTCGGCCATACCGTCTCGACCGGCCACCGCAATGTCGCGATCCGCATCGCGCAATCCCGGGCCGCCTTCGACGAGCGGCGCTCTCTCGCTTTTGCCCGCAGCCTGGTGGCCGCAAAAATTCGCAACTGCCGTGTTTTCCTGCGACGAAACTTCAAAGCGGGCGACGAAATCGAGCGCGATGCGACGATCGAGGCGCTGGCGCGGCTCGCAGACCGTGCCGTCCATGCGCCCACCGAGGCAGAGTTGCTTGGTTTCGAAGGCGAAGCGGCGGCGCGATATTTCCGGCTGTTCACTACGATGTTCGGGGCTGCGGCGCACGACTTCCCCGAGTTTGCGTTCGAAAAACGCACGCGTCGGCCGCCGGCCGATCCGGTCAACGCGATGCTCTCGTTTGCCTATGCGATGCTGACGCGCACGTGGCTTACCGTGCTGTCAGGCGTCGGTTTTGATCCTTACCTTGGCTTCTATCATCACCCACGGTTCGGGCGGCCCGCGCTCGCGCTCGACATGATGGAGCCCTTCCGGCCGATCCTCGCCGACTCGACCGTGATCCAGGCAATCAACAACGGCGAGGTGAAGCCCGACGGCTTTCTTTCCGCAGGTCCGGCGGTGAATCTCAAGCCGCATGCGCGGCGTGCCTTCATCGCCGCCTATGAGCGCCGCCTTGATCAGGAGGTGACCCATCCGGTGTTTGGATATCGCGTATCGATGCGGCGGTTGCTGGAAGTGCAGGCGCGGCTGCTGGCGCGGCACCTGTCCGGAGAGATCGAAGACTACCCGCATTATCTCGTGAGGTAGGCCGATGGTCGAGGAGCGCCTCTATATTGTCACTTACGACATTTCCAACGACCGCCGCTGGCGGCGAGTTTTCAGATTGATGCGCGGGTACGGGCGCTGGCTGCAACTCTCCGTCTTCCAGTGCCGGCTCAGCGCCCAGCGCCGCGCCGAGCTGGCGCGCCGGCTTGAGGAAATAATCCACGGCCGAGACGATCACGTGCTCATCCTTGATCTCGGCCCAGCAGACAAGGTTGATCCACGGGTCGAGAGTCTCGGGAAGACCTTCGAGGCGGTGACGAGGGTGGCGGTTGTGATATGATACGAAATCTGTCCAGGTGTTGCTGCCGGTTGGCAGGCGAGCGCTGGCGCGGTCGCTGAAGGCCCGGGAGCGCTCGTGGACCAGGAATCGCTTGCTGATCAATCAGTTGTTTGACATCGTGAAGAGAGACGTGCGAGCGCGTGCCTCGGAATTTGCCGTTCTGACGCAGCGCTCGTGGACGTCGCTTGTTTGGTCGACGGCGCAGTCGCTTGCGTCCAGGCCGTCTTCCGCGGCAGCAATGCCGCGGCCTCATTGAAAATACTTTTTCGCAGGCGTTTGGACACAACGTCATTTCAGGGTCTTCCGCGGCAGCAATGCCGCGGCCTCATTGAAAAGACGGAAGGCGACGAAACGTCAACCATGTACATCGGGTCTTCCGCGGCAGCAATGCCGCGGCCTCATTGAAAAACACTCCCGCTGCATGATGCAATCCGCCTTCCGGCAACGTCTTCCGCGGCAGCAATGCCGCGGCCTCATTGAAAAGATGAAGGCGACGCGTTTTTCGCGCTCGCATTCAAGTCCGGTCTTCCGCGGCAGCAATGCCGCGGCCTCATTGAAAACTCATTTGCGGAACGCTCGTCGCGCACCTACCCTACGAGTCTTCCGCGGCAGCAATGCCGCGGCCTCATTGAAGCCGTATCGTTGCGCGAGATTTGGTTTTTGTTCTACAATAACGCGTCTTCCGCGGCAGCAATGCCGCGGCCTCATTGAAGCGTATTGCTGCCGCGTAAGGCCGAACTGATCGCGCCGGTCTTCCGCGGCAGCAATGCCGCGGCCTCATTGAAGCTCGGAAGCGCGCGCGGAAGCGGATCGCAACGCGACGGGTCTTCCGCGGCAGCAATGCCGCGGCCTCATTGAAGCCGGAAGAAACGTTGCGTTGCGATTGAATGCAATTCAGCGTCTTCCGCGGCAGCAATGCCGCGGCCTCATTGAAGCTGCGCAAACCCATGCACGCCGACTTCATCCCCCTTCGTCTTCCGCGGCAGCAATGCCGCGGCCTCATTGAAGCCCTTCGGTAGCCAGCCGCTAGCTAGAGCGGATTCCGGTCATGTTCGAACGTAGCCCGCATGGCGAAAGAAGTTCCTGCATTCTTGCGCGCTGAAATCGCTAACAACGCGACCGATCCGGCGCAAGAGGGGTGGGATTGTATGCTCG
>JAXDOD010000082.1:0-8324 GCA_034669045.1 Alphaproteobacteria bacterium
GAGAAGCAGCGCTTCGCCATCCGCGAGGGCGGCAAGACCGTCGGCGCCGGCGTCGTCGTCACGATCACGGAATAGACAGAAAGCGGGAAGGCCGCGGTTCGCCGCGGCCTTTACCTTGGAGCAATAGCAAGCGTAGGGCGCAATAAGCGCAGCGCATTGCGCCATTCTTTCTATCCAGCGCTAAGACTGCGATCGGGACGCGACCGGCTGACCGTCACGCCCGCACCGTCAATCGGCGCAATGCGCGTCGCTTATTGCGCCCTACGCGACACGCACCGCCAGCGCCAGGCGCGCTGGCGGGACGAGGACGAAAAATCGCACAACGCCAGGATGCAGCGGCGGCCCTGCGGCCGCCGTCCGCGTCGATTGCGAGGCGCCGCGGTCACACTGTCGTCAGCCGCGCGATTCCACGTTTCCTCGCGGCATCCAGCCGCATAAGATGCGCGGCAACGACTCTGATCGGAGAATCGAATGCGAGCAGCCGTGCGACTGACCTGCAGCCTCGTGCTGGCGGCGGCGAGCGCCGGCACGGCGCTGGCGCAGGACGGCGCGCCCTTCTTCAAGGGCAAGACCGTGCGCATCCTGATCAGCGCGGGCGTCGCCGGCGGCTACAACGAATATGCGCGGCTGCTGGCGTCGCACATGGGCCATCACCTCGCCGGCAAGCCCGACTTCATCGTCCAGAGCATGCCGGGCGCGGGCGGGCTCCTGGCCACCAACTATCTCTATGCCCAGGCGCCGCAGGACGGCACCACCATCGGCCTCATCCATTCGAGCGTTCCTCTCGCCCCGCTGTTCGGCACCCAGGGCGCGCGCTTCGACGCGCTGAAATTCCACTGGCTCGGCAGCATGGACCGTTCCGACGGTCCCTGCACCGCCTGGCACACGGCCCCGGCCAAGACCTGGGCGAGCCTGCTGGAGACCCAGTTCATCGTGGGCAGCTCCGGCGTCGGCTCGCAGATGGACATCTATCCGGCCGTGCTCAACAAGCTGTTCGGCACCAAAATCAAGGTGATCGGCGGCTACAAGGACGGCGCGTCGATCTTCCACGCCATGGAGCGCGAGGAGATTCACGGGCGCTGCGGTCCGCAGATCACCGCGATCAAGTCGCTCCGCCCGCATTGGCTGAGCGAGCGCAAGATCGTCATCCCGATCATGGTCAGCGAGCGGCGCAGCGAGGAATTCCCGGACGCGCCGAGCGTCATGGAGCTCGCCAAGGATGAGCCGACGCGCCAGCAGCTCCGGCTCCTGATCGTCACCCAGGACCTCGACCGTCCGGTGCTGGCGCCGCCGGGGGTGCCGCCGGATCGCGTCAAGGAGCTGCGCGAGGCGTTCAACGCCACCATGCTCGATCCGGCGTTCCGCGCCGATATCGACCGGTTGCGCCTGACGCTCGATTGGGTGCGCGGCGAGGACGTGGCGAATACGCTCGCCACCGCCTACGCGATGCCGCCGGAGGTGGTGGCGGCGGCCAAGGAGACGATGGTAGGAAAGTAGTTTGCCGGGTAATTGAAACGACAAAAAGGATGGAGACTCGGAATGTCGATAATCGAGACCAAGGACGATGACCTGCTCACGCGCCACGAGGCGGCCGAAGCCAATCCCGTGACCTTCGCCTATAACAAGCCGGGCGACGTGAACGCCGCCAAGGGACTGATCAGCCTCGGCCGCAAGGACATCGTGCGCGGGACCGTGCAGGTGGTGAAGAAGCACGGCGGCGAGAACAACCTGCACTATCACACCTCGTCGGCGAGCTTCTGGATGGTGCTCAAGGGACGCGTGCGCTTCTATGGGCCCGACGACGAGCTGATCGGCGAGTTCGGACCGCACGAAGGCACCATCACGCCGCGCTTCGCGCGCTACTGGTTCGAGAACGCCGGCGACGAGGACCTGGAGCTTCTGCAGGTCTCGGCCTTCGCGGAAGGCGCCAAGGCGAGCGGCCGCACCGACGTCTCCGAGCAGAAGTTCGACATCAAGACGTCGCAGAAATTCAGCGCGTCCGTGCCACAGCCGGCGAAGCAGACCTAGGGCATTTTCAGGACCAGCGGAATCCGGTTTTCCGTCCGAAAATGCGATCAATGCAAGAGCTGGCGCACAGTCAGTTTCAAGGAAACTGAATGTGCTGCAGTCGCAAGCACAATCGCGGACAGGGTCCCGGCACCGGCCGGACAGGCGAGGGGACACCCATGCGGCTCTCCGTCGGATCGCTCGTCGGCGCCGTCCTGGCCGCGGCATGGCCGGGCGCCGGATCGGCGCAGGAGGCGGCCCCCTTCTACAAGGGCAAGACCATCCGCATCGTGATCTCGACCGGCGTTGCCGGCGGCTATGCCGAATATGCCCGCGTCATGGCCGAGCACATGCCCCGGCATATCGCGGGCACGCCGCACATCATCGTCCAGAGCATGCCGGGCGCCGGCGGGCTCCTGGCCACCAACTTCCTCTATACGCAGGCGCCGCAGGACGGCACCACCTTCGGGATCGTGCATTCGAGCGTGCCGCTCGCCCCGCTCTGGGGCAGCAAGGGCGTGCGCTTCGATACCTTGAAGTTCAACTGGCTCGGCAGCCTCGACCGGGTCGACGGCATGTGCATCTCCTGGCACGCGTCGCCGATCAGGACCTGGAACGACATGCTGACCAAGGAATACACCGTCGGCAGTTCGGGCGCCGGCTCGCAGATGGAGACCTTTCCCGCGATCCTCAACAAGCTGTTCGGCACCCGGATCAAGGTGATCGCCGGCTACAAGGACGGCACCGCGGTCTATATCGCGATGGAGCGCGGCGAGGTCGACGGCCGTTGCGGCGGACAGCTCACGGTGATCCGCTCGACGCGGCCGTGGTGGTTGACCGAGAACAAGATCAGGGTGCCGATCGTCGTCGCCGAGAAGCGCAATGCCGAGTTTCCCGATACCCCGACGGTCATGGAATTCGTCAAGGACGAGCAGACTCGCCAGCAGCTTGATCTGGTGCTGGTGACGCAGACCCTCGACCGCCCCGTGATGCTTCCCCCGGGCGTGCCGGCCGAGCGGGTCAAGGAGCTGCGCGACGCCTTTGACGCGACCATGGCGGACACGGCGTTCCGCGCCGACATCGAGCGGCGGAACCTGCATGTCGACCCGGTACGCGGCGAAGACATGGCCAAGGCGTTCGCCCGTGCCTTCGCCCTGCCGCCCGAGGTCATCGCCGGCGCGCGCGACATGATGGGCGGCAGGTGAGGACGCCGCCGCAGCTCGGCCAGCCGCCGGTCACGCGCCGCTCCGGTCGGTCGGCTTGAACCTCACCGCCGCTGCGCGCGACTGATCCATCGTGCCTGCCTGATCGAAAGGACCCGCCATGATCGTTGCCACCACCAATGACCTCAGCGGCTACAAGGTCGTGCGCTATCTCGGCGTCGTGCGCGGCATCATCGTGCGCTCGCGCAGCATCGTGGGCAATGTCGGCGCCTCGGTGCAGGCGCTGTTCGGGGGCAATATCACGCTTTATACGTCGCTGTGCGAGCGCGCCCGGGCGGAGGCCTACGACCTCATGGTCGCCCACGCCGAGAAGATCGGCGCCAACGCCGTCATCGCCATGCGCTACGACGCCAACGAGGTCGCGGCCGGCATCACCGAGGTGCTCGCCTACGGGACCGCGGTGGTGGTGGAGCCGGTGGCGTAGCGGGTGGGACGGCGGGGGTGGCGGACTTGCAATATCGGCCGCGATATTGCACCTCTTTGCCGCCACCGCAGGCGCGGAGGAGTGTAGCTCAACTGGCTAGAGCACCGGTCTCCAAAACCGGGGGTTGGGGGTTCGAGTCCCTCCACTCCTGCCACCCGCTTCCTTGGGTCATTCGTTTTCAATGGCTTCAGGGTGGAATTGGCAAACCTTTCATGCAGGTTTGCCAGTTTTTGTTCTCGTTTCAATCACTGGGAACGTCTCTACGACCGCTGCCACGCCAGCCCTGGCCATTTTCGTCTGGTCTGCGGCCTTGGTGTATTCGGCGACCGTGCGCAGGTCGCGATGGCCAGTCACGGCAGCAATCACGTTCGTGGAACAGCCCGCCTCTGCAAGGCGACGTGAGCAAGCCTCGCCGAGTTCAACGGATGGCGCGCCCTGAAAAGTCCGATCGGGCCATAACGGCAGAGCTTGGTGTCGGCAAGGAC
The DNA here is from genome assembly GCA_034669045.1 of Alphaproteobacteria bacterium. Taxonomy (GTDB): domain Bacteria; phylum Pseudomonadota; class Alphaproteobacteria; order Rhizobiales; family Xanthobacteraceae; genus VAZQ01. Next base: position 4,140 of record JAXDOD010000082.1, read on the forward strand.
ACGACACGGCGTGCTCGTGAAACAACTCGCGCAAATGCGCCAGTTCAAAAGCGAACCGGCCAGGATGGCAAGGCGCGGAAGCTGCCGGCTGGACGCTGCCCCGCTGCCGTTGCTCGGATATGCATCGCAGCGGTAAAATTATCTGCCGTAATTCACATCAGCCACGGGGAAATTCATGGCCCACACCGCTATTCTTGTTGCCGCGCTCACCTTGGCGCTGGCCGCGCAACCCACGGCACCGGCGCAAGCGCTTACGACGCGCACCTTCGTTTCGGCCACTGGCACCGACAGTGGCACGTGCGGGCGTCCGACGCCTTGCCGGACCTTGCAGTTCGCCCATGACCAGACCTCGGCCAACGGCGAGATCGGCATTCTCGATTCGGCCGGCTACGGGCCGCTGACCATCACGAAATCAATCAGCATCGTGAACCCTGGCGGCGTCGAGGCCGGTATCCTGGCGGCCCCCGGCGGCACCGCCGTCACCATCAATGCCGGCGCGACCGACAAGGTCTCGTTGCGCGGCCTGACGCTGGAGGGCGCCAACAGCGGCCAGTACGGCATCGGGGTCAATAGCGGCGGCAAGCTTACGATCGTCGACTGCGTGGTGCGGAATTTCGGGCTCTTCGGCATTTGGCTGCCGACGACCAGCGCGACGAGGTTCTTCATCGCCAACACCCTCGTCGCGGACAACGGCAGCATCGGCATCTTTATCGTTCCGGGGGAAACCGGCACGGCGGGCGGGGCCATCGATCACGTTGCTGCAACCGGCAACGGCACTGGCATCTACGTCGAGGGCTCGTCCACGACCGGCTCCACCCTCAACGTCACGATCAGCAACAGCGTCATGCACGGTAACGATTATGGAATCCTTTCATATACATACGGCGGATATGCTGTGACCAATGTGACGGTGGTCAATTCGTCGGCGAGCAGCAATGGAACCGGCTTCGTTGCTGACGGCATCTCGACAATGCGGCTATCGGCAAACGTCGCGACCGCGAACGGAATAGGGGTGTTCAAGGCCGCCGGCGCCACAGTTCACACGGCCGGCAACAATTACTTTCGAGGCAACGGCACCGATGTCAGCGGCGCCCTGACCACCACGGAGACGCTGCAGTGACGCCATTACGCCGGCCAAGTCTATTGACCGACCCGCCGCCCCTTGTTTAATTGATTGCCGCGCAATTCACGCGCTCGGCCGACCAAAGGGATTCCATGAACCGCGCCGCTGTTGCACTCGTTGGACTCGCCGTGCTGTTGCCAGCCGCGCCCGCAAACGCGCAATTGGCACGAACGTTCGTGTCCGCGAACGGCGCCGATGCTAACAACTGCTCGCGGATGCAACCATGCCGGACATTTCAGGGCGCTCACGATAAAACCAATTCGGGCGGCGAGATCAACGTCCTCGATCCTGCCGGTTATGGCGTGGTAACGATCACCAAGGCCCTCAGCATCGTTAATGATGGCGTCGGCTCGGCTGGCGTTTTGGTAGGTTCGGGCCAAACAGGCATTATCATCAATGCCGGCTCGCTGGATGCGGTCAACCTGCGTGGCCTGATCATCGAAGGAGCCGGCCTCGGTCAAAAGGGGATCGTGTTTAATAGTGGAAAGTCTCTAACCATAGAGAACTGCGTTGTTCGTGGTCTTACGGGCGTCAACGACGCCGGAATTCGATTCGCACCCAGTGCTTCGAGCAATCTCGCGGTCTCGAACACGCTGGTTGTTAATAATGCCGGGTCCGGGATTGAGGTCGCACCGGGCGGCTCGGCGGTCGTTGGGGCCGTTTTTAATCGCGTCGAGTCGCATAATAACGGCGGTTTCGGCATCGGCCTGATAAAATTCGCGACCAACGCTGCGATTAATGCGACCGCTACCGATAGCGTTGCCACTGGCAATCTTGGCGGGTTTTTCGCTGCTGCGAATGGACCGCCGTTTGCAAGGCTCACAGTGGTTCGCTCCGTGGCGGCCAATAACACCAACTTTGGCGTTGGGGCCAACAGTGGTGGTGCGAACGTTCGTCTTGCTCGATCGACTGTAACCGGCAACCCAAACGCTTGGTCAATCGGCAATGGTGGTGTGGTTGAGAGCTACGGCGACAACTATGTCGACGGCAACAGTGGTGACAACAGCGCCCAGCCTTTGATCTTGAAGAAGTAGCGCTAGCGCAACAACCGGCGGCGATTAGCGCCCGAACTTCCAGCCGCCCAACCGCCGATTTTGCCCAACCTGGGATTCTCTATCCTTGCACTGCCCAGCCCAACCCCTAAAGGAGGGGGTTGGGCTGGGCAGGCCGTAGTGCACCAGTGCCCAACTTGTGTGCCCAACCTATTTCCAGGTTGGGCACATGGCCGGATCAGCATGCCACGATGAACTTCTTGGTCTCACGGCGAACCTTATCGACGCGGGATTCGACCCTGAAATCGCCGGCCTAAAATAAGTTGCTCTGCACCCTCCACTCCTGCCAGTTCCCGGCGGCGGCATCCGCAAAGCGCCCGCACCGCATGCTGCCCGCCCCCAGCCCCGACGCCCGAATCCCTCACCGTCCCGGTCCCCCGGCCGCCTGGCACCTTGACCGCCCCGCGGGGAGACTTTATCTCCACCCTCGAGCGCACCCGCCGGGCCGGCGTAAGGGTCCAGGCGCGGCAAAACCTCGAAAATCGTACGCTCTCCGCCGTTGGGTCCGAAACTCGACCCCCGCGGCGGGCTTATATTGCTGTTTGACGGGCGGGTGAATGCCGAAGGTCAGTCCATTCAAGTTCCTCCAGGAGGTCCGCGCCGAGGCCGCCAAGGTCACCTGGCCGTCGCGGCGCGAGACCGCCATCACCACCGCCATGGTGTTCGTCATGGTGGCTGTCGCCTCGATCTTCTTCCTGGTGGCGGACCAGATCATGCGCTTTATTGTGACACTCGTGCTCGGAATCGGCGGATGACAGAGCAAGCGGAAATCGGGGCCATGTCGAACAAGCGCTGGTACATCGTGCAGGCTTACTCCAACTTCGAGAACAAGGTCGCGGACTCCATTCGCGAGCAGGCCAAGCAGCGCCACCTCGATCACCTGTTCGAGGAGATCATGGTGCCGAAGGAGAAGGTGGTCGAGGTCCGCCGCGGCCGCAAAGTCGACGCCGAGCGGAAATTCTTCCCGGGCTACGTCCTGGTGAAGATGGACCTGTCGGACGAAGCCTATCACCTGATCAAGAACACGCCCAAGGTGACCGGCTTCCTCGGCACCGACAACAAGCCGTTCCCGATCCCGGATGCGGAAGCCCAGCGCATCCTGCACCAGGTGCAGGAAGGCATCGAGCGGCCGAAACCTTCGGTCACCTTCGAGGTCGGCGAGCAGGTGCGCGTGTCGGATGGCCCGTTCGCCTCCTTCAACGGCACCGTCGAAGAGGTTGACGACGCCCGCTCGCGGGTGAAGGTGGCGGTGAGCATCTTTGGGCGGCCGACCCCAGTCGAACTGGAATTCGGACAGGTGGAGAAGCTCTAGGCATTTTCAGGAAAAGCGGCATCCGGTTTTCCGTCCGAAAATGCGATGAATGCAAGAGTCCTGGAGCACATTCGGTTTCAAGGAAACGCGATGTGCTCCAGCAGTTCGCAACCACGTGGGAGGTGAGGCGGCCGCCAACCGCCGAGATCCGCACCACGACCTGAAACACGGGCCGGCGCGCCGGCCCTAGACGGGAGTGAGAGATGGCGAAGAAAGTAACCGGTTTCCTCAAGCTGCAGGTGCCCGCGGGCTCGGCGAATCCCTCGCCGCCGATCGGGCCCGCGCTCGGCCAGCGCGGCCTCAACATCATGGAGTTCTGCAAGGCGTTCAACGCCCAGACCCAGCAGATGGAAAAGGGCGCGCCGATCCCTGTGGTCATCACCGTCTATGCGGATCGCTCCTTCACTTTCGAGATGCGCACGCCGCCGGTTTCGCACTTTCTGAAGAAGGCCGCGAATATCCAAAGCGGCTCGAAGAATCCCGGCCGCGACAAGGTCGGCGCGGTGACCAAGGCGCAGGTCAAGGAAATCGCGCAGAAGAAGATGAAAGATTTGAATTGCGACACCGTGGAAGCAGCCATGCGCATGGTCGAGGGTTCCGCCCGTTCGATGGGCCTTGAGGTGGGGGAGTAGGACCATGGCAAAGCTCGGAAAGCGTACAACCAAGGTTCGTGAAGGGATCGACCGCAGCAAGCTGTA
>JAXDOD010000083.1:0-58132 GCA_034669045.1 Alphaproteobacteria bacterium
CGCCCGAACAAGAGACTCACTTTGGGACGCCATCGCCAACGTCCTCACCGCCTTCACACCCAACGAATGCGCCAACTACCTCGCTCACGCAGGATATGCTTCATCATGACCGGGGAATGCTCTAGCAAGCGTAGCCCTCACCGCATCACCACCTCCATCTCCCCCCGCGCCTTCCTTGTGGGCTTCACCGTGATCTGCACGTCCTGCCCGAGCGCGGTCAAAAACTCGATCAAACGCCCGACCGAAAAATTGCCGGCGCGGTTGCGCATAGCAAGAAAGTAGCCCGGATGGCGCGGGGACATCCGGGGGTCGGCGTGCGCCGTCTTCCCTAGCCTTTTCAGGCACATGCCCCGGGGCGGACGCCCCGCCAGGCGGCGGTCAGGTCGCCCAGCAGATTGTCGCAGCCGCCTTGCCGGGAGCCGGGGCAGACCCATGTCAAGGTGTAGCCCGCGCCAGCCGCAATGTTGCATTGCGTTTTGTTATGTTGCAATGCACAACGATGGCGCCTACATGCACCCTGAAGTGCCGGGCCCTTTTAGGATTCGGCCGAGCCACCGGGCAGGAGACATCGCCCATCAAAGGACAAGAGCATGAATTTGACCACCACCGCGACGGCTGCGCTGCTGCTGGCGACCGCATCGTGGGGGGCGACGGCGTCCACCGTGGGCCTGACCAATGCCGGCCAGCCTGCGAGCCTGATCTCCCTCAATGACCTCAAAGCGGTCCAGGAGTCGAAGGTTACCGCGCGCCAGGCCATTGCGGCGGCACAGGCGCGATCCAACGGCGGCGACCTGGTCGACCTGAAGTTCGACGCGAGCACCGGCACCCCGGTCTACAAGGTGCGCACCCGTCGTGACCTGACGGTCTGGGACAGCGAAATCGATGCGCGCACGGGTCAGGTCATTGGTGCCGGCGCGACCACGCCGGAGGCTCAGCTCGGCGACGACGACAGGTCCGAGCTTGCCGGCCTCGTCCGCGTGCCCTCGGCCTCGTTGCTGCAGGCCGTGGTGACCGCGGAGAACAGCGGCGGCAAGGTGGTCAGTGCAGAGGTTGAAGAGATCAACGGCAGGTCTGCCTATGAGTTGATCGTGGTCAAGAACGGATCGCCGCGCCGGCTGGTCTATCGCACCCACTATCATTGAGTAAGCGATTAGCGCGTAGGGTGGGCAAAAGGCGCGTCTTCGCGCCGTTGCCCACGCGTTCGCGCGAATGGTTCAGCGTCCCGGATGTCGCTACGCTCTATCGCACCACCCGATCAAAACTTCCCGCCCTTGATCTCCTGATAGACCGCCGTCACGAAGCGCGTGGCGCTGTCGTCGGTGCCGCCCGCCACCTTGGCGTCATAGGGCGCCGTCACCTTCGCGGCCAGCACCTCCTGCACCGTCCTGCCCTGCGCGATCAGCCCGCGCACCTTCTCCGCCACCGCCACGATCATGTCGCGGTAGGGCACGATGTCGTCGCGCTTGATCAGGGTGCCGTGGCCCGGCACGATCGTGGTCGCCGCATCGGCGGATTTCATCGTGGCCTCACAGCCCTCGATCATGCCCTTGAGCGAGCCGCCGTTGTTGATGTCGATGAACGGATAGCCGTAGTTCCGGTAGAAGTCGCCGATGAAGAGCACGTTCGCTTTCTCGAACTTGATGTTGGTGTCGCCGCCGGTGTGCGCCGCGCGGATCGGAATGAAGTGGACGACCTCGCCGTTCATGTGGATCTTCACCGGCTCGCCCATCCCATAGGTGATGAGCGGGAAGCCGGCCGGATTGGCCACCGGATTGCCGGCGGCGTTGGGCGCCTTCGACAGGCGGACCATGCCGTCGCGCAGCTCCTCGCGCGCGAAGATCACGGCGCCCTGTCTGGCGAAATACGAATTGCCGGCGGTGTGGTCGCGATGGATGTGGGTGTTGACGAGATAGCGGATCGGCCCGGTGCTGATCTTGCGGATCGCCGCCAGGACCTTGTCGCCGAGCTGGAGATATTGCGAATCGACCATCAGGACGCCGTCCGGGCCGGCGAGCACGCCGATCCGCCCGCCGGCCGCGTCGTCGTGGGAGGGATCGACCCCGCCCGAGCCGGTCAGCATGTAGGCGTTCGGCCCGAGCTGCTGGGTGATGATCTCGACCTTGTTGAAGTCCATCTCCTGCGCCCGCGCGCTCGTGCAAAGAGCGCCCGGGACCAGCGTCGTCAGGCCCACCAGCAGCCATGCGAGTTTCATTTTGCTGTCCTCCCTCTCGAATGCAGTGTCCGGGATCATAGCAGCATCGGACGCAACGTGGGACAGCCGCGAGGCGCCGTGCCCGTCCGTCATTTTCGATGACCACCTGCGATGATCACCTGCGATGATCACCTGCGATGATCACGCAATCCTGCGCGGCACCCTCGCCTTGCCGATCTCGCATTCCAGCGCCTTGCGGTCCCAGGCGCCCAGATCGGCCGCCGCGTCATAGGTGCTCTGCAGGAATTCCATCAGCGCGCGGCGCGGGTTCTCGGCGCTGCGCACCGCATCATAGGGCAAGATGAATTCGCCCAGCTCCTTGCTGAAGAACGCCGCCGCGGGGCGCACGCGAGCGTCCGCGAAGCCCGCGGGCGCGGGATAGGCGTAGGAATAGTAGGCCGGCTCCTCGATCGGACCGCCACCGCCGGGCCAGAAGCCGGCGCTCGACACCTCGTGCGAATAGGCCTCCTGCGCGACCGCGTCGGGCAGGTTCGGCACGCCGCCGGGATGGCGCGGCGCCGGCCGGCCGGAAAACCGCGTCACCGCCAGATCGAAGCTGCCCCAGAAGAAATGCACCGGGCTGGCCTTGCCCAGAAAACCGGTGCGGAAATGGGAGAACGCCTCGTGCGAAAGGCGCAGGATGCGCCAGAACCGCTGCGCGTAGTCGCCGTCATAGGAGGCGTGAACGAGGTCCTCGCCGAACGGGATGGCGTCCGCGATCTCGTTCGGCTTGTCGTTGATGCGGACATGGATGCCAAGCTCCGCCAGTGCGTGAAAGAGATCCACATGGAATTCGGCCACCGGCATCGGCCTGAGCACGAGCTGGCGGTAATGGCCGTCGCTGGTGCGCAGCCAGAGGACGTGATCGATGAAGTCGAAGTCGATCTGGAACTGGCGCGCGCCATCGGGAATGAGCCACGTGGTCAGCCCGCGCGCCGTCACATAGAGCGTCACGTGCCAGGAATGATTGAGCCAGGGCGTGCGCGCGAGGCGGATTTTTCCGACGATCTGCGTCCACAGGTGGAGCGTCCGGCAGGTCTCCTTCCATGCGCCATAGGGCAAGGCGGGCCATTGCGCCAAATCGATATCGGGCATGAAACCTCCGCGAGGGTTGGGACCTGCGCCCCGGCTGCGGCTGCCGAACGATGCTGGCCGCCGGTGCGTCAGCCGTCGAGCTCCTTGTAGTAACGGAAGATGCCCGACTGGTTGAAGGGGATCCGGCGCTCGGACGCCAGGTAGGCGGCGATGTGCGGGCGCGCCCGCACGCGCTCCTGCAGGGCGATGATGCCCGGCACGCGCCGCTCGAATCGCTTCATGCGCTTGGGGAAGGCGTAGCGCAGCCCCTCGACGACCTGGAACAGCGAGAGGTCCACATAGCCGAGCCGGCGTCCGCGCACATAAGGACCGCCGCTGCGCGCGATGACGCGCTCGAAATAGCCGAGGTATTTCTGCGGGCGCCGCTTCCAGAATTCCGTGGCGGCGCGCTTGGCCTCCTTGCGCTGATCCTCGTAATAGAGCGCGGCCGCGATCGGGTGGTGGACGTCGTGGACCTCCGCCACGAAGTCCATGATCGTGAGCTGCTGCTGGTGCGACCACAGCCGCCCGGCCTCGTCGCGCGGCGCAAGGCCGTGCCGCGATCCGAGATAGAGAAGAATGTTGGCGGTCTGGCCCATGAGGAGCTTGCCGGCCTTGAGGACCGGCGGCGCAAAGGGCGGATGCTTCTCGCGCTTGCGCTCGAGCAGGTCCACGATCACGCCGTCGCCGCGCTTGCGCGCGACATCGTCATAGGCGGCGCCCGCCTCTTCGAGGGCGAGGCGGACGAATTCGCCGCGCCCCTGGATCTCCGGCCAGTAGTAGAGCTCATAGCGCATGCGTGACCTCGTCGATGCAGCAAGCCTAACGCACATTCAGTTTCCTTGAAACTGAACGTGCTCTAGGACTCTTGCGCTGGTTCGCATTTTCGACGGAAATCCGGATTCCACTTTTCCTGAAAATGCTCTCGCGCCGATTTCGCCGGCATTCCATTCGAGCTACACTGATAGAACCGAGCACGCCTCCCAGGTCGATCTCATCACCAAAGCAAAACCCGCCCGACGGTTCCCTAGAGCATTTTCGACGGAAAACCGGATTCCACTTTTCCTGAAAATGCTCTAGCCATGGCGCGCAAGCCCTTTCGCATCGGTCGGTCGAACAGCGGGCTCGGCCTCTTCGCCTGCGCTCCGATCGCCAAGAGAGCCTTCATCGTCGAATATCTCGGCCGCCGCATCCCGACCAAGGCGGCACAGGCACGCGAGGCCAAGACCGGCGCGCGCTACATGTTCGAGATCAACAGCCGCTGGACACTGGACGGCTCAGCCCGCCGCAACAAGGCGCGCTACGTCAACCATTCCTGCCGGCCGAATGCCGAGGCCGCCCTGGTCAAAGGCAAGATGATCCTGCGCGCGCTCAAGGCGATCCAGCCGGACGAGGAGATCACCCTTGACTACGGCAAGGACTATTTCGACCTCTTCATCAGGCCGGTGGGCTGCCGATGCCGCAAGTGCTCCGCCAGGCGGTGAGCCGCCGGCATTCACTCGCGCTCGCGCTCGGTCTCCCGCGGCGGCTCGTCGTAGCCCATCCGGCTCGAATAGAACATCAGCGCCATCAGGCCGCCGCCGACCAGGACCGAAACCCCGACCCCGAGAATGAGCGCGATCCAGCCCCACAGCGGCATGTCCACCGCCACCATCACCCACTGCTTGTAGGCGACCCACAGGGCCAGGGCCAGGAGGGCGAGAAGAGAGGCGAGTGCGAGCGGTCTGGCCATGGCTGACAACACCGGTCGGGCCGGCGCTCCGCGCCGTGTCGGGCGGCGAATTCCAGGATGATATCGTGACCGCCTGGACGGCAATCAAGCCTGTCCCTGCGGTTTGCGCAAGTTGCGCGGGATATTCCCGGCCGGAGCGGCTATGATGGTCCCGTGAGCGGAACCGTTGCCGCTCGATCATGAGGAGCAAGCGCCATGACCCCCGCCGTGACCTTCCTGATCGTACTCGCCATCGGCGTCGTCGCGGGCCTCATCTTCGACCGCGCCGCCGGTCCGGGCTGGCTGACGCGCCAGATCGCGGGCGCGTCGCGCACGCTGGTCACCAGCGCGCTGGTCGGCATCGCCGGATCTTTCATCGGTTTCCATCTCGCCGGACTGGTGGGCGTCGCGGGCGCCGGCGCTTTCGTCGGAGCGGCCGTGGGCGCGGCGCTGGTGCTGTTCGGCTGGCGCATGGTGCGCTGATCAGCGCGGCGGCGCTTCGATCGGATTGCAGTTGCGCCGATGCTGGGTGATGCATTCGTCGGCATTGCGGGCATCGACCAGCGCGTTGACGAGCCAGATCCCGATCCCCACGACGAGCCCGAAGAAGGCAAGCAGGACGATATTCGTTCGCCGGCGATCGCGTTCGCTCTCGGGTTGTTCGGACGGCTCGCGCAGATCGCTCATGCCTGGACGCGCGCCATCGTCTCCTTTACCTGCGCGACCAGTTGCTTGAGCGTGAACGGTTTCGGCAGGAAGTCGTACTTGTCCGGGTCCGGCAGGCTCTTCTGGAAGGCGTCCTCGGCATAACCCGACACGAAAATGATCTTGAGGTCGGGATGCCGCTTGCGCAGCTCCTTGAACAGGGTCGGTCCGTCCATCTCCGGCATCATCACGTCGGACACGACCAGATCGACATTGCCGCCCTGGCGTTCCAGCGCCTCAATCGCCTCGACGCCGTTGCCGGCCTCGATCACGTCATAGCCGCGGGACTTGAGTCCGCGGGCATTGAGCACCCGCAGTCCTTCCTCGTCCTCGACCAGGAGGATGGTGCCTCGGCCGGTGAGATCGGTACGCCGCGCCTCCTCGGCGGCCGCGATGGCGCCCGCCAGCTTGGGCGCGGTGGCGTCGGAGAACGGCGGCGGCGGGGCGTCGTCGACGGTCGGAATGTAGCGCGGAATGAAGATGCGGAACGTCGCCCCCGCGCCGGGCTGGGAGTCCACGTAGATGAAGCCGCCGGTCTGCTTGATGAAGCCATAGACGGTCGCGAGCCCGAGGCCGGTCCCCTTGCCGATCTCCTTGGTGGTGTAAAACGGATCGAAGATCTTGTTCTGCACGTCCTTGGGGATGCCGATGCCGGTGTCCTGCACCTCGAGCAAGACATATTCGCCCACCAGCATGCCCTCGCCTTTGAGGCGCTTGCTCTCCTCGGCGCCGACGTTGCCGGTCCGTATCGTCAGGGTGCCGCCGTCGGGCATGGCGTCGCGCGCATTGACCGCAAGATTGATGATCGCCTGCTCGAACTGGCCGACGTCCGCCTTGATCGGCCAGAGGTCGCGCGCCAGCGGGATGTCGAGCTTGACGTTCTCGCCGATCAGCCGCTGCAGCAGCAGCTTGAGATCCGGCAGCGTCTCGCTGAGCTCGAGCACCTGCGGGCGCAGCGTCTGCTTGCGCGAGAACGCGAGCAGTTGGCGCACCAGGCTGGCGGCCCGGTTGGCGTTCTGCTTGATCTGCATGATGTCCTGGAACGACGGATCGGTCGGCCGGTGCGCGTTGAGCAGGAAATCGGTCGCCATCATGATGGCGCCCAGGAGATTGTTGAAATCGTGCGCCACGTTGCCGGCAAGCCGGCCGATGGTCTCCATCTTCTGCTGCTGCACGACCTGGTTTTCGAGCGCGCGCTGCTCGGTGGTGTCGAGCGCATAGACGATCGCGGCCTCCTGGTCGCGGTCCTCCTGGTCCTCGATCGCGGTGACGAAGAATCGCGCGAAGCGCTCGCCCGCGCCGGCAAGCGCCGCCTCGACCGGCGCGATCTCGCCCTGCCCTTCCGCCGCCTTGCGGATGGCGGCTTCGAGCGCCGCGCGGTCGCGCTCGGCCACCACCGAAAAGATCGAACGGTCCTCGGGTTTTGCCCCCTCGCCCTTGAGCACCGTATGAAGCAGCCGTTCGAAGCGCGCGTTCGAGAGCGTGATCTTGCCGAGCTTGTCGACCGTGGCGATCGCCATCGGCGTATTCTGGAAGAAGCGCGTAAAACGCACCTCGGCGGCGCGCTGCGGGTCGGCGCCGCCATCGCGCGCGCGATTGAGGACGAGCGTGCGCGAGGGGCCGGCCGCGCCGTCGGCGCCGAACGCCACCTTGTGGAACAGCCGCGCCGGCACGGTGTGGCCGCTGCGGGTCTTGAGATCGATGTCGAGGATTTCGGTCTTGACGTCTCCGGGCGCGGCGGTGAGCGTGGTCAGCAGGGAAGCGCCCTCGCCCGCCACGATGTCGGCGAGCTTCAATCCGCCGGAGCCGACCTGGGCCAGGTCATGGTCGAGCCATTCCGCGAGCGTGGCGTTGAGATAGGACAGGTTGCCGTCGGCGTCGACCGAGAAGAAGCCGGCCGGCGCGTGATCGAGATAGTCGATGGCGTGCTGGAGCTCCTGGAACACGTTCTCCTGCCGCTCGAGCTCGCGCGTGACGTCGGCAAGCGACCAGACCGTCATGCGCGCCTCGCGCTTACCTTCGCCGAGCGGGCGCACGCGCATGCGCAGCCACCGTCCCGACTCGCCCTTGTGGCTGCCGACCCGGACCTCCTCCTGCAGCCGCCGCCCTTCGCGCGCCGCCTTGAGCAGCCGGTAGACCGCCTCCGACACGCCGGGATCGCCGATGAAGACGCGCTCCACCGGCCGCACGTCGTCGGCTCCGGCGGCGCCGACCAGTTCCAGGTAGGCGGCATTGGCATAGACGACGCGGCCGTTCGAATCGGTGACGAGCAGGCCCTCGTGCGCGCCGTCGACCACCGATTTGAGCAGCGGGCTCGCCGCGTCCTGGCCGGCCATGCGCAGGATGCCGGCCGCCAGCGCGAACAGCAGGAACACGCCGGCCATGGCCAGCACCGCCAGGAGCGCGAGAATGTAAGGCTCCGCATGGGTGCGGCCGATCAGGATCAGGCCGGCGGCGGCGCCGACCAGCACCATGGCGATGAGCAGCACGAGGCCGACGCTGCCGCCGTGCTGTCCGGTGCGGGTGCGGTCGACCGACGCGCGTGCAATCTCGGAGGTCACATGCTGTTGCGCCATGATCGGCTCTGATTCGTGCAGATTCTCAGTGCCCCAGGCACAGAGTCGGCGCAAGGGGTTCGTGCAGGACCAGGCTCGCAGGACGTTAACGCCCGGCCGCCCATTGCCTAGCCCCTTCCCGCCAGCGCGCGGTTGAGGCGCATGACATAGCCGATCACCTCCGCGACCGCCTGGTAGTGCTCGGGCGGGACCTCCTGGTCGATCTCGACCGTGCCGTGGAGCACGCGCGCGAGCGGCGGGTTCTCGACGATCGGAATATGATGCTCGCTCGCGACCTCGCGAATGCGCCGCGCGATGAGATCGACGCCCTTGGCGACGCAGATCGGCGCGTTCATGCCGCGTTCGTATTTCAGCGCGATCGCATAGTGCGTCGGGTTGGTGATGACGACGGAGGCGGTCGGCAACGCCGCCATCATTCGCTTCTTCATGCGGGACTGGCGGATCTGCCTGATCTTGGCCTTGATGCCGGGGTCGCCTTCGGTCTGCTTGAACTCTTCCTTGAGATCGCGCACCGACATCTTCTGGCGCTCGAACCATTGCCGGTACTGGAACAGGAAATCGGCGGCTGCGATCAACGCCAGCACCGCCACCACCGCGCCGAGCAGTTGCAGCGCCAGCGTCTGGGTGATCGCCAGCATGGCGGCGGGGTCGGTGCGCACCAGGGCATCGAGCCGGAAGCGCTCCGGCCACAGCAGCGCCGTCATGACGGTGCCGACCAGCCCGAGCTTGACCAGTCCCTTGATGAAATTCGCCAGCGACTGCTTGGAGAACAGGCGCTTGAGGCCGGCGGCCGGCGAAATCTTGGACAGCTTGGGCTTGAGCGGTTCCGCCGACCACACCAGACGGTGCTGGATCAAGTTGCCGCCGACCGCCGCCAGCACCAGCAGCAGCAGCGGGATCGCCAGCGCCGCGACGAGCTCGATCCCGAGCTGGCTCAGCACGTGGATGAAGCCGCGCCCGTCTACCCGGATGGCGTAGGAATTTGCGATCAGGCCGCGCAACGTGGTGGTGACGGCGCTCATCATCGTGCCCGCGAAGCTCATCAGGATGAGCGTTCCGCCGGCGATCACGAACCAGGTATTGACCTCCTGGCTGCTGGCGACGTCGCCGCGTTCGAGCGCCTCGTCGAGCCGCTTCTGGGTCGGGTCTTCCGAATGGTCGCTATCGTCGCGTTCGTCGGCCATCGGTGCTCACGAGTACGGCGCAAGCTGCCGCAGCACGGTTTCGACCGAGCCCAGGAAGACGTTCATCATCGCGCCGAGGACGACGATGAGAATGAGAAGGCCGAGGATGATCGACAGCGGCAGGCCGACGAAGAACACCTGCATCTGCGGCATCAGCCGCGAGAGCACGCCGAGCCCCAGATTGAACAGGAGCCCGAACACGATGAAGGGCGCCGAGAGCTGAATCCCGATGCGGAAGGCGGCGGTGACGGTGCGCGAGGTATGCGCCGCGACGTCGCCAAGGAGCGGGACCTCGCCCGGACGGAACAGGGCATAGCTGTCGTTCAGCGCGGCGATCACGAGGTGATGGAGATCGGCGGCAAACACCAGCGTGACGCCGAGCATGGTCAGGAAGTTCGCCACGATCACGCTCTGCTGGCCCATGGTTGGATCGACCGCGGTGACGAAACCGAGCCCCAGTTGCTGCGCGATCACGGAACCGGCCACCTGCAAGCCGGAAATCATCAGGCGCGCGGTCAGGCCGAGGACCGCGCCGACGAACATTTCCTGGCCCAGAAGGCCGACCACGGGCGCGAACGAACGCAGATCGAGGTCATAGGCGCCGCGATGGAGCGGCAGCAGCACCGCCGCCAGCACGAGCGCGACCGTGAGCCGCACGCGCACCGGCACGGCAAGCTCGCCGAGGCCCGGCAGCAGCATCACCATGGTGCCGACGCGGGCGAACACCAGCATGAAGGCGGCGGCGAGCGCGGGCAGGAATGAGACGTCGATGCGCATGCGCGGCCTTGGTTGCTTTCGTCGGCCTCCTCTTGCGGAGGAAGGTCCAACTCACCCCGCCGCAATCCGCGATGCGAGCCGCATCATATGGCCCTGCAGCACGTCGGCCATAAACGGCAGCGCGACCAGCATGGCGATGAAGATCGCCAGAATCTTGGGCACGAAGGCGAGCGTCATCTCCTGGATCTGGGTGAGCGCCTGGAACAGCGAGATCACGATGCCGACCGCAAGGCCGATCAGCATGAGCGGGCTCGCGACCAGCACCAGCGTCAGGATGGCGTCGCGCGCGATGTCGAGAACTTCGGGACCGGTCACTTTCCTCTTTCTTTTCTTTCACGCCGCGATCGCGGCCGGGATTCTGGTCAGATCGGCATCCGCATGATTTCCTCATAGGCCTGGATCACGCGGTCGCGCACCGAGACCAGCGCCTCGACCGCGACCTCGGTTTCCGAAACCGCCGTCACCACATCGACGATGTTGGCCTTGCCCGCCGCCATCTGCTGCTGCTGGAGATCCGATTTGTGGCCGGCCTCGAGCACCGATCCTAGCGCGTCCTTGAGCAGCGAGCCGAAGCTCGGCCCGCCGGTCTCGCCGACCGCCTTGGCGAGGCCGGCGGAGGGATCGGCCAGGCGCGCGAGGCTCGAATAGGCATTGGCGGCGGCGAGTGGCGTGGTCATGCGTTCTCCCCCGATCAGGCTTTGAGGATGTCGATGGTGCGCTGGATCATGCGGCGGGTGGCGCCGATGACGTTGAGGTTGGCCTCGTAGGAGCGTTGCGCCTCGCGCATGTCGGTCATTTCGATCAGCGGATTGACGTTCGGATAGCGAACGTTGCCGTTGGCGTCGGCGGCCGGATGACCGGGCTCGTATTTGAGCCGGAACTGCGACGGGTCGTTGCGCACCTTGCCGAGCCCCACCACACGCGCATCGAGCGCGCGATCGATTTCGGAGCGGAAGGTCGGGATCTTGCGCCGGAACGGATCGGAGTCGGGCCGCTGCGCGGTCGAATCCGCGTTCGCGATGTTTTCGGAGATCACCCGCATGCGCCCGGCCTGGGCGCGCAGCCCGGAGGCCGCGACCGCGATCGACTTCAGAAAATCCATGATCCTGTCCCCTCGCCCGCCGCCGCCATGCGATCAGCGCTTGCCGAGCGCGGTCTTGATCAGGCCGAGGCCGCGCGCGTAGAGCGCGGTTGCCGCCTGAAAATCCATCGCGTTGGCCGCGACCTTGAGCATCTCGTCTTCGAGGCTCACCGAATTGCCTGACGGCCGCGCCTCGAAACCGCCGCCGCGATCGACCTGGAACTTCCCCGTACCCTCCGAGCTCGCGAGATGAGTAGCGCTCGTACGCGCCAGACCGAGCGCCGCGCCGCCCGGCCGGTTCGGCTCGAACTTGGGCGGGCTCAGGTCGCGCGGCTTGAAATTCGGGGTGTCGGCATTGGCGACATTTTCGGCCAGCAGCCGCTGGCGCTCCTGATGCCACTGCATCTTGGTGCGCAGCATGGAGAAGATCGGGATGTTGGAAATCGGCATCGAGGTACCCGGCCAGCCGTCCGAAGCTGGGCAGACTTTGCCGGGCTTATGGTTAACGGTCAGTTAAATCGTAGGTTGGCGGGCTTTTGCCATTAATCCGCCGTTTACCATACGAAAGGTTTTGCCAGGCGGATCCAGGGGGGCGGAGCGCCCGCCCTCTTAATTCTTTGTTAGTATTCGAGGCGGCAAATGTTGCCGCTGGCGTTAACCATTCGGGAACGCCCCGGCAGGATGCCGAGAGCTTCCCGATCACACGCCAGCCCCCTGGGGCACAGGGAGGAGCAATGTTCGACAGTCTTTTCGGCGAGGGCCTTGGTTTCCGGTTCCTGTTCGCCTTCATCGTGGTGCTTGGCTTGATCGGTTTGACGGCCTGGCTGGTACGCCGGTTCGGCGGCGATCGACTGGGCGCCGCAACCGCCCGCGGCCGCCAGCCGCGGCTGGCGGTGATCGACGCGGCGGCGGTGGACGGACGGCGGCGCCTGATCCTGATCCGCCGCGACAACGTGGAGCATCTCTTGATGATCGGCGGCCCGACCGACGTGGTGATCGAGCCGAACATCGTGCGCGCCGGCGCGCCGCGCGAAACCGCGCCCGCACGTCCGCCGGCGGCTACCGACACCCTGCCGCGCGCGGTTCCGCTCGGCGAAGGCAATATGTGGCCGCTGCAACCCGAACCGGCGCCGGCCCCCGCCCCGCCCCCACCTCCCCCGCGCATGCAGCGTCCGCCGCCACCGCCGCCGATGGTCGTGGATGAACCGATGCAGTGGCACGCCGACCCCGAACCTCCGCCGCCGCCCGAACCAGCTCCGCCTCCGCCGCGCCAGCCGCGGCCCGAGCCTCGCGTCGCCGTCGATCCGCTCGCGGGTCTGGCAGCGGAGCTGTCGCGGCACGCACCGCAACCCGAAGCGCCGCCCGCGCCTGCCTCGCGTCCGCTGCGCGAGCGCCCGCCGCTGCGCGAACGCGAGATGGTGCGCGAGCGTGAAACGTTTCGCGAGCCGCCGCGGGCGCCGCAGCCGCAGCCCGCCGCATCATCCGCCGAGGCGCAGTTCGCATCGGCCGCCGACCAGAACCTCGCCGAGATGGCGCAACGCCTCGAACAGGCGCTGCGCCGCCCGGGAAAGACTCAGCCGCCGCGCAACGAGCCGGCCGCACGCGCCGCGCCGCCGCCTCCGCCGGAACCGGAGTTCGAGCCCGAGCCGCCGCCGGTCGAACCGGAGCCGGCCCCGGCCGAACCGAAACCCATGCGTGAAGCGCGGGCCCCCCGGCCGCAGCCAAAACCCGCGCCGCAGCGATCCGCCTACGACAGCCTCGAACAGGAGATGGCGAGCCTATTGGGCCGTCCGAACCAGAAATCTTGAAAAAACCCGCGATCGTCCGCTGCGTCCGTCTCACGACGGTGGCGGTCGTAGTAGCGACGATCCTCGGCGCGGCAGCTCCAGCCGCCGCGCAGGACATCAGCATCAATCTCGGCCAGGGCGGCGCCACCGGCGGGCTCACCGAGCGCGTGATCCAGTTGATCGCGTTCGTGACGGTGCTCTCGCTGGCGCCCTCGATCCTGATCATGATGACGTCGTTCACGCGCATCGTGGTCGTGCTGTCGCTCCTGCGCACGGCGCTCGGCACCGCCACCGCGCCACCCAACGCCGTGATCATCGCGCTCGCGATGTTCCTCACCGCCTTCGTGATGGGGCCAGCGCTGCAGAACGCGTACGACCTCGGCATCAAGCCGCTGGTCAACAATGAGATCAGCGTCGAGCAGGCGTTCGAGCGCTCATCCGGGCCGTTCAAGACCTTCATGCAGAAGAACGTGCGCGAGAAGGACCTCGCCTTGTTCGCCGACCTCTCGAAGGAGCCGCGTCCGGCCACTCCGGAGGAGATGTCGCTGCGCATCCTGGTGCCGGCCTTCATGATCTCGGAATTGAAGCGCGCCTTCGAGATCGGGTTCCTGTTGTTTTTGCCGTTCCTGATCATCGACCTGGTGGTCGCCTCCGTGCTGATGTCGATGGGCATGATGATGCTGCCGCCGGTCGTGGTGTCGCTGCCGTTCAAGCTCATCTTCTTCGTGCTGGTCGACGGCTGGAGCCTGGTGGCGGGGAGCCTGATCCAGAGCTACGGGTCGTAGCGAAGAGACCGTAGCCGCATGACGTAGCCGTAGCCCGCATGAAGCGAAGCGGAATGCGGGAACAGCTCCATCCCGGATTTCGCTTCGCTCCATCCGGGCTACAGCGCTACTGCTGCTTCTCCGACGCGATCGCCTGGCCGAGCCGGGCCGCGGTCTCCGGCGATGCGGACGTGATCAGCGCGATCACCTTGTCCACTTCCGCAGCCGTGACCGGCGCCACATCGAGCTTGGATTTCTGCCCGTCGGCCAGGAAGTCGCCGTCCTGCGCAAGCGCGGCAAAACCCGCCCGCAGCGCCGCGACGCGGTCCGCCGGCAGGCCCGGAGGCGCGATCATCGGCCGCGCCACGGTCTTCTGGGTGAGGTAGAGCTCCATCACCTTGCGGTCCGCCGGCGTCTTCACGAAATCGAGCGCGAACGGCACCTGCGCGAATTCCGGGTCCTTCTCCAGCGCGATCTGCATCAGCACGTTGATCTTCTTGTCGCGCAGCCAGTCGGGCCGCGCCGTCTTGAGGCTGGAGATCGACCAGTCGCCGATCCCCTGCACCTCGCCGCGCTCCATCGCCAGGATGATCTCGGTGACGCCGGGATAGCCGGTGACGACCTTGAACTTGGTGCCGATCAGCGCATTGAGCAGCCGCGGCGTGGTCTCGGGGTCGATGCCGTTGGTGGCGCCGACGATCAACTCCTTCTCGAACAGGTCCTGCGCCCGCCGGTGCGGGGCCGTATGCCAGGACACCGCCAGCGCGACCTCGCTGTTGATGCTGCCCAGCCAATTGAACGCGCCGAGGTCGAACCGCACCGACGATGGATTCCAGTTCTTGACCAGCAACATGCCGCGTTGGATGAGCGCGATCACGCTGCCGTCCTTCGGCGCGACGTTGAACATGTGGTTGGCGGCGGCGAGGCTGCCGGCGGCCGGCATGTTCTGCACCACGATGGTCGGATTGCCCGGGATGTGCTTGCCGAGGTGGCGCGCCACCAGCCGCGCCTGCGTGTCGTAGCCGCCGCCCGGCGTCGACCCGACGATCAGGTTGATCTGGCGTCCGCGGTAGAACTCGGCGACCGATTGCGCGGCGGCGGGGGGAGCGGCCCATAGCCCGGCGGCGACGACGACAAGGACCGTCAGAGGGAACATTGCATTCTCCGCTTCGCCGGCATCTGGTGTTCAGAGCGGCAGCCTATCCCCAAACCTGCCTTGCCGTCTCCGCCACCCGTTCAAGCTTGCGCTTCTGGTCGTCGGCGCTCAGCAGGTTGCCCACCACGTCGGAGGCAAAGCCGCATTGCGGGCTGATGGCGAGCTGGTCGAGCGCAATGTGCCTGGCCGCTTCATCGATCCGGCGTTTGAGATCCTCGACCTTTTCCAGCTCCGGCACCTTGGTGCTGACCAGGCCCAGCACCACGACCTTTCCCTTCGGCACGAACCGCAGCGCCTCGAAGCTGCCGGCGCGCGGGCTGTCGTATTCCAGCAGGAACCGGTCATGCGGCAGCTCGCTGAACAGCCGCTCGGCGATGGCGTCGTAGCTTCCCTCGCGATGCCACATGCTGCGCTGGTTGCCGCGGCAGAGATGGATCGCGGTCGCGACCTCGCCGAGCCCGGCGACAACCGCGGCCTCGGCCTTGAGCGAGCGCGCGAAATTCTGCTCCGGGTCCTCGCCGCGCGCGCGCATCTGCGCCAGCGAGGGCGGGTCCACATAGGCGGTGAAGCCGGGCGCGTCGATGTGGATGTAACGGCAGCCGGCCGCCACCAGGCTCTCGACGATCGCGCGCTCGATCGCGACCACGTCGGCGACGAACTCGTCCATGCCCCGGTAGACCGCCGTCGACGCCTGATGATCGAAGCGCTGCGAGATGCGGTCGGCACCGATCAGCGACACCTTGGCCGGCTTGCGCGCGACCTTGCTGACGAAGCTGTATTCCTCGAGCGGGACGTTGCGCGCAAGGCGCAAGCGCGCCTTGGTCGGACGCCGATGGGACACGGCGGTGCCGGTCTCCTGGATGGTGGGAATCTCCCAGCGCTGCAGTGGCGCAGAACCCTCGACCCGGCGCTCGTAGCCCTTGAGGGTGGAGCGGCTGGCGTCGAAGCCCTCGACCGCGGCCCCGAAACTGTCCTGGAAATTGAGCCGCCGCATCTCCCCGTCGGTCACGACGTCGAGGCCGGCGGCTTCCTGGAGCGCGACCGCGCTCCTCACCGCGGCGTCCTCGAGCGAACGGAATTCCTCGGCGCTGAGCTTGCCGTCGTCGAAGGCGGCGCGCGCCTCCTTGAGTCCCGCCGGGCGCAACAGGCTACCGACCACGTCGGTCCGGATGGTCTTGAGGTTGGTCATGGTTCCCTTCCTTTGCGGCCACATTGCCCCAAAGGAGGAAGCTGTCGCAAGCGCGCTGCCGCTTCGCGCCGCCGTCCGAGCCGGCTCGATCGAAGGTGTTGCGCTAGCGCGCCACCGTCGCGGGAACGTGCGCCTTCAGAAACTTGCGCGCTCGGTCGATGGTGCGTGCCTTCAGCTCCGGAGGGTCCTTCCAGGGATAGACCGTCACCTCGGCATTCGGCGCCAGCGACGCGATGTCGACCGATGCCTGATAGGCATGCGCCGCCGTATCGTCCGGCAGCACCAGCATCGGCGTCTGGCAGTTGCGCACAAAGTCGCGCGAGACGCTGTACACGAAGTCGGCCCGCGCGTGATAGAGGTTGTGCAGGTACTTGTCGATCGTCTCCATCGACACCTCGGGCCGCCGCTCGCGAAACTCCTTGGCCCAGGCCTGGCTGGATTTGTACATCACGTCCGGGTTCTCCGGCCGGTGCCCGACCGGTTGGCTCAGCACCGCCGCGACGACGCGCTCCGGCGCCTTCTCCATCAGCTTCAGCGCAAACGGGCCGCCGATGCAGTTGCCGAAGAAGAAGAACTGGCGGATACCGAGGTGGTCCATCAGCCCAAGCTGGTCGTCGGCGAAGGCGCCCCACGGATCGTCGACCGGAACCGGGCCCGTGGATTCCCCGCCGGTGGCGTTGCGCTGGTCCATCGTGATGCAGCGGAAGTCGTTCTTGAACACCTCCATCGCGTTGATCACCGCGGTCTGCCAATTGCCCATCTTCGAGTTCAGCCCTCCGCCCGGTGTGGCCAGCAGCGGAAAGCCCGCGCCCGCCTCCTGGTAACGGATGCGAACGCCGCCTCTCTCATAGAACCCGGTGGCGCCTTGCGCAGCCGGCTGCGCAAACACGCGCGGCGCTGCCGCCGTGGCTGCCGCGGCGGCGCCCGTTGCGATGATATTGCGTCTGACCGGATCCATCGTTGCGTCCTCCCGTGGGGGCTGGCCAAGTCTTGAAGAAATAATGCCTGGTGGGGAGCACTTGTATCACAGCTCGGCGCCCAAGGGACCGGGTGCCTGCGTTTGCCCTCACGCCACACCTCCCGCCGCCATGGGGCAGGCGTTAGCCGAAGCGACCGATCACCGCGCGGCGGTGCGGGGCGGCGGCAGGCGCGGCGGCGGCGGAGGCTGCGGCGCGCTCCCGGTCGTCGCCGGGTCGGATCGCGGCGTACTGGTGTGCACCGGCTCGGCCGGCGGAGGCCGCGGCGGGATCGCCAGCGTCCCGGTCTCCGGATAGCGCGCGCGCAGGTCACGCAGGAAGGTTTCGAGTGTATCGACCGTGGCGATGCTGCGCGCGATGTCGCGGAACTCGGTGCCGCTGGCGCCGATCGGCGAGGTCACGACGTCGAAAGCGCGACGCTCAGGCCCCTCGCCCATCTTGGCGGCATAACGCTCCCGGAACCGGCCGAGCCCGATCGCGTCCTCGCCCAGCGCATAGCCGATCGCGGCGCGCATCACGTCGGTGCGCTCGGCGCCGGCGAGCGGCTCGAACTCCTGCCAGCGGTCGCCGTAGAGCACCTCGATCTGCTCGGCCGCGGGGGCCCAGCGCTTCGCCGCCCAATGGATGTCGGCGCGCAGCCTGATGGCCTCGCGCCCGGGAACGTTGGCGACGACTTCGAGCGCGACGTCGTGCCGGCCGCTCTCCGAGAGGGCGCGCGCTTCGAGCAGGAGCCGCTGGTTGCGCAGCTCGTTGGGGAGCTCGGCGGTCCGCGAGGCCCGCAGCGTCGCCAAGGCGCGGTCGGTCTTGTGGTTCATCAGGTAGACGACGGCGAGGCGCGAGGCGACCTGCGCGCGCGCGGCGCCCTGCAGGCGGTGGTCGACCTGGTGCTGCAGCAGTTCGGCCGCCTGGTCGAGCAGATCGACCGACACCAGCCGATCGGCGAGCCGGCGGATCATCTCGTCGCCGCGCCGCCCGATCGGAGTGAGCTCGCGATAGTCGTAGAACAAGGCGAGCGCGTCGATCGCCGGCAGGGCGTCGCCCTTGCCGGCGAGGAACAGCGCGTCGAAGGTCGCGGCCGCCTCATCCTGGATGCGGCGCGACACCTCCGAGTTCGGATGCACCGTGAGCGCGCTGCGCATGACCTGGAAGGCGTCGCGAAAGCGGCCGTCCTCGGTGTAGAGGCGCGCCAGCAGCTGCATCGCCTCGGCCTCGGTGTCGTCGCCGCGCCAAGCCATCGTGAGCGACTCGAGCTCTGCGATCGCCTCGGCGCGCTTGAGATCGCCGATGGCACGCCGCAGGACGATCTCGCGCAGCCGACCTTGCGCGGCCGCGGGCCGATCCCATGACACCGCGGCCGTCGCATAGGAACGGCGCGCGTCCTCCATGCGGCCGAGCCCTTCCGACAGGCGGCCAGCCAGCACCGACATCGTCGGCTCGAGCTCGCGCGGGATGCCGATCTGTTCGAACTCGTTGATCTCGCTCGCCGCGCTGGTGACGTCGCCGACCTCGATCGAGGCGCGGATGATCTCCTTCATCATCGTGCGCTGCAGTTCGAGCGGCAGCGTGCCCATCGCCACCTCGGCATTGCGAAAGCCGGCGCGGGCATCGGTCCACTTGCCGAGCCGCGCATAGGCGAGCGCCCGCCACAGCGGGGCGTCATGCTGGTTGCCGACGAAGGGATGCGCAAGATCCTTCAAGGCCGCGTCGGCACGACCCATCATGATGTTGCAGACCGCGCGCAGCACGACCGGCGTGGAATCCTCGGTGGTCGGCGGCGTTTCCGCGAGCGCGACGTCGAGCACGGCCTTGGCCTCGTGCGGCATGTCGCGGGCGAGATAGAAGCGCGCGAGGTCGGCGCGCGCCAGGCTGCGCTTGGAGTCCGGCGCGTCGGCCGCCGCCATCATCAACTGCGACTTGCGCTCGGTGAAGTCGGCCTGGCGGTCGAACCCCCACGATTGCGTGTCGAGCACATGACGATGCTGGGCGGCGCCCCGCACCGCGCCCCCGCCTCCGCTGGTCGTCGCCGACAGCGTCAGCCCGGCCGGACGGGTGACGATGATCTTGTCGGCTGAAAGCTCGGCATTGAGATCGTCCGCGAAGGGCTGCATGACGACGCCGTGCGTCGAAGCGAACATCCGGAATTCGACGAAGTCCTGGGTCTTGAGGAAGCCGCGCGCAGGTCCGAGCGCCGTGACGACCAGGAGCGTATCGCCGGCCTCCGGATCCTCGATGCGATAGAGATCGCGCGGGTCCTCGATCGGGATGGTGATGCTCGAGCGCGCGGCGCCCACGATGTTGCGGCTCATCCCGAGCGGCCGCGTCGGTTCGACCACCTCGGTGCCGAGCGTGATCGCCCAGGTGTTGCCTTCGGCTGCCGCGCTCACCAGCATCGGGCGCTCCAGCCGCGCGCGCACCACGACCACGTCGCGCACCCGCGTCACCCATGCGCCCTTGATGCTGTGGCCGATCTCCGCCTCGAGCGCCGCGACCGAGACGGTGGCGCCGGTGTCGAAGACGAGCCAAAGCACGTCGGCACGCCGGAAGACCGCCGCCGGCGTCGCGTTCGCGAAGGCGAACGTCAGGGTCAGGTTCTCGCCGCTGCGCTTGAGCCCGGCGTTGACCGCGATACTGGGATCGACCGGCGTGTCGGATGCGCTCGCGACGGCCGGCGTTGAAACGACCGGTGGAGCGACGGTCGCTGCGGCCGGCGCAGGCCTGGTGGCGGCCGCGCGCGGCGCCGGCGTCATTGGCGGCGGCAGGGCCGGCTCGGCGGCGACCGCGGCTTCGCTTGGCTTGCGCGGCACTGCCGGGGGCTGCGCGGCTTTCGGCGGCGGCGTCTGCGCCGGTGGGCGCTTGTCGTCGGGAGCGGCAGACGGCGCCGGCCGCGCCGGAACCGTTTGCGGCGGCTCGACAACGGGCGCAGCCTTGCGGGCGGTAAGCTCGTTCGCGAGCGCCGCCAGTTCGTCCGATTTGATCGAGCCGTCCGGCCGGGCCGCCGCCTTCATGTCCGCGGTGCTCACGTCCACGACATAGCTGTTGTCCTCGCGGAAGGTGCGCACGTCCACCTTGCCGCCGAAGGAAAAGCGCACCAGCACGGAATCCTGGTCGAGCTCGCTGTCGATCGCCTCGATCACGGCCGGCAGCGTCGCCTTGGCGTCGGCCAGGTCGAATTTCAACAGCGCGTCGAACGTGAGTGTCAGCTTGTCCTTGGTGTTGTCGGCGGAGACCCCGATGAGATCGGGCAGCTCGAAGACGTAGCGCGTGAAGGTCGGCTGGGCGACCGCGCGCACCCGGATCGGCGCCATCTTGCTCTGGTTGGCGAGGGTTCGCTGCGCGCGCACCTTGCGCTCGGCATCGCGCGCGCGCCGGGCCAGGACCTCGATCACGTCGCGCGGCAGGCCCGGCGCCATGCCGGTCCAGGTGTCGGGCAAGAGGTCGACGAACAGCCGCTCGCCGGCGACGATGGTATTCAGCGTCACCTTGCGCGCCATGGCGATGCGTACCGCCTTGCCGTCAGGATCGCGGCGCGCGGCGCTGACGAAGCCGGGGGTATTCGCATTGATGCGGTCGACCGAGATCTCGACCGGCCGCGCGAAGGAAACGGTCACGATGCCGTTGGCAAGGCGCACCTGCGTCTCGATCTCCTCGGCGAAGAGAAAGACGAGCCGGGCGAAGCCGTTCTCGATGACGGCGCTGACCTCGCCCTTGACCGCCTGGGCGGCAGCCGGGCGCGGCGCGGCGAGCGACAGGAGGCCGAAAGCCAAGCCTGCCAGCAACAGGAGCCCGGCCGCCCCGTCCCGGCAGGACCGTCGCGGCCCACGCGACAAATGACTCACGCGAACTGCTTTCAGGTCGAACACCCGGCCGTGCGCCGTCGTCACGCCGACCACCGCACCGGTCGGCCGAGATTAGGGCTCCCCGTTTAATGCCGCGTTAAGGTGCACGATTGCTAAATGGCAGTTGTTTCAAAGGCTTGATGGCTCGTGCCCCAAATCCCCGGGGCTCGTGTATGCTGCGCTTCCGTCCGGCTTCGGGGCCGCGCCAACGACGCAGCCACTGATCGCCCATAGAAATCACCCAGGTCCATCGCGCTCATGCGGATTGAAGACGTGAACATCGCGCATGCTGTCATCAATCGGCATGCGCCCATATTCCATGAATTGATCGAACTGCTCTCCGATTGCCTGCAGCAGATCGGGATCCGGGTCAGCCACACCGTCAACCAACTCTATCCCGACCGGCCGAACGTCATCGTGGGGCACACGATGTTCCTTGCGCCGCAGATTTTCGCCGGTATCCGGCAAAGCGCGCCAAGCTATATCGTGTTCCAGATGGAGGCATTGCACAGCGAGCACGGATTTTCAGCGAAGTACCCGCATTATTTCGAATTCCTTCGTGGCGCGAGGCAGATCTGGGACTACTCCCCGCACAATACCCGCTATCTCGCCGGGCTCGGGCTGGCCGACGTGCACTACATCCCGATCGGCTATTCGCCCCGCCACGAGCGCATGACCGATTCCGGCGAGCATGACCTGGACGTGCTGTTCTACGGCGTCGTCAGCCCTCGCCGCAAACACATGGCAGAGGAACTGGAACGTCGCGGCTTCAAGGTTGGCGTATTGTTCGGGGCCTACGGCAAGGATCGCGACGCCCATATCGGACGCTCGAAAATCCAGTTGAACGTCCATCAGTTCGAGACGTTGCAGCTTGAACAATTGCGGCTTGCCTATCTCCTGAACAACAAGCGCTTCATCATCTCGGAGACGTCCGTCGACAATCCCTACGGCGAGGGCGTCGTGTTCTGCGACTACAAGGACATCGTCGCGTGCTGCGAAGCCTATCTCAAGCCGGGAATGGACTCCGAACGAAGGCGGATTGCGGAGCTCGGCTATGAGAACCTCAAGCGCATTCCGATGACGGCCTCGATCCAAAGCGCCCTCGCGGCCCTGACGCCGGACTGATCGGACGCCGTGCGTCGCGACGCGCAACGGCGTTGGGCGCGCGCTTGCCTTCGGCGGCAGGATTTGCTCTTATTTGCCGGGGAGCGACGATTGGACCACGTCTGCTGTCGCGGTCCGCCACAAGTTCGCAGATGTCCTCATAACATTCGATGTCGGCACCGTCTTCCCGCCCTAAACCGGCTTCTTTTCCCCGATCGATTTTCTTGGTGGCAGCGATTGCGTGCTGGTTGCCGGCCGCATTTCTTCTCTTCTACCAGCAGGCGTTCGGGCTCCATCCGGTCATCATCGTCTTTGGACAGGCTGCCGTGCTGCTTGTCCTCGCCCTCGTCGGTCTTGTCTCGCTTGCCATCGGCGTTCTCCGGCCGCCGGGGCGGACCAGAACCTGCGCCCGCTTTCTCGGGGTCGCGACGGCTGTTCTGTTCGGCGGACTGGTGCTCATTTACACGGGCGCCTACATTTCCAATTCGGTCTGGGGCGACACGCTGAACTACTCGATTGCCTTGACGTTCGCTGCCCACAGCAGCGCCGTCGTGGATTTTCTGCCGATCTCGCCGGAGCAGAAGACCAAGATTTTCATGGCGCTTCTCGCCGCCGCGGTCGCAGCATTGCTGATCATTGTTTTTGTCGCGCTGAAAGCATCATCGCGGCTGGTGACGGGCCTGCAGCATTGGCTGTCCGATCCCGCCCCCGGCAAACGGCGTCTCATCGGCTTGACGGGCACGCTTGCTGCAACGGCGGTCGCCTCCGCGGGCGTTTGTGCCGCGCTCATGGCCGCTCAGCCGCGATCGTTATACGGCGAACCGATCAGCGCATTCTTCAAGCTCATTCCCGCCTCGAGCCTGCTGGGCATCGACAATGCCCGGCTTGCCGCCGCGGTCGAGGATCGCGACAGCCGGGCGGCCTACAAGAAGCCTGAGCAATTCAAGCCCAAGAACGTCATCTTGATCATGTCGGACGCGCTGCGCGCCGACCGCATGGGCGTTTATGGCTATGACCGCCCAACGACGCCGTTTCTGTCGGACCTGTTCGCCAAGAAACTGCTTCACCGCGTCGACATGGCGCTTTCCACATGTTCGGAAACGTTTTGCGGCGTGGCATCGACGCTCGCGTCGCGTCCCTTCCACCAGATCTCGCCGCATAATTTCAAGCTGCACAGCCTGCTGCGCGACCTGGGCTATCGGGTCAATTTTTTCCTCACGGGCGATCACCGGACCTGGAATTATCTCCTCGACTTCTATGGCGCCGACCTCGATGAGGTCTACGACTTCGGCACTCTGCGCGCGAAAGACATGCACGACGACCGCAACATCATCGACGCCCTCGGCAAGATCGCTCCGGCCGGTCCGCAGCCGAATTTCTTTTATTTCTTTCTGATGTCGAGCCACGTCTCCGGAACGAAAATTCCCGAGTTCGAGCGTTTCAAGCCGGCCTACTCCGACGGCATGCGGTTGATGACGTTTTGGAACGAGTTGGCCGGGACCCAGCGCGTGGGCGAAAAAGTCGTCAGCCAGCGGCTTGGGCCCAAGGACTTCGAGGCAGTCTTGAACCGGTACGACAACGGCGTGCTCCAGACCGACGCCATGCTGGCGCGGATCTTCGCGATCCTGGAGGCGAAGGGCTACCTCCGCAACAGCATCGTCGCGATCCTCGGCGATCACGGCGACGGCCTGGGAGAGCATGGCCACATCGGCCATACCCGCTATCTCTACCAGGAGGACATCCACATCCCGTTGCTCATCTATGATGAGGACATCGGCCAATATCAAAACAGCTCGTTCGCCACCCAGATCGACGTGGCGCCCACCATCGTCGAGCGCCTCGGCTTGCCCGTGCCGCGGGGCTGGCAGGGGCAATCGCTGATGAAGCCCGCGACAGACCGCATGACGCTGCATCAGACGCGACGCGGACAGACGCCGTGCTTTGCGGTGGTCGAGAGGTTGGGCGCGTCGCTGATGAAGTATCTCAGGTGCGGCGCCGGTGCGACGTCGAGCGAATTGCTGTTTGATCTTGTCGCGGATCCGTGGGAACGCGACGATCTGGTGCCGAGCGCCAGTGCAAGCCAACTCGCCCGCTATCGGCGCGAGATCGACAGTCACTTCACGGTGGTCGTCAATCCTTGCAAGACGTTCGAGTGCCGCGATTGAGCGGTCATCAGTTCGGACTGGGCCGGCCTTCGATCTTGGGCAGTTCGGCGGCCTTGCCCCTGTCCTTGACGCGGGCGGCAAGCTCGACGGTGAGCCGCTCGGCGGCGTCCGGCGTCATCTGAGCCAGGATGTCGGACATGCGGCGCGGGTTGAGCTGGGTCGCGACCTCGACCAGCACCCGCATGTCGAGGCGATCGAAGATCTTGGCGGCGTCCTTGGCCTTCATGTTCTCGTACATGGTGATGAGGTTCTTGAAGCGCCCCGCCTCCTCTTCGTCGCGGTGTCCGACCGCTGCGTTGACGCGAGCCTCGAGCTCCTTGAGCTCGGCGACGCGGCCCTCGAGCCGCTTCTCGGCGGCCTTGACGAGACTCTCGCGCATCTCGAGCTCGCGCGAGCGGGCGTCGAGCTCGTTGCGCCGATCCACGAGCCGTTCCAGGATCGCACGCTCGGCCGGTGACGGCGGCCGCTCGACCGGCACCAGCGTCCCGCCCGGCGTCGGCGGCGGCTCCTTCGGCTTGGCAGCCGTGCGGTCGCCCTTGGCGGCGGCGTCGGCCGGCACCGCCGGGGGGGCCGCGGCGACCGAGCCGGTGATGTCGGGGTAGTTGAACATCTGCTGCGCCCAGGAGTGCCGGGCGGGCGGCAGCGGCGCGGACGGCGGCGGTTCCGGCGTCATGATGTCCGAGGGTGCGCCATCCGCGCGCTTCGGCGTGCCGATGGTGCCGGTGATGTCACCGTCGTCGCCGTTGCGCGCGAGGTCGCTGAGCAGGTAGCCGCCGTCGAAGACGAGCCCGAGCGTCTTGAGCGACAGCAGGCAAATGGTCGCGATCAGGACGACCGGAACGAGCCGGAAATCGCGCAGCCAGCGGGTCATGCGGCGAGCGCGCCCACGCGCTCGCGCAAGCGGTCGGCGAAGGATCGCGCCGCGGCCGCGACGGCCTTCGGATCGGGTGCCGCATCGGCGGTCGTCTCAGGGATCGCTTCGAGTCGCGGCCGCGCCTCCGCGATCACCCGCGACAGCCGCTTGAGGATCATTTCTCCGGCTTTCGCCTGCCGGCTGAGGTCGGTGCAGAGGTGCTCCGCGCTCTTGAGCCGCTCGCCCAGCGTGTCCTCGCACTCGTGCGCGGTGGTCTTGAGGCCGGCCACCGCCCGTTCCGCGATCTCGGTCGCGGTGATCAATTCCGCGATCGTCGCCCGCAGCGAGTGCTCGTCGGCGCGCAGGCGCTTG
This sequence comes from Alphaproteobacteria bacterium, assembly GCA_034669045.1. Classification (GTDB taxonomy): domain Bacteria; phylum Pseudomonadota; class Alphaproteobacteria; order Rhizobiales; family Xanthobacteraceae; genus VAZQ01. The sequence goes on from JAXDOD010000083.1 coordinate 25,524, forward strand.
AGCCTGTCGTTGAGCACCATGCAGTAGCCGATCGTGACCAGCAGCAGGACCGCGACCAGACCCTCGATGACGAATCCTAGTCCGTAGTTCACGGCGCTTCCCTCCGTTTCATGGCGCCGTCCGCCTTCTCGAACATGGCGAACGTCGTTCTCGGCTTGCGCAGCGGCTTGCCGATGCGCACCGCCACGCGGTCACCGACGCGCCCCATGCGGCCCTCCGTGAGCGTCACGTCGCCGCAGCGCACGGTCACCAGGGCGTCGGGCCGGATTTCGAGCGCGAGCGTGTCGCCCACCTCCAGCTTCATCAATTGCTTCAACGGCAGCTTCGCCTCGTAAAGCACTGCATCGACTGCGATTTCGGCCTGCCCGATCTCGGTCGCGAGATGGCCTTCCCAGATCGGGTCGCGGCCGAATTTCTCGCCCATGAACATCTGCAACAGCACGTCGCGGATCGGTTCGATGGTCGCATAGGGCAGCAGCAACTCGACGTTGCCGCCGCGATCCTCCATGTCGATGCGCAGGCGCACCAGGATCGCCGCATTGGCCGGCCGCGAGATGGCGGCAAAGCGCGGGTTGGTCTCCAGCCGGTCGATGTTGAACTTGACCGGCGAAAGCGGCTTGAAGGCAAGCTCGGCGTCGGCGAGCACGACCTCGATCATGCGCTTGACGAGATTGGTCTCGATCGTGGTGTAGGGCCTGCCCTCCACGCGGATGGCGCTCTGGCCGCGGCGGCCGCCCAGCAGCACGTCGATGATGGAGTAGATGAGGCTGGAATTGATCGTGATGAGCCCGAAATTGTCCCATTCCTCGGCCTTGAAGACGGCGAGGATGGCGGGCAGCGGGATCGAGTTGAGATAGTCGCCGAATCGCACCGAGGTGATGCGGTCGAGCGACACTTCCACGTTGTCGGAGGTGAAGTTGCGCAGGCTCGTCGTCATCAACCGGACCAGCCGGTCGAAGACGATCTCCAGCATCGGCAGGCGCTCGTAGGAGACCATCGCCGAGTCGATGATCGCGCGGATGCCCGAGTTGTCGCTGAGCGAGACGTCGGCGAGCGAGAAGCCGAGGAGGCCGTCGATCTCCTCCTGGTTGAGGATGCGCTCGGCACCGCCCTTGGCGGACTGCATGAAGTTGGAGCCGTCGTCGACCAGGGCGGCCCATTGCGAGGCGGCCGCTTCCGAGCCCTCGGGGGCGCTTTCCGCGGCGGCGCCGCGCGACGGATCGGCGAGGTCCGACTCGAGTGCGAGCCCCCACTCGGCGGCAAGCGCGTCCTGGTCGATCTGATCCTTGGCGAAGCTCACTGGACCACGATTTCCTTGAAGAGCACCGCGTTGATGCGGCTCGGTGCGATCGCCACGTTGACCCGGCGGGTCAGCTCCTCTTTCAGGCGATAGAGTCCGGCCGAGCCATCAAGATCGGTGGGACGCAACTCCCGCAGGTAGGTCTGGAAGGCGTCCATCACCCTCGGCATGGTGGTCTGGATCTGCGGGGTGAGCGTCGAGTCGGCCAGTTCGAGCACGATCTTGACCTTGAGATATTGCGTGCGGTCGCCGCCGGCGGTGGAAAGGTTGACCAGCACCTCGGGCACGTCGAAGAACACCGCCGGCTTGGCCGCGGCCACGGCCGGCTTGGAGTCCTTGCTGCCCCCCAAAGCCATATAGGCCACCGTCCCGCCGCCGCCGACCAGCAACACGCCGGCGGCCGCGATGATGATCATTTTGAGCGGCAGCTTCTTCTTGGCTGCAGCAGGCTGACCTGCCGTGTCTTCGCCGTCGTCCGCGGCGTCTGCCTCCTCGACCTTCTTCGCCTTCGCTGCCATGCGATCCTCGTCATCCGGCGCATGGCGGCGGCCCGTCACTGCCGCCCGCTGCGTATCCACGCACCCGCAGTGGTAACGTTAGATTCCGAATGGTTAACGGATCCTTGCGAGGAACCCGCGAGACCGGAAAGATTTGCCGACCTCGTGGTTACGGCGAGATGAATTTGCCGGGTCGGCCATCGGCGGATTTTTCATAAATCGTTGTTCTTGCGCGATTTTCCGCTCTGGCACGGACGCTGCAAGACGCTGGCCGAGCCGCAAGCTTGGGAGAGCAGGCAGCTCACGCCGATGACGGTGCCGCCACGGGAGTGCGGCGCCCTCGTCGCACGCCCGTCTTCGGGCCTGGGGAGCACTGTGCCGATGGAGAACGCCCTCCTGATCGGACTGTCGCGACAGATCGCGCTCCATCGCGAGCTCGATGTCGTCGCGAACAATATCGCCAACCTCGACACCACCGGCTTCAAAGCCGACGGCTCGGTGTTCGAAGAATTCCTCATGCCGGTCGCGAGCGCCCAGGGCTTTTCAGGTGCCGACCGCAAGCTGAGCTACGTTCAGGACCGCGCCACCTGGCACAACTTCAGCGCGGGCCCGATCCGCCAGACCAACAATCCGCTCGACGTCGCGATCGACGGCGACGCCTTCCTCGTGGTGCAGACCCCGCGCGGCGAGCGCTATACCCGCAACGGCGCGCTGCAGATCAACGCCCAGGGTGAGCTCGTCACCAGCGCCGGCGACCGCGTGCAGGGCGATGGTGGCCCGATCCAGTTCCAATCCAACGACAACAACGTCGCGATCAATCCGGACGGCACCATCACGGTGCGCGAAGGCAGCAATGCCAAGTCCGATTCCGCGCGTGGCAAGCTGCGGCTGGTGCGTTTCGATCGCGTGCAGCAACTCCAGAAGGACGGTTCGAGCCTGTTCGCCGCGCCCAACGGCGTCGCGCCGCAGGACCCGGGCGCGAACGTGCGCGTGGTCCAGGGCGCCATCGAGCAGTCGAACGTGCGCGGCGTCGTCGAGATCGCGCGCATGATCGAGGTGACACGCACCTACACGCAGATTGCCGGCATGCTGCAGCAGCAAGGCGAGCTGCGCAGGAATGCCGTCGACAAGCTGGCCGAGATTCCGGCCTAGGACTTCGGGAGAACACGTCCATGCGAGCGCTTCACACCGCGGCGACGGGCATGATGGCCCAGGAACTCAACGTCCAGGTCATCTCCAACAACATCGCCAACATGCGCACGACCGGATACAAGCGCCAGCGCGCGGAATTCCAGGACCTGCTCTACGAACACGTCAGCCGCATCGGCACCCAGACGTCGACGCAAGGCAACATCCTGCCGGTGGGAATAGACCTCGGCGGCGGCGTCAAGACCGTCGGCACGCCGCGGCTGATGAGCCAGGGTACGATCATGCCGACCGGCGGCGACTTCGATCTCGCCATCCGCGGCGACGGCTTCTTCAAAATCCAGATGCCGGACGGAACCTTCTCGTATACCCGCGACGGGTCGTTCCAGATGGATGCGCAGGGCCGCATCGTCACGCCCAAGGGCAACGTCGTGTCGCCGGGCGTCACGGTCCCGCAGAATTCCACCTCGATCTCCATCAGCCCGCAGGGCCAGGTGTCGGCGATCGTCGCCGGCTCGACCACGCCGCAGGTGCTCGGCCAGCTCACCCTCACGCGCTTCATCAACAAGGCCGGCCTGCAGCCGATCGGCGACAACCTGTTTCTCGAGACGCCGGCGTCCGGCACCGCGCAGGACGGCATCGCCAGCACCGACGGCTACGGCGACCTGCAGCAGGGCAACCTGGAACAAGCCAACGTCGAAGCGGTGACCGAGATTTCCGATCTGATCGCGGCACAACGCGCCTACGAGATGAATGCGAAGGTGATCACCGCGACCGACCAGATGCTCTCGTCGACCGCCAACATGATGCGTTGAGGAAGGCACCATGATCCGCGTCGCCACGCTCGCCTCCGTCCTCGCGCTCATGTGTTCCGCTGCTGCCGTCGCGGCCGAAAGCACGACCGTCAAGACAGTCCAGATGCCCGCTGCCGCCCCGTTCTTCGGCGACCGGTTCAGCGGCGGCCGCGACTTGCCCGTGGCAGCCGGCGTGCGCGCCGTCGTGGCCGTCGCCGCGCCAGTCGAACGCGAGGGCGCCGCGGCGGCGCCGGCCCTCAGGGCCGAAACGACCGTTGCGAGCGACATCGTCCGCATCGGCGACCTCATCGACAATGCCGGCGCCGTCGCCGAGATGCCGATCTTCCGCGCGCCCGATCTCGGTCAGGTCGGAAGCGTGCCGACGAGCCGCGTCATCGAGGCGGTGCGGATGCACCTGACCGTCGCCCTCGACACTCGCGGCATCGCCGAGGTCGTCGTCAGGCGCTCGAGCCGCGCCATTACGGCGAAAGACATCGAAGCGCGGCTGCTGCGCGCGCTCGCCGGTCAACAGGGTCTTGCGGACGCGGCGAACCTCACCGTCACGTTCGACAACGAGGTGCGCACGCTCCAGGTGGAGACCGGCGCGAGCGCGGAGTTGCAGGTTGCCCGGCTTACGTTCGAGCCGCGCAACGGCCGCTTCGACGTCGCGTTCGAGCTGCCCGGCAGCGCGGCCGCACGCAAGCTCCCGTTGCGCTTCACCGGATCGGTCGCCGAAACCTTCGAGGCGCTCGTGCCGACACGCCCGCTCGCGCAAGGCGACGTGCTCAAGGCGGGCGATCTCACGGTCGTGCGCCGTCCGAAGGCCGAGTATGCGCCGAACGTGATCGTGGACGCCGAGCGGGCGATCGGGCTGACGCCGCGGCGGGCGCTGCGTCCGGGCCAGGTCATCCGCCAGAGCGATGTCGCCAAGCCCGAAGTCGTCGCGCGCAATGAGACGGTGACCATCAGCTATGAGGTTCCCGGCATCCTCCTGACCATTCGCGGCCAGGCGCAGGAGGCGGGCGCCCAGGGCGACCTCATCAATGTGGTCAACGTGCAGACGAAGCGGACGATCCAGGCGACCATCACCGGGCCCGGACGCGTGAGCGTCGCCGCAGCGAGCGCGCGCCTCGCCAATGCGGCACCGACCCTGCCATCCAACAGCGCACGCTGAAGCGCCGAGCGAGAGTCATGACAGTGCAAAAGATTGTCGAATCTGGCCGAAGGACGTGCCGCGATCTCCCCCGCGGGGAGAGCTGCAGCCGGCGGCACGGACGGAAATTCCTCGCCCGCGTCGTGCGCGTTGCCTTGCTTGCGAGCGCTGCCAGCCTCACCGCCGGCTGCTCCTCGCTCGACCGCATCAGATATCTCGGCGAGCAGCCGCCGCTGTCCTCGATCAACAATCCGGTAGCGCAGCCCGGCTACAAGCCCGTGCAGATGCCGATGCCCGCCCCGCAGCCCGCGACCTACAATCCCAATTCGCTCTGGCGCAACGGCTCGCGCGCGTTCTTCAAGGACCAGCGCGCGCACCAGATTGGCGACATCCTCACCGTCACCGTCAACATCACGGACAAGGCGGCGATCGACAACGAGTCGCAAAGGAGCCGCACCAACAAGGAGGATTCCGGCGTCAGCGACTTCATCGGCTCGAAGACGCTGGGCGCGGGCGGCGCCAAGGCGCTGCTGCCCGGCCGCATCCTGACCGCCGACTCGACCGCCTCGAGCGAGGGCAAGGGCTCAGTCAACCGCCAGGAGGCGTTGCAGACCAACGTCGCCGCGGTGGTGACGCAGGTGCTGCCGAACGGCAACCTGGTGGTCGAGGGCAAGCAGGAGATCCGCGTCAACTACGAGATCCGCGAACTGATCGTCGCCGGCATCGTGCGTCCGGAGGACATCCAGAGCGACAACACCATCGATTCGGCGAAGATCGCCGAAGCGCGCATCGCCTATGGCGGACGCGGCCAGATCACCGACGTGCAGCAGCCGCGCTACGGGCAGCAGGTGCTCGATGTGCTGCTGCCGTTCTGACCGGGGACGATAACCAGGACTTTGGCGTCAGGAAGCGGCCCCTTGTCCGTCCTGACGTCCGGCACCTGATCCCCAGAGCTCCCACGCCGTTCGCAGCGCGCGAGCGCACGGCGGTACCACGCGGCCTCCGGCAGCTCCCCACCGGAGGCCGCAACTTTTCCCGCGGTACGAGTCGTTGAAGGCTCGTTGACCTTAACGGCGGCGAAGGCGGTCCGCGCGCGCGGTCCGGTTGCGCCATTAAGGGCGCAGATACGGTTGTTGGCTAGTGTGCGCCAAATCCCTGGAGAGACCTTCCAATGACTTTGCACGCCCCGAATGTTGCGCTGTTCGTCATCGCCGGCTGTCTCGCCATGATGGGCGTCCTCGCCGCATTGCCGATTTCGCTGCCGATCCCCGGGCTCATTCACGACAATGCCGCCTGGTACATCTTCCTCGGCTGGTTCCTGCTGGCGGCGGGCGCCGTGGTGCCGCAGCGCTCGGCGCGGACCGTCGAGGAGTAAGCCGACCCAAGCGCGACGACCTGACCTCCGGCGGCGCGCTCGGTCGCGCAGCCAAGAGCGATGACGGCGTCGTCCCCCGCCCATCCGCCCGATCGGCGCCTTCGCGCCGAGGCGTTCCAGGACGCTTGCCGAGAGCATGGTGGAAACGGGTCCGCTCCGCAGCGGGTGTTGTCAGCGCATCCCAGGAGGTGCACGCTGGCGTCAAAGACAACGCCTGGGAGGAATGACATGAGATATCTCTTGCTGTCTGCCGCCGTCATGGCGCTGTGGAGCCCCGACGCCGCGCGCGCGGCCGAGATTACGCTGATCGCGCCCGGCGGCTTCCGCGCCGCGGTTGAGCAGATGATCCCCGCCTTCGAGCGCCAGACCGGGCACAAGGTCAAGGCGACCATCGGCTCGGGCGGCGGCACCAAGGAGCGCGTGGTCAAGGGCGAAGTGTTCGACGTGCCGGTCGTGCAGCCGCCGCTCGCGCCGGTGCTGGCGTCGGGCCACGTCGTCAAGGAGAGCGAGATGCTGCTCGCGAACGTGTGGGTCGGCATGGCCGTGAAGACCGGCGCGCCCCGGCCCGACATTTCGACCGCCGACGCGGTCCGGCGCACGCTGCTGGCGGCGAAGTCGATCGCCTATCCGAACGTCGAAGGCAGCCCAACCGGCGGCGCGGCCGGCGTGAGCATGAACGAGACGCTGCAACGGCTCGGCATCGCCGACGCCATGAAGCCGAAGATCAAGGGCGCGCCGAACGGCGCCGGCGCCATGGCGATGACCGCCAAGGGCGATGTCGAGCTCGGCTTCACCTATATCAGCGAGATCATCACCGAGCCCGGCATCGACCTGGTCGGTCCGCTGCCGAAGGACGCGTCGACGCCGACCGGACTCGTCGGCTTCGTGCACGCGCATTCGAAGGAGCCGGCGGCCGCGAAGGCGCTGCTCGCCTATCTCGCCGGACCGGAAGCCGCCAAGGTCTACAAGGAGCGCGGGATGGAGCCGGGGCACTGAGAGGTAGGGTGGGCAAAGCGAAGCGTGCCCACGCGTCTTCAATTCTTACGACCTGCAGAAACTCCGCGTGGGCACGGCGCGAAGACGCGCCTTTGCCCACCCTACGCGCACGGATCGATCACTGCTGCAGCGTCACGCCGGCGATCTTCACCGCCTCGGCCCAGAACGCCATGTCCTCCGGGATGAACTTCGCGAATTCTTCCGGCGTGTAGCCGAGCGGCTCGACGCCATAGGTGTCGAGCTTCTCCACGAATTTCGGATCCTTGGCGGCGCGCGCGAACTCGGCGGCAATGCGGTTGACGATGTCGCGCGGCATCGCGGCCGGGCCCATCAGCCCGTTCCAGGAAATTCCGCGGTATCCGGGATAACCCGATTCCGCGATCGTCGGGATGTCAGGCGCGCCGCGCGAACGTTTGTCGTCCGACACCGCAAGCATGCGGACCTTGCCGCCCTCGGCCTGCGGCATTGCCTCCGGCAGCGGCACGAACATCGCCGGAATATGGCCCGCAATGACGTCGGTCAGCGCCTGCGCGGTGCCCCGATAGCTCACGCTCGTCATCTCGACGCCGGCGCGCTTGAGGAAGACCGCCATCAGGAGATTGCTCACGCTGCCCGGCCCGCCGCCACCGCCGTAAGGCAGCTTCTCCTTCTGCGATTTTACGTAGGCGACGAACTCCTGCACGGTCTTCACCGGCAGCTTCGGATTGACGACCAGCACCTGCGGGTTGATGCCGATCACGCTGATCGGCGCCAGATCCTTCATGGTGTCGTAGGACGGCTTGCCCATGGCGGGAAAGATCGAGATCGTGCCGGTGCCGGCCCAGAACAAGTTGTAGCCGTCGGGCACCGCGCGTACGACCGCCTCGGCCGCAAGCGTGCCATTGGCGCCGACGCGGTTCTCGACGAAGAACTGCTGGCCGAACACGTCGCTCAGCCGCTGCGCGGTAAGGCGTGCGACGTTGTCGATATTGCCACCTGCCCCGAAGCCGACGAGAAGGCGCACCGGCTTCTGCGGCCAAGTTTGCGCGCTGGCGGCCGTTGCGAGCGCCAAAGCGGCCAAGGTCAGCAAAAGCCGGCCGGTGAGCGGCGAGCGACACGCGGTCATTGGCTGATTCCTTTGCTGAGAGAGCGCCAGCTTGAAGCCAGAGAGGCAATCAATCGTCCCGATAGACCCGTTCGCGCCGCTCGTGCCGCTCCTGGGCTTCGACCGAGAGCGTGGCGATCGGACGGGCTTCGAGCCGCTTGATCGCGATCGGCTCGCCGGTCTCCTCGCAATACCCGTAGGTGCCGTCTTCGAGGCGGCCGAGCGCGGCTTCGATCTTGGCGACCAGCTTACGCTGGCGATCGCGCGCACGCAGCTCGATGGCGCGGTCGGTTTCGGACGACGCCCGGTCGGCCATGTCCGGATGGTTCACGTTCTCGTCCTGCAGGTGCTGCAGGGTCTCCTTGGCCTCCTTGAGAATCTCCTCCCGCCACTCGAGCAGCTTTTGGCGGAAATAATCCCGCTGGCGTTCGTTCATGAACGGCTCCCGCTCGCTGGGCCGATAGTTCCTCTCTCTGTCCAACAGGAGGACATGACCGTTTTTCTTCTTCTCCGCAGGCATCGTTTCCCCGTGCAAGGCTGACGCAGACCGGCTCGCGCGGGCGCTTATATAGCGAGCGACAGTCATGGACAATAACGGAATGAAATCCGGGCGGGCGCCCGGCCGCCGCCGACGGCGTCACGGTGCCGGGCCCTGCGGCTGGGCTGGATTCCTGCCGTGGCTGGACGATTTCCGCCCTATCGGGGCGTTGTCTTGGCGATTTCGACCTCGACGCGCAGGTCGATCTCGGCCAGCACGGCGTCGAGGCCGGCCTCCCCGGAGCTATCCTTGAGGAAAGCCGTGGCCGACCTGAGCTTGGTCAGGGTCGCCGGCGCCAGCGTGCCGCCGAGGAGCCCGATTTTCAGCTCGTCCAGGGCGTCGAGCGCGAGGCGGCCGCGCTTGACCGCCTGCTTGCGCCGCTCGGTGGGACTTTCGACCCCCTGCAGCGCGATCAGCGCATCGATCCCGCCGACCGTGCGCAGCCCGTTGGAGGCGCCGGACGGCCGCGATGCCTCGCCTTCCGCCGGGGCGAAGGCTCCGGACGCCGCACGGCGGCTCGCGGACGGCGTGGCGACCGCCGCGGTTCCGCTCGGTCCGTAGATCCGCATGGTGGATGTCCCTTCCGGGTGTCCGGGTAGGGTCGAACCTCGGCGCTTATGGTTAAGGCCCGGTAAACGGCCCGGCAAAATCTGCCTGCCCGGCAGGGACGGCCTGCGACGCGGTCACGGAAAAACCCCGAGGCGGACAAGATCCCCTTTCAATTCAGCCTGTTATCTCGCCTCCCCTGCTGGCACGCGATTCGCTAGGGAAGGCACGGGTCCGAACCTCTTGGGGAGCAAGATGACGAGGACATGGAAGGCCGCCTTGCTGGCGGCGATGGTCCTTGCTGGCGCGCAGGCGCCCGCGGGCGCGACCTCGCGCATCAAGGACCTCGCCAATATCGAGGGCGTGCGTCAGAACCAGTTGATCGGCTATGGCCTGGTGGTCGGCCTCAACGGCACCGGCGATACGCTCAACAACATCCCGTTTACCAAGCAGTCGCTGCAGGCGATGCTGGAGCGGCTCGGCGTCAACGTCCGCGGCGCCACCATGCGCACCGGCAACGTCGCGGCCGTGATGGTGACCGCCAACCTGCCGGCCTTCGGCACCCAAGGCACGCGCATCGACATCACCGTGTCCGCGCTCGGCGATTCCAAGAGCCTGCAGGGCGGCACGCTTCTGGTCACGCCGCTGCTGGGCGCCGACGGCAACGTCTATGCGGTCGGCCAGGGCTCGGTCGCGATCGGCGGCTTCCAGGCCGAGGGCGAGGCCTCCAAGATCGTGCGCGGGGTCCCGACCGTCGGACGGATCGCCAACGGCGCCATCATCGAGCGCGAGATCGAGTTTGCCTTGAACCGGCTGGCGCAGCTTCGTCTCGCACTGCGCAACGCCGACTTCACCACCGCCAAGCGGATCGCGTCCGCGGTGAACGACTTCATCGGCTCGCCCACCGCCGAGCCGCTCGACCCCTCGACCGTGCAGATCACCATCCCTGCGAAGTTCCAGGGCAACGTGGTCGCGCTTCTCACCGAGATCGAGCAGTTGCAGGTCGAACCCGATCTCGCCGCCAAGGTCGTCATCGACGAGCGCTCCGGCATCATCGTGATGGGCCGCGACGTGCGGGTGTCGACGATCGCGGTGGCGCAGGGAAATCTCACGGTCACCATCTCGGAAAGCCCGCAGGTGAGCCAGCCGCTGCCGTTCTCGCGCGGCGAGACCAGAGTCGTTCCGCGCACCCGGATCGGCGTGCAGGAGGACGGCAAGAAGCTCGCGGTGGTCAAGGAGGGCGTCTCGCTGCAGCAGCTCGTCGACGGGCTCAACGCGCTCGGCATCGGCCCGCGCGACATGATCGCGATCCTGCAGGCGATCAAAGCCTCTGGCGCGATCCAGGCCGATATCGAGGTGATGTGATGTCGGCCATGACCGCCCTCGCCTCCAACACCGCGGCCGCGGCGGCGCGCAACAGCAAGTTCGTCGTGCCGGCGCTCAACCCGCAGGCCGGAACCGCGGCACCGGGCGCCTTCGCCTCGCCGGGTGCCAAGCCAGCCACCGACGTGCACGCCAAGGCGCGCGCCAACGCGGTCGACTTCGAATCGGTGTTCCTGAGCTCGATGTTTTCCCAGATGTTCACCGGGATCGACGGCGACGGTCCGTTCGGCGGCGCGGGCGGCGCCGGCATGTGGCGCTCGTTCCTCAGCGACGAATACGGAAAATCCTTCGCCAAGTCCGGCGGCGTCGGCCTCGCCGATCACGTCTATCGCGCGCTCATCACGCAGCAGGAAGCGCAAGCGAAATAGCGGGGGCTGGCGCTGCCTCGAGAACAGGACGACCATCATGATCGCAGCACACCACAACACCGAAGCGATGACTTCGCCGGCTCCGGTCGCGAGCGCGGCCGAAGCCGAGACGCTCGCCGCGCATTTCATCGAGGTCATGGAAACGCTGATCGGCCTGGTCCAGCAGGAGACCGAGCTGGTGCGCGCGGGACGCCTCGGCGCGGCGGGCAAGCTCGCGCAGCCGAAGGGCGACCTCACGCGGCTCTATATCGCCGACATGCTGCGGCTGCGGGCGAGCCAGACGCTGCTCGCGCAGGCCGTGCCGGGCACGCTCGCGGCGCTGCGCAAGCGGCATGATGTCTTTCGCGCGCTTCTGCAGATCAACCTCACGGTGCTGGCGACCGCGCATGCGGTGTCGGAAGGGATCGTGCGCGGCGTCTCGGGCGAGATCGCGCGCAAGTCCTCACCGCAGACCTATGGCGCTTCCGGCCGCGCGCACGCGCCGAGCCGCGGCGCCGCGGCGCCGCTGGCGGTCAGCCGGTCGTTGTAAGCGGCGCCCGCCGCGGGCTCAGCGCTTCGGTAGATTTTCTAAACTGGTAGGGTGGGCAAAGGTGCGCGAACGCGCGCCGTGCCCACGCGTCGTACCGCGCGCGATGATCGAAGCCGCGTGGGCACGCTTGCCCCCGCTTCGCGGCGGCAAGCTTTGCCCACCCTACGTTTGTTTATTGCTTGGCCACGGGGGTCAGTGATCCGAAATTGAACCCGTTGCCGTCGATGTAATTGTCGCCGTAGGTGTGGATCACGCCGTCGGCAACTACTATAAAACCTTGTGGGTTCCCAGTCACCATGGATTGAGCCCGAGAGGGAATGGAACAGCACAAACGTGGTCGGCGCTGCGCCAAAGTCGGAATACAACATAAACCCAGGGCCGCCATTACGAGCTGCGACGCTCTCGAACGCAGTGGCCTTGACCGTGCCGGTGCTGTTCGCACCGTTCACCTGGAAACCGCTACCGACATTGTTAATCGCCTCGACGCGATTGAAGACGGCCGTGACGGAGCCCGACCCGGGCGGGATGACTAAAAGCCCACCACCGCCATTATCGGCCACCAGCGTGTTCGATACCAGGAGACTGCTCGTGGCATTTGGCTGGAAGTCCCGCGGCGGTCCCATACGCGGTGGGACTCTACATCACGGCGGCCTACTGGTTCACCGCCTCCACCTCCTTTGCCAATCCGGCGGTGACGGTTGCACGATCGATGTCCGACACCTTCGCGGGCATCGCTCCATCGGCGGCGCCGGGCTTTATCCTGGCCCAGCTTGCCGGAACGCTCCTGGCGGTGATGCTCGGCCGATGGCTCTGGCAGGAGGACCGCTGATCTCGAGCGGCCGGGCAAGACCGATGCGTTTGCCTCGCATGCGGCTTGCGCTATATCTGGCAGGCTTGCAGCGGCGCGGGTTGTTCAAAAAAGATCACGGCCGGGTAGATGCACGCATACTCAGACCGTCGACCGACAGGGAGCAGTCATGCATTTCATGGATAAAGTTCTGGTTTCACTCACATTGACGGTGTCGCTGGCGTCGAGCGCATGGGGAGCGACGATCACGGGCAACGTGCTGGGACCCGACGGCAAGCCCTTCATGGGAGCGTTCGTGGTCGCCGAGAACACGCAGACCAAGATGACCGTGAATGTCCTGTCGAACGCGCAGGGCCGCTATCAGATCGGCAACCTGCCGGCGGCGACCTACCAGGTCCGGATCACGGCCATCGGCTACAGCAGCGATCCGCGCAGCGACGTGCGGCTGGCCGGCGACGAGAAGGCGTCGTTCGACTTCGCGCTGCAAAAAACGCCCGTGCGCTGGAGCGATCTGAGCACGTATCAAGGCCGCAAGCTGCTGCCCAAGACCGCGAAGCACGACCTGACCCACAAGGATGATTTCTTTACGACGTGCTTCCAGTCCTGCCACTCGTTTCAGAAGCGCATGGCGACGGAAACCTGGGACGAGAACGGCTGGCGCGCCCGCGTCACCTACATGCGCGACGTAATGATGGAGGGCCGCCGTTTCAGCGACGAGGTGCTGGAAGATTTCGTGTCCTACGCCACGACCGCGTTCGGTCCGAACTCGCCGAAGCCGCCGTCTCCCGAGGATATGCCGGAATACAAGTCCCTGGTGCGCCCGTTCAGCCCGAACACCATGTCGATCGCCTATGTGGAGTTCGACTTCGTGGCCCCGAACGGGATGGGGCCGTGGAGCGCGGTCGAGGACAAGGAGGGGATGATGTGGATCCCCTACTATGGGCGCGGCAACGCAGTCGTGCGGCTCGACCCCAAGACCGGCGAGCAGACGCAGTTCCCGCTGGGATTTGCAAAAAAGGCCGGCATCCATTCGGCGGTTCCCGCCGCCGACGGCACGGTCTGGTTCACCGAAGCGGCGCTCGGCAAGATCGGCCGGCTTGATCCGCAGACCAAGCTGATCACGGAATATCAGAACAAGCCGCTCCCCGATGGGACGCGCACCGGCGCGCACACCATTCGCGTGGACGAACGGGGCTTCGTGTGGACCAGCGGCGGTCCCGCCATCTCGATGTTCGACCCCAAGACGGAAAAGTTCCAGCACTTCGATCTTGGCGGCACCTACGGCAACGTGGTCGGCCAGAATGGCGACCAGTGGTTCACGTCGTTCCGCGACGACGGCCCGATCGGCCGGATCACCAAGGACTTCGTGCTGTCCAAGTTCTATCCGCCCACCAAGGGCAAGCCGCAGCGCATCCAGGTGGACTCCGACGGCGCCGTCTGGTTCACCGAGCGGCGCGGCAACAAGATCGGCCGCTTCGACCCGAAGACGGAGACATTCAAGGAATTCCCGCTGCCCGGACCGGAAGCCAGCCCCTACGCCATCGGCATCGATCGCAATGCCATGATCTGGTACTCCTCCCACGAGCAGGACACGCTCGGGCGCCTTGACCCCAAGACCGGCGAGGTGATCGAATATCCCTACCCGCATTCGGAAATTTCGATGCGGGAGTTCTTCCTCGATTCGCAGGGGCGCATGTGGTACGCGAGCTCGGTCAACAACAAGATCGGCTACTTCTATTTCAACGATGAAGCCGAGGGTGCGAAATAGGCCCTCGCCAGCCAGGCACGACCGGTCGTGACGCCCACGGCGTCATGAAGGCAACGAACGAAAAAGTCTGCAACTTGGGAGAGATCCAGCCATGACCATCAAGACCGTAGGGACATTGGCGATTGTCGCCGGGTTTGTGTTTGCCGGCTCGGCGTTCGCTCAGGATCTGGGGCCGCAGGTCAAGAAGCTCAGTGACGGCGTCTATGTGTTCGTCGGCAAGGATTACAATTCCAACAGCGGCATTGTTCTGACCCAGGACGGCGTCGTGCTGATCGATTCCGGGCACAACCCGATCGATGCACGCGCGATCTTGGAGGTCGTCAAGAAGCTCACGCCGATGCCGATCCGCATGCTCATCGATTCGGAGCCTCATCCCGATCATACGACCGGACATTTCGTGTTTTCTCCGCCTGCCATCATCGTCGCCTCGGCCGGCGCCGGCGACTCGATGCGCGGGCGCGAACGCGAAGTGCCGCAGCGCATCCAGCAGCTCGCGGCCACGTCGCCGGAGATGAAGGCCGCGCTCGAGGGCTACAAGTTCATCCCGCCGCACGTCGAGTACCAGCAGAAGGCGACGCTCAACGTCGGAGAGCGGACGTTCGAGCTGATGTACCTGAAAGGCGTCCACAGCGAAGCCGATACCGCGATCTGGTTGCCCAAGGAGCGCGTCGTGTTCTCGGCGTCGGCGTTCGTGACCGACCAGATCAATATTCTTCGTCCCTTCGTCACCATCCCCGACATCCTGGCCGCCGGGAAGATGATGAAGGCGTTGAACCCGCAACACGTGGTTCCCGGGCACGGCGCTCCCGGCACGGTGAAAATATTCGAAGACGGCGAGAAGTATTACGCGCTGCTCGTGGAGCGGGTCGGGGCGATGGTGAAGGCGGGCAAGTCACTCGATGAGATCAAGAAGGAGGTCCGCATGCCCGAATACGCCCACTGGGCCAGCCAGGACCGGTTCCCGACCAACGTGGAGGCGGCCTATAAGATGGTCACCGGGAAATAAAATCGGGAACGCCGCTCACTGCGCATTGATGATGTTGCGCACCTTGGCCATGACCCCTTCGGGCGTCTGGTAGAGATCGTCGATCAGCCGTTCGACCGCGGCGCCGGAAATGGGATTGACGTCGATCTGGATTTTTCGGGCGTCGTCCAGGAATTCCGGGTCCTTGAGCGTCGCCGCGAACGCATCGCGCAACGCCTGGCTGCGGTCCTCCGGGATGTCCGGCGGGGCCGCGAACGGCCAGGCGAATTCCTGCCGGCTGAAAATGACCTTGAGAATGCCCCGCTGCTCGTCGTTGGCAGCGAGGTCCATGATGAGCGGGACGTCCGGCAGTTCGTCGCTCTTCTGCAGCCCGAGTTGCACCAGCACGTTGATCTGCCGCCCGCTGAGCCAATCGGGTTTGGTGCTTTTCACGCCGCTCCAGGACCAGCCGCAGCGGCCGTCGATCTCGCCCTTTTCCATCGCCAGCGACATCTCGGCGCCGCCCGGATAGCCGGTGATGATCCTGATCTTGGCGCCGAACACGTTCTTCAGGACCAGCGCGAACACGCCGGTGTCGGCGCTGAAGGAGGCGGCGCCGGCGACGAAGTCCCTGGTCAGGAGATCGCTCCAGGACTTGACCGCGACGCTGTGCCAGCCGACGCAGACGCTCACTTCGTTTCCGACGCTGCCGAGCCAGGTGAATTTCCGGCCGTCGAAGCGGGCCTGGGTATTTCCCATCAGCGGTTCCAACGGAATGCTGCGGTTGAACAGGCCGATGGTCGAGCCGTCCTTCGGCGCGCTGTTGTAGAGAAAGTTCGCGGCGGTCAGGCTGCCGGCGCCGGGCCGGTTCAGCGGAACGACCGCCGGGTTGCCCGGGATGTGCTTGCCGAGATGGCGCGCGACCGCACGCCCATAGGTGTCATAGGCATTTGCGACCGGAAAGCCGATCACCACCGTGACCGGATGCGCGCGATAGAACTCCTCGACGCTCTCCGCGTGGGCGGACAGTTGCGGTGCGAGCGCAAAGATCGCGACGGCCGACGCAGCGCCGACCAAGCGGCCCAGTTTTCGAGAATGTCTGCGGCGCATGCGACGCCTCCGAGTTGAAGGATCACGGGCACTCAGGAAATCGGCCTTGCACGAGCGGCCGGACCTCCATGCTGGCCTGCGAAAATTTCGCATCTGAGCCAACAGGCCTAACGTAGGCCTTCGCGTCGCTCGCCACAATCGCAACCGCGCTAGACCGCGGCGCTCCCGCATGCCATCCTGCCGCCTTCAAAGGCTTGCAACGTGGCGCCGCGCTCGCGCGCCTGCCCTTTCCTGCACGGAACGTCCGCCATGTTTTCTCGCCGCGACACGCTTTTCTTGATCGCCGGCGCCGCGCCGCTGCTGGCCGCGCCGGCCTCCGCCGATGACTGGAAGACTTATCGCAACGCCCGCTTCGGCACCACCATCGACTACCCCGACCGGTTCCGCTCGGGACGACCGCCCGACAACGGCGGCGGGCTGGGCTTCTCCAGCCGCGACGGCGCCAAGTTCGTGGTCTACGGCAGCCACAACGTGCTCGAGCACGACCTCGCAGGCCTCGAAGCCGACACGATGGAGGAGCGCGACAAGAGCGAGCGTGTCACCTATCGCGATCGCGGCGCGAACTGGTTCGTGATCTCCGGAACCAGGGGCGATGACGAATTCTACGAACGCCACCTGCTCTCGCACGACGGAAAAATCGTCAACGGCTTCGTCATGAGCTACCCGGCGCGGCTGCGCGGCGCCTACGACCCCATCGTCACGCGCATGTCGCGATCGTTCCGCGCCAGCCGCGGCGCCGATACCGAAGGCAATCCGTAACATCGCGCCCGTGCGGCACCGCACCTGGCGCCGTGCCCGCGTCCCGCTCAGGCCGCCGCCGCCACGATCAGGCGGCGCACTTCTTCGGTTTTGAGTTTCTGCGGCTCGAAGCAGACGCCGAAGCTTCCTTCATCGACGCGCACGACCTTGCCGGTGACCGGATGCAGCCCCGGCAGGGTCAAAGCGAGCCTGCTGCCGACCGTGAGCCCGGGCAGGATTTGGATGCGGGCTCCGGATTCGCTGACGTCGAAGATGCGCACCTCGCGGCTGCGCCCGTCGACCTGGACGCTTGCGCGTGCGTCGATGTCGTAGCGCGGAAATTCGCGCAGGTCCGCGCGCGTCGCCTTGCGCGCGATGTCGGGGATCGCTGTGCGCAGCATCTGCGAGGTGCGCTGCATGTGCGACGCCACGTCGGCGACATGGATGGCGCTCGCGGTCGAGCGCACCACCATCTCGGCGATCTCGGCCATACGGCCGGCCACGTCGGACACCGCCGCGTTGGTCATGCGCGAATTGACCGAAAATCCCTCGATCGCCGCGCGTTGCTGCTGCATGGCGGCCGAGATCGAAGCGGTCACCGCCGAAAGCTGGTCGATGGTCTCGGAGACGCTCACGAGTGAATTGACCACTTGGTGCGTCCGCGATTGGATCTCGGCGATCTTGGCACCGATCTGCTCCGTCGACCTGGCGGTTTCGGTGGCGAGAGACTTGACCTCGGAGGCGACGACGGCAAAACCCTTCCCGGCGTCGCCGGCGCGCGCGGCTTCGATGGTGGCGTTGAGCGCCAGCAGATTGGTCTGGCTCGCGATCGCATTGATTACGCCGACGATCTCGCCGATGTCATCGGCGGCGGCGGCGAGCGCGTTGATGCTCTCGCGTGAGCCCGACGCGCGCGCGACCGCATTGCCGCTTGCGTTCGATCCGCGGGCGACCTGTTCGGCGATCTCTCCGATGGCGCAGATGATTTGCTCCGAGAAGCACGTCGCCTGCTCGTTCATCGCGCGCGAGCTTGCCGCCGCCTGGGCGGTCTCGTCGGACGCCGCGCGGACGGTCTCCAGCGCGGTGCGCATCTCGTCGGCCTTGGCGCGCAGCGCCACCGAAGCCTCCACGATCGAGTGCATGCCGACGTCGGTGGCCGCTTCGAGCTCGGTTGCCATGTTCGACAGCTTGACCCGCCGCGCCGATTGCAGCTTGCGGTCGACGTCGATGAGCACCAGGTCGCGCCGGTGCTGCTCGCGCAGCATGTCGGCGAGCTGATCGATGCCGGCCAGGAGCCGCTCGATCTCGGTGCCGCGGCCTTCGGGTCCGCCCGGCTCGCCGTCGAGCTCGGCCCGCACGATGGCGCCGATGGTTTCACCCGCGTCGGCGAGCGGGCGGCTCACCGACCGGGCGACCCACCAGGCGCAGGCGGCGGCGAACACGATCAGGCCGAGATCGAACGCGAGCGGCCCATAGCCGGCGAAGGCGCCGGTCTGCGGCCACGGCGATGCGAGACCCAGGTGGCGGCCGGCCATTGCAAGACCGAGCGGCAGAAGGCTGACGACAAGCAGCCGTTTCGCAATGCTCAAACGCCGCATGCCCCTGCTCTTGGCCCCAGAAGATTGCCAGTGCCGGCGGCAAGACGCGGCAGTCCCGCGGAAGCTTGTCGCCCATCGTGCTGCTTTATAAGGCAGGCCGGTTAATCCCCGGTTTAGAAATCGTTAACCGTAGCTTGCCGGCGACGCCCCGGGGACGGCCGGGTAGCCGGCGGAGGTACCGCGCTCAAAAACGTGCTTGGCGGCGACCGACTTTGGCCGCTTGGCGGGCGGCGGCCTTTCCGCCATAAGCTTGCGGACGATCAGTCGGGACGCGGGCCATGGGCGGGGGCCCGCTGCGGGCGGCGCGAGGGGATGCGACGTGGAAAGGCTCCTCCAGGCGAGCCGCGTCATCGATGCGGTCAACGACAAGTTCGGGGTGATCGCCAATTACCTGGTGCTGGTCTCCTGCGTCGTCAGCGCCGGCAATGCGATGAGCCGCCATTTTCTGAGCGAGAGCTCCAACGCCTGGCTCGAAGTGCAGTGGTACATGTTCGCCGCCATGGTGCTCTTCGGCGCACCCTACACCCTCAAGGTCAACGAGCACGTCCGGGTCGACCTGATTTACTCGGCGGTTTCCGAACGCGGGCGCATCTGGATCGACATTCTCGGCGGCGTGCTGTTTCTGCTCCCGATCTGCGTGATCCTGGTCTACTTCACCTGGCCGTTCTTCGTCGATTCCTGGCGCATCCAGGAAGGCTCGTCGAATGCCGGCGGGCTCATTCGCTGGCCGGTCAAGCTCCTGCTGCCCGTCGGCTTCACGTTGATGGCGCTGCAGGGCGTTTCCGAGATCATCAAGCGCATTGCGGCACTGAACGCCAGCTATCGCCTCCAGTACGGCTACGAAAAGCCGATGCAATGATCCATTTCATCAGGGAGAACATGGCGCCCCTGATGTTCGTGGGCCTCATTCTCTTCATGCTGATCGGCTATCCGGCAGCCTTTTCCCTGGCCGCGGTGGGGCTGTTCTTCGCCTTCATCGGCATAAAACTCGCGCTGATCGAGCCGAACTTCCTCGGCAACCTGACCTACCAGTTGTTCGGCATCGTCTCGAACGACCAGGGCACGCTGCTGCTCGCGATCCCCTTCTTCACCTTTATGGGCGCGATCCTCGAACGCTGCGGGCTGGCCGAGGACCTGCTCGACTCGATCGGCCAGTTGTTCGGCCCGGTGCGCGGAGGTCTTTCCTATGCGGTGATCTTCGTCGGCGCCATCCTTGGCGCCATCACCGGAACGGTGGCCGCTTCCGTCATCGCCATGGGCGTGCTCGCGCTCCCGGTGATGATGAAGTACGGCTATTCGACGCGCCACACGACGGGCGTGATCGCGGCCTCAGGGACGATCACGCAACTCATCCCGCCTTCGCTGGTGCTGATCGTGCTTGCGGATCAGCTCGGCCGCTCGGTCGGCGACATGTATGCGGGAGCGATCGGGCCGAGCATCATCCAGGTCGCCTTGTTCTGCATCTGGGTGCTGATCGTCAGCGTCGTCCGGCCGAAGGAGGTGCCGGCGCTGCCCCCCGAGGCGCGCACCTTGCGGGGCTGGGCGCTGGTTGCAAAATGCCTGCGCGGCATCGTTCCGTCGCTGGCGCTGATATTCCTGGTGCTGGGGACCCTTTTCTACGGCCTGGCGAGTCCGACGGAAGCGGGTGCCATGGGCGCGGTCGGCGCGCTGCTGCTCGCGGCGCTCAACCGGACGCTGACCTGGCCGCTGGTCTATCAGGCGATGTCGACGACCATGCGCATCACCGCCATGGTCATCTACATTCTCATCGGCGCGCGCGTGTTCAGCCTGGTATTCCAGGGCGTCGGCGGAAAGATCTGGATCGAGGACCTGCTCGGCACGCTGCCGGGCGGCCAGATCGGATTCCTTCTGTTCGTCAACGTTTTCATTTTCGTGATTGCGTTCTTTCTCGATTTTTTCGAGATCGCCTTCATCATCGTTCCGCTGCTCGCGCCGGTCGCCGCGAAGCTCGGGATCGATCTGGTCTGGTTCGGGGTGCTGATCTGCGCGAACATCCAGACGAGCTTCATGCACCCGCCGTTCGGCTTCGCGCTGTTCTATCTCAGGGGAATCGCGCCGCCCTCGGTGAAAAGCGCGGATATCTATTGGGGCGCCGTGCCGTGGGTCGTACTGCAGGTGATCCTTGTCGTGATCCTGATCTTCTGGCCGCAGTCGGTGACCTATTGGATCGATCGCCGCCCGGTGGTCGATCCCGCCAAGATCAACATCGACCTGCCGCCCGACCTGCCGCCGCCCCCGATCGAACTCGAGCTGGCGCCGATCGGGCGGTAGCGTTCGCGGGACTGAAAGCAGACGACAGACGGATCGGCTTAAATCCCGTCCCTTGTCCGTTGTCCGTTGTCAGGTCCGCGTGCGGTTGCGGATCATGAAATCGTCGTAGGTATATTCCGCCACGCGCCACCACAGGTACTGATCGTTGCGGAACGCCAGAAGCGAATCCCAGATCTTCTTGAAATCGGGATTCCTGCCCGACACTTCGGCATAGACTTCAAGCGAAGCCTTCAGGCAGGCCTCCATGATGGCGGGCGAGAACGGCAGGAATTTCACCTGCGCGGCCAGGAGCTTCTTGAGGGCGGCCGGATTGGCGGCATCGTATTTCGCCAACATCCATTCGTTCGTCATCGACGACGCGCTTTTCACGATCGACTTGTAGGCCGGCGGCAGCGCGTTCCATTTCGCGACATTGACGAAGTGGTGCAACATGGCGCCGCCTTCCCACCAGCCGGGGTAATAATAGTAAGGCGCAATCTTGTAGAAGCCGAGCTTCTCGTCGTCATAGGGCCCGACCCATTCGGCGGCGTCGATCGTGCCCTTCTCCAGCGCCGAATAGATTTCGCCCCCGGGGATCTGCTGCGGCACCACGCCGAGCTTCGCCAGCACGGTGCCGGCAAAGCCGCCGATGCGGAACTTGAGACCTTTGAGGTCGGCGACCTCCTTGACCTCCCTGCGAAACCAGCCGCCCATCTGCGCGCCGGTGTTTCCGGCCGGCATCGCGTAGATGTTGAACTTGGCGTAGAACTCGTTCATCAGCTCCATGCCGCCGCCGAAATACATCCAGGCGTTCTGCATGCGCGCGTTGAGCCCGAACGGAACCGCGGTCGCGAGCGCGAAGCTCGGGTCCTTGCCGAAATAGTAGTAGGACGCGGTGTGGCACATTTCGACGGTGCTGTTCTGCACCGCGTCGGCGGCCGCCAGCGCCGGCACGATTTCGCCGGCGGCGAAGACCTGGATCTGGAACTTGTTGTCGGTCGCCTCCGCCACCGCCTTGCTGAACACTTCGGCGCCGCCATAGATGGTGTCGAGCGATTTCGGGAAGCTCGACGTCATGCGCCACTTGAGCTCCGGCATCGATTGCGCGATCGCGGGACTGGCCACCGCGGTCGCGGCGGCCGCGAGCCCCGCCGCCTGCAGGAATTGACGACGCTTCATGAGGATCCCTCCGGGTCTTAGGCGGCCGATCGAGCCAGCGCTTCCATAGAACCACAATCAGGAGAAATTGCGGAAGAGTTGCCGCCGCCTCAGCGTCCGACGTCGACGTAAAGCTCCATCTTCGGATGGATGCCGCAGAACACCAGAAACGAGCCGGTCTTGGGAAAGGAGATCTGAACGGTCTCGCCCGGCTCCTGGGCGCCGGAATCGAAGTCGAGCGCGGGATTGAAGATGCGCACATTGTGGGTGCGGCTGTCGTTGTTGACGATCCACAGGCGCTCGCCGCGCCGGAGCGACACGCGCTTGGGATGGAAGGTCCTGTCGTCCTGCGACACCGTGCTGACGCGCTCCGCGCGCACCGTCGGGCCGCTCTTGCCGGCCGTGATCCTGCTCGGCAGAGCCGGATCGGATTCGCTCGTCAAGGTTCCCAGGAAGGCCAGGAGGTCGGCGCGCTCGGCGTCCGTGAGCACCAGCGCGCGCGGGAGATCCCTGGCGAGCGTCGGCCGTTCGACGATCCCGTTTTGATAATGACGGATCACGTCCTCGAGCGTCGCCAGCGAGCCGTCGTGCATGTAGGGCGCGGAGCGCCCGATCTCGCGCAGCCCCGGCGTCTTGAAGGCGTGCTCCGCGGCCGGCAGCCGCAGCACGGCGCCGCGGCCGCGGTCGTCGCCGGGCAGACCGATGTCGTAGAAGGCCTGATCCGTGAGCGCAAAGCCGCTGTGGCAGTTGGAGCAGCCGGCCTTGCCGGTGAACAGGCGGAAGCCGGCGATCTCGCGCTCGCTTAGCGCGCCGTCCGCACCCGCGACGAAGCGGTCGAAGCGGGTCTCCGGCGATACGAAGGTGCGCTCGAAGGTGGCGATCGCCTTGGCGAGGTTGCCGGCATCGACCTTGGGCGACTGCGGGAAGGCTTCGGCGAAGGCACGCTCCATCGCCGGATCGGCGGAGAGCCGCGCGATCACGGAGTCGACGGGCTGCGCCATCTCATCGGGCGATTCGATCGGCCCGGCGACCTGCTCCTCCAGGCTGCGCGCGCGGCCATCCCAGAACACCGGCACCGCCCAGGCCAGATTCCACAGCGTCGGCGTATGCCGCTTCAACGGGCGGCCGGGCACGCCGGTGCCCTGCGCCTTGCCGTCGGCGAAGCCTTTGGCGCGGTCATGGCAGCTCGCACACGAGCGGCTGTTGTCGATCGACAGCCGCACGTCATTGAACAGCGCCTCGCCGAGCGCGCGCTTGTTCTCCGAATACGGATTGTCGGCCGGGAACGGGACGGCAGCGGGACGCCGGAACGCCGCCTTGAGCGCGGCAAGCTCATCGCCGGCCGGGCGTGGCGCGGCGGACGCCTCGATGGTCGCCGAATGGACGACCAGCGCCGCGACCGCGCCGACGGCGCCGCCGGCCAGAAACGCCGCACTCAGCATGCGCGTGATGGTGCCCGACATCGTCACGGTTCACATGAGCTTGGCGGCGGCAAGCTCGATGCGCGCGACGATCGCGAGCATGGCCGCATGATCCTTGATCGGCGCCTTCGGCGGCATCGCGGTCGGAAAAATCCGCTTGAGCTCGGCAAGGCCCGCGCGCAGCTCCTTGAGCGCGGCGGCGTTCTTCGTCTGCAGCGCCGCCGCCACGCCCTCGACCATCCGGTCGGCATGCAGGATGAAACCGCGCGCGTCCTGATATTCGACCGGCTTGGCGAGCTTGCCGTCGACGATGGCGTTCTCGTACTCGCCGCCGGCGGTCTTGATCGACTCGATGGCGGCTTCGGTGACGAATCCGGCCCAGTTGTCGGTTTGCTTCTGCCTCATCCCGGCATCGGCGAGCGCGAGCGCGTCGTCGACCGCCTTGAGCGCACCGGCGTAGTCGGCGCCGCCTTTCTTTCGCTTGACCGTGTCGGACAGCGCCTTGAGCGCGTCCTCGAACGGCGGCACCTTGTAACCGGCAAGCTCTGCCTTGAGGTCGCCATAGAGCTCCTCGGCCGGATGCAGGAAGTGCGGCAGCGCCGCGTTCCATTGTCCCTGCTTGACGAGCTGATCGCCGACCAGGAGGTGACCGCGCAGCAGCGCGATCCGCACCGCGAAGGCGAGCTCCGGCGGCAGCTTCTCGATGCCCTTCGATTCGCCGCCTTCGCCGTCCTTGGGATGATCCTCATGCTGCGCAAGGAGAAAGCCGCCGGCGGGAGCGCGCAGGATCGCGGTGTCGGTGGCGAACGCCGAAGCGGCGTGCTGATCCCGCGTCACATGACGTTCGACAGAGATCGCGCCGGCGTCCAGCGCTCCGGTTCCTGCGACCACGAAGGCGCCGACGCCGACCCAGATCTTTCTCTTGGAGTGCATGCATGCTCCATGCGATTCATCTGACCAGAACCTGCCGAGCAGGGATTCGATCTCGATCAAGCGGCAGGCTGGTCTTGTTGATGCCAGCCAATACACTGATAGGTGCAAATGCGTCCAGAAAAGACGCAGTTTTTAACTATTCCAATGAAGAGGCGATATCAAAGCGACCGGGGACCATCGGACCTATGGCCGCAATCCCATCCCGAGAAGCGCGAACGCAAAACAGGCGATGCCATGCAGATTCAAATCGGCAATGTCCTTGCGGCCGATGAGGTCGAGACCGTGCGCACAGCGCTCGCCGGCGCGCGTTTCATCGACGGCCGCGAGACCGCGGGCTTTGCGGCGCGCGGGGTCAAGAACAACCGGCAGGCGGCGGGCGGCGACCGTTCGCTCGAAACCATCCGCAAGCTGGTCGCCAAGCGCATCCTCGACAACGAGGTGTTTCGGCTGGCGGTGCGGCCCAAGACGCTCTCGCCACTCCTGTTCTCGCGCTATGAAAAGAAGATGCATTACGGCAGCCACGTCGACGACGCGCTGATGGACGGGATGCGCACGGACGTGTCGTTCACGCTGTTCCTGTCGGACCCGGAGACCTACGACGGCGGCGAACTGGTGATCGAAAGCGCCAGCGGCGAGGACACGGTCAAGCTCGCCGCCGGTTCGCTTGTCGCCTATCCCTCGACCGCGCTCCACCGCGTCACCGCCGTCACGCGCGGCGTGCGGCTGGCGGCCGCCGGCTGGGCGCGCAGCTTCGTCCGCGATGCGGCGCAGCGCGAACTCATGTTCGACCTCGATAGCGCGCGCCGGCAGATGTTCGCGCGCGAGGGCAAGACGGCGGAATTCGACCTCGTGTCAAAATCGCTCGCCAACCTGATGCGGATGTGGGCGGAGGACTGAGCGTCCGGGCTTCGAAGAGAGTCAGCGCGCGCGGCTGTAGCAGGAAAAAACGCGGCGGCCGAGGCCCTGGCCGTCGAGCTCGATCAGGTCGGAAACCAGCGTGCCGCTCTCGCGCCGGTAGATGATGCACATGGCGCCCACGCCGAGGAGCACGTCGATAAGCTCGAACCGCAGATGCGGCGCCTTCACGCCGACCTCGAAGTTGGCGCGCAAACGGTCCTTGCCGCGGATCCAGCCGTTGGCATTGCCCCAGCGATGCACGATGGTGGGCGAATTGAACTCAACATCGTCCGCATAAAGCTCCATGATGGCGTTGAGGTCTCGGCGGTTCCAGGCGTCGCACCAGGCACGTGCGGTCGCCCATACCGCCTCTTCGGTCAGCTCCTGCATCGGTCACTTGCTCCCAGCCAGCCGCCGATCATAATGCGACGGCTGCCCCGATACCACCGACCTCGTCATTCGATCACGATCTTTGGCGCGGTGCGGCCGCCCCCCTTGAGCTGGTCGCGCACCTTCCCGGCGATGCCGCGATAGATCGCGGCGTGCTCCCCGTCCGGCTCGGTCGCCACCACCGGCAGGCCCAGGTCGGATTTCTCGCGGATCGTCATGTGCAGCGGCACCTCGCCGAGGAACGGCACGCCGAGCCGCTCGGCCTCGTGACGAGCGCCGCCATGGCCGAAGATGTCGGAGCGCGTGCCGCATTGTGGGCACTGGAAATAGCTCATGTTCTCGACGATGCCGAGCACCGGCACGTTGACGCGCCGGAACATGGCGATGCCGCGGCGCGCGTCGATCAGCGCCAGGTCCTGCGGCGTCGAGACGATCACCGCGCCCTTGAGCGGCACCTGCTGCGCCATGGTGAGCTGCGCATCGCCGGTGCCGGGCGGCATGTCGACCACCATGACGTCGAGCTCGCCCCACTCGACCTCGCGCAGCATCTGCGTCAGCGCCGAGATCACCATCGGCCCGCGCCAGATCATCGGGGTCTCCTCGTCGATCAGGAATCCGATCGACATCACGGTGAGCCCATAGCGCGAGATCGGCTTGAGGCGGGTGCCGCCGAGCGTCTGCGGCCGCTCCTTGATGGCGAGCAGTTTCGGCAGCGACGGCCCATAGATGTCGGCGTCGAGGATGCCGACCTTGAGGCCGAGGGCGGCAAGGCCGAGCGCGAGATTGACGGCGGTGGTCGACTTGCCGACGCCCCCCTTGCCGGAGGCGACCGCGATGATGGCCTCGACGCCGGGCACGCCGATCTGTCCGGCGCCACCCCCGGGCGCCGCGCGGGCACCCGCGGTTGCTCCGCCGCCGGGGGACGCCCGCGCCGCGGCCGCAGCCGGCGCCGCTCCGGGCTTGCGCTCGGCGGTGAGCGCCACCAGCGCCGAGACCACGCCCGGCACCGCCCGCACGGCCGCTTCGGCGCGCTGGCGCACCGTCTCCCAGCGCTGCACCTCCGCGGCATCGACCGTGATCGAGAAGAACACCTTGCCGTCGCTCACCACCACGTCGGAGAGCGTGCCGGTCCTGGTGAGCGGCGTGCCATCCGGCCCCGGCACCTTGGCGAGCGCTTCGAGCACGTGTTCTTTGGTCAATGCCATCGCGTAGATCCTAAGGATCAGGCCGCCGAGCGCGCGGTTTTTCTTGCCGGCACGTCATCGGCGACCAGAACGCTCTTGTCGCGCGCCAGCGCCCGGCACGCAATCGCCACGATCGGCGGCAGTTCCTCCTTCTTGAGATAGCTCATTACGGTGCGCCGATAGGGCATATTTTGCCGCATTACAACTCGACCGCCTTGCGTGTTCGAAGCCTGCGATAAGGGCAGAGCGCTGCGAGGGCGATTGACGGCGCACCGCAGCCTGACGCAATCAATATCCCGGGGCGCAGTAAGGCGGGCCCTCTGCCCGGATGTGCCGAGGAGGACGTGATGGCCAAGGTGGCATTTCTCGGTCTCGGCGTCATGGGCTATCCCATGGCCGGGCATCTCAAGACCAAGGGCGGACACGACGTCACGGTCTATAACCGCACCGCCGCCAAGGCCGAGAAATGGGTCGCCCAATACGGCGGCGCCCGTGCAGCCACCCCGAAGGAGGCCGCCCAGGGCCAGGATTTCGTCATGGCCTGCGTCGGCAACGACAACGACCTGCGCGAGGTCACGCTCGGGCCGAACGGCGCCTTTGCCGGCGTGAAGAAGGGCGCGGTGTTCGTCGATCACACCACCGCCTCCGCCGACATCGCGCGCGAGCTCTACGCGCAGGCGAAGGAGCGCGGCTTCGACTTCATCGACGCACCGGTGTCCGGCGGCCAAGCCGGCGCCGAGAACGGCGTGCTCACCGTGATGTGCGGGGGCGACGCCGAACCCTATGCTCGGGCGGAGCCCGTGATCGCGGCCTATGCGCGGATGTGCCGGCTGATCGGCGCCGCCGGAGCCGGCCAGCTCACCAAGATGGTCAACCAGATCTGTATCGCGGGCCTGGTCGAGGCGCTCGCCGAGGGCATTCACTTCGCCAAGAAGGCGGGCCTCGACGTCGAGGCCGTCATCGCGACCATCTCCAAGGGAGCCGCGCAGTCCTGGCAGATGGAGAACCGCTGGAAGACCATGAACGACGGCAAGTTCGATTTCGGCTTCGCGGTCGACTGGATGCGCAAGGACTTGTCGATCTGTCTCGCCGAGGCGCGCAGGAGCGGCGCACATCTGCCGGTGACCGCACTCGTCGACCAATTCTATTCCGAGGTGCAGACGATGGGCGGCCGGCGGTGGGATACGTCAAGCCTGATCGCAAGGCTGGAGCGGTAGGCAACTCTATACCAAGCTCGCCCGACGCGTGCTCGATCGGCACTGGCCCGATTCGACAGCCCGCGTTCTCCATGGTCGTTTTCGACCGCCCCATCGGGAACTATTGTCGCGATCGCGCATTCACCCCGGGGTACGAGTAGCAGCGAAAACAGCCGTCTTCCTTTCGCCCCAATACGCCTGCATGGGGTTTGGCTTCCACAACCCACGGAACTCTTTGGCGCTTGCGTTTCGCAGCGTCTGCTGAAGTTCCATTGAAACAAGATGGAGACTGCAATTCCATGACCTCGACGACTTTTACCACGTTCGTCCGTCACGCGCCTGCAGTGTTGTGCGCGGGACTGTTTCTTTCGATCACTTCAACCGCGTCATTGGCTGACCAGCGTTGTCAGCAGTTGGAAGCTCTCAACCGGCAATATGCCGGCGTGTCGCTGACGGCCGACCAGAAGATGCTCAAGCGCAGGCTGGTCGCCTGGTACAAGCAGAATTGCAACTCGCGCCGCGCCGACGCCGGACACTGACGCAGACCGTCAGCCAGACAGCAAAGCCCCGGCTCAACGCCGGGGTTTTTCGTTTCGGCGAATGTGCTCAGCGACAGACGCGATTGAGGCACCGCTGCGATGCGCATTCCAGCGCGCTGAAGCATTGCGAACCGTTCGCCTTGCGGGGGCCGCCGCAAATGTTGAGGATGCAGACTTGGCTGGCGCATTCGAAGGCGCTGTAACATTGCGCGCCGTTCGCCTTGCGAGGACCGCCGCAGATGTTGAGGCGGCATATCCGCGAGGCGCATTCGGTCGCGCTGTAGCAATACTGCCCGTCCGCTTTCAGCCGTGCCGCGGCCAGGATCTGGGCGGCTTCGTCCGGTGTCCGCGTAACTTCGGCGGCATCCGTGGATTGGACCGCCGACACGCGGTCAAGATCGTGGTCGACGCCCGCCACCGCTGCTCCACCGCAAAAATGAAGTGCAGCGGCGAACGAAACAGCGAATGCAACACGCAACCACCTGCGCGACAAAGCCCGCATGACTTCCTCCTGGAGAGATCCCCTGCCGCGTCATTGGCACGGCCGACCGACATAGTAATCCTGCGGCTATCCCGATGACCAGCCGCAGGATGGGCGAGCAAGCGGAGCACGGACCGGAGAAGCGGGAGCCGGCACGAGCTTTTCCGCCAAGCAAGAGCCCGCAGGTTGCTCCGCTCATGTGGGCCACGACGTCCGGGAAGCACCTGGACTTTGCCGCTCTGCTGCGCAAGACTTCCTCGTAAAGCTCAAGCTAAACAGAGCTCACAAGAGGGAGGTCTCCATGACGATGATCCGCATGCTGCCGGCCGCTCTGGCCGCCGCCTTTGCGTTTGCCGCCGGCCCGGCCCAGGCCGAGATGAAGACCCAGTGGGTCGGCTACAGCCAGGGCGATCTCAAGCTCTACGGCTACCAGGTCCATGAAGACAGCCTGAGCGGCAAGCGCCCGGCGATCCTGATGGTGCATGACCGCGAAGGCATGACGGACCACACCAAGCACATGGCCGAGAACTGGTCCAAGCTCGGCTATGTCGTGTTCGCTGCCGACATCTTCGGCCTCGGCCAAGGTGTCGCCGCGAAGGACGAGACCGAAAGCCGCGCGCAGACTGAAATCTTCCGCCAGGATCGGCCGCTGCTGCGGGCACGCACGCAGGCCGCCTTCGAGATGCTGACCAAGAATCCGATGGTCGAAGCATCGAGGATCGCGCTGATCGGCTATTGCTTCGGCGGCGCGACCGGCCTTGAATTCGGTTCGACCGGCGCGCCGCTCGCGGCCAATGTCTCGATCCACGGCTCGTTCGGCGGGCACGACGCCGGTTGGGCGAAGAACATCAAGGGCAGGTACCTGATCCTGCACGGCGCCGAGGATGTGAACTATTCGCTGGCGAAGGCGGTCAACCCCGTGCTCGACGAATTGCGCACCGCCAAGGTCAAGTTCCAGCTCGAAGTCTATAGCGGGACCGGCCACGGCTTCTCCCGGCCCAAGAATCCGGACGAGGAGCGCGCCAACGCGCAGTCGATCGCCTCGACCGGGCGGACGCTCAAGGAACTGTTCGGCATCTGAGGACGGCGGTCAGGAGCATGGCCCGCGTCGAGCAGCATCATCCGGGCGATCAAGTCAGCGGGTAGGCAGGGTCGCGCCGTGCTCGACCCTGCAACTACTCCTCCGGCTCGGTCGTGAAATACAGCGGATAGCCCTTGCTCTTGCCGAGCTCCGTTGCTTCCTTCGCCTTCGTGTCGGCCACGTCCTGCGTGTAGACGGCGATCACGCAGACGCCGCGCTTGTGCGCCGTGATCATCACGTTGTAGGCCTCGTCCTCGTTCATGCGGAAGACCGCCTTGAGCACCAGGACGACGAATTCGCGCGGCGTGTAGTCGTCGTTGAGCAGGATGACCTTCCACAGCTTCGGCCGCTGCGTCTTCGGCCGGGCTTGCTTGCGCGTCTTGATGGTGGTCTTGCTCATGAAGACCTCCTGCCCGCGATCGGCGCGGCGCCAAGCGCAGGTGGAATGAGCCCGCAACGCGTCCACCTAGCTTCGGCACGCGATGATGGGCTTCGCTGCGTCCAAATCATCACAAGACGGCGCTCGGGTAAATCCCCGAGCGTTTCCACGGCGCGACCGAGCCGAATGCAAGAACAGGGAGTTTTTAGCGCGCGCTCGCGGCGCACCCTGTTGCGGCGACGCGCAACACGCAATGGCCGTTTCCCTACGACGCGGAGCGCGCCCTGGCGCTGCCGATGCGGCGCTGCGGGCGGCGCTCGACGACGACCGCGCGTTCGGCGCCGGCGCGCGTGGTGAACAAAACCCTGTTCACGTCCTTGCGTTGACCGGCCTTGAGCACCGCCACCTTCACCTGTTCGAGCGGCAGGTCCATGAGCGACGCCGCGATCGCAGCCTGCTGCTGCGGATCGTCGGTCAATCCGCGGGCCGCGAAGATCGCTTCGTCGAGCGTCGGTGCCTCCTGCCTGACCCGGCGCGGACCGTACTTCGTCTTCCAAATTTCGCTCATGCTCGTCGCCCTTCTCGCTAATCGACGGGTATTTTCGCCGACTTATTGCATTGCAGCAAGATAATTGTGCGACGCAACTAGCAGCTATGCACAGGTGGGATAAGATGAATAAGATTAATGCGCCCGGGCCCAGGCCCGGCGGCGAATCCCTCTCCGCAGCGAATCGCTCTCCGCGCAGGTGCGCAGGCTCGATGCCGGCGGCTCAATGCAGGTTGCGGCAACTCCTCGGTTGACGGCCGTCAATGCCGCAAGCCGCACCGCCTTTAAGTTGCGGCGCATGGACCACCACCCGATCGATCCCCCGCTCGTCGTCAAGGACATTCCGCGACCGCGGCGGCTCTCTTCGCTCACCGAGGCGCGCGACTACGTCGACGAAGCGCTGCGGCGCGGCCGGCCGCCTCCCTGGCGCGAGCTGTGGCACCGTCTCCAGGCCGTCAAGACCGACGATGAAGCAGCCGACGCCATCGGTGCATTGCGCGAGTTGCTCGAATTGGAGGAGTTGCTGGTACCTCCCACGGTGCCGATCATCGAACCCGACCGGTCGCGCTGCTCAGGATAGCGACGAGGGCTGGCGGCCTTCGGTTCCGCAAGATCACTGCGGCGCAAGGCACGACGCCTGTGCGGGGCCGACATTGATCCCGCGTATCCGGCAATTCCGATTGCGCTCTCGGGTCAGGCGTTCAGCGCCGTTCGCTGAACATGACGCCGCCCTTGGACTTGGCGTCCGGTTCCGATTCGACGATCGTCACCACCACGGCGTCGGCTGGCGCGTTGAAGTTCTTCACCACGGCGTCGGTGATGTCCTTCATCAGCGCCTTCTTCTGCTCGAGCGAGCGGCCCTTGACGGCATGGACGTAGACTTCCGGCATCGTCGTCTCCCTGTTACGCTGACTGCGACACGGCATTATACCGGCCGCAAACCCCGAGGCATATCATGACTGAGCCGAAAACCTACACGGGCGGCTGTCATTGCGGGAACGTGCGCTACGGCGTGACGGCCGACGTTGCCAGCGTCACGGCCTGCAACTGCTCCATCTGCAGCAAGCGCGGGGCGCTCTGGACTTTCGTGCCGGCGGAGAACTTCGCCTTGCGTGCCGGCGAGGATGACCTCGCCGACTACCAGTTCGGCAAGAAGTCCATCCATCACCTGTTCTGCCGGCAATGCGGCGTGGCATCGTTTTCGCGCGGCGCCGGACCGGACGGCAAAGAAATGGTCGCGGTCAATATCCGCTGCCTCGACGGCCTCGACCTTGACGCGCTCAAGGTGTCGTCCTTCGACGGCAGGAGCCTCTAGCAGTCTGCTGAAAAACCTGGAAATTGAAGCTTTGCTTTCTCTTGGGGGTCCGTGGCTCCGCTGATGTGTTCGCTCATTTGAGAGGCTTTTGGTGGTCTGAACGCCCGTTCGCCTAAGCCGCG
>JAXDOD010000084.1:0-2879 GCA_034669045.1 Alphaproteobacteria bacterium
ATCGGGCGCTCCAGCCGTGCGAACAGTCCGAACAGCTTTTCCAGTTTCGGCAGCTTGCCATGCGGGATGGCGACGCCGTAGCCGACCGCGGTGGTGCCGAGCTTCTCGCGTTGCAACAGGACTTCGAAGACCGAGCGCTCGTTCTGCCCGGTCAGGACGGAAGCGCGCGCGGCCAGTTCCTGCAGCGCCTGCTTCTTGCTGTTGACTTTCAACGCCGGGAGTATCGCCTCGGGCGCGACCAGATCGGTAATCGTCATGGGGCTTCCGAGGTGAAGTTTGAACGTCCGGGTTGTGACATAGGCTTACACGAGGCAGCGTCAAGCGGGAAAACGTACGGTCCGGAATTGCGTCTATCTGTAACGCAAAACCAGTGCCAATTCCTTAAATTCCAGGCCGGTCCGGCAAGGCGGCGGACTTATAGGGACCGCCCCGGGGTGCGTCAATGCTGCTCGGCATTTAACCACCCGGGTTCACCGCCGGCGGATCGACCCAGCCGACATTGCCGTCCGGCCGCCGGTAAATGATGTTCACCCGCCCGCTGCTGCCATGCTGAAACACGATGACCGGGGCTCCGGTCAAATCCAATTCCATCACGGCTTCGCTGACCGAAAGCCGTTTCAGCGACGTGGTGGCCTCGGCGATGATCACCGCACTGTACGCGGTCACCTCGTCCTCGCCGTCGGAGGCCGGGGCTTCGATCACGTAGCTCGGCGCATCCAGCGTCGGCATGCTCATTTCGGCGATCGCGACGGCCGCCGCATGCGTCTTGCGGGCCGAGCGATCCTTGAGGCGGCTCTTGTAGCGGCGCAGCCGTTTCTCGATCAGCACCAGCGCCTGATCGGCGCTGGCATAGGCATCGGCCGCGTTGGACTCGGCTTCCAGCGTGATCCCGGAATCCAAATGCAGCGCGCAGTCGGTGCGGAAGCCGAAGCCGTCCTTGCTCAGCGTGATGTGGCCGGAATAATTGCCGTCGAAATACTTGCGCAGCACTTCTTCGGTGCGCTCGCTGACGCGGCCGCGCAGGGCTTCGCCGACGCTGATGCTTTTGCCCGAGACCCGTAAGGTCATGTCATGCCTCGTTTCAAGGGTTTAAGAAAGCAGTATCCAGATTGGCGCGAGCCGATCAAGCCGGTGCGGTGTCGCGGGACCGGTCAGAGGATACGGCTGGCGCCGAAAGTGCATTGCCGAGCATGCTCTGCTTGTCGCGGCGGCGCTGCACCGAAGACGGGATGCGCATCGCCTCGCGATATTTCGCCACAGTGCGGCGGGCGATATCAATGCCGGACTTGCGCAATCGTTCCACGATGGTGTCGTCGGACAGGATCACTGCCGGGCTTTCGGCGTCGATCAACTGCTTGATGTGGTGACGGACGGCTTCGGCGGAATGGGCTTCGCCGCCGTCGGCGGAAGCGATCGAGGCGGTGAAGAAATACTTCAATTCAAAACTGCCGCGATTGGTGGCCATGTATTTGTTGGCGGTGACGCGCGACACCGTCGATTCGTGCATCTGGATCGCATCCGCCACCGCCTTGAGATTGAGCGGACGCAGATGGGCCACGCCATGGGTGAAAAAACCGTCCTGCTGGCGGACGATTTCGGTCGCGACCTTGAGAATGGTGCGGGCGCGCTGGTCGAGCGCGCGCACCAGCCATGTCGCATTCTGCAGACAATCGGTGAAATAGGATTTGTCGCCGTCCTTGCGGATCGTCTTCGACAGTTCTGAATAATAGACCTGGTTGACCAGCACCCTCGGCAAGGTGTCGCTGTTGAGTTCGACATGCCAGCCGCCATCGGGACCCGGCCGCACGTACACGTCGGGCACCACGGTCTGCATCCGCGCCGAACCGAACTTCAAGCCGGGCTTTGGATCGAGCCGCCGGATCTCGCCGATCATGTCGGCGAGATCGTCATCATCGACGCCGCAGATCTTTCGTAAATTTCCGATATCGCGCTTTGCCACGAGGTCGAGATGTTCGACCAAGGCCTGCATCGCCGGGTCATAACGGTTGAGCTCGCGCAGCTGGATCGCGAGGCACTCGCTTAAAGACCGTGCACAGACGCCGGGCGGATCGAATTTCTGTAAGGTCGCAAGCACCGCCTCGACGTCGTTGGGCGAGGCGCCGAGCCGCTCGGCGGCCTGACCGAGATCCGGCGGCAGGTATCCCGCCTCGTCGACGAGATCGATCAGATATTGCCCGATCATGCGCTGCGCCGGCGCGGTGAAGGCCACCGCCAGTTGCTCGGCGAGATGGCCGCCCAGCGTGATCTCGGCGGCCACGAAGGCTTCGAGATTGTAGCTGTCGTCGTTGGAGGCGCCGCCGCCCCACTCGGTATAGGCGGTCGGTGCGGCATCCTGCGCGGTGCGCGCGGCGGCCTCCGCCGGCTCCTCGGGGAAGACGTTGTCGAGGCCGGTGTCCAGCGTCTGCTCGATCTCGGCGCGGCTGCCAAGGTCGCGGTTCAGCCACTCCTCCTGGACCGGCTCGAAATTGTCGCCGCCTGCCCCGTTCACACTATCGGAGCGGTCGCCGGGGCCATCATCGAAGCTGGAGCCGGCATCGTCCCGGTCGGAGAATTCGGCGCGTTCCGGCGGGGGCTCGCCGCGGACCGGAGGCTCGGTTCCGTCATTGGCGCGCTCGAGCAGCGGATTGCGCTCCAGTTCGTCCTCGACGAAAGCCGCGAGGTCGAGATTCGACAGCTGCAGGAGCTTGATCGCCTGCATCAGCTGCGGCGTCATCACCAGCGACTGCGACTGCCGGAACTCTAGTCTCTGCGAAAGCGCCATATATCCCGGTACCGTTAAGCAAGAACCGAACCAAGGTTTGGTCCGATTCTTGCTTAAACCAGTCGAAAGCCGATGTACACGGCTTGACGAATTGTAA
>JAXDOD010000085.1:0-96807 GCA_034669045.1 Alphaproteobacteria bacterium
AACGATGCTGGCAGCCGTGGCGTTGCCGGCATCGGGCCGCGCCGATCCGGGCGCGCCGCAAGGTCTGCTCAACACCATGGCGGACGTCAGCCGGGCGTTGCGCGGCTGCTGGCAATGGCCGCCGTTCAGCGAAGCCCGCTCCGGCATGGAGTTGACGGTGCGGGTTTCTTTCAAGCGGAACGGCGAGCTTTTTGGCGCCCGCATCACCTACCAGACCCGCAATGTTTCCGACGAGGAGCGGGCGCTCTATCAGTCCGCGCTGCTGGCGGCGCTCAGCCGCTGTTCGCCGCTGCCGCTGTCCGAAAGCCTCGGCGAGGCGATTGCAGGGCGGCCGTTCACATTCC
This sequence comes from Alphaproteobacteria bacterium, assembly GCA_034669045.1. GTDB lineage: Bacteria > Pseudomonadota > Alphaproteobacteria > Rhizobiales > Xanthobacteraceae > VAZQ01. The sequence continues at coordinate 345 of JAXDOD010000085.1, forward strand.
ATATCCACGACACACGGCAACAACGAAAGGCGTAATCTATGGCTAGCCCAGAAGACACGATGATCCTCGACACCACCAAGGGCCGCGTGGTGATCGCGATGCGTCCCGACCTGGCACCCGGCCACGTGGCGCGCATCAAGGAGCTCGTGCGCGAGGGCTTCTACGACGGCATCGTATTTCACCGCGTGATCGACGGTTTCATGGCGCAGACTGGTTGCCCGCATGGCACCGGCACCGGCGGCTCGGGCAAAAAGCTCAAGGCCGAGTTCAACAAGGAGCCGCATGTGCGCGGCACGGTCTCGATGGCGCGGTCGCAGAACCCCGATTCCGGCGACAGCCAGTTCTTCATCTGCTTCGGCGACTCGTCCTTCCTCAACGGTCAATACACCGTCTGGGGCCAGGTGACCGAAGGCATGGAGAACGTCGACAAGATCAAGCGCGGCGAGCCGGTGCAGAATCCGGACAAGATCGTGTCGGCGAAGATGGCGGCGGACGCGGGCTGAACGCTGCGCGGCAGCATGGCCGGGCAAGCCCGGCCATGACAGAACTTTGTTCGGCGTCGACGGAAAACGCGCTACGAAAAAACGCGTTACGAATATGCCTTGCGCCGCTGCGGTTCGGGATCGGCCTCGCACACCCAGGCTTCCTGCGCAAACCATTCGTGCTGCGTTTCGCACAGCGGGCAATGGACTCGGGCGAAGAACACCGGCGTGGCGCGAAAGCTTGCGCGGTCTGCGTGCATGCCGGTTGGAATATCGCGCCCCGTGTCGGGACATTTGATCATCACAGTGCCCATTGCCGCTCTCCCGATTCGAATTGTCCCTACACGCAAACGCTAGCGGCGGGATGCGACGATGGTTTGACACGAGCGGGGCGATATCGAGTCTTTGCGCCGCGACGCCTTGTTCGCGAATACAGTTCCTTCTTCTGCACCATTCCCCCGGTTTATCCGGCCTTTTACGAATTGATTTAATGCGATGTTCCCGGAACCGTCTCCATAGAAGCGGCGTTGTCGCCAATCGCAAGCAATCAAAAAGGGGAAGGATCATGCCGCGACCCCATGCTCATGGTCACACCGGTGCACCGGCTTTCGTTCCAGCGCGCCCGCTCACACGCTACCTGGTCGTGCGCCAGGAGGACGTGTGGTTCATCAAGTTCGACGGCGAGGAATATGGCCCCTACAAGAGCGAACGTGAGGCCATGCTGTTCGCGATCGATGCCGCCCACAAGCTCGGAGAGCAGGGCGAGGAGACGGAAGTCTTGCTGATGGACGAGAACTGCGAGCCGCAGTCGCAATGGGTCTACGGCCACGACGCGTATCCGCCGAGCCTGTAGCCGGCGGCGATTCTCGCAGCGGTCGCATTTCCGGACGGAAAAGCGGATTCCACTTTTCCTGAAAATGCGCTAGCCGGAAGGGGATGGCGTCGGCCGCGAGGAAGTCGTCTCGATCCAGAATGATGTCGGCAATGTCTTCAAGGCGTTCGGATAGGCGAACGGGATGTCCTGTCCCGCCTTGGCCTTGAAGATCGCGCGCACGCGTGCGGCCAGCGCCGCGTCCGTGCAGATGAAATAATTCGGAAGCACCACCCGGAACGGCGGCGACCCGCACAGCATCATGGCGGCGAGCATGTATTGCTCGGCGAACAGGCTCTGTTCCCAGTCCTGCGGGTAATCAGACGGCAGGAAGATATCGTGGATGTGAATGAGGATCCCGGGCTCGAGCCGGGGCAGCACCTCCAGGAAGAAGACGGTGACGTCGGAATTCGTGAACACGCGGTGCGAGCCGTCGATGAACAGAATGTCGCCGGCGTGGAGTTCGCCGAACAGGCCGAGATTGCAGTTCTCCAGCGGCGCGCGAATTTTGCGGTGGCACAGCGAATCGACCGGCGTGCGAGGCTGCGGGTCGATCGAGCTGATGACCGTCGTCAGTCCCGACGACTTCAGCACCCGGTTGGCGAACATGGTCGAGTTGCCGGAGCCGACCTCGAAATAATGTTTCGGCCGGCGCGTCAGCAGGAACATCACCAGCGCGGCGGCATCGAGCGCCGTGAACCAGATATTGTTCCAATAGGGCGCCAGCGGCTCGTGTGTGTCCGGCTCGTGCCCGATGGCGTGCAGGAAATCGCGCTGGCCCGCGATCTCGTCGAGCAGGCGCTCGTAATCCGCGCGGCCGCGCTCCACCAGCGCCTGCAGCTCCGGATGCGGCGGCAGCCCGTGGCCCCAGCGCGGCCGCGGCACCACCTGGTGACCGTCATTAGTGTCCATCGTCAGCATGGCTTGAGCTTGCCCTTTTTTACGCGGCCTGTCATGGCCACGGGCATTGGACCAAGTCCAGCGGCAATCGCAAATCCAGCGGCAAGCATGCGCACCGATCTCTTCGACTTCGAGCTGCCGAGCGAGCGCATCGCATTGCGCCCGGCGTCGCCGCGCGACGCGGCGAAACTCCTGGTGGTGCGGCCGGGAACGACGCCGGACTACGCGGACCGGACCGTGCGCGAGCTGCCGGAACTGCTGCGGCCCGGTGACGCCCTCGTCGTCAACGACACGCGCGTCGTCCCGGCGCGGCTGACCGGACGGCGCATCGGGCGCGGTCCGGCCGAACCCAAGATCGAGGCGACGCTGCATCGCCGCCTCGACGGTGCGCGCTGGCGCGCCTTCGTCAAGCCCGGCAAGCGGCTCGCGCCCGGCGATGTCGTTCGGTTCGGCGAGGAGGGCAGGGTGTGCTTCCTCGGCCAGCTCGATGCGACCGTCGAAGAGAAAGGCGAGGGCGGGGAGGTGACTCTTTCGTTTGCCTTCCACGGTCCGGTGCTCGACCAGGCGATCGACGAGCGCGGCGCGATGCCGCTGCCGCCTTACATTGCCTCGCGCCGGCCGCCCGACGAGGCCGACCGCAGCGACTACCAGACCATGTTCGCGCAGGCCGAGGGCTCGGTCGCGGCGCCCACCGCCGGCCTGCATTTCACGCCGGCGCTGGTCGAGCGGCTGCGCGCGCGCAAGGTCGCGCTGCACCAGGTCAGGCTCCATGTCGGGGCCGGGACGTTCCTGCCGGTCAAGAGCGCCGACACCGCGGACCACCGCATGCACGCCGAGACCGGAAGCGTCGGGGCGGAGACCGCCGCCGCGCTCAATGCGGTGCGGCGCGCGGGCGGACGCATCGTCGCGGTCGGATCGACCTCGCTGCGGCTTCTTGAAAGCGCGACCGGCGACGATGGCGTCGTCCGCCCGTTCGAGGGCGACACCGCGCTCTTCATCACGCCGGGCTACCGCTTCCGCGCGGTCGACGCGATGATGACCAATTTCCATCTGCCGCGCTCGACCTTGTTCATGCTGGTGTCGGCGTTCTGCGGGCTCGACGTGATGAAGCGCGCCTATGCGCATGCGGTCGCGACCGGCTACCGGTTCTATTCCTACGGCGACGCCTGCCTGCTGTTCCGTTCCTGAACACGCCAGGAGTCCTTGCATGGGTCGCATTTTCAGACGCAAACCGGATTCCCCCTTTCCCTGAAAATGCTCTACAGCCGCCGCTCGACCTCGATGGTCAAGTGCGAGAGGCCGGGCAGATCGGCGAGCCGGCGCTTGTAGGAGCCCGGCGGCGCCGGAGTGTCCGTGACCACCGTCACGATCCCGGCGATGTGGCCCGGGCCGACGCGCCAGAAATGCAGGCAGCCGATCTGGTCGCCATTGGTCTGCAGCCGGTCGGTGATTTTGCGCGCGAGCGCCGGGTCCGGGCTCATGTCGAGCAGCACGGCGCCGGCCGAGCGCACCAGGCTCCAGGCCCAGGCCGCCACGACGATGGCGCCCAGGAGCCCGACCGCCGGGTCGAGCCACAGCCAGCCGAGCGCGCGCGCGAACAACAGCCCGATGATCACCAGCACCGAGACCACCACGTCGGCCGCGATGTGGATGAAGGCGGCGCGCAGGTTGTTGTCGCGCCGATAGGCGGCGTGCTTGTCGTGGTCATGGTGATGGTCATGATCATGGTCGGGATGATCGTCGTCGTGATCATCATCATCATCGTGGTGCTGGTGGCCGTGATGGTGATCGTGGTCGTCGCGCAGCAGGAATGCGCTCACGAGGTTGACGAGGAGGCCGACGACGGCGATCGGGATCGCCTCGTTGAACGAGATCGCGACCGGGTTGAAGAACCGTTCGATCGCCTCGTAGGCGATCAGCAAGGCGATCATCGCCAGCACGATGGCGCTGGTGAACGCCGCCAGGTCGCCGAGCTTACCGGTGCCGAAGGCGAAGCGGGGATCGTCGACATAGCGGCGGGCATAGACATAGGCCAAAGCCGCGATCAGGAGCGCACCCGTATGGGTGGACATGTGCAGCCCGTCCGCCACCAGCGCGACCGATCCGAACCAGATGCCGCCGACGATTTCCGCCACCATCATGACGGTGCAGATGGCGATCACGATCCAGGTCTTGCGGGCGTTGTGGTCGTGGGCTTCGCCGAGAAAGACATGGTTCTGGCGAAATACGTCATTGGCATCCATCGCTGTTCTCCCGGGGCGTGCGTCCGGGGCCGCACGTGGCGCTGTCCTGGACCGGCGTTTCGCGAGTATACGACGTTTCCACCCTCGAATGCCGCCCGGCCGTGAGCAATGTCCGACGCCTTCTCCTTCCGCCTGATCGCGACCGACGGCGCCGCCCGCCGCGGCGAGCTCGCGACCCCGCATGGGCCGGTGGCGACGCCGGCCTTCATGCCGGTTGGCACCCAGGCGACCGTCAAGGGGCTGGCGCCCGAAGCGGTGCGCGCGGCGGGCGCCGACATCGTGCTCGCCAACACCTATCACCTGATGCTGCGTCCGGGGGCGGAACGGGTCGCGGCGCTCGGGGGCTTGCACGAATTCATGCAATGGCCGCACCCGATCCTCACGGATTCCGGCGGATTCCAGGTCATGTCGCTGTCGGAGCTGCGCAAGATCGATGAGAAGGGGGTGACCTTCCGGTCCCATCTCGACGGCGCCATGGTGGAGCTTTCGCCCGAGCGGGCGATCGAGATCCAGGCCCTGCTCGGTTCCGACATCGCGATGCAGCTCGACGAATGCGTGAAATTGCCGGCGGCGCGCGCCGATCTCGAACGCGCCATGCGGCTCTCGCTGCGCTGGGCGGAGCGCGGCAAGCGCGCCTTCGGGGCGGGCGCCGGCCGGGCGCTGTTCGGCATCGTGCAAGGCGGCGACGATGCGGCGCTGCGGGCGGAGAGCGCGCGCGCGCTGATCGATATCGGTTTCGACGGCTACGCGGTCGGCGGGCTTGCGGTCGGCGAGTCGGCGGAGGTCACGCTCAGGGTGCTCGACGACACGGTGCCGATGCTGCCCGCGGAGCGGCCGCGCTATCTCATGGGGGTCGGCACCCCGGGCGACATCCTCGCCGCGGTCGCCCGCGGCGTCGACATGTTCGACTGCGTGCTGCCGACCCGCAACGGGCGCCACGGCGTTGCCTTCACGCGCTTTGGACCGATCAGCCTCAAGCACGCGCGCCACGCCGCGGACCCGCGTCCGCTCGATGCGGACAGCGCCTGTCCGGCGGCGCGTGTGTATTCCCGCGCCTATCTCCATCATCTCGTGAAGGCGAACGAAATGCTGGGCGCGATCCTGCTGTCCACCGCCAACGTGGCCTACTACCAGGCGCTGATGGCGGGGCTGCGCGACGCCATCGCGGCCGGGCGCTTGGCCGAGTTCCAGGCGGAAACCCGGGCCGGATGGGCGCGGGGCGACCTCTCGCCGCGGTAACGATTGCGGCAAAATCGTTTCCTGGGCTCGACGCCGCCACCGTGCCGACGCAAAATGGAATGATTCAAGACATCGTCGCTGCCACTGAAGGAGACGCCATGGCCATCAGCTTGAAGGTCAACGGGGTGAGCCGCTCGGTCGACGCCGAGCCGGACACGCCGCTGCTGTATGTGCTGCGCAACGATTTCGAGCTCAACGGCGCAAAATTCGGCTGCGGGCTCTCCCAATGCGGCGCCTGCTCGGTGCTGGTCGATGGGCGGGAGGTGCGCTCCTGCGTCACGCCGCTCAGCCAGGTCGGGCAGTCCGAGGTGACCACGATCGAAGGCCTGGGCACGCTCGACAAGCTGCATCCGCTGCAGAAGGCCTTCATCGACGAGCAGGCGGCGCAGTGCGGGTACTGCGCCAACGGCATGATCATGGCCGCAGCCGACATCCTCAAGCGCATTCCGCACCCGAGCGAGGCGCAGGTGCGCGAGGGGCTCGCCGGCCATCTCTGCCGTTGCGGCACCCATAATCGCATCGTGCGCGCGGTCATGCGCGCCGCGCAGGCGAACGGGAGGACCTGACCATGAACGCTCCCCGGCTCACACGGCGCGATTTCACCGCCGGCCTCGGCGGCATCGTCCTCTCGTTCAGCCTGACGCCGAAGCTCGCACTCGGCCAGGACAAGCCAAAGCTTCCGGGCAGCCTCGACACCAACCGCATGCTCGATGCCTGGATCCGCATCGCGGCCGACGGCAAGGTCACGGTCTTCACCGGCAAGGTGGAGCTCGGCCAGGGAATCGTGACGGCGCTCGCCCAGATCGCCGCGGAAGAGCTCGACGTGCCGCTCGCGCGCATCACGATGGTTTCGGGGGATACCGGACGAACGCCGAACGAAGGCCAGACCGCCGGCAGCCAGTCGGTTGAGAACAGCGGCACCGCGTTGCGCATGGCGGGCGCCGAGCTGCGCGCGATGCTGGTCGATCTCGCCGCCAAGAAGCTCGGCGTCGCCGCCGCCACGCTGACCGTCGCCGACGGCGTCATCAGCGCGCCCGACGGCCGCAAGCTCGGCTACGGCGAACTGGCGGGGGAGGCCAATCTCAAGCGGGAAGCCACCGCGCAGGCCAAGCCTAAGCCGCCCGCGCAGCACAAGATCGTCGGCAAGCCGATCGCGCGCCTCGATATCCCGGCCAAGATGACCGGCGGCGTAGCCTTCGTGCAGGACGTGCGGCTTCCCGGCATGCTGCACGGCCGGGTGGTGCGCCCGCCGCGCTATGGCGCCAAACTCGAGAGCTTCGACGAGGCCAAGGTGAAGGCGATGTCCGGCGTCACCGCGGTGGTGCGCGACGGCAGCTTTCTCGGCGTCGTCGCGGCGCGCGAGGAACAGGCGATCAAGGCGCGCGCCGCGCTCGCCGCGTCCGCGAAGTGGCAGCCCGGTCCCGATCTGCCCGATCCGGGCAAGATCCATGACCACCTGATGTCGCTGCCGAGCGAGGACAAGGTCATCAGCGAAAAGGATGCGCAGCTTCCGGCCGGCGCCAAGGTGGTCGAGGCCACCTACCGGCGGCCCTATCACGCGCATGCCGCGATCGCGCCGTCCTGCGCGGTCGCCGAGCTCAAGGACGGCAAGCTCACGGTCTGGTCGCACAGCCAGGGCGTCTACCCGCTGCGGGCGACGCTGGCGAAAGTCCTCAACGTCGAGCCGCGCAACATCCGCTGCATCCATGCCGAAGGCGCCGGCTGCTACGGCCATAACGGCGCCGACGACGTGGCGCTCGATGCCGCGCTGCTCGCGCGCGCCACCGGCGGGCGTCCGGTGCGCCTGCAATGGATGCGCGACGACGAGTTCAAGTGGGAGCCCTTCGGCCCCGCCATGACCATGAAGGTCAAGGGTGCGGTCGCGGACGGGCGGATCGTCGACTGGAGCTACGACGTCTGGAGCCAGAGCCACAACATGCGGCCGGGCGATCCCGACGGCATCAACCTGCTGGCGAGCTGGTACATGGCGGACCCGCACAAGCCCGGACCGGCGCGCCAGGCCGCGCAGCCCAACGGCGCCGGCGACCGCAATGCGATCCCGCTCTACGATCTGCCGCGGCATCGGGTGACGCATCACCTGATCACGGAAAATCCCATCCGCACCTCGGCGCTGCGCACGCTCGGCGCCTATGCCAACGTGTTCGCGATCGAATCCTTCATGGACGAGCTGGCGGCTGCGGCCGGCGTCGATCCGGTCGCGTTCCGTCTTGCCCATTCGAAGGATCCGCGGATCAAGGCCGTGATCGAGGCGGTCGCCAAGGCGGCGGACTGGAAGCCCGGCGAGACGGGCGACGGCACGCGCGGCCGCGGCTTTGCGTTCGCGAGATACAAGACGACGGCGACCTACAATGCGGTCATCGCCGAGGTCGAGGTCGACCGTGCAAGCGGCACCGTCAAAGTGCCGCGGGTCTGGACCTCGGTCGACGCCGGGCAGATCGTCAATCCGGACGGCCTGACCAACCAGATCGAGGGCGGCATCATCCAGTCGACGAGCTGGACGCTGCATGAGCAGGTGCGCTTCGACCAGACCGGCATCCTCTCGCGCGATTGGAAGAGCTACCCGATCCTGGCTATGCCGGAGGTGCCGAAGGTCGAGACCGTCCTGATCGACCGTCCGACCGAGCGCTCGCTTGGTGCCGGCGAGGCCTCCCAGGGGCCGGCGGTGGCGGCGATCGCCAACGCCTTCGCCAATGCCACCGGCAAGCGTCTGCGCGACCTGCCGTTCACGCCCGAGCGGGTGAAGGCGGTCTTGACGTAGCGACGGCCGGCCACCGCGCAAAACGAACCCGCCGCGGTGTTGCCGCGGCGGGTTCAATTCTGCGCAATCCGATGTGTGCTGGCGCTCGCTATTCGATCGCCGGCTGCGTGTCAGGCGCCGAAATGTCGGGCGGCGGGACCGCAGTCACCGCGCCGTCAGGTCCAGCCGGCGAGATGCTGCCCGTGACCATGAGTTCCTCGAGGTCCTCCGGCGTGTCGCGAAGGGTCGCGAGCTCACTGGCGTCCGGGGTGGCGATCATTCTTTCGGCCGGAACGACGCTCGTCTGGACAGGGCGGATGTCCTCGTCCTGCACGGAGCCGGTGTGGGCGGCAATGAGTTCTGCGGACGGATCGGGCACGGGTCCGGTGGTAACGATCACTTCAACGGTGCTCGGCTCGTTCGACTTTGGCTGGTCGCCAGCAGGCTCTTCAGGCTGCCCAAGCTCGGCCGTTACGGGTTCTTCCGCCCGGTCGAGCGTAGCGGGGGCCGCGATGGTGATTTCGTCCTGGTCAAGCACGGCCCCGGTCGCAGCGGGGTCCGTTGCGGCCGACGTGTCTGCGGCGGGCGACGGAGCGCTCGTGTGCCCGGTTGCTGCTGCCGCCCGGCCGGTTTGGACTTGTGCGTGCATCAGCAGCAGGGCGTCGAGCTGAGCCTTGGTGATGCAGGTTTGGCCGCCGGCTTCATCGGAGATGCAAAGCTGTTGCGTCGTCATCTGCGTGGTGACGATGGACCTGGCGAAGGCGGCGACGGTGGTCTCAACCCGAGCCAGGCGCTCGCCGATCCCCTCCACCGCTTGCATGATCGGCGCGATGATCATGTCCGGCAGACCCGGAGCGGCCAATTCGGGGTTTTCGGCGCGCACGGCAAGGGAGCCGCCAAACGAGAACGCGACCGCAAGAAGAGCGGCAGCGACGCCGCCCATGCTCTGAGCCTTCATGTTGAACTCCACGGCTACGCAACAAGGTTGCACTGCCCGCGGACGAGGCCCGGTAGCGACCGGCGGCGGGCATTGTCGCGGTCGCGAAGTGTCGAGATTTCCCCGGTGGGCGCCAATCGCAGGCCGCGCCAACAAGCGAATTCGATCACCGGGAAAGCCCCATCCCTCTGAGGTTATGGTGGAGCCTTCCCGGTTAAGGAACTGTTGCCACGCGGAAATTTTCCCCACGGTCCGGCGAGGAGCGCGCCCGCCGCACGAGCTTTTGGGGCCCTGCCGTTTGCGCGAGGAGCCTGGATCAAGCCGCGCCGGGCCCCGGCCGATGCGCGGCAATTGAGGTGCGGCGGCAATCCAGCGCGGCTTTACGGCTTCCCCGTAACGTGGAATTCTGGCCCGAAGAGCGCCCCGAGCGCTCGGGCGTCTCAACCAAGCCCAAAACAGGGGAGGATTTCATGCAGCCGATGACCTTGGCGGGTCTTGCCCGCGCCGCTGCGCTGGCGGCCATGTGCTCGGCAGCGTCTGGTGGGGCGCAGGCCCAGGCGCCGGCGCCCAAGGTCGGCGATCCGCCGGAAGCCAAGAACATGCGGCTCGTGGGCTACAACGACCTGCAGGCGCGCAGCGGCTACCAGCCCACCATCCACAAGCAGGGCGACCGCTACATCGCCTATGTCGGCCATCACGGCGGCACCGAATCCGTTCCGAAACCGGTCAATCCGATCACCGGGCAGGCCGAGTTCAACGGCACCTCGGTGATCGACGTCACCGACCCGAAGAACCCGAAATACCTCAGGCATATCCCGGCGCAGGAAGGGCTCGGCGAGCAGGGCGGCGCGCAGATGACGCGGGTCTGCGACGGCCGCACGCTGCCGAAGGGGGATCCGAGCAAGGTCTACCTGCTGCGCTCGTTCGGCGGCCAGGGCCATGAAATGTGGGACGTGACCAAGCCGGAAGCCCCGGCGCTGATCACGCGCGTCACCTGGGACCTGCGGGACACGCATAAGAGCTGGTGGGAATGCGACACCGGGATCGCCTATCTGGTCTCCGGCGTGAAGGACTGGCGCACCCGGCGCATGACCGAGGTGGTCGATCTCAGCGACCCGGCCAAGCCGGTCAAGGTCCGCGACTTCGGCCTGGTCGGGCAGGAGCCAGGCGCGACCGGTACGGTTCCGACCGACCTTCACGGCGGCATCTCGCTCGGTCCGCAGGCCAATCGCATCTATTTGGGCTACGGCACCAACAAGGGCGGCGTGCTGCAGATCGTCGACCGCGAGAAATTGCTGAAGGGAGCGAAGGAGCCGACGCCCGACAACCTGCGCTATCCGGTGGTCGGCCAGCTCGAGATGATGCCGTATAACGGCGCGCACACGGTCGTGCCCATGCTGAAGATGCCGATCGCGAATTTCGCCAAGGACAAGGACGGATCGACCCGCGACTTCGTCATGATCGTCGACGAGCAGATCCTCAACGAGTGCCTCGAACCGCGGCAGATGGTGTTCTTCGTCGACGTGACGATCGAGTCCAAGCCCATGATCGTTTCGAACTTCCAGGTGCCCGAGGCCCTGGGCAGTTTCTGCGAGCGGGGCGGACGCTTCGGCGCCCATTCGCCGAACGAGAGCATGGCGCCGGTCTTTTACAAGAAGCTCGTGTTCCTGGCCTATTTCAACGCCGGGGTGCGGGCGGTCGACGTGCGCGATCCGTATTCGCCCAGGGAGGTCGGCTACTTCATCCCGCCGATCACCGAAGCCACCGAGAAACGCTGCATCAAGGTCGACGGCAAGGACCGCTGCAAGACCGCGATCCAGAGCAACAACCTGGAGACCGACGACCGCGGCTACATCTACGTCGTCGATCGCGCCAATACCGGCATGCACATCCTCGAAGTGACCGGCGACGCGCGCGCCGCCGCCGGCCTGCAATAGGGTCTCGTGAATTCGGAGTCGGGAGAACAATGATGATCGTTGAACGCAACAGCCGCCGCGGCCTGACCGCCGCGGCGCTCGCCGCCGCCGCCGCGCTGATCGCAATTCCCGCGGCGGCGCAGACGCAGAAGCAGGCGCCGAAGATCGGCGATCCGCCGGAAGCGATGAACATGCGCCTCGTCGGCTTCAACGACCTGCAGGGGCGCACCGGCTACCAGCCCACGATCTTCAAGCAGGGCGCGCGCTATATCGCCTATATCGGCCACCACGGCGGCAACAAGGACAACCCCGCGCCGCTCAACGCGCTCAACGGCCAGCAGGAGCTCAACGGCACGTCGGTGGTCGACGTCACGGATCCCAAGCAGCCGAAATATCTCGCCCATATTCCCGGCGCGGTCGGCGACGGCGAGGCGGGCGCCGCGCAGATGACGCGCGTGTGCGACGGCAAGACCCTGGGCAAGGGCGACCCCGACAAGGTCTATCTGCTGCGTGCATTCGGCCGCGAGGGCCACGAGATTTGGGACGTGACCGATCCGGCCCATCCCAAGGTGCTCGCGCGCCTGCTGGGAATGTCGGACACCCACAAGAACTATTGGGAATGCGAAGCCGGCGGCATCGCCTATCTGGTCTCGACCCCGCCCGGATGGCGTACCCGGATGACCATGGTCTACGACCTCAGCGATCCGGCCAAGCCGGTGAAAATCCGCGATTTCGCCTTGGTCGGACAACAGCCCGGCGCGACCGGCGCGGTGCCGGTCGCCATCCACGGCCTGGTCTCCACCGGAGCCAAGGGCAACCGCATCTACATCGCCTACGGCACCAACAAGGGCGGCGTCATCCAGATCGTCGACCGCGAGAAGCTCCTGAAAGGTCCAAAGGAGCCGACGCCGGACAATCTCAGCTATCCGCAGGTCGGCCGTCTCGACATGCTGCCGCTCGCGGGCGGACATACCGCGATGCCGCTCGGCAAGTACAAGATCCCCGAGTTCGCCAAGGACAAGGAAGGCCAGGAACGCGACATGGTCATGATCGTCAGCGAGACCTTCCGGGAGGAATGCGGCGAACCGCGGCAGATGGTGTGGTTCATGGACGCCACGGTCGAGTCGAAGCCGATGGTGGTGTCGCACTGGACCGTGCCGGAGGCGAGCGGCAATTTCTGTGCGCGCGGTGGGCGCTTCGGCTCGCACTCCTCGAATGAGAGCATGGACCCGCTGTTCTATCAAAAGCTGACCTTCATCACCTTCTTCAATGCGGGCGTACGCGCGCTCGACATCCGCAATCCGTACGAGCCGAAGGAGGTCGGTTATTTCATCCCGCCGATCACCAAGGCGACGGTGGCGCGGTGCGGGATGATCGGCGGGCAGCAGCGCTGCAGCAATGCCGTGATCCAGAGCAACAACGCCGAGGTCGACGATCGCGGTTATGTCTACATCGTCGACCGCTCGAACACCGGCCTGCACATCGTCGAGCTCACCGGCGAGGCGCGCGCGATCGTGGGCCTGCCGCCGAATTAGCGGTTGCCTGGTTCAACCCGGGCTCTCCCACCGCTCGTCGCTGTGAAAGCGGCGAGCCATTTTGATCCGCCGGAACGGCGCTTGAAACCCCGATGCCCGCTTTCGCGGGCATCGGCGGCGACGTATGATTGCCGTCGATTGATTGCTGCCGAGCAGAAGCGAGCCGCCTTCAGAGCGGCTACAGGGAGAGGACGCCATGAATCAACGACCCGGCGGTGCGCGCTGCACGACGTTGGCCCTCTTGAGCGGCGCCGGCGTGATTGCGCTTGGACTGATGGCGCCGCCGAGCGCCGCGCAGATGCAGAAGGTCGGCGTTCCGCCCGAGGCTTCGAACATGCGCCTCGTCGGCTTCAATGATCTCAATGCGCGCAGCGCCTATCAGCCGACCATCCAGAAGCAGGGCAACCGCTACATCGCCTATATCGGCCACCATGGTCACACCGCCGACCTTCCCAAGCCGATCAATCCGGCGACCGGCCAGGTGGAATATAACGGCACGTCCATCATCGACGTCACCGATCCGGCCAACCCGAAATATCTCAAGCACATTCCCGGCTCCGAAGGCGGCACCGAAGCAGGCGGCGCGCAGATGACGCGCGTGTGCCCGGGCACCAACCTGCCGCGAGCCGACCGCGACAAATTCTATCTGCTGCGGTCGTTTGGCGTCACCGCGCACGAAACCTGGGACGTCACCGATCCGGCCAACCCGGCGCTGCTCGCGACCATCGGCGGCAACTACCGTGATACGCACAAGAGCTTCTGGGAGTGTGGCACTGGCATCGCCTACGTGGTTTCGGGCGTGCCCGGCTGGCGCGTCAAGCGCATGACGGAGATCTACGACCTCGGCGATCCCGCAAAGCCGGTGAAGATCCGCGACTTCGGTCTGCCCGGGCAGGAGCCCGGATCGACCGGCGCGGTGCCGACCGACCTGCACGGGCCGATCTCCATGCCGGAACTCAGCCGGGTCTATTTCGGCTACGGCTCCAGCGCGGGCGGCATGCTGCAGATCGTCGACCGCGAGAAGCTGTTGAAGGGTCCGAAGGAGCCGACGCCGGCGAACCTGCTCTATCCGCAGATTTCGCGCATGGACATGTATCCGCTGGTGGGCGCCCATACGGTGTTCCCGATGATGAAGATGCAGATCGAGGAATTCGCCAACGACGGCGTTTCCAAGCGCGACATGGTCATGATCGTGAACGAGGCGACGCGCAACGAGTGCAAGCCGCAGGCGCGCGAAATGGTGTTCTTCGCCGACATCACGGTGGAGACGCATCCGATGGTGGTGTCGAACTACAACGTGCGGGAGTCGAGCGGGAATTTCTGTTCGCGCGGCGGCCGCTTCGGCGCGCATTCGTCTAACGAGAGCATGGCGCCGGTGTTCTACAAGAAGCTCGCCATGATCGCGTTCTTCAATGCGGGGCTGCGCGTGATCGACGTGCGCGATCCTTATTCGCCCAAGGAGATCGCCCATTTCATCCCGTCGATCACGGAATCGACCGACAAGCGCTGCGTCCAGGTCGAGGGCACGCAGCGCTGCAAGGTCGCGATCCAGACCAACAACGTCGAGACCGACGAGCGCGGCTACATCTACATCGTCGACCGTGCCAATACCGGCCTCCACATTCTCGAGCTCACCGGCACGGCGCGTGCGATCGCGGGGCTTCCGCCGTTGTAGCCGGGCTTCGTCATGCCGGGGCCGAGCGAAGCGAGGGAGCTCGCGGACTGCGTCCGCGAGGGGAGTGACGGCGAAATCCTGAGACGGATCACTGTCCCCCATACAGCCAAGCGATGCCGTCGTAGGAGTCCTCGGGCGTGCGCGGTCCGAGCATCTGGTTGCGCAGCTCCGCCGCCGGGCCGCGCGCGTGATAAAAGTCGCCATAGACGCGCGCCATGATCTGCACCCGCGCGGTCCGAAGATAACGCTGCTGCACGTAGGCCTGGAACGCGGCCGGCAGATCGTCGGGCCGCTCCACGACCTGCTCGGCCAGGCAGACGGCGTCCTCGGTGGCCATGGCGGCGCCCTGCGCGAGGTATTGCAGCATCGGATGCGCGGCGTCGCCAAGCAGCGCGACGCGTCCCTTGCTCCAGTCCTTGATCGGCTCGCGGTCGCACAAGACCCACATGCGCCAGGTCTCGATGCGCTCCAGCATGCGCAGGACTTCCGGCCGCTGGTCCTTGAAATGGGCCCACAGGTCGGCGGCGTCGGCCTCGGCATTCCAGCCTTCTTCGTAACGGTCGGAATGGAAAACCGCGACCAGGTTGTAGAGATCGCCGCGCCGCAGCGGATAATGCACGAAGTGCGTGCGCGGGCCGGCCCAGAGGATGACGTCGGGCCGCCAGAGGTCGGCGGGCACGTCCGCGCGCTTGAGCACCGCGCGGAAGGCGATATGGCCCGAAACCCGCGGCTTGCCGTCGCCCACGAGCCGGTCGCGGATTTTCGACCACATGCCGTCGCAGGCGATGAGCGCGCGTCCGCGGATGCGCTCGCCCGATGACAGGAGCACGGTGACGCCGTCGGCGTCGTCCTCATAGCCCTCGACGGTCTGCTGCGTTTCCAAGGTGACCAGGTTGTTGCCCAGGCAGGCATTGAGGATCGCGCCGTGGATGTCGGCGCGGTGGGTGACCGCGTAGGGGTACTGGAACTTCGCCAGGAAGCGCGGGTCGTCGAGCGGGATGCGGGTGACGCGCTCGCCGGAAAGCGCGCAGCGCATTTCCATCGCCGGCGGCACGTGCGCATCGGCCAGCACCGCGTCCTTGAGGCCAATCCGGTCGAGCGCGCGGAAGATGTTGGGTCCGAGCTGGATGCCGGCGCCGATCTCCTTGAACTCGGGCGCCTGTTCCAGCACCCGGACCGCAACCCCCTTGCGCGCCAGCGCGTAGGCGGCCGCGAGGCCGCCGATGCCGCCGCCCGCGATCAGGATCGGCAGATCCCCGCCATGTCCTTGCGCCATCATCCCCTGTCCCTTCCGGCACTGCAGGGCCGGGCGCGCAGGATAGCCGCTTTCGCGCGGCGATGAAATTGCGCCGCGCCGCGGTTCCATGCCACACCGGCGACGACGACCACGGCCCTCGGCCGCACAGTTGGGAATTGCGATTGCTCCGAAGCCCTTGCCCGGGCTAGATGAGGCGGGGTCGACGGGCAGCGTGAACCACGCTCACGCGTTGGAGGAATCGTTGGTCCAAATCGCATCGGTTATGGTCGTCGCGTCCTTGCTTGCGTTCGGTTTGGATGGACCCGCGCAAGCGCAACTGGGACGCACCTTCATTTCGGCGAACGGCAGCGACGGCAATCCGTGCTCGCGCGCGCAGCCGTGCCGGACATTGCTCGGGGCCTACAACCAGACCAACGCGGGCGGCGAGATCAACGTGCTCGACCCGGCCGGCTACGGCACGCTGACCATCGGCAAGTCGATCAGCATCGTGAACGACGGCGTCGGCTCGGCCGGCGTCCTGGTTCCCGCGGGGAGCGACGGCATCGTGATCAATGCCGGCGCGAGCGCCGTGGTCAACCTGCGTGGTCTCGTCATCGAGGGCGCCGGCCAGGGGCAGAACGGCATCACCTTCCTTAGCGGACAGGCGCTGACGATCGAGAACTGCGTTATCCGCGGCCTCACCGGCAAGGGGATCAAGATCGAGACCGAGTCGGCGCTCATGCTGGCGGTGTCGAATACCCTCGTGGCCGACAACGGCAATATCGGAATCCACATCGTGACGACCGGCAGCAATCCGGTGAAGGCCTCATTCAACCGTGTTGAAATCCACGGCAACGGCAGCCACGGCCTGCTCGTAGATGGGCGCGCCAGTATCGGCAACATCACGGCCACGGCCGTCGACAGCGTGTTCGCATACAATGGTGCCGCGGGCATCTTCGCCGCGTCCACCAGCGGGTCGTCGCCGACCACCATCACGGTGGTGCTTTCGACCTCCTCCCACAATGCAACCGGGCTGCAGGTGGGGAGCGACAACGCGGTCATCCGCCTCGGCCGTTCGAGCGTGACCGGAAACAACGCCGGCTGGACCGCCTTTCCGGGTGGATCGCTTTTGAGCTACGGCGACAATTACATCGACGGCAACGGCGGCGGCGAGAGCGCCCCGCCGGGCACCCCGACGAAGTAAGCGATCTCTTGAAATCGCCGTTGTTTTGGTGAGCCCGGCCGGGGTCGAACCGCGACCTATTGATTAAGAGCAGGTTTGCCAATGAAACCTGAGCGCGACCATACGGCAACATTCGATCCGCGTTTAAAGCGGACCTAGCGATGGTCGCGTTGACCCGGGTAAGCGGCTCTGCCGTTCGACGTCCGAGTGACCGGCTCATGAAGACATCGTCACATTGAAGACATCGTCACATTCAAGACGACGGCTAGTTCAAATTTCGTTGCCCAACACTCTGGTAGTACAGGATATGATCGCAATTCTGCGCGATGGCGCATGATGGCCCCGTTCCTGAGACCAATGTTCCGTTGCCCGCTTGATTGGGGCTGGCAAATCCTGCTGCCCAGATCGTAATTTTGCTGGAGGAACCAGGACCGGAGAGAAAGCCGGGATCGTTCATGAAGTATGCGATCGTGTTGTCCAGAACGTTCCCCCCGAGATGCGGACCTGGGTCGGGCCGTAAGGCGGGAAAAAGCCGACAGGATCGCTACCCTCGCCGGTCGTTGAAATGCCGGTGCCGTTGCCGATCATATCGGTATCGACAACGTCCGACTTGGTGTTTGCGGCGATGCTCAAACCGGTGGTCAGTCGCGCCAGGCTGGAGCCTTTGATGATCAGCCGGCCATTGTTCAACTGAATGCCTGTGGTGTTTGCCGCGCCGGCACCGGTCACTTCCAGATTGCGAAGTATGACCAGATCGCTGGTCCCGGCATTGATGGTGATCCCAATCGTGCCGGCCGCGACGGCGACGAAGGCGCCTTCCAGACCTTTTACTGTGACGGCTGTCGTGATCGTGAGCGGGCCGTAGCCGGCGGAGTCCAGAGCGACTATCTCGCCACTTGCCACGGTGACGCCGTAGGCAGCACCAAAGGTGCGGCATGGATTCGCCCGCGGACAATTCGCCGCGGTATTGGTGTCGCTCCCGGCACTGCTGACGAACGTGCGCAATGCGCTCGCCTGGGCCAACGGGACATGCGCAAATATCATCGCCATGACGGACAGGGACATTCGCATCGAGGTCTGGACGTTCATGTGTCGCTCCCACTGTTCACGCAGATTGTTTAATGGATTTAGGCTGCATGCACCCAATAACAGCCCACGTTGTCCTGGCCGGGATGGAGAGCCCGTCGGTGGTCGTTGGCCCGGTTGGATCGCGCTGCGGCTATTCACTCCGTGCGAGCAGAACGACGTGGGCCACCAGACACACGGCGGAAAGCAGCCCTGCTCCGACCAGGCCAATCGTGAAGACCACCAAGTCGCTAAATTGCAGCGCTGAACTCATGACCCGATAAAGGATCAGAGCCGTTCCTGCCGCAGTCAGGAATGGTATCGAGGGATGATCGCGCATCATGGGCGTTTCAGATCACGCGGCATTGACCGATTCCTAAAAACGATCCCGGCGCCGCCGCGAGGTCCCGGTTAATCGCGGCGCGCGTCTTGCCTGAAAATACGTTGTGACTCATTGCGTTATTTGGTGAGCCCGGCTGGGATCGAACCAGCGACCTACTGATTAAAAGTCAGACGCTCTACCACTGAGCTACGGGCCCTGCACCAGGCTGACGCCGCATGCTGCGTCATCGCGCGGTGTGTAGGGGGCGCTCCCCCTCTGGTCAATAGATGGGCAAAGGCGCCGGCGCTTTGCCCTGTCCAAGTCGGTCCGGTGGACCTATCTTTCATCTGATGGTGACCGGTCC
Organism: Alphaproteobacteria bacterium; assembly: GCA_034669045.1. Taxonomy (GTDB): domain Bacteria; phylum Pseudomonadota; class Alphaproteobacteria; order Rhizobiales; family Xanthobacteraceae; genus VAZQ01. The sequence goes on from JAXDOD010000085.1 coordinate 19,072, forward strand.
GCGGTCCTCCGCCAGGAGCTGTTCCAATGCCGATCGTCAACCGCATTGCCGACCTGCATGGCGATATCACCGCATGGCGGCGCGATCTCCATGCCCATCCGGAACTCCTCTATGACGTGCACCGCACCGCCGCGAGCGTGGCCGAGAAGCTCAAGGGTTTTGGCTGCGACGAGGTGGTGACCGGGATCGGCCGCACCGGGGTGGTCGGGGTCATCCGCGGGGGCAGGGCGGGGGCCGCCGACAAGGTGATCGGGCTGCGCGCCGACATGGACGCGTTGCCGATCGAGGAGGCGACCGACGTGCCCTACAAGTCCACCGTGCCCGGCAAGATGCACGCCTGCGGACACGACGGCCACACCGCCATGCTGCTCGGCGCCGCGCGCTACCTTGCGGAGACGCGCAACTTCGCCGGCACCGCCGTGGTCATCTTCCAGCCGGCCGAGGAGGGCGGCGCGGGCGGCAAGGCGATGGTCCAGGACGGCCTGATGGAGCGCTTCCGCATCGAGGAAGTCTACGGGATGCACAACTATCCCGGCCTTCCGGTCGGCCAGTTCGCGATCCGCCCGGGCCCGCTGATGGCGGCGGCCGACCGGCTGACCATCGCGATCGAGGGCAAGGGCGGCCACGCGGCGCGGCCGCATTTCTCGGTCGATACCGTCCTGGTGGGCGCCGCGATCGTCAGCCAGATCCAGTCGATCGTAGCGCGCAATGTCGATCCGCTGCAGGCGGCCGTGATCTCGATCTGCATGTTTCAGGCCGGCACGACCGATAACGTCATCCCGCAGACGGCGCTGTTGCGCGGCACCGCGCGCAGCCTCACGCCCAAGGTACGCGACCTCCTTGAAGCGCGCCTGCACGAGGTGGTGGAGGGGACCGCGCGGCTCTACGGCGCCAAGGCCACGCTGACCTACAAGCGCGATTATCCGGTGACGAGAAACCACGACCGCGAGACCGGCGTGGCGGCGGCGGTTGCAGCCGATGTGGTCGGCCGCGAGCGCGTCGACATCGACATGGCGCCGGTGATGGGCGCGGAGGATTTCTCGTTCATGCTGGAGGCGCGCCCGGGCGCCTTCATCTTCGTCGGCAACGGCGACAGCGCCGGCCTGCACCACCCGGCCTACGACTTCAACGACGAGGTGATCCCGGTCGGAACCTCGTATTGGGTGAAGCTGGTGGAAACGGCGTTGCGCGGGCAGTAGTCAGTCATCGGAGGTCGGTCATCAGAGCTGCAACAATCGCCGAAGACTGATCGCCGACTGACTACTGGTTGCTGACCACCGATTCCTGATTGGCCGGAATCTGCGCCGGCGCCTCGGCGACGGCGGCCGGCTGCGGAAGCTGGGCAGCGACCTTGGCCTCGACGCTCCTCCAATAGGCGAAGTCGTTGAAGCGCGATCCCTCGACCAGGGCGACGGCGGCGGCCGCGATGAACGGCAGGCTCTGCACCACCAGAACGAGCGCGAAGATGTTGAGCTCGTGGATCTGCTTGTAGTTGGTGATGACCAGCGTGGCGGCGCCGATCAGCAGCAGCGCCGCCATCACCGCCTCCCAGAATGCCGGGAAGTCGGGGCCCTTGCGGGTGTGGCCGCCCTTGGCGGTGCGCGTGAAGGGAAGGCTCTCCTTCCAGACGCCGAAGCCGACCGCGCGCGCCACCGTCCATTGCACCGACATGGCGGCGAACACCGCGCCCAGCATCTGTCCGGCCGGGATGCGCACGCGCAGGCGATAGAGCGCCACGAAATGCAGGAGCGATACCGCGAAAGCCGCGATGATCGGAATGGTGAGGATCTGGTCCGGGATGGCGATGCCGACGAAGGCGACCACCGGGACCCAGAGCAGGTTGAGCATCGCGACCACGACGCCGATCGATTCGGCGCCCAGCCAGTTGAGCCAGCCGAACGCGTATTCGCGCTTCTGCTCGCGGGTCAGGCCGCGGGCGCCCGGCAGCAGATGCCGCCAGTGTTTCTTGAGAATCTGGAAACCGCCATAGGCCCAGCGGTGGCGCTGCTTCTTGTAGGCGTCGAAGGTGTCGGGCAGCAGGCCGTGGCCGTAACGCCGATTGGTATAGTGAATCTGCCAGCCGCACTCGAGCATGGTGAGGCCGAGATCGGTGTCCTCGACGATGGTGTCGCTCGACCAGCCGCCCGCCGCCACGATCGCGGCGCGGCGGATCAGGCACATGGTGCCATGGACGATGATGGCGTTCGCTTCGTTGCGCTGGACCATGCCGATGTCGAAGAAGCCGGCATATTCGCCGTTCATGGCATGGTGCATCACGGTGCGTTCGCCGTCGCGGTGGTCCTGCGGCGCCTGGATCATCCCGACCTTGGAATCGGCGAACACCGGCACCAGGTCCTTGAGCCAGTCCGGCCGTACCACGTAGTCGGCGTCGATGACGCCGATGATCTCGGCATCGTCGGCGGTGTGCGAGAGCGCCAGCCGCAGCGCGCCGGCCTTGTAGCCGCTCACGTTGTCCGCGTTGACGAACTTGAAGCGCTCGCCGAGCTCGCGGCAATGGTCCTCGATCGGCCGCCAGAACGCCGGGTCGGGCGTGTTGTTGATGACCACGACGCATTCGAAGTTCGGATATTCGAGCCGCGCCACCGCGTCGAGCGTCGCCTTGAGCATGTCGGGCGGCTCGTGATGGGCGGGAACGTGGATCGAGACTTTCGGTGCAAAACCCTCCGGTGCCGCGGCGGGCCCCACCAGCAGGCGCTGCGGGCCGCGCCCGAACGCGATCGCTGCGATCTCCTCGACGCGCGCCAGCGCGATTGCCACTAGCGGAATCAGCAGCAGGATGCCGAAGCCGAGCGCGAAGGCGGCGCCCCAGACGAAATAGTGCACGTTCCAGAAGGCGAAGACGATCGCCAGCCAGGCGCCGACCGCATTGGCCGCGACCGCGAGCGCGACGGCTTCCCCGACCGTGGCGCGCGGCTTTGCCAGGATCGGCAGCGACAGCAGCAGGCCGAGGAGGGCGGCGAGCCCGGCGACCTTCCAATGGTCCGGGTCGCTGACCGGGCCAGCCCAGGTGAACTTCGCCTGCCGCGAAGCGTCGAACAGACCCCAATACGGGCCGACGCCGCCTTCGTTGGTCTTCCACGGCTGATCGAAGGCTTCGATGATGTTGTAGTCGATGCCGTAGGCATCCGCGCGCGAAATGAAATCGCGGATCACGACCGCCTGCTCGATGCGGCCGGGATCGGCCTTGTGCATGTTGTAGCCGGCGCTCGGCCAGCCGAATTCCGCGATCACGATGCGTTTGCCGGGATGCGCGCGGCGCAGCTTGTCGTAGGCGAGGATGGAATGCTCGACCGCCTGCGTGGTAGTGAAGCCTTCCCAGTAGGGCAGGATATGGGCGGCGATGAAATCGACCGCGGAGGCGAGCTCCGGATGGTCGATCCAGACCGTCCAGATTTCGCCGGTCGTCACCGGCACCGGCGATTGCCGCTTCACGCGCTGGATGATCTTGATGAGCTCGTCGACCGACTTCTCAGCGCGTAGCGTGGTCTCGTTGCCCACCACGATCGCGTTGACGTTGCTGTAGCGCTTGGCGAGCGCGAGCGCCTGCTGGATTTCGCGCTCGTTGCGCGCCTCGTTCTTGTCGATCCAGATGCCGACCGTGACTTTCAATCCGAACTCGGCGGCGATGCCGGGAACCAGCTCGACGCCACCGGTCGACGAATAGGTGCGGATCGTGCGGGTATAGGGACTGAGCAGCTTGAGGTCCGCGCGGATCTGTTCGGCCGTCGGCCGATCGCCGTAATCGGGATGCTGAGCGCGCGAATAGGGCGAGTAGGAAACGCTCGCGAGCGGACCGTCGATGTTCGGGACCGTTTGTTGCCGTTGGAGCAAAGTCCACAAGCCGGCATGCACGCACACGAGGAGCGCGACTACAGCAGCGACGGAGCGCATGAAGAAGCAACCACGCGGGGCAGGAAAAACAGTGGCCCGAACCCGTCCCCTAGGTTCGACTAAGCACGTTATTTCAACGTACCTTAGTCAGTGGCGTCCGATCAAGTAGTAATCGGCCGTGGCGAATATAGGGCAGCAACTGCGCAGAACAAAAATAGTTCCGGCGACGGTTTAGACATGAAATTTATGAACGACTGTACAGCTTAGCGGTTGGTCGTCGTCGAAGGCGCAGCCGCCGCGGACGGTTGCGATGCGGTGCCATCCAGGGTTGGATTGATCCAGCAGGAATGCGCGCGTGCCGACAGCGTCTCCGGTGACTTGGGATCGATGTTTCCCTGCCGGACGAGGCAGCGGAACGTCGCCTGGATGTGGCCGGAGGGACAGCCGAAGCGATCGTAGAGCTCAAGATGGCGAAAGGCGGTGTCGAGGTCGTCGCGCCAGAGCAGGCTCACCACCCGGCGGCCGAGCCAGACGCACTCCGGATTGGAGGCAGGGCCGCCGAGGAGCTTGGCGGCTTCAGCGAATTCGTCGATCTTCTTTTGGCTGTCCGCCTCGGTGGGCTGCTGACGCTGGTTTCCAGCCTTGGGGTCGACGCTCTGAGCAAAACCCGGATCGAGCGCAAAAATCAGCACCGCTGCGCCCACGGCGCCGGCGGCGATACGCATACTGGTGAAACACATGGTTGCTCAGACTTTACAGGGCCAACTGGCCGATTGCTCCCCGATATGAAGACCGGTTTCGGCCTTCACCCCGACACCCGCACGGGCCTGGCGCTGTTTGAGACGTCCGAGCGCGCCGGCCGTGTCCAGCACGCCGCTGCGACTGATTAAAGCAGTCGCGGGTCCGGCCGCCAATAGATACGGCGGAAAAATTACGACGGCGTGACCCGACCTCGGCTGGCGTTGCGGCTCCCGACCGGCCCGCTCACTCGTCCGCCGCCGGTGCCGCGCTTGGCACCGGCGAAGCGGCACGATAAGCCGAATGAGCAAACCGGAATCAGGCGGGGCGGTCAGGGACTTTCCGATGGGCAGTGCGGCCGCGCTCTTCGCGCTTGCAGCGGCGGCGATCGTGGCCGCCTGGAGCTGGCTCGGCGCCGCGGTCGAAATGCCGCCGTCGCCGCTCGGTCCCGGCGGCAAGCTCAACTGCGTCTCGTATGCGCCGTTCCGGCGCGACCAGAACCCGTTCGGGCCGGACATCCCGATCGACCCGCGACAGATCGATGAGGACCTGACCCAGCTCAAGCCGATCACCGACTGCGTGCGAACCTATTCGGTCGACCACGGCCTCGACCAGATCCCCGAAATCGCCAGGCGCCACGGCATCAAGGTCATGCAAGGGCTGTGGCTCTCCAGCCTGCCGGACTTGAGCCGCAAGCAGATCGACGGCGCCATCGCGCTCGCCAAACGCTATCCCGACGTCATCCAGTCGGTAATCGTGGGGAACGAGGTTCTGCTGCGCGGTGAAATGTCCGCTCCCGACCTGATCCGGACCATCCGGGAGGTGAAGGCAGCGGTGCCGATGCCGGTCACTTATGCGGATGTGTGGGAATTCTGGCTGCGCCATCGCGACCTTGCCGGCGCGGTCGATTTCATCACCATCCATATCCTGCCGTACTGGGAGGACATTCCGATCCCGGCCAGAGACGCCGCTTCGCACGTCGACGCCATCCGCAAGCAGGTGGTCGCTGCGTTTCCAGGCAAGGAAGTCCTGCTCGGCGAATTCGGCTGGCCGAGCGCCGGCCGCATGCGCGAGGGCGCCTTGCCCTCGCCGGTCAACCAGGCACGAGCGCTGCACGACGTCGTCGCCCTCGCCAAACGCGAGAACTATCGCGTCAACCTGATCGAAGCCTATGACCAGCCCTGGAAGCGCCAGCTCGAAGGCGCGGTCGGCGGTCACTGGGGGCTTTACGACGGCTACCAACGCAGGGCCAAGTTCACCTGGGGAGCGGCGGTGTCCAACCATCCGCAATGGCGCTGGCGGGCGGCGATCGGCGTTGGCCTTGCGGTGCTGGTGTTCGGCGCTGCACTGGCGGCGTGCTGGATGCACCCGCCGCCGCGGGTCGGGACCTGGTTCGGCGTGGCGGCGAATGCCAGCGTCGCAGGCACGCTGATCGGCTGGACCGTCGAGCGGGTGCCGATCGAAAGCCTCACCGTCGGCGACTGGATTCGCACCCTCGCCTGGGCGGCGCTGGCGGTGGCAGCGCCGGTGCTGGGGGCCGCCGCCGCAACCTCGGAGGCAACGGTCCCGGGCCTTGCCGGCGTGCTCGGGCGCCGCGACGAGCGGGTGCGCGATCCGCTGTCGCTTGTGCTCGGCGTGCTCATGGTCGCGCTCGCCGTGCTGGCGGTCCAGGCCGCGCTCGGCCTGGTGTTCGATCCGCGCTACCGCGACTTTCCGTTTGCCGCCTTGACCGCCGCGGTGGTCCCGTTCCTGATCCTGAAGGTCCCGGCGCTGCGGACGTCATGGCCGCGCCTGCGCGGGTTGCGCGCGGGCGCCGAGAGCGTCGCCGCGGCAGTCCTGCTGCTCTGCGCGCTCTACATCGTGTTCAATGAGACGCCGGCGAACTGGCAGGCGCTGTGGTTCTGCGCCGCGCTCGTCGCGCTCGCGGTCACTCTGCTGCCGGCGCGGGACGCGCCAGGCTGAGGATCAGGAGCGCCACCGCGAGCCCGGCCAAGCCGGCATTATGCAGCACCAGGCCGAAGCCTGCCGCGGGGAGCGCGACCGACATCAGCACGATCGAGGGCCGCACCAGATTCAAAAACGCCGCCCCGAGTGCGATCCAGCCGAACACCGAGTGCTCGTAGAAGACGATGACAGCCCGGAACGTCGTGCACAGCCAGCTCCGGAAACCGGCCTGGCAGGCGAGCGCGACATTGGCGTGTTCGATCGCGAGATAGCGCAGGTAGAGCGCCTCGCCGACCGCGAGGAATCCGACGATCAGCAACCAGTTGGTTTGACGCGCGGTCGGAAGAAAGAGCCGGCTCTGCATGGGGCGCCTTCAAGGCACTATGCCGGCTCACCCGGCCGTCCGCAATCGCGGCTCAGGGACGCGCCGGTTGCGGGCGCTGCTGCTGCGGCGGCGCCGGTGGGCGTTGCGGCTGGATTTGCGGCGCCACTACCGGACGCCGCTCGGGTTCCGGCGCCAGCAGCGAGAGCTGCTGGCCCTCGAAGGCGGCGGGCTGGCAGTAGCGGCGCAAAGCCGCCAGGGCGGCGCAAACCCGGGTCGCCGATTCCGCGCTGGTAAACGGGCCGACGATGAGGCGGAGCTCGATGCCGCGCGACTTGTTCTCGCGCGCGGCGTAGATGGGCTGCACGCCGTCGAACAGGGCCGCATTGGTGGCCTTGGTGGAACTCCACAGCACCCGCAGGCCGTCGAAATTGACCGCGCCGCCGATATCGACGGCGAACTGGGCTCTCGGCTTGGCGGCGGCAGGCCCCTCCTTGGCGGGCTCGGCGGCAGTCACGGTCGTGGTCGCCGGCGGCTCGCCCGGAGGCGGCGCCGGCTCGCCGGCGGGCGGGGTCGGTTCGTGTGGCGCCAGCGTCGGCGGCGGCGATGTGACCGAGGCGACCGGAGGAAGCGGCGTCGCCGCCGCGCTGGGCGGCGGAGCCGCTTGGCGCCTGATCGAGCCGGTGACGTCCTCCAGGCTGCGCTCGAGCGAGGCGATCCGGGTCAGCAGCCGGTCCCGGTCGCTGTTGAGCGTACGCACGGCGTCGGCCAGCCGGCGGGTCTCGTTCTCGGTTTCGGCGGCGCGCGCCAGAAGCTGCGCCGACGGGGGCTGTGGCGACTGCTGTTGCGCCTGCGATTTCCCCGGGCTGGCGGCCGGAGCCATGGCGACCAGCAGGCGCTGCGATCCCGTATTGGAATAGGCCGACAGGACCGCAACCGCGAGCGCGCCGGTCGCCGCCGTTCCCCAGACCGCCAAGCGTAACAAGGAGTGCATGTTGAAAGGCCGTTCGCCCGGGTCCAAGTTCATGGTGCGAGCCTGCTTCGCCTTGGCCCCGCCAGCCGGCGAATCACCCATTGAAAAGACTAACAGAATCCGATCATCGTTGCCGCGCGTACGGGGGATTCTCCCAGCAATCCGCCTTTTCCACCGGGGTTCGCTCGGATATGACGGCGCGGACCGGAACACGCGGAGGCGCGATGGACGACCGGAGCTGTCTTGCCGTTGTGCTCGCCGCCGGCGAGGGCACCCGCATGCGCTCGCAGCGGGCCAAGGTCCTGCACGAGATCGCGGGGCAGAGTTTGCTCGCGCACGTGCTTGCTGCGGTGCGCGCGGCCGGCGGCACGGCGACGGCGGTGGTTGTCGGACCGGACGCCGCGCCGGTCGCCGCCGCGGCGCAGCGCGTGATACCGGACGCAGACATTTTCGTGCAGTCGGAGCGGCGCGGGACCGCTCATGCGGTGCTGGCGGCAAAATCGGCCATTGCGCGCGGCGCCGATGACGTGCTCGTCATCTTCGCCGACACGCCGCTCATCCGCCCGCAGACGCTCGGCCGCATGCGCGCCGCGCTCGCCGGCGGCGCCGCCGTCGTGGTGCTCGGCTTCCGGCCGCGCGATCCCACCGGCTATGGGCGGCTCGTGCTGGACGGCGGCGAATTGACAGCCATCCGCGAAGAGCTCGACGCCAGCGAAACGGAGCGCGCGATCACGCTGTGCAACGGCGGCTTGATGGCGTTCGCGGGTGCCACCGCGCTCGCCATCCTGGAACGCATCGGCAGCGACAATCGCAAAGGCGAATACTATCTCACCGACGCGGTCGCGACCGCCCGGGCGATGAAGCTCAAGGCAGTCGCGATCGAGACCGAGGAGGACGACGTGCGCGGCATCAACACGAAGGCGCAGCTCGCCGAGACCGAAGCCGTATTGCAGCAGCGCCTGCGCCAGGCGGCGTTGGAGGCGGGCGTGACTCTCGTTGCGCCCGAAACGGTGTTCCTGTCCGCGGACACCCAGTTCGGCCGTGACGTCGTGGTCGAGCCCTATGTGGTCTTCGGACCGGGCGTGACGGTCGAGGACGATGCGGTGATCCGCTCGTTCTCGCATCTCGATCGGGCGCATGTGGGGAAGGGTTCGCTGGTCGGACCCTATGCTCGGCTGCGGCCGGGCGCGTATCTGGAGGCGAACGTGCACATCGGCAATTTCGTCGAAGTCAAGGAGGCGGTGATCGAGGCGGGCGCCAAGGCCAATCATCTCGCCTATATCGGCGACGCGCGGCTCGGCGCCGGTGCCAATTTCGGTGCCGGGGCGATCGTGTGCAACTACGACGGTGTGACCAAGCATCGCACCGACATCGGCAAGGGCGCCTTCATCGGCTCGAACGCGGCGCTCGTGGCGCCGGTCACGGTCGGCGACGGCGCCTATGTGGCGACCGGCTCCGTGATCACGCAGGACGTGCCGGCGGACGCGCTGGCGATCGGGCGCAGCCGGCAGGTCGTTAAGGAAAACCGCGCCGCGCGCTTGCGCGCTGCCAAGGCCGCAGGCCATAAGAAGGCTGCGGAGTGAAGCTTGCTGCCCAGAGATTAACGCGCCGGGCGTCAGCCTTGACTGTCACACGATGACACAGAGATTGATTACAAGTTCTTCATTCAGGCGGCGTACAACTTCGCCGGGGCATCATCAGCGCAGTCAAACCTAGGGGACAGCCGCGCGATGTGCGGGATTGTCGGCATACTCGGGCGCGAGCCGGTCGCATTGCACCTGGTCGATGCGCTGCGCAATCTCGCATACCGCGGCTATGACTCGGCCGGCGTGGCGACGCTGGAAGGCGGTCGGCTGACCCGGCGCCGCGCCCAGGGCAAGCTCAGCAATCTCGAAAGCAAGCTGGAGCGCGAGCCGCTCCTGGGCACGATCGGCATCGGACACACGCGCTGGGCGACGCATGGGCGGCCGACCGAGAGCAACGCGCATCCCCATGCCACCGACTGCCTCGCGGTCGTGCATAACGGGATCATCGAGAATTTCCGCGAGTTGCGCGCGGAGCTGGAACAGAAGGGCGCGAAGTTCGGCTCGGAGACCGACACGGAAGTGATCGCGCATCTCGTGACCCAGGAAATGAAGAGCGGCCGCTCGCCCGCCGACGCGGTGGCGGCGGCGCTGCCGCGGTTGCGCGGCGCGTTCGCGCTCGCGTTCGTGTTCGAAGGCGAGAACAATCTCCTCATCGGCGCGCGCAAGGGATCGCCGCTCGCGGTCGGCTACGGCGACGGCGAGATGTATCTCGGTTCGGATGCACTTGCGCTGGCGCCGCTCACCGACACGATCTGCTACCTCGAGGACGGCGATTCGGTCGTGCTCACGCACGACAGCGCCGAGGTGCGCAACGCCGAGGGTTCGCCGGTCAAGCGCGTGGTGCAGAAGATTCCGCCGCACACGGTGATCGCGGACAAGGGCAACTATCGCCATTTCATGGCGAAGGAGATCTTCGAGCAGCCCGAGGTCGTGAGCCACACGCTGGCGCGCTATCTCGACATGGCGGCTGGACGCGTGGCGCTCCCGCAAGCGCTGCCGTTCGACTTCAACGCGCTCGATCGCATCTCCATTTCGGCCTGCGGCACCGCCTTTTATGCGGGGCTCGTCGCCAAATACTGGTTCGAGCGGTTTGCGAGGCTGCCGGTCGAGATCGACGTCGCTTCCGAGTTCCGCTACCGCGAGGCGCCGCTCAAGCCGGGCGGGCTCGCGATTTTCGTCTCGCAATCGGGCGAGACCGCCGACACGCTCGCGACGCTGCGCTATGCCAAGGAGCATGAGCAGCACGTGGTCTCGGTGGTCAATGTGCCGACGTCGACCATCGCGCGCGAAAGCGACGTGGTGATGCCGACGCTCGCCGGACCGGAGGTCGGCGTGGCCTCGACCAAGGCGTTCACCTGCCAGCTCGCCGTCCTGGCATGCCTGGCGGTCGCGGCTGGGCGCGCCCGCGGCGTGCTCTCGGAGGCGGATGAACAGAAGCTGGTGGATGCGCTGACGCAGGTTCCGCGCCTGATGGCGGAGGCGCTGCGGCTCGAACCGCAGATCGAGCACCTGGCGCGCGATCTCGCCAAGAGCCGCGACGTGCTCTATCTCGGCCGCGGCACGAGCTATCCGCTGGCGCTCGAAGGCGCCCTCAAGCTCAAGGAAATTTCCTACATCCATGCCGAAGGCTATGCGGCCGGCGAGATGAAGCACGGGCCCATTGCGCTCATCGACGAAAAAATGCCCGTCATCGTGATCGCGCCGCATGACCGCGTGTTCGACAAGACCGTCTCCAACATGGAGGAGGTCGCCGCGCGCGGCGGCAACATCATCCTGCTGACCGACCCCAAGGGTGCGGCGGCGGCCGACGTGGGGTCGCTCTCCAAACTGGTGCTGCCGGAGATGCCCTCGACGGTGACCCCGCTGGTCTATGCGATCCCGGTGCAGTTGATCGCCTACCACACAGCGGTGGTGATGGGCACCGACGTGGACCAGCCGCGAAACCTTGCCAAGTCGGTCACGGTTGAGTGATTTTTGGGCAGGTCTGAGCCTGCGACCCTGGTGGGTATCGCAGCGATTGCCGCAGCGCTGTAGACTCACCACATTCTGGCCTACTTCCGGATGATCGGTGCGTGGCAGGCATGAACGAGCAAGATCCGATGAGCGTGCCCGCAGTGGGGGCGGGGGCGGAAAGTCCGTCTCCGGTCGGCGGCAAGCCCGAGCCGTTCCATGCCGGCGTCGCCAGCCGCATCCGCAACTATTTTCTGACCGGCTTGGTCCTGGTCGGTCCCGTCTACATCACCATCAGCCTGACCTGGTGGTTCATCAACTGGGTCGATGACGTGGTGCGGCCGTTCATTCCGGCCGCCTACCAGCCGGAGACCTATCTGCCGGTCAAGGTGCCCGGCACCGGCCTGATCATCGCCTTCGTCACCTTGACGTTGCTCGGCTTCCTCACCGCCAACCTGGTCGGCCGTACGCTGGTCGAATTCGGCGAGAAGATCCTCAACTTGATGCCGGTGGTGCGGCCGATCTACAAGAGCCTCAAGCAGATCTTCGAGACCTTGTTCGCGAAGACCGGATCGAGTTTCCGCCGCGTGGCGCTGGTCGAGTTTCCATCGCCCGGCATGTGGTCGCTGGTGTTCCTCTCGCAGCCCGCGAGCGCCGAGATCGCGGCGCGGCTGCCGGACACCGAGCATATCGCGGCGTTCATGCCATGCACGCCGAACCCGACCACCGGCTTCTTCTTCTACGTGCCGCGCCGCGACCTCATTGAACTCGATCTCACGGTCGAGGCGGCGATGACCCTGTTGATGTCGGCCGGCTTGGCGCAGCCCGGCGGCGGCGGCGGCGACCAGCAGAAGCGGCTGTCGGCGCTGGCGGAGGCCGCCCGCACGGCCCGCGCCGCGCAACCCGAGCGCCCGACGGCGCCGGCGAACTAGCCGGTGTCCCGCCGCAAGACTGCATTCACCATGCTCCCTCGCGGCACAACCGATCATTGACCGGTTCGCGGGCCGCGTGCGACCCATACCGGTGGTGCAAGCTGGCGGCTGGCGATTCGCGCTCGCCGCCACCTTGGCAATGGGAGGCCGCAATGAATTTTCCGCAGGCGATCGAGGCGGGCTTTCGCAAATACGTCAATTCGCGCGGTCGTGCCTCCCGCTCCGAATACTGGTACTGGACGCTGTTTGCGCTGATCGTTGCCATCGCCTCAACCGCCGCGGACGCGACGCTGTTCCCGGCCAATCCATGGACGCCGGTCGCCACCATCACTGGCCTGGCGCTGTTTCTTCCAGGGCTCGCGATATCGATCCGCCGGCTGCACGACATCGACAAGTCGGGCTACTGGGTGCTCATCGCCTTGACGATCGTCGGCGTCCTTCTCCTGATCTACTGGGCCGTGACCCCGGGGACGGAAGGCGACAACGATTTCGGCCCGGACCCGCTTGCGCTGCCGGCGCGGGCGCCCGCATAGCTCACCCCGCGCGGATCAGCCGGATCGCCTCGTCGCGCTCGAACAGGTAGAGCAACTGCCGCAGCGCCTCACCGCGTGCCGTGCTCAGGGTCGGATCGCGTGCCAGCACGAGCTGGGCGTCGTCGCGGGCGGCGCCGATGAGCTTGCCGTGTGACGCGATGCGCGCGATCCGGAAGCCGGGGAGGCCGGATTGACGCGTGCCGAGCACGTCGCCTTCGCCGCGCAACGCCAGATCCTCCTCGGCGATGCGAAAGCCGTCCTCGGTCTCCCGCATGACCGCAAGGCGCGCCTTCGCGGTCTCGCCGAGCGGGCCTCGGTAGAGCAGGAGGCACGTCGAGCGCGCGGCGCCGCGACCGATGCGCCCGCGCAACTGGTGGAGTTGGGCGAGCCCGAAACGCTCGGCATGCTCGATCACCATCACGCTCGCCTCCGGCACGTGGACCCCGACCTCGATCACCGTGGTGGCGACCAGGAGCCGCGTCTCGCCGGCCGCAAAGCGCTCCATGGCGCGGTCCTTGTCGGCACCCTTCATGCGTCCGTGCACCAGATCGACCACCTCGCCGAACCGGGTCTTGAGCGCGGCGAAGCGTTCCGCGGCGGCGGCGAGATCGACGTTTTCGGATTCCTCGACCAGCGGACAGACCCAGTAGACGCGCCGGCCATCGGCAATCGCGCGGCCGACGGCGCCGATGACGTCCTCGAGCCGCCCGAGCGGCACCGTGCGGGTATCGATCGGCTGGCGTCCGGCGGGCTTTTCGCGCAGCTCCGAACTGTCCATGTCGCCGAAATAGGTGAGCACCAGGGTGCGCGGGATCGGGGTTGCGGTCATCACCAGCACGTCCACGGCCTCGCCCTTGCGGGCCAGCGCGAGCCGCTGGTGCACGCCGAAGCGATGCTGCTCGTCGACCACGGCGAGCGCGAGGTCGCGGAACGCAACCTCGTCCTGGAACAGGGCGTGGGTGCCGACCAGGAGCTGGACGCCGCCGGCGGCGAGCCGTTCCAGGATGTCGCTGCGCTCGCGGCCGCGCTCGCGCCCGGTCAGGATCGCGATCTCGATGCCGGCTTCGGCGGCGAGCGGAGCGATGGTGTTGAAGTGCTGGCGCGCCAGGATCTCGGTCGGCGCCATCAGCGCGGCCTGGCGGCCGCTTTCGATCGCGGTCGCGGCCGCGAGCAGCGCCACCACGGTCTTGCCCGAGCCCACGTCGCCTTGCAGCAGCCGCAACATCCGCTCGGGCTTCGCCAGGTCGGCGACGATGTCGGCAACCGCGCGGGTCTGCGAGGGCGTGAGCGAATAGGGCAGGGCGGCGATGAGCTGTTGGCGCAATCGACCGGTGCCCGGCGTGGCGCGCCCGGCGGGGCGGCGCATATGCGCGCGCACGAGCGCAAGCGCAAGCTGGCCGGCCAGGAATTCGTCATAGGCGAGACGCGTCCAGGCCAGGCTTTCGGGCGCGGCATCGGCCGGATCGACGGGCCGGTGCAGCGTCCGCAGCGCCAGGGCAAAGCTCGGATAGCGCTCGCGCGCGAGGAAGCTCTCGTCCTGCCATTCGGCGAGTTCCGGCAGGCGCGGCAACGCCGTCTCGACCGTCTTGCGCACCTGGTTGAGAGAGAGACCTTCGGTCAGCGGATAGACCGGCTCGATCAACGGCAGCGTACTCAGGCCGGCTTCGTCGACGACGCGATCCGGATGCACCATCTGCAGCATGCCGTCGTAGAACTCGGCCGTGCCCGACACATAGCGCAGCTCTCCGACCGGCAGCAGCTTGTCGAGGTAGTCGGCGCGGGCATTGAAGAACGTCAGGATCAGGTCGGCGGTCTCGTCGCTGGCGTAGACCTGATAGGGCGCGCGCGGACGGTTCGGCGGCGGCGGCCGATGGCGCTCGACCTTGACCGCGACGGTGACGATCGTGCCGGGCACCACGTCGCGCAGCTTCGGGCGCGCGCGCCGGTCGATCGTGCCGGTCGGCAAGTGAAAAAGAAGATCGAGGACGCGCGCGCCGTCGTCGCGGCCGAGCAGCCGGCGATAGAGCTTCTCCACCTTCGGCCCGATGCCGGACAGGCTGGTGAGCGCAGCGAACAGTGGATTGAGGACGTTCGGCCGCATGGACGCTTCCGGGCGAATAGCGATGCCTGCTTGCGCACAAATCTAGCGCAATCGCGGGCTCGCGCGGCAGGGACAAAGGGCGGGGATCGTGCGCCGCGGCCCGGTGGAAGCCGGGCCGCCGCTTGGCGCCGGTGTTGCGCTGTTACGCTGCCGCGCTATTGCTTGACGATGGGGGTCAGAGCGCCTCCGTTGGTCCCATTGCCGTCGATGTAATTGTCGCCGTAGCTCTCCACCACGCCGCCACCGATCGCTGACCAGCCTGCGGATGTGTTTCCCGTCACCATCGATTGAGCGGCGCGAATGGTAGCGCCGGAACCAAACGCCACAATGCCACTGGCATTGTTGGCGGCGACAGAATGGAACAAGGTTAGCGTGGTCGGCGCTTGACTCGGAAACGAATAAGCGAGAAAGCCCTTGTCGCCATTTCGGGCGGCGACGCTGTCAGACGCGGTAGCGTTGACAATCCCCGTGCTGTTCGTCCCGTCCACACGGATACCGTGATTGACATTGTTGTTCGCCTCGACGCGATTGAAGACGGCCGTGACGACGTCGGAGCCACTCGGGAAGACCAAAATCCCGATACTGCCATTATCGGCCACCAGCGTGTTGGAGATCGCGAGATTGCTCGGGGCATTCGGAAGAAAGTTGATGCCGTTGTTACCGACACGACGGATGACGCAGTTATCGATCGTCAGGGATGCGCCGGCGTTGAATACAATCCCGGACTGACCGGAGCCGCCTCCCTCGATGGTGAGACCGCGCAGGCTGACGACATCGCTCAACCCGGCGTTAATGGTGATGCCGACCAAACCCGCAGGGACCAGGATGGCAGCGGTGCCAACCCCGTCGTTGACGATGCTGATCGCCTTGCTGATGGTCAGCGCGCCATAGCCGGCCGGATCGAGAATGTCGATCTCGCCGCCAGCGTCGGTCTTGTCATGCGCGGCCTGCAAGGTTCGGCACGGCAAGGGCAGCGTGCAGTTGTTGGCGTCGCTGCCGTGGCCGGACACGAACGAGCGCGCATTGAGCGCCTGCGCCGGCGCGGCCCGCAGCGTGGCGGCGAGCGCGAGCGCTGCGGCCATGAGAATGGTGGCGTGATTCATGGGGAAGCCCCTTGGGCTGGCTACACGTGCGGATCGCACGCGGGCGCAAGACTATCCTAGCGGGAGGTGGTCGTCTTTGACGTGACGAACGGTTTGGAGCAGGCGGTCAGAGCGCGTGTCGGGTTGCCCGCGGGGGCAGCTCGACGGCCGGCGCTATTGCTTGCCGACCGAGGTCAGGACGCCGGTATTGGTCCCGTTGCCGGCGATGTAGTTATCACCGAAGCTTTCGATCACGCCGCTGCTGCTCGCTGACCAACCGTGTATGTTCCCCGTCACCATCGAGTGGGCGGCGCGAAGGATCGCGTTCGCATTAGCCGCCGAAATGCCAGTGCCATTGTTGGCGGCGACGGACTGGAACAGCGAGAAAGTGGTCGCGGATGGGCCCGAGCCATTAGCGAAAAAGCCCGTGAGGGCATTGCGGGCGGCGACGCTCTCGGACGCGGTGGCATCCACCCTCCCGGTGGTGATTGCGCCGTTCACCGCGATACCGTAACCGCCATTGTTGTTCACCTCGACGCGATTGAAAACGGCCGAGACGATAGCCGACCCGGTAGGTTGGACAAGAATCCCGCTATCGCCATTATCGGCCACCAGCGTGTTCGAGACCGCGAGATCGCTCGTGACACTCGGAACGAAGGAGATGCCAGTGCCGTTGACATGACGGATCACGCAGTTCTCGATGGTCAGAGACCTGCCGGTGTTGAATAGAATTCCGTGAACGCCGGCGCCGGCGCCTTCGATGATCAGCCCGCGCAGGTTGATGGCGTCGTTCGGTCCGGCGTTGATGATGATGCCGTGGTCGCCCACCGGCAGCAGGATTCTGGCGGTACCAACGCCGTCGTTGACGATGCTGATCGCCCTGTCGATGGTGAGTGCGCCGTAGCCGGCCACATCCAGCACATCGATCTCGCCGCCCGAGCTGGTGACCGTGATGGCGTGGGCAAACGTCCGGCAGGGCGTGGGGAGACTGCAGTCATTGGTGTCGCTGCCGTGGCCGGACACGAACGAGCGCGCATTGAGCGCCTGCGCCGGCGCGGCCGGCAGCGTGGCGGCGAGCGCGAGCGCCACGGCGATGAGAATGGTGGCCTGGTTCATGGGAAGCCCCCTGGGCCGGCTACGCGTGCGGGCTGCACGCGGGTGCAAGACTACCCTGGCGCGAGGTCTCCGTCAGGGCCGTGATGAGCGATTTGGAGCGGCCGGATCAGAGCGCCGAATAGACGATGCCGGCAAAAATGGCGCCCACGAACGAATACTTGAGCGCGCATGGACGCTTCCCGCCGAGTCGCGCCGCCCGTTCGGGTGGACAAACCTTCGTCCGCTCATCCCCGCGCAAGCGGGAATCCAGTCTGGGTCCCCGCTTTCGCGGGGACGAGCGGAAAACGATTCCACATGCGTGGGACGTAAACTGGCGCGGCCGATGTTCGCTTGCGCGCGCACGCAAGGCAATCGTCGTGTCGGGTTGCCCGCGGGGGGCGGCTCGACGGCCGGCGCTATTGCTTGCCGACCGAGGTCAGGACGCCGGTATTGGTCCCGTTGCCGGCGATGTAGTTATCACCGAAGCTTTCGATCACGGCGCTGTTGGACGCATCCCAACCGTGTATATTCCCCGTCACCATCGAGTGGGCGACGCGAAGGGTCGCGCCCAAATTATTCGCCGAAATGCCAACACCATTGTTGGCGGCAACAGAAAGAAACAGCGAGAAAGTAGCCGACGATGGGCCGAAGTCAACAGCGCGAAAGCCCGAGCCGCCATTGCGGGCGGCGACGCTCTCGGATGCGACGGCATTGACCGTCCCGGTGGTTCCAGAGCCGGACACACTGATGCCGTGACCGCCATTGTTGTTCACCTCGACGCGATGGAAAACGGCAGAGACGATAGCCGACCCGTTCGGATTGACCTCAATCCCGTTAACGCCGTTATCGGCCACCAGCGTGTTCGAGACCGCGAGAGCGCTCGTGACACTCGGAACGAAGGAGATACCGAAGCCATTGACATTACGGACGACGCAGTTCTCGATGGTCAGGGACTTGCCGGAGTTGAACACGATCCCGTTAAAGCCGGCGCCTGCGCCTTCGATGATCAGGCCGCGCAAGTTGATGGCGTCGTTCGGGCCGGCGTTTATGACGATGCCCTGGCCGGCCGCGGGGACCAGGATTCTGGCGGTGCCGACCCCGTCGTTGACGATGCTGATCGCCTTGTCGATGGTGAGTGCGCCGTAGCCGGCTACATCCAGCACGTCGATCTCGCCGCCGGCGTTGGTGACCGTGATGGCGTGGGCAAACGTCCGGCAGGGCGAGGGCAGGGTGCAGTCATTGGCGTCGCTGCCGTGGCCGGACACGAAAGTGCGCGGGTTCTGCGCCTGCGCCGGTGTGGCCGGCAGCGTGGCGGCGAGCGCGAGTGCCGCGGCGATGAGAATGGTGGCCTGGTTCATGGGAAGCCCCCCCTGGGCCGGCTACGCGTGCGGGCTGCACGCGGGTGCAAGACTACCCTAGCGCGAGGTCTCCGTCAGTGCCGTGATGAGCGATTGGGAGCGGCCGGATCAGAGCGCGGAATAGACGATGCCGGCAAAAATGGCGCCCACGAACGAATACTTGAGCGCGTAATAGGCGTTCTTGTTCCAGGCCTTCATGCGCTTGCCAGCGAGCCGAAGGTGATAGACGTAGCCGAACGCCTTGTTGAGGGCGCCGATGCGCTCGCCGGCTTCGTTCTCGGTGGCAGTTTCCTTGATGATCCTGCGGCTGACCCAACGGTTGACCGCGGTCATGACCCGGGTCTTGAGCGGCCGCTCGACGTCGCAGAACAGGATGATGCGGGTCTGGTCGGTGGTGTTCTCGGCGTAGTGGATGAAGGTCTCGTCGAACATCAGGTCCTCGCCGTCGCGCCACGAATATTCGTGGCCGTCGACGAAGATGCGGCAGTGGCCCGGATGCGTCGGCGTCACCAGACCGAGGTGGTAGCGCAGCGACCCGGCATAGGGATCGCGATGGGTCTGCAGCCGCGAGCCCGGGGCGAGCGTCGCGAACATCGCGCCCTTGATGTTGGGGATGGATTCCAGGAGCGCCACCGTGCGCGGGCAGGCGCGCGCGGCCGAGGGCAGCGGGTCGTCGTACCATTTGAGGTAGAAGCGCTTCCAGCCGTTGCGGAAGAACGAGTTGAAGCCGGCGTCGTTGTAGCCGTCGGAGGCCTTGATGCGTCCTTCGTCGAACAGCGCGACCGCTTCCTCGCGGATCGCCTGCCAGTTGTCGCGCAGCTTGTCGAGCTCGGGGAACTGGCGCGGCGACAGGATCGGCTGGTTCGGCACCTTCGAGAACAGGTACATGAGCACGTTGTAAGGCGCCATGATGCTCGAATGGTCGGTCAGTTGGCGGCCGAAGCCAAGCCGCACGCGGCCGCGGAAATGCACCGCCAGCACGGAGGCGGCGAGGCAGTAGAGAAGAATGAACTGAGGGGCCAATAGTCGTGCGGCCATGAAACCCACCCCGACGAGCAACTCCGCGCAGTCTTAGCACGGCAGCCTGAGCTCACGAAAGCGTGCAAATCCAGGCGTCGATCAGGACGATATCGCGGCCGATGGTGTTCCGCGACCGCTGGCATCCGCGCGCGTGACCGCTATATAGAGCATCGCCCGGCCAGTCCGGGCTTTTGGCGTTGAGGTATGCATGACCGGAACGACCCGATCGAGCGCGGGCTTGGACGTCCGCCGCCGCAAGCTGCTGTTCCGCTCCTGGCATCGCGGCATGCGCGAGATGGACCTGATCATGGGCCGTTTCGCCGACAGCGCCGTCGACAGTCTCGATGATGTGGAACTCGCCGAATTCGAGCGCCTGATCGAATTGCCGGACCGCGACCTGCTGGCCTGGATCACCGGCGAGGAGGCCGTGCCGGCGAGCGTCGACACGGCGCTGTTCCGCCGGCTGCGCGACTTCCGCCTGCGCGTCGCGGGGGAGGAGTGATCGCAATGGCGCGATCACCGGCCGACCTGCTCGAACCGGGACGCCCGCTGACGCTGGCGGGCGTCGCCGACGGTGCCGAAGGCCTCGTTGCCGCCGACCTGGCGCGGTCCGTGGCCGCGCGAGCCAATGCGCCGGCGACGAGCCTGCTGGTGATCTGTCGCGACGGCGGGCGCATGGCCGCGTTGTCGCGCGCGCTGGCGTTCTTCGCGCCCGAGCTCGCTCTGCTCGAATTCCCGGCCTGGGACTGCCTGCCCTACGACCGCGTCTCGCCGCATGCCGGCGTGGTGGCCCAGCGCATGACCGCGCTGTCGCGGCTGGCGCGGCTGAAGGGCCGCGACCGCCCGTCGGTGCTGCTGACGACGGTCAATGCCGCGCTCCAGCGCGTGCCGGCGAAAGCTTTCGTCGGCGCCCAGGCGCTCTCCGCCGCGCCCGGCAACCTGCTTGCGATGGACGGCATCACGGGCTGGCTGGAGCTCAACGGGTTTTCGCGCGCGTCCACGGTGCGCGAGCCTGGCGACTACGCGGTGCGCGGCGGCATCATCGATCTCTACGCGCCCGGCATGGCCGAGCCGGTGCGGCTCGATTTCTTCGGCGATACGCTGGAGACGATCAGGACCTTCGATCCCGAGACGCAACGCACCACCGATCAGTTGCGCGGGCTCGATCTCGTTCCGGTCGCCGAGTTCCAGCTCACCACCGAGACGATCAAGCGCTTCCGTCTCGGATACGTGGAGGCCTTCGGCGCGCCGGCGCCCGACGACCTGCTGTACGCGGCGGTGAGCGAAGGCCGGCGCCATCCCGGCATGGAGCACTGGCTGCCGCTGTTCCACGACCGGATCGAGACCATCTTCGACTATGTGCCCGGCGCGGCGGTGGTGCTCGAGCCGCAGGCGGAAGACGTCGCGCGCGAGCGCTTCGAGCAGATCAGGGACTATCACGAGGCGCGGGTCCAGGCGCTGACCGACCGCCATGCCGGGCCACCCTACCGGCCGCTGCCGCCCGACCGCCTCTATTTGGCCGAGTCCGAATGGCGCACCCGCCTCGACACCGCCGCGCTGGCGCGGCTCACGCCCTTCACGGCCTCCACGGGGCAGATCATCGAGGTCGGCACCAAGCAGGGGCGCAACTTTGCCGCCGAACGCGCCGAGGCCGGCCGGAACGTGTTCGAGGCGGTGACCAGCCACGTCCAGGCGCTGCAGGCCGCCGGCAAGCGCGTCGTGATCGCACTCTGGAGCGAAGGCGCGCGCGAGCGCATGGGTCACGTGCTCGCCGATCACGCGCTTGCCAATCTTTCGCCCGTGCCGTCATGGCCCGAGGCGCTGAAGCTGCCGAAGCCGCAGGTCGCGCTCGCGGTGCTCGGGCTCGAAAGCGGGTTCGAGACCGCGGAAGCCGCGGTGATCAGCGAACAGGACATCCTCGGCGACCGCCTGGTGCGGTCGCGCCGGCAGGGCCGGCGGCCGGAAAACTTCATCGCCGAGGCGACGAGCCTCGCTGCCGGCGATCTCGTGGTCCATGTCGATCACGGCATCGGCCGCTTCGTCGGCTTGCGGGCGATCGAGGCCGCCGGCGCGCCGCACGACTGTCTCGAAATCCACTATGCGGGCGGCGACAAGCTCTACCTGCCGGTCGAGAACATCGAGCTGTTGTCGCGCTACGGCAATGAGGACAGCCACGTCGATCTCGACCGGCTCGGCGGCACGGCCTGGCAGTCGCGCAAGGCGCGGATGAAGAACCGCATCCGCGAGATCGCCAACGAGCTGATCAAGATCGCGGCCGAGCGGCTCCTGCGCGAAGCGCCGAAGCTCACCATCGAGCACGGGCCCTATGACGAATTCTGTGCCGGCTTTCCCTATGAGGAGACGGAGGACCAGCAGGCCGCGATCGACGTGGTCATGGGCGAGCTGGCGTCGGGCCGTCCGATGGACCGCCTGATCTGCGGCGATGTCGGCTTCGGCAAGACCGAGGTGGCGTTGCGCGCTGCCTTCATCGCCGCGATGAACGGCAGGCAGGTCGCCGTGGTGGTGCCGACGACGCTGTTGGCGCGCCAGCACACCAAGACCTTCACCGACCGCTTCCGCGGCTTTCCGATCAAGATCGGCCAGGCCTCCCGCCTGGTCTCCGGCAAGGAGCTGGCACGCGTGCGGGCTGGGCTCACGGACGGCACCATCGACATCGTGGTCGGCACCCATGCGCTGCTCGGCAAGGCGATCAAGTTCCGCGATCTCGGGCTCCTGATCGTCGACGAGGAGCAGCATTTCGGCGTCGTGCACAAGGAAAAGCTCAAGCAGCTTCGCGCCGAGGTGCACGTGCTGACGCTCACCGCAACGCCGATCCCGCGCACGCTGCAGCTCGCGCTTTCCGGCGTGCGCGACCTGTCGCTCATCGCCTCGCCGCCGGTCGACCGGCTGGCGGTGCGCACCTTCGTCGCGCCCTTCGACCCGTTGGTCGTGCGCGAAGCGCTGTTGCGCGAGCGCTATCGCGGCGGGCAGGCCTTCTACGTCTGCCCGCGCATCGAGGATCTCGCCGGCGCCAAGGATTTCCTCGACAAGCACGTGCCGGAGATGAAGGTCGCGGTCGCGCACGGGCAGATGCCCTCGACCGTGCTCGACGACATCATGTCGGCCTTCTACGACGGCAAATACGACACGTTGCTCTCGACCACGATCATCGAATCCGGGCTCGACATCCCGACCGCCAACACCCTGATCGTGCATCGCGCCGACCGCTTCGGCCTGTCGCAGCTCTATCAACTGCGCGGCCGGGTGGGACGCTCCAAGGTGCGCGCCTATTCGCTGTTCACGCTGCCGGCCGAACGGAAAATCACACCGCAGGCGGAGCGGCGGCTCAAGGTGCTGCAATCGCTCGACACGCTGGGCGCCGGCTTCCAGCTCGCCTCGCACGACCTCGACATCCGCGGCGCCGGCAACCTCCTGGGCGAGGAGCAGTCCGGCCACATCAAGGAGGTCGGCTTCGAGCTCTACCAGCAGATGCTGGAGGAGGCGGTGGCAAGCCTCAAGGCCGGCATCACCGCGCCGGTCGCCGACAAGTGGTCGCCGGCGATCACCATCGGCACGCCGGTGATGATTCCCGAGGACTACGTCGCCGACCTGCCGGTGCGCCTTGCGCTCTATCGGCGGCTGTCGGAGATCGACGACGAGAGCGAGATCGACGGGTTCGGGGCGGAGCTGGTCGACCGCTTCGGGCCGCTGCCGGACGAGGTCGAGCATCTCCTCCAGATCGTCGCCATCAAGACTCTGTGCCGGCGCGCCAACGTGGAGAAGATAGAGGCCGGGCCGAAGGGCGCCGTGATCTCGTTCCGCGACAACAGCTTTGCCAATCCGGACCGGCTCGTCGGCTACATCCGCAAGCAGGGGACGGCGGCGCGGGTGCGGCCGGACATGAAGGTCGTCTTCTTCGACGACTGGGAGACGCCGGTGGCGCGTCTCAAGGGCGCGGCCGCGATCCTGCGCAGCCTCGTGGCGCTGTCGCAGCCGGCCAAGGCAGCTTGATCCGTGTAGGATGGGCGCAAGACGAATCGTCTCGGCGCCTTCCGAGCACGAGAGACCACATGGCCGCATCACCGCTCCCACCGCTTCCGCGCATCTACGCCGGTCTGGCGCCGTGGTGGCCGCTGTTCTCGCATCCCGACGACTACGCCGGGGAGGCGGCCTGGATCCTGGGAGCGTTCGCCGAGGCGCTCGGAAGAAAGCCCGGCCAGATTCTCGACCTCGGCTCCGGCGGCGGCAACGCGGCCTCGCATCTCACGCCGCACGCGCCGATGACGCTGGTCGATCTCGCGCCCGAGATGGTCGAGGTGAGCCGGCGGCTCAACCCGAAGGCCGAGCACGTCCAGGGCGACATGCGCACGATCCGCCTGGGCAAGAGCTTCGACGCGGTCATGATCCACGACGCGATCATGTACATGACCAGCGAAGCCGATCTGGTGGCGGCGCTGGCGACCGCCCGCGCGCATCTTAAGCCGGACGGCGCGCTGATCGTGCTGCCCGACTACGTCGCCGAGACGTTCGAGCCGCGCGTGCAGACCGGCGGCCATGATGCCCGCGACGGCAGCACGCGCGGGCTGCGCTACGTCGCCTGGGCGCACGCGCCGAAGGCCGGCGCCACGGCGCACGACCTCGATTTCGCGTTCCTGCTGCGCAGCGGCGAGGGCCAGGTGGAGGTTTTTCACGACCGCCACCGCATCGGGCTCTTTACCCGCGAGGCCTGGCTGAAGGCCTTCGCGCGCGCCGGCTGCGTGACGCCGCGGATCATCCGCGACCCGTGGAAACGAGAAGTCTTCCTGGCGCGAACGCCGGCGTCTTGAAAAGGCGCGCGGCAACACCAGAATTCAGAATTCCGGATGCCCCACTTTTGCTGAACTGCTCCAAAACTATTCGGCGGCAACGCGCTTGGCGATCTCGTCGGCGGCCCGCTCCATGGCCTGCGCCAGATGCTCCGGCGGCTGCGCGCCGGAGATCGTGAGCAGCCCCCCGAAGATGAAGCACGGCACGCCGTCGATGCCTGACTCTTTGGCGGAATTCGCTTCCGCCTCCACGCTGGCCACGTCGGCATCGCTGGCGAGCAGTTCACGCACGCGCCCGGCCTCCATGCCGCAGTCGACCGCCGCCTGCACCAGCACGTCGCGGTCGCTGAGGTCGCCGCCCTCGCTGAAATAAAGCTCCATCAGGCGTCCCTTCATGCGCGCGGCATTGCCGCTCTCGCCGGCCCATAGGATCAGCCGGTGGCAATCGAGCGTATTGGGCTGGCGCTTGATCTTTTCGCGCGCATAGCTGAGGCCGGCGAAGGCGGCGGCGTCGGCCACGCGCTGGCTGTTGGCGTTGTAGCGCTCGACCGAGCCGAACTTCCGGATCAGGTAGTCGTCGCGGCTCATGCCCTCGCGCGGCACCCAGGGATTGAGGAAATAGGGATGGAAGCGCACCGCCACCGGGATCTCGGGCTTGAGCGCGATCGCCATCTCCAGCAGCCGCTTTCCGACATAGCACCAGGGGCAGACCACGTCGGAGACGACGTCGACGGGCAACGGGGAGGTGGTCATGGCCGGCTCCTCTGGCGAGGCGGCCAGCGTAGCGCGTATCCCGCTGGGGAGGAACCGTATCCCTAGGCGCGCCTCAGCGCACGGCAACCTTGGGATAGGTGCCGACCCGCGCCACCAGGGTCGAGAGATTGTCCGTCGCCTTGAGCGTCGCCAGCGTGATCGTGGGCCGGATCGTGCGCTGCTCATGGTCGGACGCGAGCATGGTGTGCTTGAGGATGCTGGCGAGCCGGCGCGCCACCACATGGGCGCTGCGCAGGTCGGTTTCGGTGAAGGCCGCGACGATCGAGCCGTCATGTTCGCGGCAGGCGAAATCGATGTTGCGCACCAGCCGGCTGAACAGGCGGGCGGCGTCGATGCTGGCGCGGCGGCCGATATCCTCGAACGAAAAGCGCGCGACCGAGAGCGCGCCGCCGCCGTCCTCGGCCTGCTGGACGGCGCGGTCGAGGTCGCGCCAGAAGGCATCGTGGGCGAGGAGCCCGGTCTCCGGATCGACCAGGCCTTCGGTCTCGAGCGATTTCAACAGGCGCTTGAGATGGCTCTCGAACGCCTGCAGCCGCACCAGCGGCAGCAGGCACGCGACCAGCCGGGCCGGATCGCTGCCGACGCGCACCAGATTGGGCAGCCGGTCCTCGTCCAGCGTCGCATTCCCCAACACGCCAACCGGCAGGTCGCGAAAGCGCGCGTCCTCGGCAAGCACGGTGAGCAGCGCGTCGACCACGCGCGGGCCGAAACCGTCGCCGATCACGATGCCGTCGATGTCGCGGGCGTTGAGATAGCGCGCCGCGGTCTCGACGCTGAGCGCCCCGATCAGTCCGACATTCTCGCCGACCGCAGTGGTGAGCGCCGGATAGGAGCCGCCGCGTCCCATGCAGAGCACGGTCGCATGATCGAGCAGGCCTGGCGGAAAAGCGCGGGTCTTGCCGGGCTGCGACGCACCCGCGCGCCGCAGGACCGCCGCGTGCAAGGTTCGCACCCGCAGCGCCGAACGCAGCCGCGCGATGAGCCGATCGACCGGCTCGTCGGCCGCAATGGGCAAGGCAAACGGCACCGCGATCTCGCCGTCCTCCTGCATGCGCGCGAGCACGGGCATGAACGGCCCGCCGTGCGTCTCGATCTTGCGGATCAGGGCGTGACCGTCGCGCGGCTCCGGACAAGGCGTGGGATCGGCGAGCACCAGGGCGGCCGGCTCGATCTCGGCGATGGCGGCGGGTGCATTCGCCCAGCGCGCCTCGACGATTGGGAATGCGCCGGCCTTGCCCAGGGCGTCGATCAACGCGACCGCCGACGACTCGGCGACCACCACCATCGGACCTAACATCGCCATGACGCCACGCGGCTACCCGGGAAAACGACAGGTCACCCTAGGCGATGGCTGTTAATGGGTGGTGAAGCGGCAGACGGGCTGGGGGAGGACGGACAGCGGTTTACGTGGTCCTTTAGCACTCCGGTTCCCCTCCGGCACGATCTTGTGCGCCGTGGACGATGTAGAGCACTTCGATCTCCCCGCGCTCTTCGTGCACCTCATAAGCGATGATGTACGGCGGCTCCACGAGTTCGCGCGTTCCCGGATCAAGGCCGGGGCGTCCCATGTGAGCCAATCCCGGAATTGCGAGTCTGCCGATCCGCACGCGCAGTCGCCGGATCATGTTCGCCGCAGCGCGCGGATTGTCTTTCTCGATCCACGCAAAGATGGCATCAAGGTCTTCGTCGGCCCTCTCGCGGATAACGATCTTCATAGGCCGAAGCGGCGCAACCTCATATCGAACTCGGCGAGGGTGAGTGTTTTCGGATTTTCTTCTGCGCGCCGTCGCCGCAGTTCGGCAAGTTGCTCATCAGTGAGACGGTAGCCGCTATTGTCCTGGGCTTCGATGCTCATGAGCATCTCAACTGCATCGTCCTGCCGCTCGGGAGGCCAGGTCAGCACGCGATCGAGGACTTCCTTCACTTGGTCTTTGGTCATGTTTGAACCCTACAGCATAATCCTATTTAGGAGCACTACTCACGGGTCGCAACGATGGCAGCGGGCGCCGAACTGCAGGCGTTCGGCCCGCGCGAACTTGCGCCCAGGCAGTTCCGGGCGTCGCGTCCCGATCCTTTACGCCCAGGTTCCTTTACGCCCCGGTCCTTTACGCCCGCGGCCGGCGCTCGCGGAAGGCACCGACCAGCAACGGATTGACGCCCAGGTTGGCGAGCGCGTCCTGCGCCTCCGCGCCATCGCGCGTGGCGCCGGCGAGCCGGTGGCCGGCAAGCGCATCGGGCAACGCCGCCAGGGTCGCGTCGCTCGCGACGCCGCTCACGACCTCCTGGAGCTTGCGCATGACGAAGCGGTATCCGCCGACACTGATCATGCCGGGAGGCGGCCCGGTCACTATCATGGCGGTGGTTTCGTCCTCGATCCGGCAGGCATAGCCGCTATCGACGAAGCCGTTGGCGGCGGACTTGAAGCTCGGCAATGCGGTGCGTTCCGCGCCCGGCGGAAAGGTGCAGCGCGGCACCATCGGTCCGCGCAGCGCGACCGTGCCCTTCACGGTCGGCATGATCTCGGCGACCATGACGGCGCCGGTCGCGCCACGCGGCGCCGCGATCGGGCCGAACGGGACGGCGGCTGGCTTGCCGTTTGGTCCGCGGCGCGCGGCGATCAGGCCGGTCTCGCCGAAGACATGGACGTCGATCATCGCGGTCTCGGCATCGCGCCAGGCGGGGGCGCGCGCCAGCCGCTCGGGCGCGCGCCAGACGCCGAGAACGCTTCTGAGCCCACCGCGGGTGGACAGAAGCCCACCCTCGGCGAACTGCGCAACCAGGGGACCCGGCACGACGATCGCATCGCAACGCATGGTCCTGCGCTGTGCGGCCAAGGCGGCGGAATCGAACGGGTGGTGGAGCACCAGCGTGCCGCCGACCAGCAGCCACGGCAGGATCGAGACCGCGAGGCCGGCAAAGGACGCAGTCGCCAGGGTGGTCAGGATGACCGCATCCTGCTCGATGCGGCTTTCGAGCAGGACCGCAAGCCCGCCCGCGATCAGCTCGGCGTGATTGCGCCCCACCGGCAGGATACCCTCCGCCGACACGTCCCAGGTGATGATCGCCAGATGCGCGCCCGGGCCGGGCGGGGGCGCGCGCTCGCGCTCGACCGGCGGGATCGGGTCGAGCTTCTCGGCGCCATAGAGGTCGTCGAGCGGGATGACGCCGTCCGGTGGATTGCGGCCGAAGCTGCAGACGTAGCGCACCGGAAAAATCTCGGCGGCGACCTGCAGGGCGAGGTCGACATGATCGGTCTGCCCGATGCGCCCGTGGACGATCAGCGCGTTGGCGCCGACCCGGCTGAGCGCGGTCATCGCCTCGGCGCGCCGCCACAGCAGCGGCAGCGGCATCGCGATCAGCCCGGCGCGCAGCACCCCCAGCAGCGTGAGCACGCTCTCAACCGTGTTGGCCATCTGCAGCCCAACGATGGCGTCGGTGTGCAACCCGATGCGGCGCAACCGCCCCGCGATGGCCGAGATCATGCGATCGGCCTCCGCGTAACTGAGCCGGCGCGGCGCTCCGTCCGTGACGGCTTCACGGTTGGGCGGATCGACCAGGGCGATCTCGTGCGGGCGGCGCGCGGCGGCGCGGCGAAAGAGGTCGTCCAGGGTGGCGCGGCCGCCGGCGCTGGGCGTCGGCCCCTTGCTGCGTGGATCGTTGAGGATCACGACCGCCTCATTTTGTCTGCCGCCACCAGGTTTCGGGAAGATAACCGGCGAGCGACGTCGTCGTCGGTCGCGCGATCGTGGTCCATCGGGCAATCCACTGGTCCGGCAAATGGTACAAGGGCACGACATAGAGGCCGGAGATCAATACGCGATCGAGCGCACGCACCGCCGCCACCAGGTCGGAGCGGCTTTCCGCCTTGAGCAGCGCGGCGATCATGGCGTCGACGGCCGGACTCTTGACGCCCATGTAGTTGCGGCTGCCGCCGTCATCGGCGGCGGCCGAGCCCCAGTAGAAGGCCTGCTCGTTGCCCGGCGACAGCGATTGGTCCCAGCGGTTCTGGATGATGTCGAAATCGAAACCGAGGCGGCGTCCTTCGTATTGCACGGGGTCGACGAAGCGCACGCGCGCGGTGATCCCGGCCCGGCGCAGGTGGCTCGCATAGGCGATCGCCAGCCGTTCCTCGTCGCGGCTGACCACCATGATCTCGAAGTTGAACGGCTTGCCTGTGACCCGTTCGACCAGGGCGGTGCCGCGCAGCTCGTAGCCCGCCGCCGAGAACAGCGCGAGCGCCCGCTGCAGGATGGCGCGGTCGCGGCCCGAGCCGTCGTTGACCGGCGGCGACCAGGTGCCGTCCAGCACGTCAGGACGCACCGCGTCCGCGAACGGGGCCAGCAACGCGCGTTCGCGCGCATCGGCCGGCTGTTTGTGCGACGACAGTTCGGAGCCGTCGTAGAAGCCCGCGGTGCGCCGGTAGAGATCGAAGAACAGGTTGTGGTTGATCCATTCGAAGTCGAACAACATCGAGATCGCTTCGCGCACACGGATGTCGGCAAAAACCGGCCGGCGCGTGTTGAAGACATAGAAGAAGCTGGGCTTCGGCAGGCCGGTCGGAATCGCCTCCTTGACGACGCGCCCGTCGCGTAGCGCCGGAAAATCATAGGCGGTCTGCCAGCGTCCCGGATCCTGCTCGCTGCGCCAGTCGTAGAGTCCGCGCTTGAAGCCTTCGAGATGCGAATTGGCATCACGGTAGAAATCGAAGCGGACCTCGTCGAAATTCCAGAAGCCGCGGTTGATGGGAAGCTCGCGTGCCCAATAGCGGGGATTGCGCACGAAGCTCACGCTCTTGCCGGGGTCGACCTTGCCGACGAGATAGGGCCCGCTCCCGAGCGGCGCCTCGAACGACGTCTCCTCGAACGTCGCCGGGTTGGTTGCGTGCTCGGCCAGGACCGGCATCAGCCCGAGGATCAAGGGCAATTCGCGGTCGTTGCTGCCGGTGAGGTCGAAGCGCACCGAGCGCTCGCCGACCGTCTCGGCCTTGACCACCTTGGCGTAGTAGATGCGATGGTTGGGGCGGCCTTTGTCGCGCAGGAGCTGCCAGGAAAAGATCACGTCCGCCGGCGTGATCGCAGTGCCATCTGAAAAGCGGGCCGCCGGGTCCAGGTTGAAGGTGACGTAGCTGCGCGCCGCGTCGGTCTCGACCGTTTTGGCAATCAGCCCGTAAAGCGTGAACGGCTCGTCGTATCCGCGCGCCAGCAGGCTCTCGATCACGAAGCCGCGTACCGACGGGACCGAGATGCCCTTGATGATGAGGGGATTGAGGCTGTCGAAGGTGCCGAGCACGCCTTGCACCAGGCGGCCGCCCTGCGGCGCGGCCGGATTGACATAGGGAAGCTGGTCGAAGCCCGCCGGCATCGCCGGCTCGCCGTGCATGGCGATGGCGTGCCGTGCCTCGGCGGCGCCGGCGGCGTCGCGGCCGCCCCAGGTCGCCAGCGACATGAGCAGTCCCGCGATCGCCAGGACGCGACAAGCGTCCCGCCAGGCACGTCCTTGGTGCCCGGTCGGACAGGCTCTGGAGGGCTCGGTCACAGCGGCGGTTCGCCTCGAATCTCGAGTGCAATCTATACTGCTGAATGCTACAAGCTTGGGCCGATCGGCATGCATTCAAAAGCGCGCCGGTAGCGTTATCACCAATATTCGTTGCCGGTCATAAAGCTTTATTGGCGGCCGAAATTGGGTTATCACGCTGGACCGGGGCGTCACGCTCCTGCCGTATTTGGTGCCGACACCAGCCCCCGAGGGGCGTCCGCTCTATCCGGCCTAAGTGCTGTCGGGAGCGGTAGAATGAGGACTAGCTAATGCATCATCGGATTGTGTTTGCACCCGGCCGTCCGGTTGCCAGTGCATTTGCAGTCGCGCTGGCGACAACGATGTTTACGGTCCTGGTCGGATCGGTCGCGCTGGCGCAGACGCCGCCCGCGGCCCCGGCCCCGGCTCCCAAGGCCACGCCGAAGGCCGCCCCCAAGGCGGCACCGAAGGCGGCCCCGGCGCCCGCTCCCGTCCAGCAGCCGCCGCAGGCGGCGCAGGGTGCACAGAATGGCGCCGAGCAGCCGCAGCTTATCTTTTCGCCCTGGACCAAGTTCTGCCTCAAGGGCCAGGAGGCGGGCGCCAAGCAGGTCTGCTTCACCGGCAAGGACGGCCGCGTCGAATCCGGCATGCCGGTGGTGGCAGCCGTGCTGATCGAGCCGGAGAATGATCCGAAGAAGGTCCTGCGCGTGACGTTGCCGCTCGGCATGTCGATTCAGCCGGGCACCCGGGTAATCGTCGATCAGGGCCAGCCGATGACCGGCCCCTACGTGATCTGCTTCCAGAACGGTTGCATGGCCGACTACGAAGCCAGCGGCGAACTGATCGGCAAGCTGAAGAAAGGTCAGGGCCTGGTGGTGCAGGGCATCAACGGCGCCGGCCAGGCGATCAGCCTCGTGCTGCCGCTCGGCGATTTTTCCAAGGCCTATGAAGGACCGCCGACCGATCCGAAAGTATTCGAGGAGCAGCAGAAGAAGCTGCAGGATGAATTGCAGCGGCGCGCCGAGGAAGCCCGCAAGAAGCTCGAAGGCCAGGGCGGCGCCGCGCCGCCGACCCGGTAACCTGCCTCGGCTCCGCGAACATCCATGAGGCGCGCGACGGCGCGCCTCAATGCTTTGATGGATCGGGATTCGTTTACGCATCGTCCGTCGAGATGATGCCCGAGGATCACCGTACCTCTTCGCCGCTTTGCCGTTCTGCTGGCGTGTGCGGAGTTGCGACATCAAGCTTGGCGCGAGACCACGATCGCTCGTTCACGATCGCGCGACGATCGGACGCGCACCCTCGCGAGACGATGAGAAAATCTTGACGAATGCGCCAGACTCAGCGCAATCCACAGGCTCTCGATCTCGCCTCGTAGTAACTCTGTAAGAGCAACTCGGCGGACGCAGTTGGATCGGCAGAACACGCAAGTGCCGCGGGTGCGAAAACTCAAATCATAATGAGAATAGATCGAATGGCTAGACTCGCGCGCGCAGACAGCTTTCCGGTTCCGTCGGTGACCTGCGATGCTGACGGCTATTATCGGATCAAGGCGATGATGACGCCGTGTATCTCGGAGATCGAGCGGTATCGCTATCCGATGTGGCCAGACACATTCGAGGAGTTCACTGAGAAACGGCGTTCCGAGGAGCGCTCGTGGAAGCAGCGCGGTTGCCTCGTGATGAAGGTGCTCGTCGACGCGGCGTCGCTGCTAGCCTTCTGCGCGGATCGCCACATATCGGTTACGCCGGCGGCCGCTCAATCCTACGCGACCTCTCGCGCCTATCCGAGATTTTCGAACGCCACCCCGAGCGTCCCGGGCGCCGCGTTGACCCACGCGCCGACATTGCAGGCGGAAGCGCCGCAGGTCGAGCCACCATCGAAGGCCGCACCGAGATTGAAGGTCGCCGTCTAGCGTCCGTTCCTTCGCGCATGGTGGAGCGCGTGCGCGGTCCCGGGTCGGCGTGTCACTGACAGGCGGTCAGCGGCCGATCAGTTCAGCAGCGAATTGCGCGGCCGGTATTTGCCCTTCTCATCCTCGACGAACACCTCCGCGACCTGCGGATGACGCACCGGCTCACCGGAGGTGTCGGGCAGAAGGTTCTGTTCGGAGACATAGGCGACGTATTCGGTCTCCGCATTCTCGGCGAACAGGTGGTAGAACGGCTGGTCCTTGCGTGGCCGCCGCTCGGCGGGGATCGCCTGGTACCATTCGTCGGTATTATTGAATTCCGGATCGATGTCGAAGACGACGCCGCGAAACGGATAGAGGCGATGCCGCACGACCTCGCCAATCTTGAATTTCGCCGTGCGCATCTTCTTCATGCGTCAGACGATAAGCTGGAATTGCGGCGCATACCAGACCACAAGGTCTGCCCCCCGGCGGCCGTTGGACACTGACCCGTTGGTATAAGTCTACTTGAATCCGTCGTAGTATTACGGAGAAATCCGGGCACTCGTCGAGGCGACCCTATGGCAATCTCGATCAAGAATCTGGACGCGCCGCTCGGCGCCGAAATCCGCGGCATCGATCTGTCCCAGGCCTTGCCGAAGTCCGACGTGGACGCCATCGAGGAGGCGTGGCGGCGCCGCCTCGTGGTCGTGGTGAAGGAGCAGCGCCTCGACGACCCGCAGCTCCTCGCCTTCAGCCGGTATTTCGGCGAGCTCGACCCGCCGGGGCCCAATCCCTATGGCGAGCCGTTCAACAAGGCGCATCCGGAGATCAACGTCATCTCCAACGTGGTGGAGAACGGCAAGCCGATCGGCAACCTGGGCGCCGGCGAAGCGGTCTGGCACGCCGACATGACCTACATCGACGTGCCGCCGAAGGCCGCGATCCTCTATGCGCTCGAAGTGCCGGCCGGGCAGGGCAACACCTATTTCGCCGACATGTTCGCGGCCTACGAGGCGCTGCCGGCGGCGCTCAGGCAGGCGGCGCAGGGCAAGGTCGCGCTCCACGACGCGTCGCGCAACAGCGCGGGCATGCTGCGCAAGGGCTACAAGGAGGTGACCGACGTCCGCGAGACCATGGGCGCGCGCCATCCGCTCGTGCGCACCGACCCGCAGACCGGGCGCAAGGCCTTGTTCCTCGGCCGGCGGCCGAACGCCTACATTGTCGGGCTCGACGTGGCGGAGAGCGACGCGCTGCTCGATGCGCTCTGGGCTCACGTGGCGCAGCCGCGCTTTGCGGTCTGCCACGAATGGGAGGCGGGCGATCTCTTGATGTGGAACAACCTCTCGGTCCTGCATCGGCGCGACGAGTTCGACCCGAACTCGCGCCGCGTCATGCACCGCACCCAGATCAAGGGCAACGAACGCATCGCCTAGCGAACGCATCGCCTGATGTCTTCGACCAGACGTCGCAGCCAGCCCGGCCGTCACTTGTTCGACGAAGGGCTAACGGTAAGATGGCGTTTTCGGAGATGGGCATGAACCAACGCGAATTCCACCGGCGCGCCGTTTTGGGCGCCGGCCTTGCCTCGCTCGCGGCGACCGCCTTGGGACCATTCCCAGCCTGGGCGCAAGGCCGCTATCCCGACCGTCCGATCAGGCTGATCGTGCCGTTCGCGCCTGGCGGCGCCACCGACGTGGTCGGCCGTTTGTGGGCCGAGAAGATGAAGTCGGTACTCGGCACGGTGGTGATCGAGAACAAGGCGAGCGGTGGCGGCGCGCCCGGCACCTCGGAGGTCGCCCGCGCGCAGCCTGACGGCTACACGTTCCTGTTCGGCAACACCAGCACGCAGGTGCTGCTGCCCGTGCTGATGCCGCGGCCGCCCTACGACCCGGTCAAGGATTTCACCGCGATCTACATCCTGTGCGTCGCGCCGACCGTGATCGTGGTGCATGAGTCGGTGCCGGCGCGCACGCTGACGGAACTCGTGGCCTATGCCAAGACCAATCCGGGCAAGCTGTCCTATGGCTCGGCCGGCGCCGGCACGCTGACCAATCTCGCCGGCGAGCTGTTCAAGCAACTCATCGGCGCGCCCGACATCGTGCATATCCCCTACAAAGGCTCGGCGCCGGGCGTCTCCGACCTCGCCGCCGGCCACATTCCGATGATGACGCCGAACATCGGCGGGCCATTGCTGGACTTCCACCGCGCCGGAAGGGTGCGCATCCTCGCGGTCGCGCACGAGACGCGGCTTAAGGCCGCGCCCGATATCCCGACCGCGATCGAGGCCGGGCTGCCGGGCATGGTCGCTTCCAACTTCAACGGGCTGTTTGCGCCGGCCGGGCTGCCGAAGCCCATCGTCGATCTGCTCGCGGACGGCACCCGCAAGATGGCCTCCGACGCCGAGTTCCAGAAGGTGCTGCTGGCCTCCGGCTTCGAGCCGACCGGCGCGTCCGGACCGGACGAGGCGGCGCGGCTGGTGCGCGACGAACTGGCGCGCTGGACGCCGATCATGAAGGCCACCAACTTCAAGCTGGAATGAGCACCCCCTACGGCGTTCCATCGCGGACGCGCGCGTGCTAAAGCCGCTCGCGCGCGATCGCGCGCCGCTATGATCCCAACCCGCTGGAGTTTTCGTGCCCGCTCGCAATGTCCTGGTCGTCGAGGACGACCCCTTCCTGCGCGTGGTCGGCCTCCTGCTCGACCCCGACACGTCGGCCCAGCGCTACGCCGCCTTCGCGGATTTCTTCGCCCATGACGAGCCCGACTTCGACGGCTACGTGAGGCGCACGCGCGAGCGCGTGGGAAACCTCTTTCCTGCCGAGGTGAGGATCGTCGAGACGGCGGAGGAGCTGCGCGCGGCGCTTCCCGGCAGCCGCGCGCTGATCGTCGAGGGGCTGAATGTCGGACCTGAGGAACTCGCGGCCGGCGCCGACCTTGCGCTCGTGCAGAAATTCGGCACTCGCCCGCGCAACATCGACCAGGCCGCCTGTGTTGCGAAGGGCGTCAAGCTGATGACGCTGCGCCGGCGCGTCAACTGCGCCTGCGCCGAGATGGCGTTCACGCTGATGCTGATCCTGGCCAAGAAGCTCAACCAGGTCATGGGACGGATCAGCGTCGAGCAGCTTGCCGAGGCGGGGTATCCCTACAAGCCGTTCGACCGCCGCCACACGCCGAATTCGAACTGGCCGCGGATTTCCGGCGTGCGCGTCCTCTACCAATCCACGGTCGGCATTGTCGGCCTGGGCGAAATCGGCTGCGAGGTTGCGCTGCGGGCGGCGGCGTTCGGGATGCGCACGCTCTATTACCAGCGCAACCGGCTGCCGGAGGCGGAGGAGCGCGAGCTCAACGCCACCTATGTCGGGTTGGAGACGCTTTTGGCCGAAAGCGACTGGGTCGTTCCGATCCTGCCGAGCGCGCCATCGACGCGCGGCCTGATCGGCCGCAAGGGACTGGCGCAGATGAAGCCCGGCGCGATGCTGGTCAACATCTCGCGCGCCGATGTTGTCGATCGCGCCGCCCTGATCGATGCGCTGACGTCGCAGCGGCTCGGCGGTTTTGCGCTCGACCCGCTCTATGAGGCGCCGGGCCGGAGCGACGACGAGCTGCTGGGCTTCCGGAACGTCGTGATCAGCCCGCATCTGGCCGCGCAGCCGCGCTTCAATGCGCTCAACGATCTCTCCGATCTCTGCGCCGGGGTGGCGAAGGCGCTGGCGTGAGAGCGCACCCTTTCCGGCAGGTGCTGGTGTCGGCGCCGCTTGGGTTGCGATCACGCCCGCTCGGAACTTCGGGCGCTACTGCAAGGTGATGTTCGCGTCCTTGATCACCTTGCCCCAGAGCTCGGCCTCTTCGGCGAAGAATCGTGCCGCCTCGGCGCGGGTGCTGCCGACCGGCTCCATCTGCATTTCACGGAGCTTGCTGTTGACGTCGGGGCGCCGCATGACCTCGGCGACGTCGCGGCTGATCCGCTCGGCGAGCGCGTCCGGCGTGTTCGGCGGCGCGACCAGGCCGAACCAGGTGATCGACCGGTAGCCCGGGTAGAACTCGGCGATCGCCGGCACATCGGGGACCACCGAACTGCGCTGCGGGCTCGCGACCGCGACCATCTTGACCTGACCGGCCTGATGCTGCGGCAGGGAGGTGGTGAACGTGTCGAACATCATGTCGACATGCCCGGCCACGATGTCGTTCATCGCCGGCCCGAGACCGCGATAGGGAACGTGGACGAGCTTGATGCCGGCCATCGATTCAAGATACGCGGCCGACAGATGCGCGGTCCCGCCGGGGCCTGGCATGGCGGCGGTAACCTTGCTGGGATTGGCCTTGGCATAGGCCATCAGCTCCTGGAATCCGCCTTCGAAGCTTTTGCGCGTGATGAGCACATAGGGAACGGTCGTCAGCCACGAGATCGGGACCCAGCGCGCGGAGTCATACGCCATGTCCTTGAACAGGAACTTGTTGGTCGCGATCGTGCCCGGCGGAGCGATCATCATCGTATGGCCGTCGGGCGTCGAACGGAAAACCTCCGCCGCGCCGATATTGCCGGACGCGCCGGGAACGTTCTCGGTGATGACCGATGCGTTCCATTTCCGACCCAGTTGATCGGTCAGGAGCCGCGACAGGACATCCGTGCCCGAGCCCGGCGGGAATGGCACGACGATGCGCACCACCCGGTTCGGATAGGGATTTTGCGCGTGGCTGGATACGGCAGGCAACACACTGCCGAGCGCGGCCGTCAGCGCCATGACACCGAGCCTGGTCCGCCGCATCGCGCGACTCCTTGGTCCTGGCGGCCCTCGCAGGCTTGCGGTCGGCGCCAGCTTCCTTTGTGTGCACGGTATCAGCCTGCTTGCGCGCTTGGAAGCGGAGGCGGATCGCCGCGCCGACGTCGACGGACCGATCGTCGGGAAAGCGTAGGCCGCAACAAGCGAGGCGCATTGCGCCATTCCTCGCGATACTCGTGCGCTACAGCACTTCGCCGCGCATGAGCCGCGGCTGCGAGGCTGCCGGCATGATGCCCTCGCGCATGATGGCTCGCCGCAGCGGGCCGATGCGCTGCAGCAGGTAGAAGCCCAATCCGCGCGCGCCCTGCAGCGGGAGGAAGCCGGAAAGGAGGCTGCGGTTGAGGAGATCGACCGCGAGCGTGCGGCTGGTCACGTCGGCGCGGCGCATGCGCTCGTAGCGCGCGGTGAGGTCGGCGGCGCCAATATCGCCGCCGTCCCGGTGTGCCGCGACCACGAACTCGGCGATGGTGGCGGCGTCGCGCAATCCCAGATTGAGACCCTGCGCGCCGATCGGCGGCATGACGTGGGCGGCCTCGCCGACGAGCGCGATGCGATGGGCACCGAACGAGCGCGCGGTTTCGACCATCAGCGCAAAGATGCCGCGGCCCGGTTCGACCGTGACATGCCCCAGGATCGAATGGGAGCGCCGCTCGATCTCCGCCGCCATGGCCTCGTCGGAGAGCGCGGCGAGGCGAGGGGCCTCGGCCGGGCCGGTCACGAACACCAGGCTGGAGCGCCGCCCGGGCAACGGCACCAGCGTGAATGGGCCGCTTTCGCTGTGAAATTCGGTCGAGATGTCGTGGTGCGGCAGGCTGTGGCCGAAATTGAAGGTCAGCGCGGTCTGGGGATAGTTCCAGCCGTCGGTCGCGATGCCGGCGGCGGCGCGGCACAGCGAGCGGCGCCCCTCGGCCCCGATGGCAAGGCGGGCCGCGATCGCCGCGCCGGACTTGAGGGTGACGACGACCTTGGCGTCCTCGACCGCAACCGCGTCGGCGTCCTCTTCGATTAGCTTCAGCGCGGGCAGCTCATGGGCGCGGGTCTCGAGCGCCGCCAGCAGGAACCGGTTCTCGATGATGTATCCGAATGCCGGCAGCCCGATCTCGTGCGCCTCGAAGCGCACCTCCGGCGCCCGCAGCAGCCGCCTCGTGTCGTCGACGATGCGCATGACGCGCAGCGGCGCCGCGTGCTCGCGGCATCGCTCCCAGACGCCGAGCGTCTCCAATGCCCTGACCGAGCCGGCGAGCAGCGCCGTGGTGCGGTTGTCGCCTGCGCGCGCGCCCCCGGCCACGAGCGCCGTCTCGACGCCCGCGCCGGCGATCGCGATCGCAGCGGTCAGCCCCGCGGGGCCGCCGCCCACGACAACCAGCTCGGCAGTCTGCGTTTTCATGCCGTCTCGTCATTGCCGGACTTGACCGGGCATTCCATCATGCATTGTGTCAAGACGATGGATGCGCGGGTCAAGCCCGCGCCGGACGATCGAGGTACGCCTTTGCCGCCGCTGGTCGAAATCCGCGCCTTCGCGGTCCACATCTTCACGGCCACCGGCGCGGCGCTGGCCTTGGCTGCCATGCTTGCGGCCGTGCGCGGCCAATGGGCGCTCATGTTCCTGTGCCTCGGCGTCGCTTTGATCGTGGACGGGGTCGACGGCACGATCGCACGCCGGGTCAGGGTGGCCGAGGTGCTGCCGCGCTGGTCGGGCGACCTGCTCGACCTCGTGGTCGACTTCGTCACTTATGTGTTCGTGCCGGGGTTTGCGATCGCCGCCGGCGGGCTTTTGCCGGAGCCGCTCGGCCTGCCCGCGGGTGCGGTCGTCGTGACCACGGGAGCGCTCTATTTCGCCGACCGGCAGATGAAGACCGGGGACAACTATTTCCGCGGCTTCCCGGCGCTGTGGAACGCGGCTGCGTTCTATCTGTTCGTTCTCAAGCCCGCGCCATGGCTCGCGGCGGCGGCGGTGGCGGTCTTGGCGGTGCTGACCTTCGTGCCGTTCAAGTTCGTCCATCCGTTCCGGGTCGCGCGGCTGCGCGCGCTGACCATCGTCATGGTGGGGGTATGGGCCTGCCTGGCGGTCCTTGCAGTGCTGCGCGATCTCGAC
This sequence comes from Alphaproteobacteria bacterium, assembly GCA_034669045.1. Lineage (GTDB taxonomy): Bacteria > Pseudomonadota > Alphaproteobacteria > Rhizobiales > Xanthobacteraceae > VAZQ01. Next base: position 58,421 of record JAXDOD010000085.1, read on the forward strand.
GCGGGACCCTGGGTCGCGGGTGGATTGGTGGCCGTCGGCGCCTATTTTCTCGGCGTCGGACTGACGGACAAGGCTGAAACGACATGATCGAACTCTTGCTCAGCCCGAACGCGTGGGCGGCGCTGCTGACCCTGACCGTGCTCGAGATCGTGCTCGGCATCGACAACCTCGTTTTCATCTCGGTGCTGACCTCGCGCCTCGATGAGCACCGGGCCAGGCGGGCGCGCGCGATCGGGCTCTCGCTCGCCTTCGTCTTCCGCGTCGCCATGCTGTTCGGGCTGACCTGGCTCATGGGCCTCACGGCGCCGGTCGTCACCGTCTTCGGCATGGGAATTTCGTGGCGCGACGTCATCCTGATCGGCGGCGGGATGTTCCTGATCGGCAAGGCAACCCACGAAATCCATTCCGAGGTCGAGGCGCGCGAAGCCGACGCCGCCGAGCCGGACACCGCCGGCAGGGCATTCTCCCTGATCATCGTGCAACTGGTGGCGATCGACCTGGTGTTCTCGCTCGACTCCATCATCACGGCGATCGGAATGGTGGAACAGATCGAGGTGATGGTCGGCGCGGTCGTCATCGCCATGATCGTGATGTATGCCGCCGCCAAGCCGGTCGGCGAGTTCATCAAGGAGCATCCGACCACCAAGATGCTGGCGCTCGCGTTCCTGGTGCTGATCGGGGTCGCCCTGGTGGCGGACGGGTTCGAGTTTCACATTCCGCGCGGCTATATCTATTTCGCCATGGCCTTCGCGGGCGCGGTCGAGATCTTCAACGTGCTGGCGCGCCGCAACCGGCGCCGGACGCGCACGCCCGCTTGATCCGGCCCCGGGGCTGTGGGACACGATGCGGCCGCCGGCAGGCCCGGAGGCAGATCGACAAGAGGAGTGAGCCATGGTCGCAGCGGTGCGGGTCCACAGATACGGCGGCCCCGAGGTGCTCACCTATGACGATGTCGCGGTGCCGGCGCCCGGACCCGGGCAGGTCCGCATCAAGAACCACGCCTGCGGCGTCAACTTCATCGACACCTATTTCCGCAGCGGCTTGTACCCGGCGCCCGGCGGTCTGCCGTTCATCGCCGGCAACGAGGCCGCCGGCGAGGTGGTCGCGGTCGGACCCGGCGTGGCGGAGGTCAAGGTCGGCGACCGCGTCGGCTATACGTCGGCGCTCGGCAGCTATGCGGCCGAGCGCCTCATGCCGGCCGACCGTCTGGTGAAACTGCCGGATGGTATCAGCTACGAGCAGGCCGCCGGCATGATGCTCAAGGGCATGACGGTCGAATATTTGCTTCACCGTTCCTTCAAGCTGCAGAAGGGCATGAACGTGCTCATCCACGCCGCGGCGGGGGGCATCGGCCTCATTGCGTGCCAGTGGGCGAACCTGATCGGCGCCAACGTGATCGGGACCGTCGGATCGCGGGAGAAGGCGGCGCTCGCCAAGGCCAACGGCTGCCACCACGCCATCCTTTACCGCGAGGAGGATTTCCCGACCAGGGTGAAGGAGATCACCGGCGGCAAGCTGTGCGAGGTGGTCTACGACGGCGTCGGCAAGGACACGTTCCCAGCCTCGCTCGACTGCATCAAGCCGCTCGGCATGTTCGTGAGCTTCGGCAATTCGTCGGGCTCGATCGAGGCGTTCAACATCAACCTCTTGCAGCAAAAGGGCTCGCTGTTCTGCACGCGCCCGACGCTCAACACCTATGCGGCCAAGCGCGAGGACCTCGTCGCGATCGCCAGCGATCTGTTCAACGTGGTCGGAAGCGGGAAGATCAAGATCCCGATCAATCAGAAATATGCACTCAAGGATGCCCGCAAGGCGCACGAGGACCTGGAAGGCCGCAGGACCACCGGGTCGAGCATCCTGCTCCCCTGATCGTTGCTGGAAGCGGCTGCCATGAACCACCGCGCAAGCGCAGCCCTGGTGCTCGTCGCGGCGATGGTTTTGGCCCGGCCGGCGTCCGCCGATGATGCCGCCGACGCGCAGGTGCTCGCGATCTCGCGCAAGCACTGCGTACCCTGTCATGCCCGCGATCCGGCCCACCCGGCTTTCGCCAAGCCGCCGCGCGAGATCGCGCTGGAGACGATCGGCGAACTCCAACGGCATGCCGCCGGGGTCCTGGAGCAGGTGGTCGAGACCCGCGCCATGCCGCTCGGCAACGAGACCGGAATGACGGAGGCGGAGCGCGACGCGCTCGCGCGCTGGATTGCGGCCTTGAGGTAACTCAGAGCAGGGCCGCGATGCGGCCGAACGCGGGATGCGGCGCGCCGTCCGGCGGCAGGCGCGGCACGGCGATCACCTCGAGCGGATCGACGAAGCGCGCGATGGTGGCGACGGTATCGTCGAGCGAGGCGCCGGGCACTTCGCTTTCGCTCACCACCACGGCGGCGATGTCGAGATTTCGCTGCGCAATCACGTGAAGCGCGCTGAGCGTGTGACTGATCGTGCCCAGGTAGCTGCCGCCGACGAGCAGGACCGGCAGACGCAGCGCCGTCATCCAATCCAGGACCGTGCGGCTCTGATCGAGCGGGACCATCGCGCCGCCGACGCCTTCGATGAAAAGCGTGCCGCGGACTGCCATGGCGGCGCGGCGGGAAAAGGCGGTGAGGTCGTTGAAATCGATGGCGCGGCCCTCGCGCGCGGCGGCGAGGTCGGGCGACAGCGGCGCTGCGAAGCGCCAGGGCGAGATGCGCTCGATCTCCGCCATCGTGATCGGGCGCCCGAGCGCGCCCAGCAGAACGCCGGGATCGCTGGTTCCCGCCGCCGCCGAATCGAAGCCGCTGATCACCGGCTTGATCGCGTCCACTGCGCGCCCTTCGGCGCGCAGATACCGGATCAGCGCTGCGGTCACGAAGGTCTTGCCGATGCCGGTGCCGGTGCCGGTGACGAAGATTGCGGTCACGACGGGGTGCTTCTCCCTCCCAACCGGGGGGAGGGCGTTATCCGGCTGCGCACGATCTCGGCGAGGCGCACGATCTCGGCGTCGGGATGGCCGGCCGTGAAGGTGAAGCGCAGCCGCGCGGTGCCGGCCGGGACTGTCGGGGGCCGGATCGCGATCACCAGGAAGCCTTCGGCTTCGAGCAGCCGTGATGCGGCCAGCGCCGCCTCGGCCTCGCCGATCAGCAGCGGGACGATCGGGCTGGTCGCCTCCGGCAATCCGAGCAGGCTGGTGAATTTCCGCGCCTTGGCGAGCGGCAGCGCGCAATAAGCGGCCTCGCGCTCGATGACTTCGATCGCGGCGATCGCGGCGGCCACGGTCGCGGGCGGCAGGCCGGTCGAATAGACGAAGGTGCGGGCGCGGTTGCGGATCAGGTCGATCACCGCCGCGGAAGCGCAGAGGTAGCCGCCATAGCCGCCGACCGCCTTCGAGAGCGTACCCATCTGCAGCGGGATGTCGACTTGCGTGCCATGCGCGAAGGTCGCGCCGCGGCCGCCGCCGATGACGCCGATGCCGTGGGCGTCGTCGGTCATCAGCCAGGCGTCGTGGCGTCGCGCCAGCGCGGCAAGCGCAGGAAGGGGCGCGAGGTCGCCGTCCATGGAGAACACGCCGTCGGTGGCGATCAAGGCGCGCGCGTGCCGGCCGCGATGCTCGGCCAGCAGGACCTGCGCATGCGCCACGTCGCCATGGCGAAACGGCACGACCGTCGCGCGGGCGAGCCGCGCGCCGGCCCACAGACAGGCGTGGGACAGCTCATCGACCAGCACCAGATCGTCGGGACCGACCAGCGCCGGGATGATGCCGGCATTCGCCAGATATCCGGAGCCGAACACGCAGGCCGCCGCGGTGCCCTTGAGCCGCGCCAGCCGGGCTTCCAGCTCGGCGAACAGTGGATGATTGCCGGTGACGAGCCGCGCGGCGCCGGATCCCGCGCCGTAGCGCGAGAGCGCGGCGATGGCCGCCTCCTTGACGGCAGGATGGTGCGTCAGATTGAGGTAGTCGTTGCAGCAGAACGACAACAGTCGTCGCCCACCGCGCACCGCCCAGATGCCATCCAGGCGGGTCGTGTCGGCGAGCACGCGGCGCAGCCCCGCGCGGTCGAGTTCGCCAAGCTTTTGCGCCGCGAAGTCGTCCAGTGACTGCATGCCCTAACGCCTATAATACGCCGCCATGGAAGGGAAGCGATCCGCCGACGGCAACCCCGGCTGGTACGAGGCCGGGCTGCCGCATGTCTGGCTGCCTTATGCCCAGATGAAGACGATGCGGCCGCCGCTCGCGGTCGCGCGCACGCAGGGCTGCCGCATCGTGCTCGCCGACGGGCGCGAGCTGATCGACGGCATCGCGTCCTGGTGGACCGCCTGCCACGGCTATGACCATCCCCACATCCGCGGCGCCGTCGAGCACCAACTGGCGCTGATGCCGCATGTGATGTTCGGCGGGCTCGCGCACGAGCCGGCGTTGACGCTGGCGCGGCGGCTGGCGGCGCTGCTGCCGGGCGATCTCGACCGCGTGTTCTTCTCCGACTCCGGCTCGGTCGCAGTCGAGGTCGCGATGAAGATGGCGGTGCAGTATTGGCTCAACCGCGGCATCCGCGGCCGCACGCGCTTCGTCTCGTTCAAGGGCGGCTATCACGGCGATACGACCGGGGCGATGGCGGTCACCGACCCGGAGGGCGGGATGCACGCGCTGTTCCGGGGACTGCTGCCGGAGCATCATGTCGTCGACCTGCCGCAAGGGCAGGAGAGTGCAGCGGCGTTCGCGCGACTTCTTGAACGTCACGCCGGAGACATCGCCGGCATCATCGTCGAGCCGCTGGTGCAGGGCGCGGGCGGCATGCGCTTTCACGACGCTCAGGTGTTGCGGCGCCTGCGCGAGGCGGCCGATCGCCACGATCTCCTGCTGATCTTCGACGAGATCTTCACCGGCTTCGGCCGTACCGGCAGCATGTTCGCCTGCGAGGCCGCCGGCGTGGTGCCCGACATCATCACCCTCTCGAAGGCGCTGACGGCGGGGACGCTGCCGCTCGCTGCCACCGTCGCGCGCCGCAAGGTGTTCGAGGCGTTCTGGTCGGACGATCCCAAGCACGCGCTGATGCACGGGCCGACCTACATGGCCAATGCGCTGGCCTGCGCCGCCGCCAATGCCTCGCTCGACCTGTTCGAGCGGGAGCCGCAACTGCGGCAGGTGAAGGCGATCGAGGCGCAGTTGGCGCACGAGCTTGCGCCTTGCCGCCCGCTGGCGGGCGTCAAGGACGTGCGCGTGAAGGGAGCGATCGGCGTGGTGGAGCTTGAGCGCATCGACGATCTCGATGCGCTGCGCGCCCGGTTCGTGGAGGAGGGCGTGTTCATCCGCCCGTTCGGCAACGTGGTCTATCTCACGCCGGCGTTCACCATCGACACTGAGGAACTGACGACGCTTACGAGGACGATCGTCAAGGTTTTGAGAGAACGCACGGGCCCCTAAAACCCCACCGCGGTGCCGTGCAGGTCATATTGCTCGGCGCGTTCGATCTTGACGGTCGCGATCTCGCCGACACGCAAGGGACGGCGGCTCGCGACGTAGACCGCGCCGTCGATCTGTGGCGCGTCACCCTTGCTGCGGCCTTTGGCGACGGTCGGCCCGACCTCGTCGATGATGACCTGCTGGCGCGTGCCGATCTTGCGCTTGAGCCGGCGCGTTGAGATCGCCTGCTGGCGCGCCATCAGGGCGTTCCAACGCGCCTCCTTCACGTAGGCCGGAACGGCGGCGGCCAGATCGTTGGCGGGCGCGCCGGCGACCGGCTCGTAGCGGAAGCAGCCGACGCGATCGAGTTCGGCCGCGTCAAGCCAATCGAGCAGCATCTGGAAATCCGCCTCGGTCTCGCCGGGGAACCCGACGATGAAGGTCGAGCGGATGGTGAGCTCCGGACAAATCTCGCGCCAGCGGCGCACGCGCTCGAGCGTCTTCTCCTGCGCCGCCGGTCGTTTCATGCGCCGAAGCACATCCGGGCTCGCGTGCTGGAACGGCACATCGAGATAGGGCAGCACCTTACCCTCGGCCATCAGCGCGATGACGTCGTCCACGTGCGGATAGGGATAGACGTAATGCAGCCGGACCCAGACGCCGAACTCGCCCAGCGCGCGGGCGAGATCGAGGAACTTCGCGCGCACCTCGCCGCCCTTCCAGTCGCTCGCCGCATATTTGATGTCGACCCCATAGGCAGAGGTGTCCTGCGAGATGACGAGCAGTTCCTTCACCCCCGCCGCCACCAGGCGCTCGGCCTCGCGCAGCACGTCGGCGGCCGGCCGCGAGACCAGATCGCCGCGCAGCTTCGGGATGATGCAGAAGGTGCAGCGATTGTTGCAACCCTCCGAGATCTTGAGATAAGCGTAGTGGCGCGGGGTGAGCTTGATGCCTTCCGGCGGAACCAGGTCGAGGAATGGGTCGTGGCGCGGCGGCAGCGCGCGGTGGACCGCGTCCAGGACGCTTTCGTATTGCTGCGGGCCGGTCACCGCGAGCACGCCCGGATAGCGGCTGGTGATCTTCTCCGGCTCGGCGCCCATGCAGCCTGTCACGATCACTTTGCCGTTCTTGGCGAGCGCCTCGCCGATGGCGGCGAGCGATTCCGCCTGCGCGCTGTCGAGGAAGCCGCAGGTGTTGACGATCGCGAGGTCGGCGCCCTCGTGCGCGCGCGCCAGCTCGTAGCCCTCGGCACGCAACCGCGTGATGATGCGCTCTGAATCGACCAGCGCTTTGGGGCAGCCGAGCGAGACGAAGCTCACCTTGGGCGCGCGCAGATCCTCCATCCGAAACTCCTGAATGCCGCATGGAGCTAATCGCCGTCCACGACAAATGCAAGAAGTTCGGGCATAAGCTGGCGCCAGCCGGTCGCGAGGTCGTCGATGAAAGCCGTAATCTACCCGTTCCGCAAGGATGACGCGATCGTCCAGCTCGCCGAAGATTTTCCCGAACTCGAATGGGCCATCGTGTCCTCGACCGACGAGCTTGCGGGCGAAATCGGCGACGCCGAGATCCTGGTGACCAGTAACCGCGCCTGCACGCCGGCCTATGGCGAGGTGCTGCGGAGCCGTGCGCCCGTGCTGCGCTGGATGTACTTCAGCTCGTCCGGCATCGAACGCGGCGTGGCCATGGGTATCCCGGACGGCGTGCGGGTCACCAACTCGACCGGCGTGAAGGCCACCATGGTATCGGAGCACGCGGTGACGCTGCTGCTTGCGGTCCTGCGCCAGCTTCCGGAGATCACCCGTCACCAGCGCGCCCACCTCTATACCCGCGAGGAGACCAACGCGAAGCTTCGCACCCTCGAAGGCGCCACCGTCTGCGTCGTCGGCCGCGGCGCCATCGGGCGCGAGGTGGTACGCAAGGTCAAGGCCTTCGATGCCCGCGCGATCGCGGTCTCGCGTTCGGACCAGGATTCCGGTGACGTCGAGGCGGTGTTCCCACGCGAGCGCATCCGCGACGCCTTCGCGCAGGCCGACGCGGTGGTGATCTGCACCGCCGGCGACGAGACCAGCGTCGGCATGGTCGGCCCCGCCGAGCTTGCGGCGCTCAAGCCGTCGGCGCTCCTTGTCAATGTGGCGCGCGGCGAGATCGTCGACGAACCGGCGCTGATCGCGGCGTTGCGCGAGGGCCGCCTCGCCGGCGCCGGGCTCGACGTCTACGAGACCGAGCCGCTGCCGGCAGACAGCCCGCTCTGGGACATGCCCAACGTGATCTGTTCGCCGCATATCGCGGGCGGCGGCTCGACCGGCTACTTCCTGCACAAGAATCTGTTCGTGCGCAATCTCGAACGCCTGCGCAACGGTGCGCCGCTGCTCAATGAATGCAAGATTCCGGCGCGAGCTTGATGTGGTCCGCTGTCGACATCGCGACCCGCGGATCAATCGGCGATTCAAAGGAAGCGAGATCAGATGACCCTCATCATCAACAACCATGACGTCGAGCAGGTTCTCACGATGGAGATGACGCTCGATGCGCTGGAGGAATCCTATCTCGCGCTCGCCGCCGGGGAAGCGGTCTGCCGCCCGCGCATCGACATCCGCATCCCGACCAGCGATCCATCCAGGACCTACCAGTGGGGAACCATGGAGGGCGGTTCGACCGCCGGCTATTTCGCCATCCGGATGAAGTCCGACGTGGTCTACGAGAGTCGATACAACGGCGCGGTGACGCAGGAGAAGTACTGCATACGGCCGGGGTTGTTCTGCGGGATGATCCTGCTCACGTCGATCGAGAACGGCGAGTTTCTGGCCTTCGTCAACGACGGCCACCTGCAGCACATGCGCGTCGGCGCTGACGGCGGCATCGGCGTCAAATATCTCGCCAACGAGGATGCCGAGGTGGTCGGGATGCTCGGCTCCGGCGGCATGTCGCGCACCCACATGCAGGCGTTCACGCGCGTGCGCAACATCAAGAAGCTGCAGGTGTTCAGCCCGACCAGGGAGAACCGCGAGAAATTCGGCCGCGAGATGGCGGCGAAATACAACATCGAGGTCAAGGTCTGCGACCGGCCGGAAGATGTCTACAAGGGCGCGCATATCCTCGCCGCGCTCACCGATTCCGCCGTCGCGGTGACCGAGGGGGGCCTGCTCGAAAAGGGAGCCCATATCGTGGTCGTCGGCGGCACCGGCAAGCCCGATGCGGACAGCCTCAGGCGGGTGGATGTCTACCTGCGTTTCGGCGACACGCCGGCGCCGGTCGGGCACCCGGAGCTCGCCACCGACGCCGAGCATCTCGGCTACGAGGCGAGGCCGAACCACGACAAGCACGGCGATGGCCGGCACAGCCGCCGCCAGCACGGCAACTCGCTGCCGGACAAGCGCGTCACGCTCGCCGACCTGGTGCAGGGCAAGGCCAGGGGCCGCACCGCCGCCGACCAGATCAGCTACTCCGAGCGCGGCAACCTGCAGGGCGCCCAGTTCTACGCCGTCGCCGGCAAGGTTTATGAGGCGGTCAAGCGCGCCGGTCTGGGGCGGGAAATCCCGACCGAATGGTTTCTCCAGGACATCCGGAACTGAGCGCCCGCTGAAGTGTCAACGATGGGCCGACAAGACTCGAGCCCATCATGACTTCCGGCTAATCTGCAAACGCGATGGCATGCCGTCTTTCAACGGATCCTCGTCTTGCAAGCCACCGCAACCACTTGAAGGATCGGTCGATTGGAAGACACCATTCAGGAGATACACCAGATTGGTCATCGCGCGTTCGTCGGTGGCAACGACCAATACTGGGAGCAGATCGGGGAGCTTCAATACCGATTTCTCATTGAACACGGGCTGACGCCGAACGATGTGTTTTTTGATGTGGCGTGTGGCTCGTTGCGCGGCGGCACGCGATTTATCGGCTTCCTCGAACCTGGCCATTACTTTGGCATCGACCGGTATATCGAGCTGATCATCTATGGGGTTGCGAACGAACTTGGAATCGAACGATACGCAGAAAAGAAGCCGCGGTTCGTGGTTTCTGACAGCTTCGAGTTCCATAAGCTCGCCGTGCAACCGACGTTCGCCATCGCCCAATCCCTGTTCACGCATCTGACCGAACGTGACATCCTCCGCTGTCTCTCCAATCTTCGACAGGTCGCGGGCGCGGGATGCCGATTTTTCGCGACGTTTCATGAGGCAGGCGGCGCGTTTTGCAACCCGCCTGTTTCCCACTCGTGCGATTATTTCGCGTATACTCGAGCTCAAATGGAAGAGCTGGGACTCGCGTCGGGCTGGATGCCGCGCTACCTGGGCGAGTGGAAACACCCACGAGAGCAGAAAATGATCGAATACGTCGCCGTGTCGTGACACTATCTCGATCGGCAGGCCGCGAAGGCAGAAGGTTCAGGCTCTCGGCATCATGAAGCTCCTCACACTCTTGGCAACTGCTCTGGCGGCTTCGATCGCCTGCGCCGCGCCCGCCGCCGCGCAGGACCCCGCAACCTTCTACAAGGGCAAGACCGTCCGGCTGGTGGTCGGCTTCACGCCGGGCGGCGGCTACGACATCTACGCCCGCGCGCTGGCCCGCCACTTCGGCCGCCACATCCCGGGCAATCCCACCGTCGTCGTGCAGAACATGCCGGGGGCCGCCAGCCTCAAGTCGGTGCAGTTCCTCACCGCCGGAGCGCCGGCCGACGGGACCTCGATCGTGACCTTCAATCCGGGCCTGCTCACGCAGTCGCTGACCGCGCCCGACAAGGTTCCGGTCAAGTTTCTCGACTATGCCTGGATCGGAAACGTCAGCGAGGACTTCCGCGTCTGCTTCACGTGGAACGGCACCGGCATCCGGAGCTGGAAGGATTTTCTGGCCAAGGACAAGGTCGTGTTTGGCAACACCGGCGTTGGCACCTCCGCCTATATCGACGACCGCATGCTGATCGACCTCTTCGGCGTGAAGCTGCAGGCCGTGATGGGCTATCCCGGGAGCGCGGACAAGCGCGTCGCGATCGAGCGCGGCGAGCTCGACGGCGACTGCGGCTCCTGGACCAGCATGCCTGAGGATTGGCTGCGCGATGACAAGGTGACGCTTCTGGTCCGGTTTTCGAGGACGCTCGTCCCTGGGATGCCGGCGACGCTGACCTACGCGGGCGATCTGCTGACCGATCCCAAGAAGAAGCAGACCTTCCACCTGCTCACCGCCGGCGCCCTGATCGGGCGGCCTTACATCGCTCCGAAAGCCATACCGGCCGATCGGCTGGCGGCGCTGCGCAGCGCGTTCGATGCCACCATGAAGGATCGCGAATTCATCGCCGACGCCGAAAAGCAGCGCCTGCTGGTGACGCCGATGACCGGGACGGAAGTCGAAACCTATCTCAACGAACTCTATAAGACACCGCCCGACGTGATTGCGGCCGCAAAGGAAATCTCCGGCGACTGAATTTTACAACCCGATGAGATTGTAGAGTGGGCACCAGCGCGCATCTCTGCGCGCCGTGCTCACGCGTCGTTTCCCGCCGGGACTGGAAGACGCGTGGGCAACGCGCGCTGCGCTTGCTTTTGCCCACCCTACCAGCCGGGCGCGTAGCACACATGAGATTGTAGGGTGGGCAAAGGCGCGCATCTCTGCGCGCCGTGCCCACGCGTCGTTTCCCCGCCGGGACTGGAAGACGCGCGGGCAACGCGCGCTGCGCTCGCTTTTGCCCACGCTGCCATCCGGGCGCCTACCGCATGAGATTACGACGTGTTTGCCGCGGCGCTTGCGGCGCTACTCGAATTTTTCGACGGCGCTTGCATGCGGCGCAGTAATTCCCTTGCACCGGCGCCGTGACTATTGCTAGCCTGCGCGAACCGTAAGTGTTCAGGTCATCTGGGACTGCCAGTTGAATGACCTGGTTACGGGGGCGTGAGTCATGAGTGATCCGATCGTTTTCATCGGGATCGGTTTTCTGATTGCTGTTGTGTTTTTCGTTTGCGCCAGGCCATTTGCGCGTTCGCGCGTGGGGCGCCGAGCCATGCAGCGCCTTGAATCGGCCGCGCCAACGATGATGGCCGGGATCGGGGCCGACATGGACCAGCTTCATGCCCAGATCGCGGTTGCGACGCGGCGGCTCGAAATCAGCGTCGAGCACATGAAGCACAAGACCACCAGCCAGCTCGGCGAGATCGCGAGGTCCAGCGAGATCATCGGCCGCCTCAAGGTCGAGGTCGCCGACCGCAACGCAGTGGTCGCGTCGCTGCAATCCAAGCAGCAGGCGCTCGGCACCCTGCTGCGTACCGCCGACGCGGAGCTCAAGGTCAAGACCGAGGCGCTTCGGGAGCTCGAGCAGGCGCTGTCCGACCGCAAGGCGCAGCTTGCCAAGTTCATGACCGAGTACCGCGTGCATCCCGACCTCGCCAAGGCGCAAGCGCGCCACCTCGAAGAGATGACGCAGCTCAAGGCCGCCAAGGCCGACGTCGAAGCGCAACTCGATCAATCGCAGGACGAGTGCGCACGGTTGCAGAACGAACTCGCCGTCATCGGCAAGCAGGTCGAAACCACCTGGGCCACGGAGCGCATGGCGAATGCCGTGCTGCGCGAACGCATCAACGACGTCGCCACCGAGGTGGTGCGTGTCGCGGTCGCGCTCGAGGGTCTGAGCTCGCCGGTCGATGCTTTGGTCGCCGGGAAGGTCGCGAGCATGCAGGCCGAGGCGGGCGCGGGCTTGGTGCCCGACGACGAGGGGCAGTATCCGTTATCCGCGATCGCGGGCCACGGCGACGCATCGAAGGCCACGCTCGTGCATCGTATCCGCGCGCTGCGCAAGCGCACCGCGCCGCCCGCGACGGCCTGAGCCGGGGACCGCCCGATGAGCTAGTCGGTCACGATCGAAGGCGCGCCCGGCCCGGGGGCCGGGCCATCGTCGTTGCATAGGCGTCCGGGGTGGGTAGGCGTCATGTTGGTGCAGGCAGGTCCGAGACGGTCTGTTTCCGCGCGGGTCATCGTGGTCGGCAACGAAAAGGGAGGCACGGGCAAGTCGACGATCGCCATGCATCTGGCCATTGCGCTGACCAACCTGGGCCAACGCGTGGCGACCATCGATCTCGATTCACGGCAAAAATCATTCACCCACTACGTTGAACACCGGCGCGCCTGGGCAAAGCGCTGCGGCATTCTTCTGCGGTGCCCGGAGCATTTCTGCGTGGCGCTCGGCTCCACCCGCAAGCTCGACGAGAACGAGGCGATCGAGTTCACCGGGCTGGTCGACGCCATTGCGACGGTCGAGCAGACCCATGACTTCATCGTCATCGACACGGCGGGCACCGACCATCATCTCAACCGGCTCGCGCATTCGCTGGCCGACACGCTGATCACGCCGCTCAACGACAGCTACATCGACCTCGACGTGTTCGGCACTGTCGATCCGGCGACCTTTTGCGTGACCGGCGAAAGCCACTACGCCCATATGGTGCGCGAGGCGCGGCTGCAGCGGCGGCTGGTCGACGGGGCGCGGATGGACTGGGTGGTCATGCGCAACCGGCTGTCCATGCTCGGATCCCGCAACAAGGAGCGGATCGCCAAGGGACTGGGAGAGCTTGCCATGCGGATCGGCTTCCGCATCGCCGAGGGGCTCGCCGAGCGCGTGGTCTACCGCGAGTTCTTCCTGCGCGGGCTGACTGCGCTCGACGACCTCGACGAGAAGACCCTGGGCACGCGGCCGAGCCTGTCACACGTCGCGGCGCGGCAGGAGGTCATGAGCCTGATGGAGACGCTGCGGCTGCCGCTCGACGAGCGCGGACGCGAGCGCGCGGCGGCGCAGGCGGAATGGCTGGCAGCGCGCGACACGCCGCTCGAAATGTCGGACATCTTTGCGGACTAAGTCCGATCGGGGCGGCGCGCACGTCGCGGTGGCGTTGTCCAAGACGGATGCCGGCAACGGTCCGCGGCGTCGATCGTCTCAATGGCGTCGCACCGGCGCCTGCTCGTCGGACACCAGCACCGTGATCGGGAAGGGCTCCATCGTCATGCCCTTGTGCAGGTCCGCAAGCACCGGCGCGCGGCCGCCAACCGAAATGGCCAGCAGGACCAGGGCCGCCATGACGCCGATCACTGCGATCCCGGTGACGTTGAAATCCCTGGTCATGACTGTTTCTCCCTCGGTTCGACGGTGGTCCGGCCCGTCCTCGATCAGAGGGATAGGCGGCCGGCGCCCGCGCCGATGTGATGGCCATCACAAAAAGGTCGATCCAGGCGGGCGCTTGCCGGGAGCGAGGATCAATTTCCATTCACAAGCGCCAATGGCGGCGATCCCTGGAGGTCGAGGCCGCGCCGCTGGCGGACATGCCGATTGATGCGATTGAGACTGTGCACGTGTACGACGTAGTGCAGTTTCTATGGCTCAAGACACCTGAAACCGCGTCGCGCTTGCGCGGCAGATTGGAGCGCCTGTTTGCGTTCGCCAAATCGCCGAAAGGTTATCGTCGCACGGATCAGCCGAACCCGGCGCTGTTCGAGGACATGCGTGAAGGGCTGGGCGCGGCGGCGGGCGTTATTTCCGATGCACTTTATTGTGCTGCGGCGATATGTCAGTTTGAGCGGGTTGCTTTCGGTCGCGGCCGAGGCATTGGCACAAAATCTTGAGTTGGGTTGGTTTCGCGCTGGCGCTCTGAATTTAGCGGTGGAGTGATAACCAGCGGTGGGGGTAATGGAGCCTCAGTGCGGGCGGCCTTTTCTTTGGGTGCGGATTTTGGCACCGGCTGTATTTTTTGGATTGAGGGTGCAGTCACCGGGGCGGGTGCAACTGGCAGGGTGGAGCGCATCAAATGTTCAGGGATTTGGATATGTGCCGCACTCACGTAGCCAATCGCTAGGAGGCTTGCTGAAAAACAGAACCAAAAGAAAATTGATAACCCAAGTTTAGCTCGCTTGAATGATTTGACCGATTTGGATGCGGCAAGCGATGGTCCAAGATCACGTAGAATTTCCAATACTTTTGCGAGCCGGTCGCCGCCGGAAGGATTAGAACAATGAAGCATTCCGTTTAGTCCGCCCGGCGACTCGAAGGCCATTTCCCCATAGAGGCAGATTGGCAACTGTCTATTAGAACCAAATCGACGATCCGGCCCACCCTTCTTATTTAGATACTGCCAAGTTTGACCGACTACGGTCGTATCCCGTGGAGCGCTTTCATCTTCAATAAAGCGGGTTTGACGCCACGAAATTGAAAAGTCGGGATAGCTCAGTGCGGTGACGGCATTTGATTTGATGACCAACATTGCGTCGGGCAAAAAATATAGTTCCTCTGCACCAATCGTGATACACGGAAAAGATAGGCTGCCACGGATGCAGCTTGGCCGCTTTGCCCGCGGATAAATCCGTTGACGCTTTATCAGTGCGCTCGCCCCGGCGTTTCGCTTCCAATCGGAGGTGCCTCCTTTTGCACTGATAAGCCAAATGAAAGCGCACTGTTTCAAGTCTGCAAATGCTTGCGATATCGCGTCCGCGATTTGGCTCGCTGTGTCGTCTAACGAATATTGAATGTGAACAGAGCGACGATAACGGTCTAAAAAGACCGCCCACGGCACAAAGACCGTCGTGTGGAGCGCGGCAAGACCAATCAATAGTTGATTGCCTGAAACCAGTGCGCCAAGTGCAAGGCATATCGACGCGACCAGAGCACCGGGTGCAAAGCGAAAGCGCCGCTGTGCTGAGTTTAGGATTGGCGCAAGTTCACTCGTCGAAAGTTGATTGATTTGCTCGACCGGAGCGCTTTGAATGAGGGGTAGCGCAGATTCACAGGAGGCGGGTTTGACGAACCGCGGGCTTGCTTCCGGCTTGGGGAGTGATGGTTGTTGGGAATGCGGCGAATATTCGGTCCAAGACAGTCCGGTGCCGGGTATGCCCGCGGTCACACGCGTTCCCTTTGGGCCAACTGTGTACCGCAGACCTCTTGGCCCCACGGACACGGACGCGCCGCTCTTACTCAGATTGACCCGGAAACCGGGAAAGAGTTGCACTGATTTGCGGAACCGAAATCCCATCGCCAAAACTCGACTGTTGGGCGGCAGGATATTAGCAACACAACTCTACATTACGATACCCATATTGATGGGCCAGGGATTTCGCTTTCGTCAGCGGATTTGATACTGGATTGACTACTGAAGGAGCTCGAAATGAAAGAAACGCCCATTTCATAGGCATTTTGGCGGAAGGGGTGGGATTCGAACCCACGAGGGAGCGTGAACCCCCTGCCGGTTTTCAAGACCGGTGCCTTAAACCGCTCGGCCACCCTTCCAAACAATGAAATCAATGAGCTGCGAAAGCGCCGCCGTGACGTCCGAAGCCAGGCGGGCTCTGCATGCCCAGGCGCCGGCTGATCGTCAAGCTGTCGACCCGGTCGCAAAGACCAGGCATCGGCAGCCCGCCTGCCCAGCCCGTGCCGGAGGTTTTTTCAATCGCTTGAGTGCCGATGCGGGTTCCGTACGGCCGGCGCTGGCCGTGTGCCGCGTCGTGAAAGACAAGCGCGGGGGCAGGCCCCAGCGTTCGAAACCGACACACGGTCGAGGCGCGCTGGCAGCGGTCTACGCGCGACCGAGGTCTTCGTGCTCGCCCGTCAAAGTTTCGATCCGCTGAAGGTACTTACCGAGAGCGAGCCGATGATCGTGAGCAGCGCCATTGCGGGCACGCTCCGCCACTTCGAGCCGCCTGAGGCGGCGGAGCTTGGCCCTGCGAAGGTGCCGGATCCGTATTTGTCTCAACCACTCCATACGCGCTTCCTCCCACCTGCCCGCCGTCTTGAGCAACCTTCGCCCGCGGCGTTACTAGGCACGGCAGCATAATTCCACCGTCCGTTAGCGTACGCAAGCTGGCTTCTGGCGGGTTCCGGCTGCAACACAGCCGGAAAACGCCTTACGTCACGTTTGCTATGTTTCCGGGCTTTATGGATAGCGGCGGCGTTCTCGTCAGCGCGGTCGCGGCAGCCTCCGTGCGACCGACGGATATACAAGCCAGGCTCTGCGGCGCATAATATTCGTCCTTTCGGGGCGCGGACGCGAGGCATGCGCATGAGTGAACTCTCACGGGATGACGTTGTTGCGATCGTGGGCCCGATCGGGGATGCGGCCACGGCGGAAATCATCGCCACGGGCATCAGCAAGGATGAACTGGTCGCTGCCCGCGATCGGGTCGCGCGCGACCGCAAGGCTCACGACCCCGGGCCTGCGCTCGAGCCGGGGCCTTTTGCCAAGGTCATCACCATCCTCGAACGGTTGCACAAAGGCGGCCTGCTGGGCGAGGCTGGCTCGACTTTGACTTAAAGGCCGCATTTTTTGCCTCGGGCTGTAAACGAGGCCGGCGCAACATACCGTTTACCAATCAGCCGCGCCGGTCCGGAACGGCCCCATTCCAGCCGCGATCGAAGGGCGTTATTGTGGAGCCGGGGGTTGGGTGCGGTTGCGGGGTGTTATGGGTCGGGGTCGGGGGCAGCGTCTTTGCCGCATTGCGCGCGTCTGCGCGCTCGCCGTCGTCGCGGGGACTCTCGCGGCCTGCTCGTCGGCAAACAAGTTCGGCGCCAAATCCCAGTACAGCAAGCGCGTGGTCGAGGAGGGTGAGCCGGTGCCCAAGGGCGGCGGCTCCTACAAGGTCGGCCAGCCCTATCAGCTTCGCGGCAAGACCTATTACCCCAACGAAAATCCCAATTATCGGGCCGAGGGCATCGCCTCCTGGTACGGACCCGATTTCCACGGCCGCCAGACCGCCAATGGCGAGACCTATGACATGCACGGCATCTCGGCGGCGCACACGACCATGCCGATCCCGAGCTATGCGCGCGTGACCAACCTGGATAACGGCCGCTCCATCATCGTGCGGGTGAACGATCGCGGTCCCTACGTGGGCAACCGCCTCATCGACCTTTCGATCGGCACCGCCAAGGCGCTCGATTTTTATTCGAAGGGTTTGGCGCGGGTGCGAGTCGAGTATGTGGGTCGTGCCCCGCTCGACGGCAGCGACGACAAAATGCTGCTGGCGACCCTCCGGGAGGGCGGCCCGGCGCCGGCACCGTCGCGGGTCATGATCGCCTCGGCGAAACCGTTCCTGCCGCAACCGCCCGAGGAGGGACCAGGACGCGATCGGGCCGGTGTGGCGTTACCTGCGGAGCGGCCGTTCACGCTCGGCAGCCAGGCGCAAGGCTTGGCCGCGCAGCAACGGGCGGCCCAGCCGCCCCTGGCGGAGCGCAGCAAGCCGAACGCCTCGGCCAAGCTGCCCGATGCGGCCGCCCGAGAGCCGTCCCCCGTACTCGCCCGGGGGCAGGCGGCGCAACCCGGCGTGGGCTTCACGGCCTCGCCGAGCCAAGGACCGGCACAAGGATCGCTCGGCCTGATGAGCGGGCGCGGCCTCTATTGAGGCCGATATTGAGGCCGATCGCCGCGGCGGGCGACCTGGGTAACCCTGCGTCCTGTACGGCATTGATTTGGCCGGACCGGGCTTGCTAAGCAGGGACGGGCCCGGCAGAAGGTCGCGCCCCTCTCACGGTAAAAACGAGATGATTGACAGCTTGCGATTGCGGGCACTGGCGAAATGGGCGCTGGCGTCGCTCATGTCCGGCGCGGTCGCGGCCGCCGTCGCCGCCCCCAATCCGAAGGCCGGGGAGGGCGGCTACCAGACCTCCGCCCCGACCGCGATTCTGATCGATGCCGACAGCGGCAGCGTGCTGTTCGAGAAGAACGCCGACCAGCTTGTCGCGCCTGCCTCGCTCTCGAAGCTGATGACCGCGGAGGTGGTGCTCAACGAGATCAAGCAGGGTCGGCTCAAGCCGACGGATGAATTCGTCGTGAGCACGAATGCCTGGCGCAAGGGCGGCGCGCCGTCGCGCACATCAGCCATGTTCCTGCCGATCCACAGCCGGGTGTCGATCGACGACCTGCTGCATGGGGTCATCATCCAGTCGGGCAACGACGCCTGCATCGTGCTCGCCGAAGGCATCGCCGGCAACGAGGACAAATTCGCCGAGCTGATGACCAAGCGGGCGCGCGAGCTCGGCCTGACCAAGGCCACGTTCGGAAACTCGAACGGCCTTCCGCATCCCAAGCAGCTCATGACCGCGCGCGAGCTCGCCAAGCTCGCGCAGCACATCGTGCAGACCTATCCCGACTACTACCGCTACTACGGCGAGCGCGAATATACCTACAACAAGATCCGCCAGTTCAACCGCAATCCGCTGCTGGCGCTGAACATCGGCGCCGACG
Source organism: Alphaproteobacteria bacterium (assembly GCA_034669045.1). Classification (GTDB taxonomy): domain Bacteria; phylum Pseudomonadota; class Alphaproteobacteria; order Rhizobiales; family Xanthobacteraceae; genus VAZQ01. Next base: position 76,997 of record JAXDOD010000085.1, read on the forward strand.
GCATGAAGACCGGCTTCACCAAGGAGGCCGGCTACGGCCTGGTCGGTTCGGCGTTGCAGAACGGGCTTCGCCTCATCGTCGTGGTCAACGGCCTCAAGACCGAGAAGGAGCGCGCCGACGAAGCCAAGAAGCTCATCGAATGGGGCTTCCACAGCTTCCAGTCGGGCTTGCTGTTCGAGGACGGGAAAGTCATCGCCGAAGCCAAGACCTATGGCGGTGACACCGGCCATGTTTCGCTGGTGGCGTCGCGCGCGGTGCGCTTGATGGTGCCGCGCGGGGTGCGCGAGCGCATCGTCGCGCGCGTGGTCTATTCCGGGCCGGTGCAGGCGCCGGTGCAGAAAGGCCAGAAGATCGGGGTGCTCAAGGTCTGGCGCGGCGAGTTCATGGTGCTCGAAGTGCCGCTGCAGGCGGCCGAGGATGTCGGAACCGGCGCGCTGCCGCGGCGCGCGTGGGATGCCATGACCGAGCTTTTCATCGGGCTGTTCCGGGCCGGCGTCCAGCGGCTATAGTGTCTCGGGCCTCATCTTCGTCCCGCTCTCCTGTGACACGATCAGGACGCGGGTGCGGAAATTCAACTCCCCCGAGACTGGGCGCATGTCTGGACGATTCATCACCTTCGAGGGCTGCGAAGGAACCGGCAAGTCGACCCATGCCGCGCTGCTGGCGCAGCGGCTGCGCGCGCTCGGCATCGGCGTCGTGCTCACGCGTGAGCCCGGCGGCTCGCCCGGCGCCGAGATCATCCGGCATGTGCTGCTTTCGGGCGCCGCCAAGCCGCTCGGCGCGCATGCCGAGGCGATCCTGTTCGCCGCCGCCCGCGACGACCACGTGCGCAACACCATCGCGCCCGCGATCGCACGCGGCCGCTGGGTGATCAGCGATCGCTTCACCGATTCCACGCGCGTCTATCAGGGCGCGCTCGGCCACGTGGATCCGGTCCTGATCCAGGGCCTCGAACGGGTCACGGTCGGCGCGCTCAAGCCTCATCTCACGTTCGTTCTGGACGTGCCGGCGGAGATCGGGCTCGCCCGTGCCACCAAACGCCGCGGCGGCGACGAGGCCGACCGTTTCGAAAGCGAATCGCTCGACTTCCATGAGAAGCTCCGCGAAGCGTTTCTCCACGTAGCCGCCAGCGAGCCCAACCGTTGCGTGCTGATCGATGCACGCGATCCGCGCCCGGACGTCGCCGAGCGGATATGGACCGTGGTCAGCGAGCGCCTCGATCCCGCAACCGCACCGGTGGCGCTCGAGGAAGCGGCGTCGTGAACGCGGGCGGCTCCGAAGACGACGCCGAGCCGTCGCACCCGCGCGTGACCACCGATCTCTCCGGACACCCGGAGGCGGAGCGCACCCTGCTTGAGGCCTATCGCGGGACGCGCGTTCCCCATGCCTGGCTGATCGGGGGCCCGCCGGGCATCGGCAAGGCGACGCTGGCCTATCGCATGGCGCGCTTCGTGCTCGCGCATCCCGATCCCCGTTCGGACGCCGTGCTAGCGGCGCAGACGCTGTCCCTGCCGCCCGAGCATCCGGTCGTCCGGCGCACCGCGGCGCAGGCACAGGGCGACCTCCTGGTCCTGGAGCGCACGCTTGGCGACACCGGCAAGCTGCGCACAAAAATTGCCGTCGAGGATGTCCGCCGCTCGGTGTCGTTCTTCGGCTCGACCGCAGGCGAGGGGGGCTGGCGCATCGCGATCGTCGATTCCGTCGATGAGCTCAACCCGTCGAGCGCAAATGCCCTTCTCAAGGTTCTGGAGGAACCGCCACCGCGGGCGCTCCTCCTGTTGGTCAGTCACGCGCAGGGACGAGTCTTGCCCACGATCCGCTCGCGCTGCCGGTTGCTCGCTCTGCGTCCGCTGTCCGAGGCCGATGTCGTCAAGGCCGCCGCCGCCGCGCTCGGCCGCGGCCCGGAGGCGCCGAATTTGCGGGAAGCCGCGGCGCTGGCAGACGGCAGCGTCGGTCGCGCCTTGATGCTGCTGGAAGGTCCGGCGCTGGCCTTGCGAAAACGCGTGGTCGAGTTGCTCGAGCGGCTTCCAGAGGTCGATCCGCACGCGCTGCACGCGCTCGGCGACGCGCTCGGGGGGTCGGAGCCGGCGCGGCTCGCAAGCTTCATCGACGTCGTCAACGCGTGGCTCGCGGCGCGCCTGGGGAGGGCGCCGACGGACCGTGGCCAGATGGCGCGGGTCGCGGAAGCCTGGGACAAGGTCAATCAGGCGGCGCGCGACGTCGATACCTACAATCTGGAGCGAAAGCCGCTGGTGTTCTCGGTGTTCGGCTGGCTTGCCGCGGCCGCGCGCGGTTGATACCTATCGATCAACGCGTCATGGCCGGGCTTGCCCGGCCATCCATGTCTTTGATTTGCCGGATGTTTGTGTGTCATGGCCGACAAGCCACGCTACTACTTGACCACGCCGATCTTCTATCCGAATGGTGTCCCCCATATTGGGCACGCCTATACGGCGTTGACGACCGATGCGATCGCGCGTTTTGCGCGGCTGGACGGAAAAGACGTCTTCTTTCTGACCGGCACCGACGAGCACGGCCTGAAGATGAAGCAGACCGCCGTCGGCGAGAAGCTCACACCGCAGCAGCTCGCGGACCGCAACTCGCAGCGCTTCCGCGACATGATGGCGGCGCTCGACGTCTCGCAGGACGATTTCATCCGCACCACGGAGCCGCGCCATCACCGTGCCTCGCAGGCGATCTGGCAGCGCATGGAGGCCTCTGGCGACATCTATCTCGGTAAATATACCGGCTGGTATTCGGTCCGGCAGGAAGCCTATTTCCACGAGAAGGAGACGACCGTCGGACCGGATGGCGTGCGGCGCGAACCGCTCGGCTCGCCGGTCGAATGGACGGAGGAGGAAACCTATTTCTTCCGCCTCTCCGCCTATCAGGACAGATTGCTCGCCCATTACGACGCGATTCCGGATTTCATCGGGCCCGTTGAACGGCGCAACGAGGTCATCAGTTTCGTCAAGAGCGGGCTGGATGACCTATCGATCTCGCGTGCGACGCTCGACTGGGGCATCCAGGTGCCCAACGACCCCAAGCACATCATGTATGTGTGGGTCGATGCGCTGACCAACTACCTCACGGGAGTGGGCTTTCCCGACACCGAATCGGCCGCATTCCGCCGCTACTGGCCGGCCGACCTGCACGTCATCGGCAAGGACATCCTGCGCTTCCACGCGGTCTATTGGCCGGCGTTCCTGATGTCGGCGAAGATCGAGCTGCCGCGGCGCGTCTTCTCCCACGGCTTGCTGTTCAACCGCGGGGAGAAAATGTCGAAGTCGGTCGGCAACGTGGTCGATCCGTTCGCGCTGGCGAACGGCTATGGCATCGATCCGCTGCGCTATTTCCTTCTGCGCGAGGTCCCGTTCGGCCAGGACGGCACCTACAGCCACGAGGCGATCGTCAACCGCATCAACGCCGACCTCGCCAACGACCTCGGCAACCTGGCGCAACGCTCGCTGACCATGGTCGCGCGCCAGTTCGGCGGCGTGCTGCCGGCGCCTGCGGTCTTCGGCGAGACCGACAAGATGCTGCTGGCGGCCGCCGACGCCATGATCGGCAAGGCCCGCGAGGCGATGAAGACGCAGGCGCTGCACGGCGTGCTCAACGCCGTCTGGGCCGTGGTCGCGGACGCCAACCGCTATTTCGCGGGCGAGGCGCCTTGGGCGCTCGCCAAGACCGATCCGGCGCGGCAGGGAACGGTGCTCTACGTCACCGCCGAAGTGATCCGGCAGGTCGCGATCCTGGCCCAGCCGTTCGTGCCGACGGCGGCGGCAAAGCTGCTCGACCTTCTGGCCGTGCCAGCCGTCGAGCGGACGTTCGCCGATCTCGGCAGCGGTCACCGCATCGCCAGCGGCGCAAAGCTGCCGGCGCCGACGCCGGTGTTTCCTCGCTATGTCGACAGCGAAGGCAGCGCGCAGTCCTGAGGCCCTCCATGCTGGTCGACAGTCATTGCCATCTCGATTTTCCCGATTTCGCGGGCGAGCTCGACGCCATCGTGGCGCGCGCCCGGGCGGCCGGGGTGGTGCGGCTGGTCACCATCTCGACCCAGGTCAGGCGGCACGGCGACCTCCTTGCCATCGCCGAGCAGTTCCCCGACGTCTATTGCTCGGTCGGCACGCACCCGCACAGTGCCCACGAGGAGCTCGACGTCACGGCCGGCGATCTGGTGGCGCGTGCGCGTCATCCCAAGGTTGTCGCGATCGGCGAGGCGGGGCTCGACTACCACTACGACAAGAGCCCACGCGACGCGCAGGAGCGGGGTTTCCGCAACCACATCGCGGCGGCGCGTGAAACCCAGCTCCCGCTGGTGATCCATTCGCGCCAGGCCGACGAGGACATGGCGCGCATTCTTGAAGAGGAGACCGGGAAGGGGGCCTTCCCCGCGGTGCTGCATTGCTTCACCGGCGGGGCGGACCTTGCCCGGCGGGCGATCGCGCTCGGGCTCTCGATTTCTTTCACCGGCATCGTGACTTTCAAGAAATCTGACGAGTTGCGGGCGATCGCGGGCGCGCTGCCGGCGGAGCGCTTCCTGGTCGAGACCGACGCGCCCTACCTCGCCCCCGGCCCGTTCCGCGGCAAGCGCAACGAGCCCGCCTACGTGGTGGAGACCGCCAAGGTGCTCGCAGCGGTGCGCGGCGTCGCCTTCGAGGAGATTGCCCGGCAGACGACCGAGAACTTCTTCCGCCTGTTTCGCAAGGTGCCGCGGCCGGCGGCGGCCGCCGCATGAGCGTCCGGTTCACCATCCTGGGCTGCGGGTCATCAGGCGGGGTTCCGCGGCCCGCGCTCGGCTGGGGCGCTTGCGACCCCGCCAATCCCAAGAACCGGCGGCGGCGGACCTCGTTGCTCGTCGAACGACGAAACGCCGCCGGCGTCACCCGAGTGTTGGTCGACACCCCGCCTGACCTGCGCGAGCAGCTCCTCGACGCCAATGTCGATAACCTGCAGGCCGTCCTCTATACCCACGAGCACGCCGACCACACCCACGGCATCGACGACCTGCGCGGCATTTTCATCCACCGGCGCAAGCGCGTCCCCGTGTACCTGGACGAGCGCACCTCGCAGATCATGAACGCTCGGTTCGGCTATTGCTTCGCCTCGCCGCCCGGCAGCGAATATCCGCCGATCGTGCGCGAGAACCGGCTGGCCGCCGGCGAGGTTTTGACGATCGACGGGGAGGGCGGACCGATCACGGCGCTCCCTCTCCTGCAGGACCATGGCGACATCAAATCGTTCGGCTTCCGTTTCGGCGCCCTGGCCTATTCCTGCGACCTGGTCGGGATGCCGCCGCAGAGCGCGGCGGCGCTCGCCGGCCTCGATGTGTGGATCGTGGACGCCCTGCGTTACAAGCCGCATCCGAGCCATTTCAGCGTCGACGACACGCTGGCCTGGATCGAGCGCCTCAAGCCGCGGCGGGCGATCCTGACCAACCTGCATTCCGATCTTGACTATGAGGAACTGCGGACACGGCTCCCGGCTCACGTGGAGCCGGCCTACGACGGGTTCAGCATCGAGCTGGCGGATCCACACGCCTGAACCGACAGGCGAAGGAATGTTCCGAACCCTCACAGTTTACAGCAGCTTTGAAGCGCTACCGCCAGGTTACGCGAGCCGCCCGGCTTAATCCGGCCGGGTCCAGGCGCACGTATAAAATATTCCATAATATACCTTATGCGAATCCGGGAACGCCGGTACCTCGCGCGCGTTGACGGGCATCAAGGCGCCGCAGACGGCGCCGCGCTGCCATCCCCCGTCCACATCAGCATGAGGTGCGCCGTGTCGAACAAGGTGAGCAAGCTCGAACCGCGGGAGGCTGCGCCGCCTCTGCAAACGCCGACCGACCTTTCCGAGGAGGCGGTGCGAGAAATTTCGCAGGCGCTCAACGCCCTGCTGGCCGACACCTTCGCACTCTATGTAAAGACCAAGAATTTCCACTGGCACGTCAGCGGGCCGCATTTCCGCAGCTACCACCTGCTGCTGGACGAGCAGGCCGACAGCATCGAAAAAAGCATCGACGTCCTCGCCGAACGGGTCCGCAAGGTGGGCGGCACGACCGTGAGGTCGATCGGGCATATCGCCAGGCTGCAGCGCATCCACGACAACGACGAGGATTTCGTCACGCCGACCGACATGCTGTGCGAGCTGATGGCGGACAACAAGGCCACCGTCGAGAACATGCGCAAGGCCAACAAGCTTGCCGACCGGCACGAGGACGTGGCGACCGCGAGCCTGCTCGAGGTCTTCATCGACGAGGCGGAAAAGCGCTCCTGGTTCCTGTTCGAGGCGAGCCGGGGCGCCGACCGCTCGGGCCATTAGGCGTTTTCAGGAAAAGGGGTGCCGGTTTCCCGTCCGGAAATGCGACCAATGCAAGAGTCCGGGAGACCATTCAGTTTCAAGGAAACTGAATGGTCTCCAGCCGCGCTTCCCAGGCGGCACCCAATCCGGTTCCGGGCGGCTGCGGCGGCCCGGGTTTCGTCGCATGCCCGTCGCGGCCTGCCTTGCGATCTGCTAGGGTCGCCTGAGGGAGCCTGAGAAGCTCCATCAGATCGTTTGAGGGAGGCACTTGTGATGTCCTGTCGAGTCGCGGTCCTGGCGGTGGCGGCTGCCCTGCTGGCGGTTCCAGAGTCAGCCGGCGCCCAGTCGCTCAGCTATGAGTTCTTCAAAGGCAAGGTCGAACCGATCTTTCTCAAGAAGCGGCCCGGCCACACGCGCTGCATCGTCTGCCACGCCGGCGCCAACAACGCCATGCGGCTCACGCCGCTGACCGCGGGCGCGGCGAATTTCAGCGAGGAGCAGTCGAAAACCAATTTCGAGACAGTCTCCAGGATCGTCATGCCGGGCAAACCGATGGAGAGTCACTTCCTGATCCATCCGCTCGATCCGCACTTTGGCGGCGGGATGTACCATTCAGGCGGCCGGCAATTCGAGACCACCGACGACCCGGACTGGAAGAACATGGCCGCCTGGGTCAACGGAGCGAAATAGCGCTTTCGTCGATCGGCCGCCAAACGAAACGAGGAGAGGGAGCCAAGCCCCCTCTCCTCGCATTTTTCAACCCGCGTGACCGGCGGCCGCTATTTAGTTCGTCACCACTGTGCCGACCCGCTTGGGCGCTTGACCGACCGGGATCACCGCATTGATCTTCATCGCCGCGGTGTCGATCGCCGTCACCGAATTGTTGGCCGCGTTGGAGACGTAGATCTGCTTGCCGTCCGGGGTGAAGGTCACCCAGTTCGCCACCGAGCTCATGGGTTTCTTGCCGGTCACGTTGACGGTCGGCAGGTCCACATGGCCCTTGAGCTTGAGGTCGGCGAGATCATAGACGAACACGGCGTTCTGCGGGATGCTGGTGATCCACAGCGTCTTATTGTCCGGCGAGACGCCGATGCCGTGCGAGGGCGAGTCGAGCCGATGCTCGATGAATGCCGGCCGGTCCGCCAGCTTCGGGACCTCGATCACGCCGACTTCCTTCTTCGCCGCGAAGTCGATGACGCGGGCGCCGTCGAGTTCGGAGACCTGGATGAACACGCGCTTGGTCGAGCCGTCCGGGTTGGCCTCGATCGTCATCGGGCGCACGCCCTTGCCGAGGTTGAGCTCCCAGGCGATCTCTTCCTTCGCGAGGTCGACCACGGTGAAGATGTTGGTGCGGGTCGATCCCATGATCGCGTATTTGCTGTCGGGCGTCACATAGGTGTTGTGCAGCCGTCCATTGGTCTGGATGCGCTTGGTGCTGGTCAGCGTCTTGCCGTCGATGATCTCGAGCGAGCCCGGGTCGCGGGCGATGGCAACGACGATGCGGCCGTCCTTGGCCACCGCAATGTTGTTGGGATGGCCGCTGAGCTTGACCTTCTTGATCAGCTTGTAAGTCTTGGCGTCGAACACATCGAGCGTGCTCTCGGATTCGTTGCTGACATAGATTTGGGAACCGTCCGGCGAGCCGGTCACTCCATGCGCAGCCTCGATCCCTTCGAGATAACCGACGGTCTTGTTGGTCGCAGGATCGATGACATTGACGTTGTCACCGCCGCTGTTGGTTTGATAGACGCGCACCGTATCCGCCGCAGCAGGCTGTACGGCCACGCTGAGCAGTCCAAAACCGGCGACCGAGCAGAGAAGGCGAGTTGCGCGCATGTTGTTTCCTCCCGAGAAATGGCCGTTCGTTGCGGGTCAGTCTAGGCCGGAGTCGCCCGCGGGTTCAATGCGTATTCCAGGCCGGTGTACGCAGCGGCACCACCCGGGATAAGAGCGATTGCAGAAGCAAATACGAACAGGGACCCTGCCCATGGAATCCTCCCGCGATATTGCCCGCCTCCTGGAGATCATGGCGGCGCTGCGCACCCCCGGCACCGGCTGTCCCTGGGACCTGGAGCAGGATTTCGCGACCATCGCCCCCTACACGCTCGAAGAGGCTTATGAGGTCGCCGACGCCATCGCCCGCGGCGATCTTGCGGACCTGCGCGAAGAGCTGGGTGACCTGCTCCTGCAGGTCGTCTTCCATGCCAGGATGGCGCAGGAACAAGGCGCCTTTGATTTTGGCGACGTGGTCCGAGGCATCACCGAAAAGCTGCTGCGTCGCCACCCTCATGTGTTCGGCAATGCGCGCGGCCTCACGCCGGCGGAGGTTTCAAGCCTGTGGGAGCGCATCAAGGCCGAGGAAAGGGCGGCCAACCCCGCCAAGCCGGCGGCCGACTCCGCAAGCGCGGGCGCGCTGGCCGGCGTGCCGGTCGCGCTTCCGGCTCTCACCCGCGCGCTCAAGCTGCAGCAGAAGGCCGGCAAGGTCGGGTTCGACTGGAACGACCCGATGGCGGTGCTGGCGAAGATCCGCGAGGAAGCCGACGAGATCGAATCGGCGATCCGGGCGGGCCAGCGCGAGGACGCGGCCGCCGAAGCGGGCGATCTCCTGTTCGCGGCGGTCAACCTCGCCCGCCATCTCGGCGCCGATCCGGAGGCGGTGCTGCGCGCCACCAACCAGAAATTCGAGCGCCGCTTCGCCTCGATCGAACGCGCGCTCGCCGCGCGTGGCAAGACTCCTAGCCAGTCGACGCTGCCCGAGATGGACGCGCTGTGGGACGAGGCCAAGGCGGCGGAGAAATAGCGTCGTCCTTTCGTCGGTGGGCTTGAGGCAGGCTCTCAAGCCCAGCGCAAGTTGTTACCCCCCATCAGCCGCGACGCACCCGCGCCCGGGGCCCCGACATCGGCGGCAGGTCCGGCACGTTCACATGAGTGGCCTCGCCTCTGCAGTTGATTTGGTGGATTTAGGGGAAAGCACGCTGGCGCATCCGATCACTCCACCCCTGCCGCCCGCAGATATTGCAGGTCAACGAACTGGTCGGGCACCGGCAGCGGCGCCTTGATCGCGCCCGCCTCCCCCATGAATGCGATCACCTGCGCGAAGCCTTTCAGGTCGATCTCCGCCTGTTTCGGCATCACGCCTTGGTCGGGCTCAAAGTACAGCGCCATGACCGCGCGCGCGATCTCTTCCGACGAGCCGGTGTGCTCGACCATGGACCGGATCACCTCGGCGCGGTTCGCCGGGTCGCGGATATAGCGGAACGAGGCGCCGAGTGCGCGCGTGAGCCGCACCACCTGGTCCTTGTTGGCCGCGGCCCAAGCGCGGCGCGCCGCAATAACCTGGAACTGGAGCGCGGCGACCGCCTCGGTCGAGAGGCCGAGCCGGCGATAGCCCTGCTTGATGGCTTCGAAATCATTGGGCTGTCCAAGCGGAACGCCGGCGCATTCGCCGCTTTTGAGACAGTCGAAGCGCACCGGAGTGCCGACCAGTTCCTTGACCCGGTAGTCGTTGTCGCCGAGCCCGTTCCTGGCCAGGAGCTTGCGCATGGAGAGGGAGATCGTGTCGGCGGGGATCGAGAGCCCGATGAGCTTACCCCTGAGATCGGCATAGCTCGCGATCTCGGGCCGCACGATGAGGCTGTAGAGCGGGTTGTTGACCTCGCCGGCGAACGCGACCGCGTCCGACCCGTGCAGCACCTTCTCGATCAGATAGGGTGTCGACGTGTGCGCCACATCGACCGTTCCGGCATCGAGCGCGCCCACCATCCTGTCGGTGCCGCCCTCGATGGTCTGCATCTGCAGCGCGATACCCTCGCGCGCGAAGAAGCCTTTGCGCTGGCCGATGAAGTGATAGAGCGTGCCGACATTGCGCAGCGTCGAGGGAACCTGCCCGAACTTGAGGGTGACAGGCTGCGCGCCCGCGGGCGCGGCGAGCCCGACGACGAGGAGCGCGGCGAGGGCCGTGGCGACGCGGGACCGGATGCTTCGCCGTCCCGGTGTCATTGCACGCCTGCGGCGCGCAGGTATTGCAGATCGACGAACTGCTCGGGCAGCGGCAGCGGCGGCTTGAGCACGCCCGCCTCCGCCATGAAGGCGATCGCGGTGCTGAAGCCCTTGAGATCGATCTCGCCCGCGCGCGGAAGGACTTTCCGGTCGGGCTCGAAATAAAGCGCCATCGTCAGTCGGGCGTTGGCCTCGGCGAAGCCCGTGGTCTCCACGATCGTGCGCACCACCTCGTTGCGCCGGCCCGGATCGCGGATATAGCGGAACGCGGCGGCGAGCGCACGCACGTAGCGGGTGACCGCCTCCTTGTTCTGGCCCGCCCAGGAGCGCCGCGCCGCGCTTACCGTGTAGACGAATTCCGGCACCGCTTCGGTGGACAGGCCCAGCAGCCGGTAACCCTGCCGCATGGCGACGAAATCCTGCGGCTGGCCGAGCGGGACGGCGTAGCAGTCGCCGGCGGTGAGGCAGGAAAGCCGATCCGGCGTCCCGTCCACGAATTTCGATTGATAGTCGGTCGGCTGCAGCCCGTTCATGGCCAGCAGCTTGCGGATCGAAACCGTGATCGAGCCGGTCTCGGCGGCGAGACCGAGCATCTTGCCCTTGAGGTCGGCGTAGGTCTTCACCTCGGGTTTGGCGATGAGGCTGTAGATCGGATTGTTGAATTCGGCGACCACCGCGACCGCGTCGGAGCCTTTGAGCGCCGCCTGGATCAGGAACGGCGTCGCGACATGGCTCACGTCCACGCTGCCGTCGTGCAGCGCCTCGACCAGCTTCTCCCCGCCGCCGGGGATCGGAATGGTCGAAAAGTCCAGCCCTTCGCGCACGAAATAGCCTTCGCGCTCGGCCACCAGGATCGGCAGCGCAAAAATGCTGCGCAGGGCCGAAAACGCCTGCCCGAAGCGCAGCGGGATCGGCTCGGCTGCGGCAGCCTGCACGGGAGCGAGCAACACGAGCGCTGCAAAGATGGTTCGTATCGGAATCGTCTGCATGGGACTGCCTGTCGTTTCCGCCGCACTCTATCACGCTGTCGTTCAATGCGACGACAGCTTGCCCTGCGGGAACTTCGCGCGCACCCGTTCCGCATTGGCCGGATCGGCCCGCACCGTCATGGCCAGGTGGCCGTCGTCGCGCAGGGTCTTGGCCATCACCTCGGTGTGGCGATAAAGCCAGCTCTGCCCTGCCCCATCCGCCGCATCGAGCACCAGCTCGATCACCAGGCGGTTGGCGCTCAGCCGCTGCTCGACCGCGGCCGTCAGCGCCTCGACGCCCTCGCCGGTGATGGCCGAGACGAGCACCGGCCGCTCGCCCTCCGGCTGGCGCTCCACCAGATTGCGAAGCTGCGCGCGTCGCGCATCGTCGAGCCGGTCGATCTTGTTCCAGACCTCGATCAGGGGCGCGCCCTGCCCCGGCTCGATGCCGAGCTGGCGTAGCACGTCGGCAACGTCATGAGACTGCGCCTCGGTGTCCTCGTGCGACACATCGCGCACATGCAGGATGGTATCGGCCGAGATCACCTCTTCGAGGGTGGCGCGGAACGCGGCCACCAGCGTGGTCGGCAAGTCGGAAATGAAACCCACGGTGTCGGAGATGATGATCCGGGCCCCGTGCGGCAGGTCGACCGCGCGCAAGGTCGGATCGAGCGTGGCAAACAGCATGTCGGCGGAGAGGACGCGCGCTTGCGTGACCCGGTTGAACAGGGTCGACTTGCCGGCGTTGGTGTAGCCGACCAGCGCGACGATCGGATACGGCACGCGCTTTCGGCTGTCGCGGTGCAGCTTGCGGGTGCGCTTGACCTTCTCCAGGTCGTGCTCGATGCGCGCGATGCGTTCCTCGATCAGGCGCCGGTCGGTCTCGAGCTGGCTCTCGCCCGGACCGCCGAGGAAGCCGAAGCCGCCGCGCTGACGCTCGAGATGCGTCCAGGAGCGCACCAGCCGGCTCTTCTGGTAGGTCAGGTGCGCGTGCTCGACCTGCAGCGCGCCTTCGCGCGTATGCGCGCGGCGGCCGAAAATTTCGAGAATGAGCCCGGTGCGGTCGAGCACCTTGGCGTTCCAGGCCTTTTCGAGATTGCGCTGCTGCACCGGCGACAGCGCGCAGTCCATCACCACGATTCCGGCTTCGTTGGCTTTAACGAGCGCGGCGATCTCCTCGACCTTGCCTTTGCCGATGAAGGTTGCCGGCCGGACGTCGCCGACCGGCACGATGCCGGACTCGATCACCGCGAGATCGATCGCGCGTGCGAGGCCGACCGCCTCTTCGAGCTTTGCCGCCGGCGAGCGCAACACCACGCGCGCGCGCGCAGAGCCTCCGCCCGGCGCACGGCCGCGCAGATAGGGCTCGATCACGATCGCGCGGCCGGTGCCCGAGCCCTCTCCGCGGCGCAGGCGGTCCGTGCGCGTATCGATCCGGTGGGGCTCCAACTAGGCCTTGTCCCCGGCCGGCAGTTCCTCGGCCCCTTCGAAAAGCTGGATCGGATGACCCGGCATGATCGTCGAGATCGCGTGCTTGTAGACGAGCTGCGAATGGCCGTCGCGCCGCAGCAGCACGCAGAAATTATCAAACCAGGTCACCACACCTTGCAGTTTCACTCCGTTGACTAGGAAGATCGTGAGCGGAGTTTTGTTCTTTCGGACATGGTTCAGGAAGGTGTCTTGGAGATTTTGCAAGCGGTCAGCCGCCATTGTTTTGTTCCGTTTCTTGCTCGCGGGCCCCTTCCCGCAAGCTTATTGCCAGCTCCTGTGCCCCTCTTTCTTTGGCTCACAAGACTTGACCGCACCATTACAGGGCACGACTGCGGTCGGTGCAAGTGGAAGTTGGGGGCAAAGTCACGCCTTTCGGTGCGCCAATGCGTTCGCTTATGCTCCATTCGGCGCCGCCGCAGTGGGTTGAAAGCGCCATTGCGGCCAGGACGCCACCGGAGTCAGCCGGATTCCGCATGCCGGTGAAAATCGCGACGCAGCGCCGTCGCGACTGGCCCGGGCTTGCCGTCGGCGACCGGCCGCCCGTCGATGCGAACGACCGGCATGACGATCTGGCTGGCGCTGGTCACGAAGGCTTCTCGCGCGCCATAAGCCTCGGCCACCGTAAAGGGACGCTCCTGGAAGCGCAGGCCCTGCGCCTTGATCGCCTCGATCAGGACCGCGCGGGTGATGCCGCGCAGGATCGCATGGTCGGCAGGCCGGGTCAGGACCAGGCCCTCGCCGGTCACGATCCAGGCATTGCTGGAGGAGCCCTCCAGGACTTGGCTCTGTGCGTCCACGAACCAGGCTTCCCGCGCGCCCTGCTCGCGCGCGGCCTGTTTGGCGAGCACGTTGGGCAGGAGCGAGATCGACTTGATGTCCACGCGCGCCCAGCGGTTGTCGGGGATGGTGATCACCGCGATCCCCTCGGCGGCGGACCGCTCGTTGCCGGCGAAATCGAGGCTGCGGGCGGTGACGACGACGCTCGGCGCGGTGCCGGGCGGCGGGAAGCCGTGGTCGCGGCGCGCCACCCCGCGCGTGATCTGCAGGTAGACGATGCCGTCGCGCACGCGGTTGCGGCGGACGGTCTCGCGCATGACCAGGGCGAGCGCCGCACCCGACATCGGCATGGTGATGCGCAGCTCCGCAAGCGAACGTGCAAGCCGCGCCATGTGGCGGCGCTCGTCGATGAGACGGCCTGCCCTGACCTCGCAGACCTCGTAAACGCCGTCGGCAAACTGATAGCCGCGATCCTCGACATGGACCTTGGCATCGCGCCGCGGCAGGTAGCGGCCGTTCACATAGGCGATGCGGGACACGGCGGGTCTCAGGCGAACGCGCTGGCTCCGCCCTCATCCGGAGAAGCGCCGGGAAGCGGCGCGTCTCGAAGGATGCGGGCGGCCCATGCGTCGAGACGGCCGCCTGCGGCAGCCTGCTTCGCATAAGGCCTGGAGGGATTGATCATCGTTAGTCGATCCCGAGCGCCTTGAGCTTGCGGTGCAGCGCCGAGCGCTCCATGCCGACAAACTCGGCCGTGCGCGAGATGTTGCCGCCGAAGCGGCTGATCTGGGCCACCAGGTATTCGCGCTCGAACACTTCGCGCGCCTCCCGCAGCGGCAGGCCCATGAGCTGCTCGCCGCCGTTGCCGTTGGGCATCGACGGCACCATGGAGCCGACGTCCTGCGGCAGCATCGATGCCGTAATGACCGCGTCCGGCTCGCCGCCGGCGAGGATCAGCAGGCGCTCGACGTTGTTGCGCAGTTGCCGCACGTTGCCCGGCCAGTCGTGCGACTGCAGCACCGCCATGGCATCCTCGCCGATGAGCCGCTTGGGCAAGCCGGTGGCCTGCGAAATCTGCTCCATGAAGTATTGCACGAGGTCGGGGATGTCCTCGCGCCGCTCCGCCAGCGGCGGCACCCGCACCGGCACCACCGACAGCCGATGATAGAGGTCCTCGCGGAACCTGCCGGCGGCGATCTCGCCCTCGATGTTGCGCGCGGTCGAGGACACGACCCGCACGTCGACCGACACCTTGTTGGTGCCGCCGACGCGCAGGAAGGTCTGGTCGACGAGCACGCGCAGGATCTTGTTCTGGGTCTCGCGCGGCATGTCCGCGATCTCATCGATGAAGAGCGTGCCGCCATGCGCCTCTTCCAGCGCCCCGATCTTGCGCTCCTGGGCGCCATTGGGCTGCTCGACGCCGAACAGCTCGTGCTCCATGTGCTCCGGCGTGATGGCCGCCGCGTTGATGACCACAAATGGGCCTTCGGCGCGAGCGGACATTCCATGCAGCGTGCGGGCCACGAGCTCCTTGCCGGAGCCCGAAGGGCCGACGATCAGAATACGGCTGTTGGTCGGCGCCACCTTGTCGATGGTCTGGCGCAACTGATTGACCGAAGGCGAATGGCCCACCAGGTTCGTGGGCACCGGAGCGAGCTGCTTGAGCGCCTTGACCTCGCGCTTGAGGCGGGAATTTTCCAGCGCGCGCTGGGCGACCAATAGCAGCCGGTCGGCCTTGAACGGCTTTTCGATGAAATCGTAGGCGCCCTGCTTGATGGCGGCGACCGCGGTCTCGATGTTGCCGTGGCCGGAGATCATCACCACCGGCAGCTCGGGATGCTGCTGCTTCACCGCGTCCAGGAGCTGGAGGCCGTCGAGCCGGCTCCCCTGCAGCCAGATGTCGAGGAACACAAGGTTCGGCCGGCGCGTCGTGACCGCGTTGATGGCGTCGTCGCTGTCGCGCGCCGTGCGCGTGACATAGCCCTCGTCCTGCAGGATACCGGAGACCAGCTCGCGGATATCCGCTTCGTCGTCAACGATGAGAATGTCTGGTGCCATGGCTTAACTGTTGACCGCAACTCGAGGGGTTCTGCGTTCATCGGCCGGCTCGACGGAAACGGTGGTCGCGGAGAACCGCAGGCGCATCCACGCGCCCCGCTGCCCCGGCACCTTCTCCGCCGCATCGTGGAGCTCGATCTGCCCGCCGTGCTCTTCGAGGACGCGGCCTACGATAGCAAGGCCGAGGCCAGTCCCCTTCTCCCGCGTCGTGACATAGGGCTCGAGCAGCCTGCTGCGGTTTTCCTTCGGCAGCCCGATCCCGTTGTCCACCACGTCGATGATGATGTCGCCGCCCTCACGGAATACCGTGACGCGGATATGTCCCTGGCCGAGCTCGGCCGGCGGGACGGCGGCAATCGCTTCCGTCGCGTTCTTGATGATGTTGGTCAGGCCCTGCGAGATCAGGCGACGGTCGTAGCGCGCCGGCATCGGGTCTTCGGCGATATCGACCTCGATGTTGATCTCGGAGTTGCCGACCCGTTGCAGAAAGACAACCTGCCGAACCATGTCGGCGACATCCTCGGAGCCGATCACCGCCTTCGGCATGCGGGCGAATTGGGAAAACTCGTCCACCATGCGCTTGATGTCGTCGACCTGGCGCACGATCGTGTCCGTGCACTGGAAGAAGACCGCGGCATCCTCCTTGATCACGGAGGCGTATTTCCGGCGCAACCGCTCGGCCGAAAGCTGGATCGGGGTGAGCGGGTTCTTGATCTCATGGGCGATGCGCCGCGCGATATCGGCCCAGGCCGAGGTGCGCTGCGCGCTCACCAGCTCGGTGATGTCGTCGAGGGTGATGACGTAGCCCTGGTCGGGGTCGCCGGATTGCTCGCTGGTCACGCGCACCGAGACGTTGCGCTCGCGGCCGTTGCGGTTGATCGTCACCTGTCCCTGGACCAGGCGCTGCGTTCCGGTACGCGCCGTGGTAACCAGGGCGACGAGCTCGGGCGCGATGGCATCGATCGGCTGGCTCAGCGCCTCGCTCTCGGGATGGCCGATCAGGCGCTCGGCCGAGCGGTTGAGGATGCTGATGCGGCCCTCGGCGTCGACGCCGATGACGCCCGCGCTGGCGCCTGCCAGCACGGCTTCCATGAACCGGCGGCGGCTGTCGATCAGGTCGCGGGCGCGCACGATGTCGTCGCGCTGCGTGCGCAATTCATGCGTCATCTTGTTGAAGGTCTCGCCGAGCTGGGCGAGGTCGCCTTCCGAGCGGCGGGTCGGCACCTGCACGTACAGGTTCCCGGTGGCGACAATCTGCGCGGCGCCGATGAGCCGGCGGATCGGTGCCACAAGATAATTGGCGAAGGTCAGCCCGAGCCACACCGCCGACAACAGCACGATCAGCGCAATGACGGTGTACATCAAGGCGAAGGCGATCTGCACGCCGAGCCGCTGCGCCTGGATTTCGGCGAACTGGTTCACGCCTTCGCGCGTCGCACGCAATTGCGCCACGACCCTCGGGTCGAGCGGCCGCACCACGTAGAGGTAGCTGTCGGGGTAGAAGCGCAGCTTGATGGCCGCGGCAGCATAATTCGCGTCGAGCAGAAACCAGATCTGGGGTTCCGCGTCGGTGATGGGCGCGAGCACCTCGCGCGGCGGCTTCTCGAACGAGAACTCCCCGATCGGCACCTCGGCCTGATCGACCACGTTCGAGTCCTTGTCCAGCATCATGACCACCGGAAGGCTGCGGATATTCGCCTGCGCGGTCATGAACTGGTGGAACTGCTCGCGGTTCTGGTCGAACATCGGCTTGGCGCGCGCCAGTTCGATTGCGGTCGCGATGGTTTCGCCGCGCATCATCTGGGCGTGCTCGCGCATATAGGCTTCCGTGACGATCACCGAGTTCTCGATCAACGAATGCGTCTGCTGCGAGAACAGGCGATCGAGCCCACGGTCCAGTGTCACGCTCGCAACCACCGCGACCAGGATCGCGGGAGCGGCCGCGATCAGCGAGAACAGCGCGACGATGCGCACGTGCAGACGCGCACCCGCGCGCCCGCGCCGGCGCGCCTGCATCACACGCCACAGCTCGCGCGTGATGATCGCGAGCAGCAGCAGGATCGTAAAGGCATTGAACAGCAGCAGCGCGAGCACGACCTCGTGGGTCGGCAGCACCGGCGTGAGGTTGGCGAGCACCAGGAACGTCGCCATGGCCGACAACAGCGCGAGCGCCACCGCGACCAGACCCATGGATCGCGAGAGCCGCCCAGGCGCGGGCGCCGCGGTGGCGAATTCGACGGTGGAGTCGACGTTCGTCATGAACTCGGATCGATCACGATTGCGATGCTACGTGGAAAGCACACCGGCGAATTCCCCAGCCTGCCAGCGGCACTGCGGCTTTTGTACAACATTGTTGCAGAATTGCGACTAATCCGGGGCACGATATCCGGCTAAGGCCTGCCCCGGCAAGCCCTCGAACAGACGTTGCAAGGTGTCCCGGGATCAGCCGCTGGAGCGAAAAACCTGAATGTCGAGGTCGCGGATTTTCTTGCGCAGGGTGTTGCGATTGACCCCGAGCAGGTCGGCGGCGCGGATCTGGTTGCCGCGGGTGGCGGCGAGCGTGACCGTGAGCAGCGGATGTTCGATCTCGCGCAGCACCCGGTGGTAGAGCCCGGGCGGCGGGAGATCGTCGCCGAAGGTGGCAAAATACGCGGTGAGATGCCGCTCCACCGCGGCGGCAAGTCCCTCGTCGGTTCGCGGCTCGTCGGGGCTCGGCGCCATGGCCGGCTGCAAAAGCTCGGCGTCGATCACCGCCGCCGAGATCGTCTCCTGCGGATAGAGCGCGGCCAGCCGGCGCGCCAGGTTCTCGAGCTCGCGCACATTGCCGGGCCAGCGATAGCGCTTGAGCCGGTCGAGCGCGGCCTGGTCGAGCTGTTTGGCCGGAAGTCCCTCACGCTCGACCTGGGCAAAGAAGTGCCGGATGAGATCGGGCACGTCCTCGCTGCGCTCGCGCAGGGGCGGCAGCCGCAACGGGACGACGTTGAGCCGGAAGAACAGGTCCTCGCGAAACAGGCCCTGCTGGATGAGGATGCGCAGGTCCTTGTTGGTGGCCGCGATGATGCGCACGTCGGTCTTGATCGGGGTGCGCCCGCCCACGGTCGTGTATTCGCCCTGCTGCAGAACGCGCAGCAGCCTCGTCTGAGCCTCCATCGGCATGTCGCCGATCTCGTCCAGGAACAGGGTTCCGCCCTCGGCCTGCTCGAAACGGCCGGAACTGCGGGAATTGGCGCCGGTGAAGGCGCCCTTCTCGTGCCCGAACAGCTCGGACTCGATGAGGTCGCGCGGGATCGCGGCCATGTTGATGGCGACGAAAGGCCCGCTCCTGCGCTTGCCGTAGTCATGCAACGCGCGCGCGACCAGTTCCTTCCCGGTCCCCGATTCGCCGGCGATCATCACCGTGAGATCGGTCTGCATCAGCCGCGCCAGCACGCGATAGATTTCCTGCATCGCCGGCGAGCGGCCGACCAGCGGAATCTGGTCAAAATCCTCCGGCTTGACCGCGGGCCGTGCGCGCTCCTTCGGCTCCGACAGCGCGCGGCCGACGATGGTGATGAGCTCCTTGAGATCGAACGGCTTCGGCAGATATTCGTAGGCGCCGCGTTCCGACGCGCGGATCGCAGTCATGAACGTGTTCTGCGCGCTCATGATGATGACCGGCAGGTCGGGCCGCAGCTTCTTGATGCGCGGCAACATGTCGAAGGCGTTCTCGTCCGGCATTACCACGTCGGTGATGACAAGATCGCCATCGCCCTGGCTGATCCAGCGCCAAAGGGTTGCAGCGTTGCTGGTCGAACGCACCTCATAGCCGGCGCGCGACAATGCTTGATTGAGTACGGTGCGGATCGCCGCGTCGTCATCCGCTACCAGTATGCTTCCCGCAGGCATCTACATCCTCTTCAGGTAACGCCGCCCGGCTCGGCGTCGTTACCCAGGAACATGGGCATGAGAACTCGAAAGGTGGTGTGTCGTGTTTGCGATTCGCATTCGATGATGCCGCCATGATCGCCGACGATCTTAGCCACGAGCGCGAGCCCGAGACCGGATCCGGTCGGCTTGGTGGTGACGAATGGGTCGAACAGGTACTCGCGCAGGTCGAGGGGAACGCCGGGACCGTTGTCCTGCACCTTCACCTCCAGGGGCGCCCCGCGGGGGTCGCGGCCGCCGGGCGAGCGCAGGCGCACCCCGTGACGGTAGGCCGTCGAAATGGTGAGCTCG
>JAXDOD010000086.1:0-77377 GCA_034669045.1 Alphaproteobacteria bacterium
ACCGGATTGATCTCCATGCCGAGCTTCTCGGCTTCGGCGAGGAATGCCGGGTCTTTCAGCGTCGCATCGAAGGCGCGGCGCAGCAGATCGAGCCGCTCGGGCGGCAGATCGGGCGGCGCCATGAACGGGCGCGACATGCCGAATTTGGCGAACACGACCTCCATCACCTGGCGGTCCTCCGGGGTTTTCGCCAAATCGATCGCCATCGGCACGCCCTTGATGTCGGGATGCGGCTTCATGCCCATCTGCACCAGGATGTTGACTTTCTTGTCGCGGATCCATTGCGGCCGCGTCGAGGTCAGCGTGGTCCAGTCCTTGCCGGCCTCGCCCTGGACCTCGCCGTTCTCGACCGCGAGATCGACCTCGGTGGCGCCGGCATAGCCGTGCACGACCTTGAACTTGGTGCCGAGCAGGTTGTTGCTCAGCATCGCCAGGACGTAGCTGTCGGCGCTCGTCGTGCTGGCGCCGAGGATCACTTGCCGGGTCATCGCGTCCTGCAGGGTCTTCACCGGCGACGAGTGCCAGGTCACGGTCACGAACACGGTCTGGGTCATGCTGCCGATCCAGCCGAACTTCGTGGAGTCGAACAGCGCGTTCGCCCCGCCTGGCGACAGCATGTAGAACAGCTTCTCGAACGGCAGCCCGTTCTGCACGGTTGCAAACTCGGTGCCGTCTTTCGGCGCGCGGTTATAGAGGTGATTGGCGAGCGCGAGCCCGCCGGCGCCCGGCATGTTCTTGGCGATGACGGCCGGGTTGCCCGGGAGATGGCGGCCGATATGCCGCGAGAGTGCGCGGCCATAGGCGTCATAGCCGCCGCCCGGCGTGGTTCCGATCATCAGCGAGACCTGCTTGCCGGCGTAGAAGTCCCCCGCAGGCTGCGCCGGCGCGTTGCCGCCGGCCGACGTCAGGATAACGGCCGCGAGGGCGGCCTTCAGCATGCGAGCAGTCGTCATCATGTCTTGTATCCCCCGGGTCCCTGAAGCCATTGGAGTACTCGAAGTTTCCGCCACAAATCAAGGACCGGCGCCACAGCTCTACGTAGCATAATGCTGCGTCAGGATGCGCGCCGCGTGCGCATCCGTCGCAGCAGGGTGGCCACCGCAACTCCGAGAAGCACTCCGACGGAATTCATGAGAAAGTCGCTCACCCGAGCATGCCGGCCGGGCACCCACAACTGCAGCACCTCGAGCACGGCGATCATCGTGAGACCGAGCACGATGACGGCGAGGCGCCGGTCGGGATAGCCCAGCCCGAACATCAGGCCGACGAGGGCAAATGCCAGCAGGTGTTCCAGGTGATGTTCCACGCCTGTGCCGGGCCGAAGCCCTGGCGGCGCCAGCGTGAGCACCACTACGGCGACAACGAGAAACCACCCCGCGACCCGCGCGACTTTTGCCGTCATTGCTTCGCATCTCGTCAATGGAGCTTGCTCTCGCCGCCACACGTATCCTGCTTCGCCATTCGCAACAATGATCGCGCCTGAATTAAATCGCTCGCATGAGCGCGCGCCGCGGGAAATTCCTCCTGATCGTTTCGCGGTAACGATCGAAGCTAACCATCCGATGGTTTTGTTGCTGCGATGCCATGTCACCTATGGTAGCCAATACACGTGGCCCGGTGGCGGAATGGCGACGCAGGAACGGTGAACCGTCCCTCATCCTGGTTCAACTCCAGGCTGGGCCTCCAACTTCCCTCGATGCATTTATCAAAGTGCTCTGACGCGGCGTGACGCGACAGAGCGCGTGCGGCGGACGAGCGCAAAAATCCGGCCGGCCGGAGTGCGCTTGCCGGCTGCCTTCGTCGCTCGCCACCGATATTCGGCCTCGCAACATTAAGGTTACGGTTCGATTAAAATCGCCCGCCGCGCCCGACTTCGATAATGATTCAAGCGCAACAGATTGGATCCACGCATGGCGAACAAACACGTCCTCGGCTCCAAGCCGCACGACAATTCCGAATGGAACAGTGCATGGCAAGCCATCGGACGCCTCGCGGCGGCGCGGCACACTGCCTTGCGCGAGATCGAGCCGGACGAACGACCTGTGCCGGCAATCGCGTCGGCGACAGAGCTTCTGCCGGTGCCGGACCTCGATGAGACTCTCGCGGATCACGGCGTCGCACCCGACCCGGAACAATACGCGCGCGCAATCGCGGAGATCGAACAGGCATCCGCCGCACTCAGGAAAACCGAGCCGGCGCTCGAAACCTGGCCATCGGCCATTGCTGCCGCCAAGGAGCCGCGCAGACTGCGCTCGGTCTGGATTGTTGTCGGCGGTATCTGGCTTTCGACCATCCTGGTGGTCGCCGGCGCGGTACGCGCGATCTTCTACCTGTTCGGGTAGCCAACCTCTTCCCAATCACGACACTGGACTTCCGCTCGGTCATCCTGCGGCGGGCGAAGCGCGCGCCTCGAAGGGCGACGGCCTGTCCGTGGCCGTTCATCCTTCGCGGTCCGGCGTCGCCGGGCGCTCAGGATGGGCACCGACGTCTTGTGCCGCTGGTCAATACGCGTTGCGGTAGGAGCTGGGCGAGAGCACGGTCCTGATCAGGATCTGCAGGTCGAGCCACGGCGACCAGTTGTCGATGTAGTAGAGGTCATACTCGACTCGCTTTTTCATCTTGTCGTCGGTGTCGGTCTCGCCGCGATAGCCGTGAATCTGCGCCCAGCCGGATATCCCCGGCTTGACGTTGTGCCGGCGCGCATAGAGCCCGATGCGCCGTTCGAACTCCAGATCGTGCGAGAGCGCATGCGGGCGCGGTCCAACCAGCGACATGTCGCCCTTGATGACGTTGAAGAGCTGCGGAACCTCGTCGAGGTTCCAGCGCCGCAGCCAATATCCAACCCGGGTGACGCGCGGGTCGTGCTGTTTCGCCTGCCGAATGACGGCGCCGTCATCCATCGTGGACATCGTGCGAAACTTGATGATCCGGAACTGCTTCTGGTTGAACCCGTAGCGGCGCTGCATGAAGAACACCGGGCCCGGGCTGTCGAGCTTGATCAGGGTCGCGACGGTGACGAGCAGCGGCGTCAGCAGTACAAGCGCCGCAGCCGCGAACACGAGGTCGAAGACGCGTTTCTTGATGCATTCCAGGCGCGACAGCGGCATCCGGGTGAGCTGCAGGCTGGCCATCGGCCCGACTTTTGAAAGCTGGATGTTTTCGAAGCGATCGAGAATCCGCTCGGGGCCCAAGTGAATTTCGACCGGCAGGGCGAGGAAGCTCTCCGCACATCGATTGATGGTGTCGGTCGCGGACCAGGGCATGATCAGGAAAATCGCGTCAGGCTCGAGGCTGCGCGCGCTGCGGACAGCCTCCTGCAGGTCCTGGGCGAGCGCCTGACGCCGCGCCTGCGGGGGCGCGGCAGGCTCGAGGGGGGTGAGGAAATGACATCCCGCGATGCTCACGCCCAGCCTTCGCGGCTGGTAACGGGCGATGAACTCGTCGATCTGCCGGCCGGCGCCGACCAGGAATATCCGCTGCGTGGAGATCAGGCCGGCCTGGCTCCCGAACAGGGTCGCTCGAACCAGCAGGTAGCGCAGCGCCAGCAGGACGAAGATGGTCGAGGCATAAAACAGCATGATCCAGCCGCGCGAATAGACCACCGTGATCTGCGCCAGGAAGGCGAGCGCCAGCAGGCAGATGAACGTAACGTTCCAGAGCTGGATCGAGCGGCGCAAATGCGGCTTGAAGGCGAAGAAGTTCGGCAGCGCATATTCGCCGCGGAACAAGTTGGCAATCACGAAGATCACGGCCGCCAGCAGGCCAACCTCGAGGAAGGCGACGAAGTCGCCCGCCTCGCCGTAGACAACCAGGTGGTAGGCCAGGCCGGTCAGCCACGACATGGTTACGATCACGGTGGCGTCAGCCAAGACGATCCCGCAAAAGAACACCGACCGGGTCAGGCTCGCCCACCAGCGCAACGAGCGAGTTGTATCAGGCCGGGACGTCAGGGCGTAGCTCTGATGGACGTTCATGGCGTGCTCGCGGCGCAATCCGGTTGCGGATCGGGAATTCGCATGCGGCGTCGTGCAGAAACGAAACAGTCTGCCGACACCGTCATGAGATTTGCGAGAAACGTGCCAGTGCCGTTACCGGCCATGGCGAGCCTTCAATCGAAGGGCGATGCTGCCGACCTGGAACCGCTATGCGGTGCTGCCGGCGTCGACCGTCATCACCGTTCCGGTGATGTTCTTCGCCTTGTCGCCCAGCAGGAACTCGACTGCGTTGGCGACGTCGTCGACCTCGGTCAGCCGCCGAAGCGCGCTGCGCCTCGCGACCTGTTGGCGCTGCTCGTCGCCCAGGTTGTGCGTCATGTCGGTGTCGATGAAGCCGGGGGCGACCGCGTTCACGTTCACGCCCATCTTGCCGACCTCCCGCGCCAGCGAGCGGGTGAAGCCGATCATCGAGGCCTTGGTCGCGCCATAGACCGACAGCCCGCTGTAGCCGGTGAAACCGATGATCGAGGCCACATTGACGATGCGTCCGCCGCCCTCCGACATCATCGAGCGCACCGCGTATTTGGTGAGGACGATGGGCGAGATCGTGTTGACGCGCACGAGCTCTTCGATCTGCGAATTGTACATGATGGCGAGGACGCCATCCGATCCGAGCGCCGCGTTGTTGACGAGCCCATAGATCGGGCCGAACTCGGTCTTGATCGCCTTGACCAGGTCGGGAATCTTTTCGATCTCGCCGAGATCGAAGGGAATGAAACGGAGCTCGCCCGGCCCGGCTTGCTCGACCTCCGCGATCGCGGCCGCGAGCTGGTCGTTCATCTTTCGCGCGACCGCGATGGCGCGGTAGCCCGCCGCCGCGAGCTTGCGGGCGATGCCCAGCCCCAGCCCGCGGCTGCCGCCGGTTACGACGATGTTAAGCATATTGCCGCACCAGCTTTCCGGTCGCTGCGACCTCCAGCGACGCGACGAAGCTGATCGCGGCCGGCACCTTGTGCTCCGGCAAGGCATCGCGGCAGGCCTTGAGGATCTCGCGCTTGACGTGCTGACTGAGCTCGGCGGCGCTCGCCGTGTCAGGCGGCGTCCGCAGCACCACGTCGGCGACGACGATCGCGCCCGTGATCGGGTTTCGCCGCGACCGCACCAGCGACATGCGCACGTCAGGGTGGCGATTGATCACCGCCTCGACCTCCTCGGGATGGACCTTCAGCCCGCCGACATTGATGATGCCGCCGCGGCGGCCGACGAAATAGCAGCGCCCGCCGCGCTGCTCCACGATGTCGCCGGTGTCGATGAATCCTTCGGCGTCGCGCAGCGCCGGGGTGTCGCCGCCGAGGTAGCGCGAGGCCGTTCGATGAGAGCGGATGCGAAGCGAGCCATCCACCACCTTCATGTCCACGTTGCCGTCAGGCGCTCCGATCAGGCTCGACGGAAAACCTTCATGCCCGTCATCGACGTCGAAGGCGACGCCCGCCTCCGTCGACGCATAGGCGTGGGCGATCCCGGCGCGCGGGTAGATCGCGCGCAGACTGTCCAGGGTCGCCTGGTCCGCGATCTCTCCCGACATGCGCACGTATTGCGGCGAGATCGCGCCGGCGGACGGGCTCATGATGGCGCGCCGCCAGTGCGACGGCGTGCCGGTGAGATGGGTCACCCCGCAGGCGCCGAGCCGCTGCAGATGCTGGGCGGCCGGTTCGCCCGCGCTCGAGAGCACGAGCGATCCGCCGCCGAGCACCCCGCGGAAGAAAATCTGCAAACCGCCATAGCGGCGAATATCGTAGAACGTGGCCCAGACGACGGAGCTTCTGCTTCCGCCGCGGTCCGCGATCGCGCCGGTCAGGCTCGCCAGGCTGTGTACGACCATCTTCGGCACACCGGTGGTGCCCGAGGTCAGCAGAATCCATTCGGTCTGCTGGTCGCACGGCGGCAGATCGCCGGCCGGAACGATCGGAGGGCTGCAAATGACCCGCAAGGCCGTGCTCGCGGTCTCGATCTCTCCCGCACCGGCGTCGGTCACGACCGCGTCCACGTCCGCGACGGCCATCACGTGGGCGAGGTGTTCCGCCCGCAGGTCCGGCGGGCACAAGGTGAGCCGGCGCGCCACGCCGTCCAATTCGATGAGCGCCAGCGCGGCCGGAAGCTGATCGCGGGTGGCAACCAGGACCGAGCGCCCGCGTAGCGCCGGCAGCCGCCCGCCGAGGCTCGTGCCGCGCACGAGATCGCGCAGCGACACCGTCGCATCGGCCGCACGAATAAAGCGACCGGTCGAGCCGTCGACGCTGCCGAGGGAGCTACGAAGCGACGGCAAGCGGCTTTGCGGCATTTTCGTAAACCTTCACGAAGTCGCCAAGCGTCACGGGAAAGTAGACATCGTCGGACGCCGTGAAGGGATCGACGCCAAGCTGGTCCTCGAGCCGCGCGACCAGGATCGCGAAGCACAGAGAATCGAGGCCGGAGTCGAGCAGAACGAGATCGTCGGAGAGAGGCGGCAAAGCGATGCGCTGCTCCTCCGCGATCTTTTGAACCTGCGACGTTATCGTTAACCTTATCGTCATGGAGTGCCGCCTTTGATTTTCCTTGTCTGCATCGCATAGAATTTTTCGACAAGCAGGGTCAAGCCAACCGCATGAACATGGTCAATTGAGTGCTGGCGCCAGCTCGCCGCCTAGGCCTTGTCACGCAATGCCGCGACCAGCGTTTCGATGCGCGAGATCGAGCGGAAGTTCTGCGGCGTCATGTCGTTTTCAGGGATGGTGAGATCGAACGCGGCCTCGACCGCAAGCATGAGATTGACCATGTCCAGCGACGACAGGCCGATTTCGCGAAGGTCGTCGTCAGCCGAGACCTTCTTGCTGATGGAACGCCGCTCGAGAATCTCGAAAATCAGATCGGCGATCCGGTCCTTGGTGGAAAGCCGCTCTGTTGCTGAGACGGCGACATCGACATTCGTCATGGCATTCTCGATTTTTCTGTGCGGCAAAAACGCGACTGCGCGCTGATCGCAGGTCGCGTTTGTAATTGCAATAAACTCCGCTCGTCAATGTTGCCGGCGATCGCGCGGCGCATTAACCCTCGCGCTTTGCAGACACATTCTCGCCCGAGAGATGACGCTGAAACGCTTGATCTGCGAGGATGGAGGAGATCGAGCGCGCAAAAACTGTGCAGACGGCATCACCATTGCGCAACGCGTTCTGACAGTAACCTTTACCGCACAAATGCTTCGTCGCCGCGGCCGATTCTACAGACGCATTCGACGCAATCGTTTAACTCTTGCCGAGAGCGCGGCACCCGTCAGAGGCCGCAAATCACGTGATCGATTCACCACAGAGAGCAACCCAACGGCGGGCCCATCGATGAACGTCCGAAGCACGACCATCCAACACCCCCGGCTCACGAACGACGCAACGGTTCCGGTGGGCAAGATCGTCCCGGTCACCGCATTCGCGGCGAATGCTGCCGACCTCAGGGCGCGCGCCGACGCGGTCGCGGCGGTCGCGGCGAAGCATGCCATGACGGTGGACCATGACGCGCGCTTTCCGGCCGAAGCGATCGCCTCGGCCCGGTCGGAGCGGCTCTTGGGCATCATGGTCCCTCATGAGCTCGGCGGCGAAGGTGCCGGCATCTCCGACGTTGCCGAGGTCTGCTACGTGCTCGGTCGGGCTTGCGCCTCGACCGCGATGATCTATGCGATGCATCAAACCAAGATCGCATGCATCACGCGGCACGCACGCGACAGCGCCTGGCACCAGCGTCTGCTGCGCCGGATCGATGCCGAGCAACTGTTGATGGCGTCCTCGACCACCGAGGGTTCGGCCGGCGGCGACGTGCGCAAGAGCGCGGCGCCTGTGGAGCAGGAGGGCTCGCGCATTTCGCTCACGCGCGACGCAACGGTGATCTCCTATGGCGCGGAAGCGGACGGCGTGGTGACGACGGCGCGCCGCTCGCCCGAGGCATCGGCATCCGATCAGGTCCTGGTCGTGTTCCTGAAGGAGGACTATTCGCTCGAGCGCATCATCGGCTGGGACACGCTCGGCATGCGCGGCACCTGCAGCGCGGGCTTCAAGCTCAAGGCGACCGGCGAGCCGGACCAGGTGCTGCCCGATCCGTACGAAGGCATTCATGTGCAGACCATGATGCCGGTCGCCCACCTGACCTGGAGCAGCGCGTGGACCGGCGTCGCCGCCGGCGCGGTCGAGCGCGCGCGGCTGTTCGTGCGCGAAGCGGCGCGCCGTGCGGGCGGGCAGCTTCCGCCCGGCGCCACCCATCTCACCCGCGCGAGCGCCACGCTGCGGACGCTGCGCGCCCTCGTGGCGTCGTCGCTGGCGCGGTTCGAGGCGGTGTCGCAGGACGAGCGCGCGCTCGAAACGGTCGACTTCCAGACCGCGATGAACCTGCTCAAGGTCAACGCCTCGGAGCTCGCCATCGCGACCGTGATGAGCTCGCTGCAGGCGTGCGGATTGTCGGGCTACCGCAACGACGGCGACTTCAGCGTCGGACGGCACCTTCGCGACGTGCTGTCGTCGCCGATCATGATCAACAACGACCGCATCCTCGCGAATGTCGCCAACGCGTCGCTGTTGACCGGGGTACCCACCACGTTGCGGGACTGAGCCACAGTGCAGGAGGACAAAACCCGATGAATATCGCAGTCAAGAACCCGATCGAGCAGAAGGACCCGCTCGATACGATCGTCCCCGAGTTGTTCCAGCCGATGGGGAGCGATGGCGTCTACGCGCGAACGGCGCTGTTCGAGCGCGTGGTCGAAGGACTCGCCGGCCTGATCACGCGCCATCGCGAGGCCGGCACGGAAGTCCTGCGGTTTCCGCCCGTCATGAGCCGGCACCAGGTGGAGAAGTCGGGGTACCTGAAGAGCTTTCCGCATCTGCTTGGCTGCGTGAGCTGCCTGCACGGCAGCGAAGCCGATATCCGCACGGTGGTGGAAAAATTCGAAACCGGCCGCGACTGGGCGCCGGCACTCGCACCGGCCGATCTGGTGCTGAGCCCGGCCGCCTGCTACCCGATCTATCCGCTCGCGGCCGGCCGCGGCCCGGTGCCGGCGGAAGGCCTCAAGTTCGACGTGTCCTGCGACTGCTTCCGGCGCGAGCCCTCCAAGCACCTCGACCGCCTGCAGTCGTTCCGGATGCGTGAGTATGTCTGCATCGCCACGCCCAGGCAGATCGCCGACTTCCGCGAGCGCTGGATGACGCGCGCGCAAGGCATTGCCGACCAGATCGGCCTGCCCTATCGCATCGAGCAGGCGAGCGATCCATTCTTCGGCCGCGGCGGAAAGATGATGGCGGCGAGCCAGGTCGAACAGTCGCTGAAGTTCGAGCTGCTGGTTCCGCTGCGCTCGGCCGAGGCACCCACGGCCTGCATGAGCTTCAACTATCACCGCGATCATTTCGGCACCACCTGGGGCCTGCACAATGCGGCCGGCGAGGTCGCGCATTCGGGCTGCGTCGCGTTCGGCATCGACCGGCTCGTCCTGGCGCTGTTCTGGACGCATGGGCTCGAGCTGCGGCTATGGCCCGCGGGCGTCCGCGGCGCCCTGGGACTCTGAGCGGGGCGGCGCGAAAAGAGCGTTCCGATGCGCGCCAAAGACACCATGCGCACCGCCGCCGAGGTGCTGGTCGATCAACTGATCAACAACGGCGTGCGCCACGTCTTTTGCGTCCCCGGCGAGAGCTATCTCGCCGTGCTCGATGCTTTTCATGACCGCGACATCGCCGTGACGGTCTGCCGCCAGGAAGGCGGCGCGGCCATGATGGCGGAGGCGGTCGGCAAGGCGACCGGGCGGCCGGGCGTTTGCTTCGTGACCCGCGGTCCGGGCGCGACCAATGCGTCGCCGGGAATTCACATTGCGCGCCAGGACTCGACGCCGATGATCATGTTCGTCGGCCAGGTCGCGCGCGAGACCAGGGAGCGCGAGGCCTTCCAGGAGCTCGACTACCGCGCCACCTTCGGCGGCATGGCAAAGTGGGTGACCGAGATCGACGACGCGGCCCGCGTGCCCGAGATCGTGTCGCGCGCGTTCTATACCGCGACCAGCGGCCGGCCCGGACCGGTCGTCATCGCCCTGCCCGAGGACATGCTGACCGAGCGGATTGCGGTCGCGGACGCGCCGCCGTTCGAGCCGGTCGAGACTTGGCCCGGCCAGCCGGAGATGGCGAAGCTGGCGACGCTGCTGGCGCAGGCCGAGCGGCCCATACTCATCCTCGGCGGCACCCGCTGGTCGGAGGGCGCCACCGCCGCCATCGCGCGCTTCGCCGAGCGCCATGCGCTTCCAGTCGTGACCAGCTACCGTCGGCTGCCGCTGTTCGATCCGCTGCACCCCTGCTACGCCGGCGACCTCGGCATCGGCCCCAATCCCAAATTGATCGCACGCCTGAAGGCGTCCGACCTGATCGTGCTCATCGGCGGGCGGCTCGGCGAACTGGCATCGCAGGGCTATACGCTCATCGATATCCCCGGGCCGCAGACGACGCTGGTCCATGTCCATCCGGGCGCGGAGGAGCTTGGCCGGGTCTATCGGCCGCATCTCGCGATCCACGCGTCCCCGACTGCGTTCGCCGAGGTCGTGGACGGCTGGCAGCCAACGCAACGCCGTCCATGGCGCGAGCAAACGAACGCCGCGCACTGCGATTTCCTGGACTGGACGCAGGCGCCGACCGAACAGCCCGGCAGCGTCAATCTCGGCACCGTCATGGTGTG
Source organism: Alphaproteobacteria bacterium (assembly GCA_034669045.1). Taxonomy (GTDB): domain Bacteria; phylum Pseudomonadota; class Alphaproteobacteria; order Rhizobiales; family Xanthobacteraceae; genus VAZQ01. Next base: position 10,665 of record JAXDOD010000086.1, read on the forward strand.
GCTGCGCGAGAACCTGCCCAGCGACGCCATCCTGTGCAATGGCGCCGGCAACTACGCCGCCTGGATCCACCGCTTCTACCGCTTCCGCCGCTTCGCCACGCATATTGCGCCGACCTCGGCGTCGATGGGCTACGGCATGCCGTCGGCGATCGCAATGAAGCGTCTCTACCCGGAACGGACCGTCATCTCGGTGAACGGCGACGGCGACTTCATGATGAACGGTCAGGAATTCATGACCGCGGTTCAGTACGAGTTGCCGATCGTGGTGATCATCTGCGACAACGGCTGCTATGGCACCATCCGCATGCACCAGGAGCGCGAATATCCCGGCCGCGTGTCGGGGACCGGGCTGCGAAATCCAGATTTCAGCGCCTATGCGCGCGCGTTCGGCGGCTTCGGCGTCACGGTAGAGAAGACCGAGGACTTCGGCGCAGCGTTCAGGGCCGCGCAGGCATCAGGCCAGCCCGCGATCGTTCATCTCAAGATCGATCCGGAGGCGATCACGCCGACGATGACGCTCTCCCAGATCCGGGCGCGGGCGCTGGCGGCGCAGGACCGATAACGCATTGTTCCATCAGCCTGATTCACGCCTCCGCTCATTCCCGCGCAGCGGGAATCCAGACCTTACATCTGCCGGTGCGCCGTCACCAAATCTGGGTCCGGCTTTCGCGGGGACGAGCGGACAGCGATAGACGTTCATCGTCACCCGTGCGCGAAGGCCCAGTAGAGCTCGCGCGCCTTGCGGTAGAGCGGCCCGATGCCAAGCTCGCGGTCGTCGATGCGGGTGACCGGCGCGACCTTGGAGTAGTTTCCGGTCGAGAAGATTTCGTCGGCGCTTTGGAACTCGGCATAGGTCAAGGTCTTTTCCACCACCTCGACCCCGCCGTCACGCAAGAGCGTGATGATGCGCTGGCGGGTGATCCCGTTCAGGAAGGTTCCGTTCGGCGCCGGCGTAAAGAGCACGCCATCCTTGGCCATGAAGATGTTCGCGGTTCCGAGCTCCGCGACATTGCCGAGCATGTCGCGCATGAGGCAGTTGTCGAAGCCGCGCGTCTTCGCCTCGATGAGCGCCCGCGCGTTGTTCGGATAGAGGCATCCGGCCTTGGCGTCGACGGGCGCGCTTTCGGCGGTCGGACGCCGGAATGGCGACAGCGTGATCGCGCTCGGCCCCGGTATCGGCAGCGGCGCCTCGTAGATGCACAGGCACCAGCGGGTGGAATCCGGGTCGTGGCGGACGCCGCCGGGCGCGCCGGTCTCGGCCCAGTACATCGGGCGGATGTAGAGCTCGGCGTTCTTGTCGAAGCGCTTGCGCCCGTCAGCGATCAGCCCGAGCCAATCGTCGGCCGACACCAGCGGCTTCAAGAGGAAATTGTGCGCCGAGGCGTTCACGCGCGCGCAATGCAGGTCGAGGTCCGGCGCCACGCCCTCGAACGCGCGCGCCCCGTCGAACACCATCGAGCCGAGCCAGGCGGCATGCGTGCGCGCGCCCATGATCGGCACATTGCCGTCGTGCCAGTCGCCCTCGAAGAAGGTCCAGGTCTTTGAAACCGCGATATTTCTGACGCTCGCGGCCGCCGAGGGCCGCGGCTGGGCGTCAGCGCGATCCTTTTTCATCGTCAGCATGTGATTTGGCCTTTCGCCTTGATCCGCTCAAGCCCGTGCGCTCGACGATCCATGATCGGTTGCGGCCTTCAGCCGGCGCCTGCGGAGGATAATGATGGCGCAGCACGGCGGAATCGCGGCGCGCCGACAGGCGCCCTGCCGCCGGACCGTCCGGCCCTTTGCGACACCAGATGCGACAGCCAGTTCCGGTAGATTTGCACGGCCGGTGCGCCACGCAGCGGCCTCAGCGCGCCCTCCACGACCGCCGAGGGAAAGTCGTCGAGCAATGCCTCGCGGCGGTCCGCAAGCGCCCGCTCGCGAAAGGCTGCCAGTTCGGTCGCGGCGTTCTCCTCGAAATATCCATGCGGCATCCCCGGATAGGTCTCCCGCTGCCACTTCAGGAACCGGCCGATGTCGCGACGATATTCGCGCAGGAGCGCGCGCTCGTCGTATTCCGGATGGCCTTGAAAGAACAGCGAGAGCGCCTTTCGCTGCTTGATGAACGTATCCACGCCGGCTTCGGCCGACCTGGTAAGAACAGTGTAGTTGCACGACCTCAATTCATCCTCGCGCAGCTCGTTCCAGCGCGAATGCGGTATCTGCAGTCCCGCTTGAACGCCGCTCGTCAAGGGGTGATCGGCGGCCTTCGCGCATTCGAACAGCCCGAAGCGCTTGTCGGCGAGCAGATGACGCTCGAGACCATCGAGGTGCAGAACCGCCGCGTGCGCGGCCAGGCACGACCAGACGACCGAGACCGCGTTGTCGTCGGCCCAGTCCGCAATGCGCGCGAGGGTGACCCAATAGGGTTCATCCCGCAGCATCGGCGCGCGCGGCTCCGTTCCGGTCACGATAAGCCCGTCGAGCTTGCTGGACCAGAGCTCGACGACGTCGCAATAGGAACTGTCAAGATAGCGCCGGCTGGTCTCCGACCGCGGCAGGTCCGGCAGCGAATACAGGCTCAGGCGCACCGTGAATTTGCCGGTGGCCGCGCCCAGCAACGCAACAAATTGCCGTTCGGTCGATTCCAACGCCGCGTCCGGCATGTTGTTGACCAGCCCGATGTCGATGCAATCGGCACTGGAGGTTCCGCACGGACCCCGCTTCAACAGCACAGGCATCAGGGCTACTCCGACACAGCGACGACGACTATTCCGCGGCCAGCATGTTGCGCCCATCCATCTCGGTCGCATCGAGGGCCTGGCGCAGATCGGCGATGATGTCGTCGATATGCTCGATCCCGATGCTCAGGCGGATCATCTCGGGCCGCACGCCGGCGTTCGCTTGCTCCTGTGGCGACATCTGCCGGTGGGTAGTGGACGCCGGATGGCAGGCCAGCGATTTGGCGTCGCCCATATTGACCAGGCGCTTGATCAGGCCGAGCGCATCGTAGAATCTCGTGCCGGCCGCAAACCCGCCGCGCACCCCGAACGTCAGCAAGGAGCAGGCCCGGCCGCCCAGGTATTTCTGCGCCAGCGCATGGTACGGACTGTCCGCAAAGCCCGCGTAATTGACCCATTCCACGCGCGGGTCACCGCGCAGGAACTCGGCGACCTTCCTGGCATTCTCGACATGGCGCTCGATGCGCAAGGCCACAGTTTCGATGCCCTGCAACAGCAGGAACGCGCTCAACGGCGACAACACGGCGCCGGTCGTGCGCTGATAGACGCTGCGGCAGCGCGCGATATAGGCGGCCTCGCCGTAGTGCTCGGTATAGACAAGCCCGTGATAGGAGGGGTCGGGACGCGTGAGCATGGGAAAGCGGTCGGCATGCGTCTTCCACGGGAAGCGGCCGCTGTCGACGATGATGCCGCCCATCGTCGTGCCGTGTCCGCCCATGAATTTGGTCAGCGAATGCACGACCACGTCGGCGCCGTGATCGATCGGCCTGAGCAGGATCGGCGTCGCGACCGTATTGTCGACGATAAGGGGAACGCCGTGCTGGTGCGCCACCCGGGCAAGCTCGGCGATGTCGCAGATGTTGCCCGCCGGGTTTCCGACGGTCTCGCAGAACACCGCCTTGGTCTTGTCGTCGATCAGCGTCTCGATGGCGTCGGCGCGATCCGATTCAGCAAATCGGACGGTGACTCCCTGGCTGGGAAGTAGATGGGCAAACAGCGTGTGCGTGGTGCCGTAGAGCTGCGGGACCGAGACGATGTTGCAGCCAAGCTCGGTGACGTTGAGCACCGCGTAATTGAGGGCCGCCTGTCCCGAGCTCACGCTGAGGGCGTCCACGCCGCCTTCCAGCGCGGCGACGCGCCGCTCCAGCACCGCATTGGTCGGATTGCCGATGCGGCTGTAGCGGTAGCCTTCGGCCTCGAGATTGAACAGGGCCGCGCCGTGCTCGGCGCTGTCGAACTCATAAGCAACGGTCTGATAGATCGGCACCGCCACGGACTTGGTGGTGGGGTCGGTGTCGTAACCGCTGTGGATTGCGATGGTCTCGCTTCTCATGCTTCCACCTGAACGTCCGATTCGGAAGGCTCGCGTGTCGGTATTGCGCGGCTGCGGCAGTGGTTTCTCATGCTTAGGCGGCGTCACCAAGCCATTCATCGCGCCAAATTGGAATCAAAGACGCTAACCCTAATTGTTAAGCGTGCGTTCGCGCGGCGATGGCAACCCGCTCGCAGTGATCGCGCGGCGCCTAACCGCGCAAATCTTCATTCACGATTAACGATGGTTCGCGCTTGCCACGGCTGGGCTGCTTTGCCACATCCAAGCGATGAGTTCCGACAGCGCCGAAACGAACGTCGTCCCGGAAACCCGCGCGGTTGCCAACGGCTGGCTGCGTGCACTCGAGATGACGGCGCCGATCGCCAGATCGCCCACCCGCATCCTGCCGGCCGTGATCGACGATCTGGCCGATCGCTTCGTGGACGCGCCGGCGCTGATCTCGGATCACGGGAGCCTGAGCTATCGCGCGCTGGCGGACCGTTCGCACGGCTATGCCCGCTGGGCGCTCCGGCACGGCCTCGTCAAGGGCGACGTCGTCTGCCTGCTGATGCCGAACTGCCCGGAATACCTGGCCTTCTGGCTCGGCATCACGCGCGTCGGCGGCATCGTGTCGCTGCTCAACACCAATATCGTCGGCGCTTCGCTCGCGCATTGCGTCGATATCGTCGCACCAAAGCACATCATCGTCGGCAAGGAGCTGCTCGCCGCCTTTGCCGGCGCGCGGCCCCATCTGGCATCCACCGCAAAGGTCTGGTCGCACGGCGATGGCGGCGCGGAATATCCCGACATTGCGCGCGAGATCGACGGTGCCGGCGCAGCGCTTGCGGGCACCGGCTATCCGCCGGTGACCACCGCGGACTGCGCGCTCTGCATCTACACCTCGGGCACCACCGGTCTGCCGAAGGCCGCCAAGGTGAGCCATCACCGGCTGATGACCTGGAGCTGCTGGTTCGCGGGCATGATCGGCACCCGCCCGAGCGACCGCATGTACAATTGCCTGCCGATGTATCACAGCGTCGGCGGCGTGGTGGCGACCGGCGCGGTCCTGGTCAATGGCGGCTCGGTGGTGATCCGGGAGAAGTTTTCCGCGCGCGAGTTCTGGGACGACGTCGTGCGCTACGACTGCACGCTGTTCCAATATATCGGCGAGCTGTGCCGCTATCTGGTGAACACGCCGCCCCATCCAAGCGAGACGAAGCACCGCATCAGGCTCTGCTGCGGCAACGGGCTGCGGCCCGACGTGTGGGATGAATTCAAGAGCCGCTTCCGGATTCCCAAGATTTTGGAATTCTATGCCGCCTCCGAGGGCAACGTCACGATGTTCAACGTCGAGGGCAAGCCCGGCGCCATCGGCCGCATTCCACCGTTCCTGGCGCATCGCTCGCCGACCGCACTGGTGAAGTTCGATGTCGATACCGGCGAACCGGTCCGCGATGAGGACGGCTTGTGTATTCGTTGCGCCGTGAACGAAACCGGTGAAGCGATCGGGAAGATTGCCGAGGAACACTCGAACGTGGGCGGACGCTTCGAGGGCTATACCAGCAAGGCGGACAGCGAGTGCAAGATTCTTCGCCACGTGTTTGCACGCGGCGACGCCTGGTTCCGCACCGGCGACCTGATGCGCAAGGACGACCAGGGCTACTATTATTTCGTCGACCGCATCGGCGACACCTTCCGCTGGAAGGGCGAGAACGTGTCGACCTCCGAAGTCTCAGAGGTGATCACGGCATTTCCGGGCGTCGCCGAGGCCGCCGTCTACGGCGTAGCCGTTCCCGGCCATGAAGGCCGCGCTGGAATGGCGAGCGTGGTATGCGGCGGCGCGCTCGATCTGGGGGCGTTTCGCGCCCACCTCGCCGCCCGCCTGCCGGCCTATGCCTGGCCCGTGTTCCTGCGCGTGCGCGGCGCAATCGAGATCACATCGACCTTCAAGCACCGCAAAAACGATCTCGCACTCGAGGGTTACGGACCCGGCGCCGACCCGGTCTATGTCCACGACCCCGCGCAGCAGACTTTTTTACCACTTGACGCAACGCGCTATCGCCGCATCCAGAGCGGCCAGATGCGGCTCTGAGGATGTGGTGATCGACGCCGTTGCCGGCACGCATCGGAGCGGGCCGAATTAACGCTAATACGTCAGTCCGTTTCTGTTTCCAGCGCAGAGTGCGTAGATACTCACGAGCGAATTCTTGACGCCGAACCCCGGCATCGCGCTCCAGCGTTTCCGGCGTCACGGTCGTGCCGTGCATCTGCATGCAGGCTTCCTGCATCGTCGTTCAGAGAGTTTGGCATGTTTCAGGATCCGAAGAGCTTCACTCCGAGCGTTCCGGTCAGCCGTGAGGCGCTTGCGACGCGCGCTCCGCTTCCGCCGTCCGACCGCGTCCAGGCGCCTGCCGCGCCCGAGCGCATCCAACCGGCGCCGGTGCCGGAACGGATCCTGACGCCGCAGGTGCGAGAGCAACTCCAGGCGCTGGGATTGGATCTCGGCTTCCTCGGGCGCCGCAAGAAGCTGATCGTCGCGAGCGTGGCCTCTTCGGTGATCCTCGGCGTGCTGTTCAGCATGGTGGTGATGCCTCGCTACCGTGCCGTCGCGCAGATCATGATCAGCCCGCTGGAACTGCGCGTCGTCGAAAAGGCCCTGAACCAGCCTGCGCAGACGGCGGATGCCAACGTCATCCAGGTCGAAAGCGAGACGCGCGTCCTGACATCCGACAAGGTTCTGCGTCGCGTGATCGAGCGCGAGCGGCTGGCTCAGGATCCCGAATTCGGCAGCGGCGCTTTATTGGGATTTACCGACTTCATCCCGTCGCTCAAGGTCGCCATCGGTCTCGTCTCCGCCGACCAGCATGCCAGCGATGAAAGCCTCGCGGCGTTGCGAGCCCTCCAGCGCAAAGTGACTGCCAAGCGCACGGAGCGCACCTATGTGGTCGACCTGATGGTCGACAGCAACGACCCGCAGAAATCCGCGCGCATCGCGAATGCCATCGCGCAAGCCTTTCTCGAGGAGCAGGCCGCCGCCCGCACCCAGGCCGCACGGCGCGTCACCGAATCACTATCGTCTCGCTTGACCGAGCTGCAAAGCCGGGTGCGGCGGGCGGAGGAGCTTGCCGAAAAATATAAATCTGAAAACAACATCGTCGGCGCCGGCGGACGGCTCGTGCATGAGCAGCAGTTGGCGGAGCTCACCAATCAATTGATCGCCGCCCAGGGACGCACCGCCGAGACCAAGTCGCGATACGATCAGACCGTGCAGCAGCAGCGAAACGGCGCCGACAACGGCAACACGTCGGAAGCGGTGCAATCGAACACGGTCGGCCGGCTGCGCGAGCAGTACGCCGCCGTCGCCCGCCAGGAAGCGACCTTGACGGCCGAGCTCGGCCCGCGCCACCCCTACGTCATCGAAGCCCGCGCGCAGGTGCGCAATGTCCAGCGGCTCATCAGCGAGGAGATCGGCCGCGTCGGACAGGCCAACCGCATCGACTACGAGCGCGCGCTCGCCAACGAGAACGCGCTGAGCCGCAGGCTCGACGGGCTCAAGCGAGGCGCCCTGGATACGAACATGGCGTTCGTCAAGCTGCGCGAGCTCGAACGCGAGGTCGAGGCGAGCCGGGCGGTGTACGAATCGTTCCTCGCACGCGCGCGAGAAACTCGCGAGCTGGAACACCTCGACAGCGCAAACGTGCGCATCCTGTCGGACGCCCAGCCGCCCCGCGATCGCAACTGGCCGCCGCGACTGCTGATCGTTCTGCTGGGTTCGCTTATGCTCGGAGGCCTCGGCGGCTGCGCGCTCGCTTATCTGGGCGAGCGGCTGAAGCCGACGCCCCGCCCGCTCGAATACGGCGCGATCCCAAAGCAAGGCCCGCGCTAGACGTCCCGACTGCGATCGGCAACACGGCAGGACCTGGCGTGAGTTTCACTTCCGGGACTGATTGAAATATTTCAGATCCGGCGGCGGCTGATCCTTTTTGGCAGGCATCAAGTAGCCGTCCGCGCTCAACATATACATGTCCTTTCCGATGCGCAGATGGTTGTTTCCCTCTGCACATACCGATTCGACCCAGACCGGTTCGGGCTCGCGCCGGTAGTTCTTCGTCACCGTCCACGGCCGTGTCAAAGCATGATCGATGGTGGTGATTTCGTCATGCAGGATGTTCGGATCGCCCTTGTCGAGGAATATCCGCTCCTTGACGACGGTTTGATTGTCCTCGTGCAGAGGAATGCCGGTGGGTTCATAGACGCGCGGGCCTTTCAGCAGGCGGGTCTCGATTTCGAGCACGTCGTAACGGCCATCACCGTCCTCATCGACCCACGTCCCGATCGAATAGCCCATGAACGACGGCTCGAAATCCTTGGGAAAATCGCGGCCGTCCGTAAAGATGCGGCGAAGCATGCTCAAATATTCGATGATCAGGAATGTGGTTTTCGGCTGGATCACGATCTCCATGGGAGAGACCACGTTCATCGCGCGCGGCATGCCGTCCGGAATGCAATTGAAGGTCGGATCGGTGCCTTGCCCGCCTTTGGCCTGGTCTACCAGGTTGGCCTCATAGATGGCCTGATATTCCGCCGTCAGCGGCGCCTGCTGTGCGGCCCCTCGCGGTTTGGTGGGATCCCATTGAACACCGCCTGTCCTGGCCCACTGGCCCGCGAAATCAGGATATTTCGATTCATCGAATGCTCCTGCATTCGCGCTGAACAAGCAGACCGAGACGGTGAGAGCTGCCGTCACCCTATGTCTGGTGGATAGCATTGACGATCCTCCTCAATACGGGCTCGATGGCCGCCATTTTGGCAGCCGAGCGGCCCGTCGTTTCCCAAGACCTGTTTTTTTCTTCTACGCTGGCGAATGATAGCGGTGGCAACTTGCCCACTCAATCCCGCTGGCGCCGCCGCAAAGCGGAGCGCGCATCGCCTCGCCGACCTGTTCGAAGCGATCCAGGCTTGCCATTTTCGCCGCGCCGGGCCGCTCGTTCCGCGATGGCGCAACCGTGCGGATTTCGCTGCGGCGGCAGCGGGAACGAAGGCGCCGCCCCGACAGTTGATGATGGGGGCAAGCCGCAAGGAGCCGGTGATGCGAGCCCCGATCGCCATTGCAATTCTCGGTGCCGTCGTGCTGGGCGGCTTCGTCGCTGTCGGTACCCTGATGAGCGCGGTCCCGACCCATCCCTGTGAACAGCCATCGGCCCGATCCGTAGAGAGCCTGTTCGCGCCCTGCGAGACGACCGAACGGCGCTAAACAGGCCGTCTCTTCGGAGCGCGGCACTTGCCACTTGCACGGGGATTGCTGCCCTCGGCGAATGCAATAAACATATGATCGTCAAACGTATGATTGTCAGCGGGTCGCGCGGGTCGCGATCCAGATGACGCGCCGCGACCCGCGCCGTCCCTTGGCGCGGACCCTCACCTCATCCACGTCAAAACCAGTCTTGCGAAGTCGTCGGGTGAACTCCCGGTCCGGACCCGACGACCAGACCGCCAGTATGCCGCCGGGACAGAGCGCCGCGTGAGCGGCGGCCAATCCTGGCACGTCATAGAGCGTATCATTGGCTTTTCGGGTAAGTCCCCCGGGACCATTGTCGACATCGAGCAGGATCGCATCGAACGCCGAGCGGCCAGACCGCATCAGATGGCCGACGTCTGCCTCTCGGATGCTGACGCGCGGATCGGCCAGGCTCTGGCCGAAGACCTCCACCATCGAACCACGGGCCCATGCCACGACGGCCGGCACCAGTTCGGCGACGACGATCCTTGCCTCGGTTCCGAGGACGGCAAGCGCAGCACGCAGCGTGAAGCCCATGCCCAAGCCACCGATCAAGACCTGCGGCCGCGTGCGGCCTTGAATTCTCCCGCAAGCGACCGTCGCGAGCGCCTCTTCGGAGCCGCTGCGGCGGCTGTTCATCAGCTCGTTGTGATCCAACATGATCGAAAATTCGGTGCCACGCCGCATGAGGCGGAGTTCGCCGTCGCCGCCAGGCACGCGTGCCGTGTCGATCAGGGACCAGGGAATCACGGACCGCTCTTCAGCCCCGGGCAGCAGCTTGTGCCGCACCTTGCATCGGCGCCAAGTGCGCCGCGTTATTCAAGCTCGCGGGACCGGGCTATTTGTGTTCCAGCATCAGCGTCCCCTCCTTGCGGATCATCGGCGTAAGCTTGTCCGCCAAGACGGAGAGGAGCCAGGGAAGTGTGACTTCGAGCCGGACATGATCGTCTTCGACGTCGATTGTTCCCGCGGCCGCCTGTCCGACGGAGCGCACGCGAAATGCCAGATGGTTTCCAGTCCACATTTCCTCTTCGATCGCGATCAGTTGGGCGTAGTTTGCCCGTACGGCACCGAGGCCGGAGCGCAAGCGACGGAGCGCCTCCTCCTTGCCGAGCCGGTGCGGTATGGACACGATCAGCGGTGTCGACACGGTCACCTCAAGCCCTCGCGTCCATCCACCCCCGCAGGAGGCGCATGTTTCGCACGTTGGAACGCCACATGACATCAAATGCGTCGCCGAGAAGCGGGATGCTGCCCACAAGGCCGTCTACGACGACGTTGCCCAGCATCCGCGCGATGAGATGGCCCGGTGCGCCAAGCTGGCGGGCTTCGTGGACGATGTAAAGTGAGATCGCGGTGGTGACTGCATCCCCGATCCCGGGAACAAGCCCAACGAGCGCGTCGAACCCGAAGCGTATATTGGTGCCGGGAATGATGAAGGCGGTGTCGAGCAAGGCCGCGAGCGCATCGAGCCGCGCGAGCCGTTCGCTGCGGGACTCGCCAAGCCGGAAGTCGAAGCTCACGTGGTCAGTGCTGGTCACGACAGGTCCTTTCAGTCGCGAAAAGTGGTGATCGGCCGATCGGATTGCAATGGTTCCCGCCGGGCTCGGTGCCTGAGACGGGCGTCGATCGAGCTGTAGGCCAGACGCCGGTGCGCTGCCGCTTCCTCCTCCGGATCAAGGTGCGACCGTTTTGCGGGGCAACTGGCGGACGACACGCGCAATACCTAGATCTTGCGTTGGAATGCATGATCTCGAGCGGATGAAATGCCATGCCCGTGCTCTCGGTTTTGCTCAACGTGCTCTGGATCGTCTTTGGCGGCCTCTGGATGGCCATCGGCTGGGTGATCGCGGCCGTCATCATGGCGATCACCATCATCGGCCTGCCCTGGGCGCGCGCGGCCCTCAACATCGCGTCTTACACGCTGCTGCCGTTCGGCCAGAAAGCGGTGTCCCGGGCCGGCCATACCGGCCGCGCGGATATCGGCACCGGTGCGCTGGGCTTTCTCGGAAACCTGGTGTGGCTTGTGCTCGCCGGCTGGTGGCTGGCGCTTGGACACCTCATCACCGCGGTCGCCCTCGCGGTCACGATCATAGGCATCCCCTTCGCATGGGCGCACTTGAAGCTGGCAGGTCTGGCACTCTGGCCCATCGGCAAGACCATCGTGCCGGCCGGTGAGCCCTTTCAATATGCACGCCGGCCCTGATCGGGCCCTTGCTCCGATCGGGGAGGCTCATTCCTCCCAATCTTCATCGTCCTCACGCCGTCCCGATGCGTTTTCCGGGTTCCTGCTCACGATCCAGTCGTAGGAGCGGCCGGAGCGGTAAGGCGAGCCGCGCCGTTTCGAGACGACACCTTGGAGGCCCATCTTGCAGGCGTGGTGGAAGACTTTTTCGCCGTCACCGTCGAGGTGGCCGTTGGCTCGAATGCCGTTGTGCTCCTTGCGCACAAGCTGAGCGAGAATTTGCTTACGGTCCTCGATCGGCTCTCGCCGCAGATCGGCTCCGTTCACCTCGATGAGGTCGAAGGCGTAGAGACACACGCGATTGTCGTGCTCGCGACTCTGCAATAATCCAAAGTTGGCGATGCCGCGGTCGTCGCAGACCACGGCGTCGCCATCAATCAGGCACGACCTGACCGGCAGGAGCCCGATCGCCGCGGCCATGAGCGGGAATCGCGACGTCCAGTTGAAGCCGTGGCGCGTGTAGAGCCTGACGCCCTTGTCGTCCCGGCGCGCCATCATCCGATAACCGTCGTGCTTGATCTCGTGCAGCCAAACGTCGCCGGCAGGCGCGCGTAGCGCGGCGATCGGCAGGCACGGTTCAATGAAGTCCGCCGGAGGACGGTGACGCAAACGCCAGGACATGGACCTGAGTTAGGCGTCTGCCACAGGGCGGTCAATCGTCCCGCGCTGCCGACGCTCATGCGCAGAATTGGCGTCCGCCGGCGCCGCAAGGAAAGCGCGTGGACACGGCTATCCGCAACGTCGCATGCGCCGGAAACGGTGGAACCCGGCGACGGCTTTGGCATTTGTTCAGCACGAACTGTCCGCCAGAATGGAGGGTGCCGTGGGACAGCAAAGGGACGAGGCTTGGGAAAAAGCCGCAGCTTGTGAGGCTCACGCCAAGGCCACCGACGACGGGAAGTTGCAAGCGATGTTCCGAAAACTGCGCGATTCCTGGATTCGGATTGGCAATAAAGCGCAGTTCGAGCACGACGTTGCGGCCAACGCCGAGCGGCTGAAGAGTGGCCCCGGGTGAACCGTGAATCGCACCTTGGCGAGCCCCAGGGCCTTCATGACGGATTCCCCCCCATCAGGCTCGCCGGGCGATCCATGGATGGAGGCGATGCGAGCGGGCGACTTCGCGAGCGCCTGGACCATCAGTGATGCCTGTCTCAGAGCGCGCCTCGCTCGCGGCGACCCGCCACACACCGGGCCGCGCCACCTTCAGAGCATCTGGAACGGCGAACCGCTCGCTGGCAAGCGCGTGCTCGTGCGCTGTTATCACGGCTTGGGAGACACCATTCAGTTCATCCGCTTTGCGGCGCCCCTGCGACGGCTTGCCGACGCAGTCATCGTATGGGTGCAGCAGCCGCTAATGCGGCTTGTGCGGACTGCGCGCGGAGTAGATCACGTCATACCGCTCCATGACGGCACCCCCGACGTCGCCTTCGATGCCAACATCGAGTGCATGGAGCTGGCCCATGCCTTGCGCGTGCACGAGCACACGGTGGCCTGCGCGGTGCCCTATCTCTTTCCCGATCTGGGCAAAGACCGGCTGCCGAGGTCCGGAAATAAATTTTCTGTCGGGTTGGTGTGGCGCGCGGGTCAGTGGGATGACAGCCGCTCGATCCCGGCCCGGCTCTTGTCACCGATTGCAGAAGTGTCGGGTACGCGACTCTTCTCGTTGCAGATCGGGCCCGCGGCGGCAGAGGCAGCACGCATCCCTGCGCAGGACCTAAGTTCGCAGGATATCGAGGAGCTCGCGGCAACCCTGTGTCATCTTGATCTTCTGGTGTCGGTGGACACGTGTGCAGCCCACCTCGCAGGAGCGCTCGGTGTGCCGGTGTGGCTCCTGCTTCCAACGCCGTGCGATTGGCGATGGATGAAGCACCGTACCGACTGCGTCTGGTACCCGACCATGCGGCTCTTCAGGCAATCGCGCCCGGGCGACTGGCAGCCGGTCGTTGAAGACGTTGCAGCGTCGCTGCGAGAGCTTGCCGACACCCGCGCGTCGCAAGACAAACTTTCTGGAACAAACGTTTGCATCTGACGTTCGGGTTACGAAGGTACTTACCTCGTTGAAGATGATGATGCTCAAGGTGACGGCAGGGATGAAGAAGATGAAGAACAAGAACAAGAAGAAGATGAAGATGATGATGAGGCGGCTTGCCGGGGCCTCACGACTCGCGGCGCATCCGCGCCATCGCCTTTCAGAACTGTGAACCCAGATGGATGCCGCCGTCCGCAGTCCAGGTAAAGTCCGCATCGGAATCGTTGGCGTAGGCAACTGCGCCTCCTCTCTGGTTCAAGGCCTGTCCTATTACGGGAATGGGCACGCCAACGAGCCGATCCCCGGTTTGATGAATGCGGATCTCGGCGGCTACGGCGTGCGCGATGTCGAAGTTTCTGCGGCTTTCGACGTAAGTGACTGCAAGATCGGACGCGATGTCAGCGAGGCGATCTACGCATTCCCGAACAACACCTGCCGGTTTGCCGATGCGAAACCGACCGGCGTCGAAGTCCAGCGCGGTCCGACGCTCGACGGGCTCGGACGTTACTTGCGGGAGGATATTTGCGAGTCCGAGGAGCCGGAAGTGGACGTCGCCGCGGCACTGGCCGATTCCCGCACCGATGTCGTGGTCTCATACCTGCCGGTGGGCTCGCAGCTCGCAACCGAATGGTATGCCGAACGCGCGCTGGAAGCCGGCTGCGCGTTCGTGAACTGCATCCCGGTCTTCATCGCATCCCGTCCGGAATGGCGGCGGCGCTTCGAGCAGAAAGGCCTCCCGCTCATCGGCGATGACATCAAGAGCCAGGTCGGCGCCACCATCGTGCATCGGGTCCTTGCCAATCTGTTCCGCGAACGCGGCGTCCGGCTCGACCGAACCTTTCAGCTCAATTTCGGCGGCAACTCCGACTTCAAGAACATGCTCGAACGCGAGCGGCTGGTTTCCAAGAAGATATCGAAGACGCAGTCCGTCAACAGCCAGTTCGACGTGCCGCTGTCGCCGGAGAATATCCACGTGGGACCGAGCGACCACGTTCCCTGGCTCACCGATCGCAAATGGGCCTATATCCGCATGGAGGGCACGACTTTCGGCGGCGTCCCGCTGAACGCGGAGCTGAAGCTTGAAGTCTGGGATTCACCCAATTCAGCCGGGGTGGTGATCGATGCCGTGCGCTGCGCCAAGCTTGCGATGGACCGCGGCATCGGCGGGGCACTGATCGGGCCTTCCAGCTATTTCATGAAATCGCCGCCGCAGCAATTCACCGATGGAGAGGCGCGCGCGCGCACCATCGAGTTCATCAATGACGGCAGTTGAAACCGGAAGCTGGTCCGTGACCACCACCATTCATTTCGTGCGGCACGCGGTTCATGACCTGGTCGATCGCGTTTTGGTTGGACGCGACGCTAACGTTGGCCTGAGCGGCGCGGGTATTCGACAGGCGCAGGCTCTCGGCACTCATTTTGCGGCGCGCAGCATTGCAAGGGTGCAGTCCAGTCCGCAGCTGCGCGCACGTCAAACGGCGCAACCGACCGCCGACCTGCACAGCCTGCCGCTCGAGGTCGTGCCGGAGGTCGATGAGCTTGACATGGGCGCGTGGACCGGCCGCTCGTTCCAAGAACTGGAGCGCGACCCGCAATGGCAGCTCTGGAACTCGCAGCGGAACGAGGCCCGGCCGCCGCATGGCGAAACCATGCGCGAGCTGCAACGGCGCGTCCTTCGTCACCTGCATCATGTCGGCGACGCGTATCGCGGCAAAGAGGTCGTCATCGTCAGTCATGCCGAGCCGATACGCGCGGCCGTCCTGCATTTTCTTGCGCTGTCGCCTGATGACTTCCTTGGCGTGCAGATCGCACCGGCGTCGGTGACCACGATCGTGTTGCGCGAGAGAAGCGGGCAAGTCGTCCGCAACAACGACTGTATCGAGGATTTCGTCGCGGCATGAAGATCGTCGTCTTCGGATTAACGATCAGTTCGTCGTGGGGCAATGGTCATGCCACCCTCTGGCGCGGGTTGAGCAAGGCGCTGGCGCGGCAACGGCACGACTTCGTGTTCTTCGAGCGGGACGTGCCCTACTACGCCGGCGCGCGCGACATGCACAGCCTGCCAGGCGGCACGTTGGTGCTCTACCCGGATTGGGAAAGCGTCCTGCCGCGGGCGCGCCTGGAATGCCAGGAAGCCGACGCGGTGATCGTCACCTCGTACTGTGCCGATGCCATCGCGGCGGCGGACCAGATCGGATCGCGCACAAATGCGTTGCGCGTGTTCTATGACCTCGATACGCCCATTACGCTTGCGCAGCTCGCGAACGGGGACCAGGTGCCCTATGTCGGACCGCGCGGCCTCGCGGATTTCGATCTGGTCTTGAGCTACACCGGCGGCGCCGCCTTGACGGAGCTTCGCACGCGTCTCGGCGCCCGAACCGTGGCGCCGCTCTATGGCCATGTCGACCCGGACGTGCATCGCCCGGTCGCTCCGCTCGCTCACTACAGGTCCGGTCTCTCCTACCTCGGGACATATTCCGCCGACCGGCAGGCCGCGCTCCAGGCTTATTTCATCAATCCCTCGCGCCGCCGCCCGCAGCAGCGGTTCCTCATCGGCGGGGCGCAATATCCGCAGCAGTTTCCGTGGTCCTCGAACATCTATTTCGTCCGTCACCTGCCGCCCAGCGAGCACCCGGCCTTTTACTCGTCCTCTCGCCTCACGCTCAACGTGACGCGCGCGCCCATGGCGTGCATGGGGTTTTGTCCCTCCGGCCGCCTGTTCGAGGCGGCGGCCTGCGGCGTTCCGGTCTTAAGCGACAGTTGGCAGGGGCTCGACAAATTCTACGCTCCCGGCAGCGAAATCATTGTTGCCGACAGCGAGGACAGCGCGGTCGCGGCGCTCGATCTGAGCGACGGCGAACTCGTGCGCATTGCTCGCGCGGCGCGCGAGCGCACGCTTGCCGAACACACATCAGAGCAGAGAGCGGTCGATCTCATCGCCGCGCTGGAGGCGGCACGGTCCCGATCTGAACCCCAAACTGGACAACGAGTGCCTGTGGAGGCGTGACATGTGGGGAATCATTCCCGCGGCTGGCCGCGGCAGTCGCATCCAACCATTGGCCTTTTCCAAGGAGCTCCTGCCCGTCGGCAGCCGTGTCGACAATGGCATCGAGCGGCCCTGCGCGGTGAGCGAATATCTGCTCGAGCGCCTGATCCTGGGCGGCGCCGACAAGATTTGCTTCATCATCTCGCCCGGCAAGTCGGACATTCTCGAATATTTCGGCGATTCCTACGGCGGCGCAGACATCGCCTATGTGGTGCAACCGAACGCTTCCGGTCTGTGCGACGCGATTTTCCGTGCGAACTGCGTCGTCGCTCCGAACGAGCCCATCGTGATCGGGCTGCCCGACACGGTCTGGTTTCCGAAAGGCGCCCTCGCCGAGCTCCCCGACGACGTCCTCTCCTTCCTCTTGTTTCCGGTCGAGCGGCCGGAATTCTTCGACGCGGTTGCGTTAGGGCCCGACGACCGAGTGCTTGAAATCCAGGTCAAGCAGCAGAACGCGTCCTCGCACTGGATCTGGGGCGCGTTCAAAATGCCGGGCAACGTGTTCTGCACATTGCGCGAGCTCTGGCTCGCGCGCCACCGCGCCGACGAATATGTCGGCACGCTCGTCAATGCGTATCTCGCCGGGGGCGGCCGCGCGATCGGCATCAAGGCCGGAGAGGCCTATGTCGACATCGGCACGCTCAACGGCTATCGCACGGCGATCGCCTTGCTGTCGGAGATGACGCGCGGCCCGGCGTGCGATTCCGCCGCACTGACGATCGGCTGGCCGGCTGGTCATCCGCCGCCCATCCTTGCTGGCGAGCGAGGAGTCCGGTCATGAGCACCTCCGATCTGACGCGCGCGGAAATCAGGAAAAGGGTCGAGGCATTGGGCCCCTGGTTTCACAACCTCGATCTCAACGGCGTCAGCACGGCGCCGTCACATTTCCTGGGCGACTATCCCAACATCAAATGGCGGCGTTTCGCCGATGCTCTCGCGCAAGACTTGACCGGCAAGTCGGTGCTCGACATCGGCTGCAATGCCGGCTTCTACTCGATGGAGATGAAACGGCGCGGCGCCATGCGGGTGCTTGGCCTCGATTCCGACGAGGAATATCTCGCACAAGCCCGCTTCGCCGCCGAGGTCAGCGGGTTCGACATCGAGTTTCGCCGCATGTCGGTTTACGACATCGGTGCGTTGGGCGAGAAATTCGACGTCGTGCTGTTCCTCGGCGTTCTCTACCACCTGCGCCACCCGCTGCTTGCGCTCGATCTCATCTACGAGCACGCCGCAAACGACGTGATGGTGTTCCAGTCCCTGCAGCGCGGCAGCACCGCCTTGCCCCGGCTGGAAAATGACTACGATTTCTGGACGACGCACCATTTTGACGATCCGAGCTATCCCAAGCTGCATTTCGTCGAGCACAAATATGCCGAGGACTGGACCAACTGGTGGATTCCAAACCGCGCCTGCGTTGAGGCGATGCTGCGGAGCGCGGGCTTTGAAATCACCGCCCATCCGGAAAGCGAGATTTATTTCTGCCGGCGCGGCGAGCGGCCCTACGAGACCGGCGCCGTCTATCCGGAGCGGGGGCCGCGCTCATGATCGAAGCCGCCATGATCTGGAACGAGCCCAACAACAAGTCGCATTGGGACCCGCAGCTCGACCCCGACTGGGCGAAGTTCGCCGAGTTCGCGATCCTTGCCGGAAAAGCCATCCGGTCGGCGAATGCCAATGTCACGCGCGTCCTCGGCGGTATTTCGCCCATCGATCCGTTGTTCATCACGGGCCTGGCGGCGCGCGGGGTGCTCGATCACGTCGATGCCGTGGCCGTACACGGTTTCCCGCTCGACTGGAATCTTTGGAAGATCGACGATTGGCCGGCCAAACTGGACGAAATCCGCGCCGTCACGCCCCTGCCGGTCTGGGTGACCGAGGTGGGCGTCTCGTCGTTCGGCGCCGAGGAGGTGCAGGCTTGGGGCGTGACGCGAACCGCCGAACTTCTGGCCGGTCTCACCCCGCGCCTGCACTGGTACAGCCTCTACGATCTGCCGCAGGCTTGGCCGGCGACCACGCGCCACAAGGAAGCGGAGGGGTCATCGTACTACCGTCACTTCCACATGGGGCTGTTGCGCGAAGACGGGTCGCCCAAGCTCGCGCTCGATCAATTCGCCACGCAGGCTCCGGTCCTTGGTCTCTGCCAGTGGTTCCATTTCGAGGATCACCGGCTGGGGGACGCGGTGTCCTGGATGAAGCGGCTGGGCGTGCGCCACCTGCGCACAGGCCTGTCGTGGGCCGACAGTTTCCGGCCCAACGCCCTGGACTGGTTCGACCGGCAGATGGACGCTCTCGGCGACTTCGACGTGACGGTGACCTTCTGTTTCACTCCGGAACACCGCGGCCTGGCGCCTCACCACACCAGCCCGCCGCTCGTCAGCGAGGAGTTCGCCGACTTCTGCGCCGGCATGATCGAGCGTTATTCCCATCACGTCCGCGCCCCGAACCATGCCGCGGCACCCGCAGTCGAAGCTCGAATCATGGCCTGACATGCGCGCCCTCCTCCTGGTCCTCGATTCGGTCGGCATCGGCTCCGCGCCGGACGCCAAGGCCTATGGGGACGAGGGCGCGGACACGGTCGGCCATATCGCCGAACTTTGCGCAGACGGCAAAGCCGAAAGCGACACCCGCACCGGCCCGTTAGCCTTGCCCAACCTGGTGCATCTCGGCCTCGGGGAAGCCTGCCGGCTTGCGAGCGGCCGCGTACCGCCCGGCCTCGACAGCAGCGCAAAACCGGTCGCCTGTTTCGGCTGCGCGCGCGAAATCTCCAAGGGGAAGGACACGCCGTCCGGACATTGGGAACTCGCCGGCGTGCCGGTGTCGTTCGATTGGGGGTATTTCCCGCGCAGCCAACCGTGCTTTCCAAGCGACCTGATCGCAGAATTGTGCCGGCGCGCCGACCTGCCGGGCATTCTCGGCGATTGTCACGCCAGCGGAACGCAGATCATTGCCGACCTCGGCCGTGAACACATCGAGACGCTGCAGCCGATCTGCTATACATCGGCGGACAGTGTGTTCCAGATCGCGGCGCACGAGGAGGCATTCGGCCTCGATCGCCTTGACCGTGTCTGCGAGATCGCCCGCCAATTGATCGATCCGCTGCGCATCGGCCGAGTGATCGCACGGCCGTTCGTCGGCACGTCTCCGGCCGATTTCAGGCGGACGGGAAACCGCCGCGACTATTCGGTTCCGCCGCCTTCACCGACGTTGCTGGACCTTGCCACCGCCGCCGGCCGCGACGTGGTGACGGTCGGCAAGATCGCCGACATCTTCGCTCATTCCGGGACGGGCCGCGTGTTCAAGGCGGACGGCAACAACGCGCTTTTCGACCGCATGCTGGAAAGTTTCGGTACGCTAGCGGACGGCGGATTGCTGTTCGCCAACTTCATCGACTTCGACAGCCTCTATGGCCATCGTCGCGATGTACCCGGTTACGCCAAGGCATTGGAAGATTTCGACCGCCGGCTCCCCGAGCTCATCGGCCGGCTCGCGGACGACGACGTGCTGATGATCACGGCGGATCATGGTTGCGATCCCACTTGGTACGGGACCGATCACACGCGCGAGCAGGTTCCCGTCGTGATCTGGTCGCCGGCCTGCCGACCAGGATCGATAGGACAGCGCGAGACATTCGCCGATGTCGGCGCAACGATTGCGGCGCATCTCGATGTGCCCTCGCCCGGCGCAGGCACCGTGATCCCCATCGGCTAAAGAGATGATCGCGGCCTTCGCGTCTGGCCCTGATTGTGTTGGCTAGCCGACGTTTGCATCCGCGCCAGAACAAATAAGTTCGGTGCATGACTCAACTCTGCTTGCAGACCGAGGTACATACAAAAGGAACTAACCTTTTAGCGATGCGTTGCGCCCTTGATCTCCGGATGCAGGAGTTGTGATGACCAAGCGAGTGTTGATCACCGGTGGCGCGGGCTTCATCGGGTCGCATGTCTCGGATCTTTTGCTGGAATCCGGCCACGCCGTTCGCGTTCTGGATAATCTGACGCCGCAGGTGCATGGCTCGGACGGCGGCCGTCCTCACTATCTCGACGCCGAGGCAGAACTGATCATCGGTGACGTGCGCGACCGGCAGGTGGTCGAGCGCGCGCTGCGAAAGGTCGACGCGGTCATCCACCTGGCTGCGGCCGTGGGCGTCGGCCAGAGCATGTACGACATCGTCTCCTACGTGCAGACAAACGACGTTGGAACGGCCGTTCTGCTGGAGGCACTGTCGAAGCGGCCGGTCGAGCGCCTCGTCGTTGCCTCCTCGATGAGCATTTACGGCGAGGGGCTTGCTCGTCGCGCCGACGGCGACCTGGAAGCTCCCGAGGAGCGCTCTAACGAGCAGCTTCGCCGGGGCGTCTGGGAACTCCACGATCCTCTCGGCGAAGCGCTGACGCCGGTACCGACGCCGGAAACCAAACCACCTGCCTTGAGCTCGGTCTACGCGCTGAACAAGTTTGTGCAGGAGAGGATGTCGCTGATTGTCGGCAAGGCCTACGGCATTCCGACCGTGGCGTTGCGCTTCTTCAACGTCTATGGGCCGCGCCAGGCGCTCTCGAACCCCTATACCGGGGTGCTCGCGATATTTGCGGCGCGCCTGTTGAATTCGCGGCCGCCTCTGGTGTTCGAAGACGGCCGC
This sequence comes from Alphaproteobacteria bacterium, assembly GCA_034669045.1. Lineage (GTDB taxonomy): Bacteria > Pseudomonadota > Alphaproteobacteria > Rhizobiales > Xanthobacteraceae > VAZQ01. The sequence continues at coordinate 31,928 of JAXDOD010000086.1, forward strand.
CAGCAGCGCGACTTCGTCCATGTCCGCGATGTGGCGCAAGTCTGTATGTTGGCCTTGGGGAGCGAGGCTGCCCCAGGCCGCGTGTTCAATGTCGCCTCGGGCCAAAGCCGCACCATCCTCTCGATTGCCGCCGATCTCGCGGGCGTGCTGGGATGTCCGCAGATCGCCCCCTCGGTCACCGGCAAGTATCGCGCCGGCGACATCCGGCATTGCTTTGGCGATATCTCGCTCAGCCGCCGCGAGCTCGGTTACGCGCCCAAAGTGGCATTTCGTGACGGCCTGGAAGAACTCGCTGACTGGCTCTCCGGCCAGTTCGCCGACGACCGCATCGACGGCGCCACCGCCGAGCTCGAAATGCGGGGGCTGGTGGCATGAATACGGCGCGTCCTCCGCGGCACCGCCGCGCAAAACCGATTCTCATTACCGGCGGGAGTGGCTTCATCGGCTGCAACATCGCCGACGCGCTGTTGGCGCGCGGGGACCGCGTTCTGCTGTTCGACAATCTCAGCCGCCACGGCGCCGGGGAGCACGCCACCTGGCTGAAGGATCGTCATGGCGACCGCGTCGAGCTGGAAGTCGCCGATGTCCGCGATGCCACGCGAGTCAACGTTGCGGTCGGCAAAGCCTCGGCCATCCTGCACCTTGCCGCCCAGGTTGCGGTGACGAGCAGCCTCGATGACCCCTGCGTCGATTTCGAGATCAATGCCCGCGGGACTTTGAACGTGCTGGAAGCGGTGCGTACGCACAACCCACATGCGCCGGTCCTCTTTGCCTCGACCAACAAGGTCTACGGTCGGCTCCTGGCCGACGGCGCGGTCGTACAGTGCGGCGACCGCTATGAGCCGGTCGAGCGGCACTTCCACGCCGGCATCGCGGAAGATATGCACCTCGACTTCCACAGTCCTTATGGCTGCTCCAAAGGCGCCGCCGATCAATACGTGCGCGATTACACCCGCGTCTTCGGTCTACGCACCGCCGTGCTGCGCATGAGCTGCATCTACGGACCGCGCCAGTTCGGGACCGAGGATCAAGGCTGGATCGCGCACTTCCTGCTGCAGGCGCTCCAAGGCAAGCCGATCATCATTTATGGCGACGGCTTGCAGGTGCGCGACGCGCTGCATGTCTCCGACGCGGCCGCCGCGTGGGTCGGCGCGTTGGATCACATCGACAGCGTCCGCGGCTGCGTCTTCAACCTTGGCGGCGGCCCGGGGAACACCGTGAGCCTCCTCGAACTGCTCGATCTCATCACCGAGCTGCGAGGGACCGCTCCCGGCGTCCGCTACGCCGAATGGCGGCCCGGCGATCAGCCTTGGTATGTTTCCAACATCAGCGCGATTTCAAAAGCGCTTGGCTGGCAGCCGCACATGAGTTTGCGCGCCGGCTTGCGGACGCTGGATGAATGGCTGGAACGGCGTTTCGGTAGCGAGCTCGCGGTCGTGCAGCGCGAAAAGGTGCGGGCATGAAAGTGGCGCTGATCAATCCGGCCTGGCGCTTCGACGGCAGCATCTATTTCGGATGCCGCTCGCCGCATCTGCCGCTGGAGCTCGGCATCACCCAGCACCTGTTGCAGGATGCGGGACATTCAACTTTGCTACTCGACGCCCACCTGTTCGAGCTGACGCTGGCCGACATCGTCGCGGAGCTGCGCGCGTTCCAGCCGGACATGACGGTCGTGACCACGGCACCGACCTATCTGTTCTGGCGTTGTGCGCCGCCCGAGCTGCGCGTTCCGCAGGAGCTCATTCGCGGCATTCGCGAGGTTGCGCCATCCCTCGTGGCCGTGGGTCCCCACGGGTCGACCACGCCGCGCACCGCCCTGAAGAAGCTCGACGCCGACCTCATCATCATGGGTGAGTGTGAGGAGACGCTGCTGCGCCTCGCGAACGGCCAGCGCGACCTTCCGGGAACCTGCTTCCGCGAAGGCGGCGGCATCCGGGTGCTGGGCGGCCCGCAGGCGGCCACCTTCACCGATCAGCCGTCGATCGCCTGGCCGGAGGAAATGGTCCGACGGCATCAGCACCACCATCATCGGTTCGACGGCGAGCCGCTCGGTCCGGGGGCCGAAGTCGAGGCGTCGCGCGGTTGCCCTTATAGCTGCACGTTCTGCGCCAAGGAGAATTTCCGCAACAAATACCGACGGCGCGCCGTCGACAGCCTCTTGGCGGAAGTCCGCCTGCTGCAACAGCAAGGCGCCGAATACATCTATTTCATCGACGAAATCTTCCTGCCCAATGAAAGTCTGCTGCAGGGCCTCGTCGGGCGCGGACTGAAATTCGGCATCCAGACCCGCATCGATCTCTGGAAGCCGGAGATGCTGAAGCTGCTTGGAGAGGCCGGCTGCGTGTCGGTCGAATGCGGCGTGGAGAGTCTCACCGCCGAGGGGCGCGAGGCGCTGGCGAAACGTTGCAGGATGAGCACCGATCAACTGGCCGACCGCCTGATCGAGGCCAAGCGGCACATACCCTTCGTGCAAGCCAACCTCATCGAAGTGCCGCAGGACGAGGACCAGGTGGTGCAGCACTGGCGCGCGCGCATGCAGAGCGCCGGCGTCTGGGCCAACGATCCGGTGCCGCTGTTTCCCTATCCGGGCTCCCCGGACTACCGCAGGCTCTGGGGTGAAGCGGACGACGACGCCTGGGAGCGCGCGCACGAGCACTACCTCACGCTTTTCGACCGGTTCAGTGATGTCCAGGAACAGCGACCGCGGCATCTGCGCGACCTCGAGCTGGAGTCCGCGCGATGATGGCGCCGCCGGCAAAGCGCATCCTGATGACCACCGATGCCGTGGGCGGCGTCTGGGTTTATGCAGCCGGCCTCGCGCGCGCGCTGTGCGAACTGGGGCACGCGGTCACCTTGGCCGTCATGGGCCCTCCTCCGGCCGCGGAGCAATTGACCGCGTTGCAGGGCGTCCGCGGCCTCGCAGTCGACATCACCGACCTTGCACTGGAGTGGATGGACCCGGAAGGCGAAGACACCGCAAAGGCGCAGGATCGGCTTCTCGCCATGGCGGACCGCGTGCAGCCGGACGTGGTCCACATCAACGGCTATCGCGAAGCGGCCTTTCCCTGGCCGGCTCCGGTTTTGCTGGTGGCGCATTCGTGCGTGTGGTCCTGGTGGAGCGCCTGCCGGGGCCAAGCGCCGCAAGAGGCGCGCTGGCATCGATACGCCGAGGCGGTCGCCTGCGGACTGATGGCTGCAGACGAATGGTCGGCGCCGACCGCGGCTTTCCGCGACGCCATCCAGGCTTGCTATGCGACCCCCACGCGCGGCCGCGTGATCCACAATGGCCTCGACCTGCCGGCGTCCGCCTTGCCGAAAGAGCCGTTCATCCTGGCCGCGGGACGGCTGTGGGACGAGGCCAAAAATCTCTCCGCGCTCGCGGCGATTGCGTCGCAGTTGGACTGGCCGCTGCGCGCGGCCGGTCCGATCCAGGCGCCGTCCGCATCAGCCGAGGAACAACCAGCCGGAGCCATCGAATTCCTCGGCGTCCTCTCGCGCCCGCAGATGATCGCGCAGATGAGGCGGGCCGGCATCTTTGCCTCGCCTGCACTTTACGAACCGTTCGGGTTGTCGATCCTGGAAGCCGCGGCATGCGGGTGTGCGCTGGTGCTCGGCGATATTCCGACGCTGCGGGAATTGTGGGCTGATGCCGCACTCTTCATCGAGCCGCGCGACCCTCCGGCGCTGGCGCGGGCACTGCAACGGCTGTGCCGCGACGACCGTCTGCGCGGGCGAATGCAGCATGCCGCGCAACGTCGGGCGCGCCGTTATTCGCTGGGCAAAATGGCGCGCGCCTACCACGACCTTTACGGCACGATGCAACAGGCGCCGCTTCCTACCCGGAACGTCTCCATGCCCGAAGCAACGGCGGAGTTCCCGGCATGAAGGTGGTCCTGTTTTATCACTCGTTCCTGTCCTGCTGGAATCACGGCAACGTGCATTTCCTCCGCGGGGTGGCGCGCGAACTGGTCCGGCTCGGACATGACGTCGTGGTCTACGAGCCTGAGGATGGCTGGAGCCGCACCCGTGCGCTCGCCGACGGCGGTGCAGCCATATTCGACGAAGCCGCGACGCTGGTTCCGGGGGTGAAGGCGCTCAGTTATCGCAGCGACGGCTTCGATCTCGATCAGGCGACCGACGGCGCGGATGTGGTGATCGTGCACGAATGGAATTCGCCCGCGCTGATCGCCGCAGTCGGACGGCAGCGGCTGGCCGGTGCCCGCTACACATTGCTGTTCCACGACACACATCACCGGGCAGTCAGCGCACCAGCCGAGATGGATGAACTCGAGCTCGACGGCTATGACGCCGTCCTCGCGTTCGGCGAGGTGTTGCGCGAGGTTTACCTGCGCCGCGACGGTGCGCAACGCGTCTTTACCTGGCACGAGGCCGCGGATACCGCGCTGTTCCGTCCGCTGCCCTCGCGAGACCCCGATACCGATACCGACCTCATCTGGATCGGCAACTGGGGCGACGGCGAGCGGACCCGCGAGCTCGAAGAATTCCTGATCAATCCGGCCGCACGTCTGCGGCTGCGAACGCGGATCCACGGGGTGCGCTATCCCGCGCCCGTGCGCGACATGCTGGCGAAGAGCGGGATCGATTATGCCGGCTGGCTGCCGAACCATCGGGTGCCGGACGCGTTCGCGCGCGCTCGCGTCACGGTGCACGTGCCGCGGCGGCCGTATGTCGAGGCGCTACCCGGCATTCCCACGATCCGCATCTTCGAAGCACTGGCGTGCGGCATCCCACTCGCCTGCGCGCCATGGCCGGACGATGAGGGCCTGTTTCCGCCCGGATGCTTCCTGACGGCAAAGAACGAGGATCGCATGACGGACGCGGTCTCCGCGATTCTGTCGGATCGAGAACTGTCACGGCATCTCATCGCCAATGGCCTGCGGACGATCAGCGAGCGGCACACCTGCGCGCACCGCGTGCGCGAGCTGCTCACCATTGTCGAATCGCTGCGGACGACCGGCACGCCGAGGCGAGCGCGTCCATTCGAGTCAGAACAGCGGACGGGGGTGTCATGAAGATCGCGTTCTTCGGATCGAGTCTCGTCTCCTCGTACTGGAATGGCGCTGCCACCTACTATCGCGGACTGCTCAAGGCGCTGGCGGGGTTCGGCCACGAGATCACCTATTACGAGCCCGATGCCTATGAGCGTCAGCAGCATCGTGACATCGCGGATCCCGACTGGGCGCGTGTGGTCGTTTATCCGGCCAGCACGGAGGGCTGGGAGTCCTCGCTCGCGAGCGCGGCGCGGCAGACCGACCTCCTGGTCAAGGCGAGCGGAGTTGGCGTGTTCGACGCCGAGCTCGAACGAGCGGTTCCGGACTGCTGTCCGGAGCGCGCCATCTGCGCCTACTGGGACGTGGATGCGCCGGCGACACTTGATGCGATCGGCGCCGCTTCGGACCACCACCTGCGTCACGCGATCCCACGCTACGACCTGGTGCTTACCTACGGCGGCGGCGATCCGGTCGTGCAAGGCTACGAGCGGGTCGGAGCGAAAATGTGCGTTCCGGTCTACAACGCGCTCGATCCCGATCTGCATTATCCGGTGCCGCCGCGGCCGGATCTCGTCTGCGATCTTGGTTTTCTGGGTAATCGCCTTCCCGACCGCGAAGCGCGCGTCGAGGAGTTCTTCCTCAAGGCCGCCGCGCTCATGCCCGAGCGCACCTTCCTGCTCGGCGGCTCCGGATGGCACGACAAGCCGATGCCCGCGAACGTCCGCCCCATCGGCCACCTCGGCACCCGCGACCATAACGCCTTCTTCTGCTCGGGGCGCGCGACCCTCAATATCAACCGGGAGAGCATGGCGCGTTACGGCTTCTCGCCGCCGACCCGGATATTCGAAGCGGCCGGCGCTGGCGCCTGCCTCATCACCGATGCGTGGGAGGGAATAGAGCTCTTCCTCGAGCCCGGACGCGAGGTGCTCGTGGCAGGAAGCGGCGAAGAGGTCGCGGCGACACTCTCGGCGTTGCGCCCGCCCGACGCCCGGCGCATCGCCGATGCCGCCCGTGCGCGCATCCTGGCGCACCACACCTACGCGAGCCGCGCCCGCCAGGTCGATCACCTCCTGAATGGCATCACCTTGCTCGGAGAGGCGGCGGAATGAAACTAAACATCGTCATATTCGGCTTGGCGATCACATCGTCATGGGGTAACGGCCACGCGGTGACATATCGCGCCCTGGCCAAGGCCCTCGGGGCGCGCGGCCACGCGGTGACGTTCCTTGAGCGAGACGCGCCGTGGTATCGCGAGCATCGCGACCTGGAGAACCCCGGCTATTGCCGACTGGAGCTCTACAAGGACCTCAAGGAGGTCCCCGGCCGGTTCAATGACATGGTCGCCAACGCAGACCTTGTCATCATCGGGTCCTACGTTCCCGACGGCGTGACGCTTGCGGACTGGATTACGAGCCGGGCGCGCGGCGTGACCGCGTTCTATGACATCGACACTCCGGTCACGCTGGCGGGGCTCGAATCCAATCAGGTCGGCTACATTTCCGCTGCGCTCATTCCCCGCTTCGACCTCTATCTCTCGTTCACGGGCGGGCCGGTGTTGACCTTGATCGAGGATCTCTACGGTAGCCCGCGCGCCCGAGCCCTGTATTGCGCGGCCGATCCCGACGTGCATCTCCCGCGCGAGCTGCCGGCGCAGTGGGCGCTCGGATATCTCGGCACCTACAGCGCCGATCGCCAGCCCGCGCTCGAACGGCTGCTGCTCGAGCCCGCGCGCCAGCTCGCGTCCGAGCACTTCGTCGTGGCCGGCCCGCAGTATCCCACCGGTATCGAGTGGCCCGCGAACGTCACGCGCACGGAGCACCTGTCGCCGAGCGAGCATCCCTCCTTCTACGGCCGGCAACGATTCACGCTCAACGTGACCCGCGCCGATATGATTTCGGCCGGTTTTTCGCCGAGCGTGCGGCTGTTCGAGGCGGCCGCCTGCGGCGTGCCGATCATCACCGATCGCTGGCCGGGCCTCGATTCCATTTTCGCGCCCGGCCAGGAGATCATCGTCGTCGAGGCGCCCCACGAGGTCATCCAGGTCCTGCGCGAGCTGCCGGAGGAACGACGGCTGAGCATCGCGGCCGCCGCGCGCAGGAGATTGCTGCTGAGTCACACTCCGGAGCATCGGGCGAAACAGCTCGAGGGCTATTACCGGGAAGTCGCCGCACCGACCCGACGGCGGGCGCGGCCGAGCGGACGTATCAGGACCGTGGAACTGGAAGTGGAATAAGGAAACGATATGCTTGCCCCGGAATTCCGTCCCAAACGCCGCGAAGAACGCGATGGTCTCGCGACGACACTCGTCACCGGCGGCGCCGGTTTCATCGGTTCTCACCTGTGTGACCGGCTCCTGCAGAAAGGGCAGCGCGTCCTCTGCGTCGATAACCTCTATACCGGCCAGCGCGCCAACATCCGCCCGCTCCTGAACCACCCCAACTTCAGCTTCATCGAGCACGACATCTGCGAGCCGCTGTCGATCGCGGCGCCAGTGCACCGCATCTATAATCTCGCCTGCGCCGCATCCCCCCGCCATTACCAGCGCAACCCGCTCGGCACGATGAAGACATGCGTGCTTGGCTCCGCTCATCTCCTTGAGCTCGCGCGGCAGAAATCCGCCAGGATCCTGCAAGCCTCGACCAGCGAGGTCTATGGCGATCCCGAAATTCATCCCCAGCCCGAAGAGTATGTCGGGCACGTCAATCCGGTCGGTCCACGCGCCTGCTACGACGAAGGCAAGCGTGCCGCCGAGACACTGTTTTGCGACTATCGCCGTCTGTTCGGCCTGGAAATCAAGATCGCGCGCATCTTCAATACCTATGGTCCGCGCATGCTGAAAAACGACGGCCGCGTGGTCTCGAACTTCATCGTGCAGGCGCTCGGCGACGAGCCGATCACGATCTATGGGGACGGCACGCAGACTCGGTCTTTCTGTTACGTCGACGACCTCGTCCGTGGCCTGGAACTGCTGATGGAGAGCGCGAGCGATTTCACCGGACCGTGCAACCTGGGCAATCCTCATGAGGTCACGGTCGACGAGATTGCCCGGCTGATCCTCGAACAAACCGGGTCGCGCTCAAAGCTCGTGCATCGAGCGCTGCCGCAAGACGATCCCAAGCGCCGGCGACCGATCATCAAGAAGGCCAAGGAGGTGTTGGGCTGGAGTCCGACCGTGCCGCTCGCGGAGGGATTGCGCATGACGATCGCCTATTTTTCGCTGCGCGTGGCGGCGCCGGAAAGGGAGGAGGTGCTCGCGGCACCGCTGTCGGGCCGCATACAACAGCTTCGCCGCATCACCAACGCGGCGATGCGCTGATCCGGAGACAAGGAGTGCTGCCAGTGCGTATCTGCATCGTAGGAACCGGCTATGTCGGACTTGTCTCCGGCGCGTGCTTCGCCGATTGGGGGCACCACGTGACATGCGTCGACGCCGATTGCGACAAAATCGCCATCCTCAATCGCGGCGAGCTGCCGATCTACGAACCTGGGCTCGCGGAGATCACGGAAAAGAATGTCAAGGCAGGGACCCTCTCTTTTTCGACCGACCTGACGGCAAGTGCATGGAACGCGGACGCCGTGTTCATAACGGTCGGTACGCCACCGCGCCCGGCCGATGGCCACGCGGATCTGTCCAGTGTCTATGCGGTGGCCCGGGAGATCGCCCCCGCCTTGTCGCATGGCGTGGTGATCGTCATCAAATCCACGGTTCCGGTGGGAACCTGCGACGAGGTGGAGCGGCTCATCTCGGAGCGGCGGCCGCAGCTTGATTTCCAGGTCGCGTCGAACCCCGAATTCCTGCGTGCCGGCGCGGCCATTCGCGATTTCAAGAAGCCCGATCGCATCGTCATCGGTGGCGAGCGTTGCGCATGCGAACGGATCGCGGAGATATATCGGCCGCTTGTCCTGGACCGCACGCCGGTCGTCTACACCAGCCGCCGGTCGGGCGAGCTGATCAAATACGCCTCCAACGCATTCCTCGCGACCAAGATCGCCTATATCAACGAGGTTGCCGACATCTGCGAGCGCGTCGGCGCGGACGTGCAGGAAGTCGCCCACGGGATGGGCCTCGACTCCCGCATCGGACCGAAATTTCTGAACGCGGGGCCCGGCTTCGGCGGCTCATGTTTTCCGAAGGATACCCTCGCGCTCATGAAGATGGCAGAGGATGTCGACGCGCCAATGCGCATTGTCGAAAGCGTGTTCACGGCCAATGAGCGCCGCAAGCGGGCCATGGTCCGAAAGATCTCGGCGGCTCTCGGCACCCCGCTCCTCGGCAAGACGGTTGCGCTGCTTGGGCTCACCTTCAAACCCGACACCGATGATATGCGGGAAGCTCCTTCGATTTCGCTGATCGCGGGTCTGCGCGACATGAGAGCACTGGTGCGGGCCTACGATCCGGTGGCGGCCGATCAGAAGGCCGTTCCCCGGGACATTACCTGTTGCGTGTCGCCCTACGAGGCAGCCAAGGGCGCCGACGTGCTGGTCGTGGTCACCGAATGGGAGGAATTTCGAAATCTCGAGCTGAAGCGACTGAAGGAGGTGATGCGTTCGCCGATCATGCTCGATCTGCGAGGACTCTACTCCGCCGACAGCATGAACCGGATCGGATTCCGCTACTACCGGATTGGTGCGCCGCAGCTCGTCCCGACCGCGAGAGCAGCTCCCCGGCAAATCGCGCCCTCTCGCCGGTTGCACATGAACGGCGCGGAGAAGCACACCAACGGGTCGGCGCGCAAACCGAAGCGCCAGCGCAGGATCGCCGCGGCAGCCAGTCCGACAACTTTGCCGGCGTGACCGACCGCAAGCCCGCCAAAGTCGCGTTTCCGACTCTGGAGCTAAACAACCCGCAATGGAATTGACGTGCGAAGGCCGCAGGTCGCGGCCAGGAAAGGAGCATTCCATGTGCGACTACAGTCTCCAAGAGGTCCAGTCTCGCGGCGCCAATGTCGCCGACAAGCTGATCACCCGCAACTTCGGAACCGGCACGCGAGGCTTTTGCTCGCTTGACGATCCGAACACCGCTGTTTGCGTGCTTCCCGGGACCGAACTCGCCTTCGACCGCGCGATCGAGGCCAATGTGCCGACCGACCCTCACCGGACGGCGATCTTCCGGCAAGTCAACAAATCCGTCCCGCACACTCACCACGACGCGCTGGAACTACCCGGCGGCCAGATGTTGATGCTGACCCACCTCCACGAAGGTCAGGTGGCGACGGTGTTGCAGCTTCCGGCGCTGCCCAAGACTCCGCAGGAGATCGCGGAGCAGACGAGAGCGGTCTACGTCGGCTAGGATTTTTGTGTGACATGGCCCCCGGCCTGCTGCAGGAGGTCGGAGGCGGACTGACACCGGGGATCAGGCGATCGCCTCCTCGGTTTCGCTCGAAAAAATATAGCGGTCTTTGCGGCGGTTGCGGGCAGCAAAATTCGCTCCTGCAAGGAACTGCGCGCGGCAGAGGTCGTTTAACGGACAGAAATTAGAATTCGTAGGTGTGGCGTTGCAGCCCGCATGGGGTGAAGCGGAATGCTGTTCGGTGCTCAATCAGAAAACCGTCTTCTGTCAATGCTCCCCCGGGCGGATTTGGAGACGCTGCGCCGGCATCTCCGGAGCACGGTGCTCTCGCAGCAATCGATCCTGTTCGAGGCCGGCGACACCATAGCCAAGGCGTATTTCCCGTACAGCGGGGCGGTCTCGCTCGCCGTCGTGCTGTCCGGGGGACAAATGATCGAGACCGCGATCGTCGGCAAGCACGGCGTCGTGGGCGGATCGGCCGCTCTCGATGCTCAGCCGGCCTCCTGCCGGGCCATTGTCCAGCTTGAAGGCGCTGCCTGGGCCATCGACATGGAACTCCTGCGGCAGATCGCGAAGTCGCACCCGGCGATTCGCTCCTTGTTGAATTGGCACGAGTGGGTCCTGCTCGCTCAGACGCAGCAGGCGGTCGCCTGCAACGCGTCCCACGCGCTCGAAGCCCGGCTCTGCTGCTGGCTCCTTCGCGCCAGCGATGCCTGCGGCAAGACAATTCTCTCGACGACCCAGGACTCCGTCGCGGAGATCCTGGGCGTGCGACGAACCAGCATCTCGTTGGTTGCCCACAACATGCAACAGGCGGGCTACATCAGAACCCGGCGCGGCCAGACTGAAATTCTCAACATGGAAGCGTTACGGCAGGGTGCTTGCGAGTGTTACGGCAAGACCGCTCTGCACTACGACCGATTGCTCTCCGCAGCCGGTCCGCGGCTCAACGAGGTCCAGATCGCGTAAGGCATTTGGTCCGCTCGTTCATGCAGCGTCGCGTGCGGGAACGCCTGACGCGGGGCCATCGTTAAGCCGGCGGGAACACTCCCGCGAACACGAGCAGGAGGCCATCATGTCCGAAGCCAAGGTCACCACGGATCACGAGCAAATCCGCCGCTGGGCGGAACAACGAGGCGGTAAGCCGGCCACTGTCAAACGTACCAAGTCAAAGGACGAGCCCGGTATTCTCCGGCTGGATTTCGAGCCCCCGGATGAAGGATTGGAACCGATCGACTGGGATGACTTCTTCGATAAATTCGAAAAGGAAAAGCTGGCCTTTTTGTACAACGACCGGACCGCTGACGGCAAAGTGAGCCGGTTTCACAAGTTGATCAACCGCTCGTAAGACATCCTGCGGACGCTGCAGAGACGTCGCGCCGTCCGCGACGTCGGGCGGCAAACCAGCGTCCTCGCGGGACCGCGTCGCCAGCAGCCTATACCGGCGCCGAGACCTGCACGACGGAGGAACCTTCTCCGGCGCACAAGATTGACAGCCTGACGGCTCCGGAGTCTCCGATCATCGATGCTGCAGAAACGAGACATCGAGCCGCCGGTCCCTCATTCCGAGCCACGCAAGCGCCGCGGTCTCGCCCGCGCCCTTGGTCTCGGCGTCGTGACTGGCGCAGCGGACGACGATTGCTCCGCGATCGGGACATACGCGAGCGCAGGCGCACAATTCGGCCTGTCCTTGCTGTGGACTGCCCCTGTCACCTTCCCGATGATGTTCGCCGTCGTCTATCTGTCCTCGAAGTTAGGACAGGTCACCGGGCGAGGGCTGTTCCACGTCATCAAGGAGAACTACTCCGGCTGGATACTCTGGCCCGCGTTGATCGGCGTGCTCATTGGCAACATCATTGAGGCCGCGGCAGACCTCGGCGGAATGGCGGCGGCCCTGAACATCTTCATTCCGCTGCCTGTCCCTGTGATCGTGATCGGCGTCGCGGCCGTCATGCTTGCGTTCCAGATATGGGGGTCATACGAGCTCATTCGAAATATCTTCCGATGGCTTGCCCTGATCCTATTCGCCTACGTCGCCTCAGCGCTGCTCGCAAAGCCTGATCCATGGGAGGTGCTGCGCGGGACCTTCGTCCCGACGGTCCAGTTTTCTCGCGAGTTCCTGTCGATCCTCGTGGCAATCGTCGGAACGACGCTCTCGGCCTATCTGTACAGTTGGCAGTCGAACGTCGAGGTCGAAGAGGAGATCGCGCAAGGACGAACCACCGTCGAGCAGCGGCACGGCGCAACCGACCATGAGCTGCGTCAGTCCCGCACGGACATCCTCGTGGGCATGCTCTTCTCGAACGTCATCATGTACTTCATCATTCTTTCCACCGGGGCGACACTTCATAAAGCCGGCGAGACCAACGTCGAGACCGCCGCCCAAGCCGCGGAAGCGCTCCGCCCGCTTGCCGGTGATGCGGCTGGGATCCTGTTCGCTCTGGGCATTATCGCCGTGGGATTTCTGGCAGTGCCGATCATGACCACCGGCGCCGCTTACGATTTGTGCCAAGTGATGGGCTGGAAGAGCAGCCTTCACGCCAAGCCCAAGGAAGCCAAGAAGTTCTACGTTGTGATCGTCGCGTTTACCGTCGTGGCGGTCGGCTTGAATTTTCTGGGCTTCAATCCGATGAAGGCTTTGGTCTATTCAGGAATCGTGCAGGGATTTTCGACTCCGCCGCTGCTGCTCCTGATCTTGCTGATGACGAACAACCGGCGGATCATGGGCGATCAGGTGAATACGACGCCGATCAATGTACTGGGTTGGGCAACCGTCGCGGCGATCTTCTCCGCAAGCGCCGCCCTCGTGTTGTTGTGGCTGTTGTAGACCCAAGGCGGCCCCTGCCACTGCGCGGAATGGCGTCGCGAGACGCCGTCCCCATGGCGCAGACGCCGTTTCAGTTGTCCAATCAATTGAATGGATCAAGCACGCGTCGGGCGCTTTGATCTCAAGCGCCAACTGCATGCTACGGGGCGCGGCCTGGCGACACGGTCTCGACGGCGGCTTCGCGGCGGACCTCGCCGATGGCATGAGGCGATATCGGCGGCGCGTGCAAAGGCCCTCTCAGCAGCGCTTTCTGCGCCGTCCACTCCCTGGCATGGTCAAGAGTTTCGAGAAACACAATGTCACCCGCCGCCAGGACCGCCGTCGGAATGCCGTCGCGGTACAGCAGCCGGTTGCCGGCCAAGGCGGGCAGCTTCGCCCCTGGCGTGAGGATGCCAACCAGATTTAGCGGGTCCGCGCCCGACACCGAGACCCATTGATCGGTGGTTGCCTGCCGTCGCGTGGCGCGCAGCAGGCCGATCGCTTCAGGCAGCGCAAACTGCTCGCCCGAGAAGCCGGCGACGAAGCGGCCGCCCCGGATCTCACCGCGGCTTTCGAGCCGGCGATAGACGCGGAGCAACTCGCGCCACGGCGGAAGCCAGGCGGCCTCACGCTCCAACAACCGCCAGAACACGACGCCGTAACGCGTCAGCAGCGTGCGGGCGACATGCTCGATCGCGTCACCATTGCGCTCCGCCGCGGCCGGGCGCCGGACCAGGGCCCAGCGCCCCGCATCCTCCATCCCGAACGACGCGGTGCGCCGGCGCCTTCGTCCATTCGGGCCAGGCCGGCGCTCGCTTGACGGCACCAGCAGCGCACGCAGCCCGCCGAAGCTGTCGGAGGTCACAACACCGAGTGCGACCAGCTCGGCGAGCGCTTCCTCCACCTGCGAGCGCAGCAACCCACTGGTGTCCATCAGTTCGTCGAAGAACGACGCGCCCTGCTCTTTGATGCGGTCCGCGAGCACTTGCGCCCGCGGGCTCGCGTGCACGGCGGCATGGCGCGGAGACAGCGACGTCCAAATGCCGGCATGACGCCGCGGCAGCAGCGTGATCGGCGTCGTCCGCACCGGTGCAGGCCGCCCTTCGCCATTGCTCCGGCTGTTGCGGGGACGCAGCCGCATCCAGGCGATATGGCCGGCAAGACAGCGTTCGTCGAGCCAGTCCGGCTCATAGTCGGCGAGACGCGCCGCCAGAATTTCGCTCTCCCAGGCGCCCGCAGGGGCCTCGAAGCCTTCGAGTTGCGCCACCACATGATCGAGTGCCTTCGGCCCCGCCATCCGCGCCTCGGCGGATACGTGTTGCCACGCAAACAGAAAGCGCAGGAAGTCGCGCGCCGCGACCGGCTCGATCTCCGCGCGCAGTCGCTTGAGCGTGTAATGGTGAATGCGCGACAGCAGCCTGCGCTCGCACCATTCGTCGGCGGCTGCTTCCGGCGTGAAGCGCCCGCGCATCGCAAAGCCTTCCGCCTCGAGCGCGGCGAGCGGGACTGCGACCTCGCCCGTGCGCAGACCGAGAGGGTGCGCGAGGGCATCGACCCCGGCCGGGCCCAGCCCTTCGAGCCGTCCGCGTACGATCTCCACCAGGGCTTGGTCGGGCGACCATGACTGCTCGCCATGCCGCGATGGGACGGCGAGCGCCGGCGCGGTTTTCAGCTTTGGCCACAAAGCGCGAAACTGAGGCAATCGCTCCGCCGAGACCCACAATATCGATCCCGCGATCTCGAACTGCGCGGCGCGGTTTTGCCCGGCAAGCTCGGCGAGCCAGCCGCTCCAGCGCGGGTCGGGCTGGACTTCGTCGCCGGTCAAGAAGCCGAGCCACACTAAGGCATCGTGCAATTCGTCGGCATTTTCCGCCTCCGGCCAGGCTTCAGACCGAACCCGCGCGATGGCGTCAGGATCGAGACGGCCGAGATCGGCGGCGTCCTGCGGCGACATCCAGCGACGCGCCATCACCGCCTGGGTCCGGCGTTCCTCCAGCGGAGCGTCATCGAGATAGGCATAGGGCCGCGCCGACAACACTTCGAGCGCCAGCGGCGAGGGCTGCGTCAGGTCGCGCACGATGACGCGCACCGCACCCGACTCGATGCCGCGGAGCAGGCGCTCGAGGCCCTCGAGGTCCATCGCTTCCGTCAGGCTGTCGCCGATGGCTTGCCGGACCAGCGGATGGTCCGGGATTTCGCGCTCGCCCGGAAGATTCTCCGCGCAGGCGATCTGGTCGGGGAACACCGCTCCGATCAGGTCCTCGGCACCCATGCGGGCGAGCTGCGGCGGCACCTTCCTGCCGCCACGAAAGCGCGGCAGCGCGAGCGCCACGCCGATCACCCAGCGCCAGCGCGTGGTGAACATCGGCGAGTCGAGCAGCGCCTGGGTAAGCACGGCGCGCACCGTGCCGGAATGCAGGTAGCGCGCGACCTCGTCGAGCGCAAAGCTGTGCGCCTGCGTGAGCGAGATCACGATGTTGTCCTCGGTGGCGGCCGCCTGCAGCTCGAAATTGAATGTGACGCAGAACCGCTTGCGGAGCGCGAGCCCCCAAGCCCGGTTGATGCGGCTGCCGTAGGGCGAATGCACGACGAGCTGCATGCCGCCGGCTTCGTCGAAGAAGCGCTCCAGAACGATGGCGTCCTGCGTCGGCAGGCAGCCGAGCGCCGCATGTCCGGCGGCAAGATATTCGACCAGTTGCTCCGCGGCAGCCGGGAGCATCGCGAGATCGTCGATCAGCCAACGCAATGCCGCTTGGCCGGACGGATCGCGCCGCAGATGCGCCGAGACGTCCGTGCGCAGGCGCGACACCGATTCCGAGAGCTCGTCGCTGCGCCCCGGCGCCTCGCCCAGCCAGAACGGAATTGTCGGCGCCGCGCCGTGCGCGTCCTCGACGCGAACGACGCCGCGCTCGACGCGCTGGATCCGATAGCTCCTGTTGCCGAGCTGGAAGATGTCGCCGGCTAGACTTTCGACCGCGAAATCCTCGTTCACGGTGCCGACGACATGGTTCTCGGGTTCGAGCAGGACCTGGTAGTCGGCATTGTCCGGAATAGTGCCGCCGGAGGTGAGCGCCGTGAGCCGCGCGCCGCGGCGGCCGCGCAGCAGCCGGTTGATGCCGTCATAGTGGATGAGCGCCCCGCGCCGCCCGCGGCGGGTGCTGAAGCCCTCCGACAACATGTCCACGACCGCGGCAAAATCCTCCCGCGCCAGGTTGCGATACGGCCATGCTCGCCGCACCAGCGCATAAAGCGCGTCCTCGCCGTACTCACGGGCGGCGACCTCGGCGACGATCTGCTGCGCCAGCACATCGAGCGGCTGCTCCGGAATGACGAGACGATCGAGCTCGCCGCGACGCACGCTGTCGAGCAGCGCCGCGCACTCGACCAGTTCGTCGCGCGAGAGCGGAAACAGCCGGCCTTTCGGCGTGCCGTCGACCGCATGGCCGGAGCGACCGACGCGCTGGAGGAAGCTGGCGATCGAGCGCGGCGAACCGAGTTGGCAGACGAGGTCGACGTCGCCGATATCGATGCCGAGTTCGAGCGAGGCGGTGGCAACCAGCGCCTTGAGCTTGCCGTGCTTGAGGCGCTGCTCGGCATCGAGCCGCTGCTCCTTGGCGAGGCTGCCGTGATGCGCCGCCACATTCTCATCGCCGAGCAGGCCGGAGAGCTTGCGCGTCGCGCGCTCGGCCATCCGGCGCGTGTTGACGAAAATGAGCGTCGTCCGGTGTTCCCCAACCAGATCCGCCAAACGGCGGTACACCTGGTCCCAGACCTCCGCCGACATCACCGCTTCGAGCGGCGAGTCGGGGACGTCCAGCGCGAGGTCGCGCGCGCGGCGATGGCCCCAATCCACGATCACCGGAGCCGCCACGTCATCTTGTCCTGCGCCGACCAGGAACCGCGCCACGTCCTCGATCGGCTTTTGGGTGGCCGAGAGGCCGATCCGGAGCAGCCGATCGCCGCAGAGCGCAGCAAGCCGCTCCAGCGAGAGCGCCAGATGGCTGCCGCGCTTGTTCGGCGCCAGCGCGTGAATCTCGTCGACAATCACCGTCCGGGTGGTCGCAAGCATCCTGCGGCCGGATTCCGATCCGAGCAGGACGTAAAGCGATTCCGGCGTGGTGACGACGATATGGGGCGGCCGGCGGACCATGCGCTGGCGCTCTCCCGCCGGTGTATCGCCGGTGCGCACCCAGGTGCGGATATCGACATCGGCAAGGCCCTGCTCGCGCAATGCCGCCCGGATGCCGGACAGCGGAGCGTCGAGATTTTTCCGGATGTCGTTCGACAGCGCCTTCAAGGGGGAGACGTAGACGACCTGGGTCTCGTCCGGCAGCCCGCCGTCAAGTCCCTGACGCACCAGATCGTCGATCGCCGACATGAAGGCAGCCAGGGTCTTGCCGGAACCGGTCGGGGCGGAAACCAGCACATTGCGCCTGGCCTTGATGGCCGGCCAGGCTTGCGCCTGCGCGGCCGTCGGCTGGCGGAAGCTACTCTCGAACCACGCGGCGACCGCGGGATGGAACAGCGAAGGTGGACTCATCGACGGAACCCGTACGCAGCCTTGCCGGCACGCGCACTTTAAGCGTGCGGAACGGGCAAAAAGCCTGATTTTGCGCTAGCTCGTGAAGATATGGGATCGACTGAGGCTGAATCAACAGCGTTTCCGACCGCAGAGGACCTTGAGCCCGCTTGGTTCGGCTTTCTTCCGCGTCCCGCCCCGAACGAAGCCGGCTAGCGAGGGTTAGGCGGCAAGCTGTTGTGGATCGCCGTCGCCGCGATGGCGGCATGGCCAAAAGCGACGCTGAGCTGATGCAGATCGGTCACCACATCCCCCGCTGCATACAAGCCTTCGACCGTCGTCCGCTGATGGTCATCCACCTGGAGGTTGCCATTCTCGCTGGATGAGGCTCCGAGCGCGGTAGCCAGCTCCGAGCGAACCACGCAGCCGAGAGCTGGGTAGACGGCGTCCATTTCGTGACACTCTCCAGTCTGCGTGATGACCGCAAGCCTGTGATCGGACGTCCGCTCAAGCCGCTCGACCTTTCCCATCAGTTTCACATCTGCCTTTCGAAGGTGCTCCTGCCGGCCGGCATCAGCGGCCGTGTCCTCGGTCAAGAACAGCGACACATCTCGACTGTAGGTGCGCAGGAAAAGGGCTTTTTTGCCTCCTGAATCGATATCGCCAAGCACGCCAATGCGGCGGTCCATGGCTTCGTACCCGTCGCAGATCGGACAGAACCGGATTGCATCGGCCGGGCACTCGGCCGGCCGGCCGTCGATCGGAGGACAATGATCGACGATGCCCGTTGCCAACAAGATGAAACGAGCATGGATGTCGCGGCCGGATGTCGCGACGAACGTGTTCGCATCTTCCTTGCGCAGTGACGTTTCCTTGCGCAGTGAGGTTACATGGCCGCTCACCAACTCGGCCCCGTATTGGCGGGCCTGCGCGCGGAGCCGGCGCAGCAGTTCCGGTCCGCCAATTCCGAAGAAACCCGGATAATTGTGACTCTCCGGGATCGTGGCAGCCCGACTCTCACCGGCATCGATAACCCGGATGCGCCGTCGATACCGGCCGAGATAAATGGCGGCCAACAGGCCGGCCGGGCCCCCGCCTATGATGAGACACTCCAACATGCAGCTACGAACGAACCCGCGCGCTTCGCGGACGCGGCGTTATCCTCCACATTCCGAGGAGTTTTTGGACGTGACGATCCGTGGCGGAGCCTCCGGAGTGTTCGGAAGTACCCGGCTGGGCAACGGCCTTGGAGCGAGGAATGTTCCGACTGGGCTGCCATTTAGACGCTGCCGCATCTCCTGCTCATTCAGCCATCGCATCCCGCCAGGGGGATGTGCGAGACGTGACAGTCACGAGCACAGGGCGGCAATTCTGACGGCACCCTCGTTACGCAAGACCTTCAGCGAGACGCTTGAACCATCTCTGCGCACGCGCAGATCGACCCTGCAGGGGCCTATCTGCAAGTTGGTCAATGTCACCGTGTCAAGGAATGCCGGCAGTTGTGGGTTTCGCAAGACGATTTCACGGCGCGTCAGGTCGAATTCCAAACCGAGCGACACCTGGATCATCAGAAAGGGCGTTCCTGCGGCCCAAGCCTGTGGTGAACATGCCACCGGATAGAGCGTAGGACCTCTTCCGCGCCCGCGGCGAAATCCACAATAAAGCTCCGGGAGCCGTCGGAAATCCATGTAGCTGGCGGCCTCGAACAGCGCTTCAAAGATGCGGCTGACGGCCGTCCTAAAGCCATAGCGCGCGAAGCCGGCCGCTATGAGCGAGTTATCGTGGGGCCAGATCGATCCATTGTGGTACGACATCGGGTTATACCGTACTTCATTCGTGGCCAGCGTCCGGATCCCCCAACCCGAGAAAAATGATTTCTGCATCAGATTCCGCACTACGTCGTCGGCATGCTCGGGCGATGCAATACCGCTCATTAAAACTTGGCCCGCGTTCGACGTGCGCACACGACATTGCCGCTTTTGTCCATCCAGCGCGAGGGCGTAGGTTCCAAGGTCAGAGCACCAGAACGACTCCTCGAAACGCTGGGCCAATGTGTCGGCTGCGCGTGAAAGTGTCTCTGCTCTCTCGTTCTTGCCAAGTCTTCGCGCGCTGACCGCGGCCGCGCGCTTGGCCGCGTAGACATAAGCTTGAACTTCGCAGAGGGCGATTGGCCCTTCAGCCAGGCTGCCGTCCGCATGGAAGATCGAATCTTGGGAGTCCTTCCACCCTTGATTGACCAATCCCTGGTCGTTGCGCCTATGGTACTCTATGAATCCATCGCCATCCGCATCGCCGGCGTCATCGATCCAGTCGAGAGCAGCCTCGATGTTCGGCCAAAGCTTGCGCAACAACTCGACGTCGCCAGTGCGCTCCACGTAGAGCCCCGCGAGCAGCACAAACAAGGGCGTGGAGTCGACACTGCCGTAATACAGGCCGAACGGAATTTCCCGCAATGCCGCCATCTCGCCGCTTCGCATCTCATGAAGAATCTTTCCAGGCTCCGCGTCGGCAAGCGGATCGGTCGTATTCGCCTGAAGGGCAGCGAGATGCGTCAGGACCCCTTTCGCCAGATCGGGATAACACCAGAGCATTTGTATCGCGGTGATGATGCCGTCACGGCCAAACGCGGTCGAATACCACGGAATGCCGGCATACGGATAAAGGCCGCGTCCCGTGTCCGTGGCAAGCATCCTCAAATCAGCGATTGATCTACACATCACCTCGTTGAAGATGTTGTTGCTGGTCGAGACCGCAGTGACGTTTCGTGTGACGGTTCTCTGCTGCCTCAGCGCCCCAAGCAGCCCTTTGCGGAACGGAACGGCGCGGCTCGCTGTCGTCTTCTGCTCCTGCGAACATTCCGCGCTGACATAGATCCAATGGGCGTCGCCGGGATCGATTGTCATGGAATATGACGCGATGCTTGATCCCAATCGTTCGGGCGATGGGTCGAATCTCATAAGAGCATGTCTCGATCTTTTATCCAGACCCTCATAAACCAGCGTGACCTGACGATCGCCGTCGATCTCGCTTCGCATGCTGCCGCGACGCGCGCGACGCAAGCCTCTGACTTCGAACAGATCAGCGAAGTCGCTCGCGAACGAGAGCGAAACGGTGCAACTGATCGCACGGTCACCGTAGTTTTGAATTCGAATCCGCTGATAGAGCGTGTCATTCCAGAGAAAGAACGTACGGACAAAATGCAACGTGTCCTTCGCCAGAGCGAGCTTCTGATCGAAATAGATGTCCGGGTTGGTCAGATCGACTGTCAGCAACGCGTTGTCGTCACGGATGCTGGAGCCGAGCAGCAGCAACTGCATCCCGTTGAGCAGCAGCTCGAGATGGCCAAGATAGCGAGTGTCCTTGTAGTACAGCCCATCGGCCGAGCCTGGAGTGGCGCCGATGTCACCATGGCTGTCCAGGATCGCGAAACAGTCATCGTGCTTGAGGACCCGGCGGGGGCGAGTCGAAGGGCCCGTGGCCGCGATATAGAAGGGCACTTCCTGCGCGCGGGCCGACGATTCGTCGACGGCCGGCTGAACTTGCTGCTTAGACAATAAGCACTCGTGGGTTGGCTGGCTTTCCTTCATCCCGCGTCGTAGCCGCGTGATCCAACGCTGTCGGCCGTGTCTTCGACAGGAGCGATTGATAGAGCTTCATATAATGTTTAGCCATGTGCCTGGCGTCGAAGCGACGTTCGAACTGGCGGCGAACCTTGTTCCGATCCAGCGCGATGACGCGCGGCAGGGCGGTGACAGCCTCTTCGACGGTATTGACCACCGCGCCGGTAATTCCGTCATCGACCACCTCGGGGGCAGAACCGCAGCGAAAGGCCAACACCGGCGTGCCGCAAGCCATGGCCTCGATCATCGTCAGACCGAATGGCTCTGGCCAATCGATCGGGAAAAGCAAAGCCAATGCTTCCCCGAGGAAGTCGCTCTTCTGGTGTTCGTTGATTTCCCCAACAAATTCGATTCCGGGGTCGGCAAGGAGCGGCTCGATGTCCTTGCGGAAATATTCCTCGTCGAGCCGATCGACTTTGGCGGCGATCCTCAGCGGAATGCCCAGCGATCGGGCAATGGCGATGGCCCGGTCGGGTCCTTTCTCCGGTGAAATGCGGCCCATGAAGGCGACATATCCTCCGTGCGGGTGGCCGTTAAAACGAAGCAGATCGGCCGGAATGCCGTGAGGGATGTTGGCCACGAAATTTGCGCCGGGGACGGGCTCGCGCTGGGCCTGCGAGATGGAGACCAGCGGCATGTCATCAAAACCCAGATAGAGCGGCCGCAAATCAGGCGAATCCTGCCGGCCGTGCAACGTGGTCACCGTACGTGTCGCGAGCGGTCGAAATAACGGAAAATGGAACTGGTCGATATGAAAGTGAATGATATCGAATTCGTCCGCACGCTGCCGGACACGGTCGAGCATCAGCATGTAATAGGGGATGATGTCGTGGACGCGAGGCTCGAGCCGGAGCGCCTTTGGCACACACGAGACCAGGTCGCCGGTCGTAACGGAGTCTCCACTTGCGAAGAGAGTTACGTGATGCCCTTGCCGCACCAACTCCTCGGTCAAATAAGAGACGATGCGTTCGGTTCCTCCGTAAAGCCGGGGCGGCACGCTTTCGATCAACGGAGCTACTTGCGCTATCTTCATTCGACGGCCTTCGCGCATCCCTAACAGGGATTGTCGCAAAATGTTCCGCGCATGCTGCCGATTTCGGAAGCTTGCCGGGTTCCGCCGCTTGATTGTGCAAAGCGTTGCGGGAACCGCGGCAGGTCCTTGCAAGATAAAACAACGGATCAGGTGCGATCCAGCAGGCCCAAGCCCTTGATGCGATCGAGGTCGCCGGCGATGAGCCGGTCGCCGATGTCCCGCCGGTACCTGGCATTGGGAATGATCACGCGGTCTGCGAGCCTATTGGCGCGATCGCGTGCCTCGCGGACGGTCATGCCCGTCCCAGTAACCACCATGGTCCACCCGTAGCCGCCGCTGGTCACGAGCTGTCCGCCCTTCATGCCGACCTCACCATAGTGCAGGTGCCGGACGTCAGCATCGGTTACTCCCTCAAACACGATCGGCAAGCCAACCGGCTCCTGCACGACGTTGCGTCCGTATGGAAATGGCGGAGTGGTCATCACGATGCCGGCGGCGAAGCCCGCGCGCGTTTCGAAGGCGTCACCGTTGCGGGTGACCATGGCGTGAAACAGCTCTCCCCACGGCGTTGCCTGCAACGGGTCCAGAATGGCGTAGCCGGGATAGCCAAAGCGGCAGGTGAATTCGAGCGGCCAGATTCCCTCCTCATTCACGATGGTGTTGAGATTGATATATCCGCAATATCCGCCGTTCTTGAGCAGCGGCGCCATTCGCCCCAGCGTCAGGTCGTGAAACCGCGCGGTGTGTTCGTACGTGACGATCGTCCCCATCTCGCCGGTCAGTTCACCGAGATCGCCGGTGAAAAAGCGCTTGTGCTCCCAGTCCAGACACGACGGTTTCAGGAATTTGTCGCCGTTGAAATAGGCGCCGACACCCATCTCGATGCCCTCGACATGTCGCATCAGAATGAAGCTGGGCGTGTCCGCCGGAAGCCCTGCGAGAAAGGCGCGAACGTCGCGGCCGTCCGCCAGCCTGCCGACGAAGCTTTCCAGCGGGCCGTTGAACTTGAGAACGTAGCGTCCGGGATGCCGGTCAAGGAATTCAATCGCGCTGGCTGCTTGCGAAAATTCATGCACCGGGCAGATGGAAAGACCAAGCTGTTTCAGTATGTCTTGCGCGTAAGCGCGATCGTTTTCGAGCCTATCCCCGTAGGCGCAGCCGCCGACAACGTGCAAACCGTCGCGGCGCATTTCGTCCTGAAGTTGTCCGCGCTGTTCGGCGGCGTTTTCAAAAAGGACAATGCCTTCATCCCCGGCTTCACGGACCCAGGCAAGTTCCTGGCGCCACTCGTCCACGTGCGTAACAAGGCCGGCGAGGGTGTCGCGGCACAATTCCTTTGCAATGTAGATTTTGACCTCGTGACCTTCGGCAAGAAGCCGCAGATAGAGCGAGCTCAGATCGCAATAATCACCGATACCCAGAAAGCGCATGTGCGGGGCCCTGGGCCATGACTGTCATGCCGCAACACTGGCTGCCTGATCGATGTTGAACTCGCGCCGATACCGCTCAAACGTCCTGGCGCCGTGCCAGAGCCGCATCACCGCTCCCTCGCCGATGGCTCTTGCCCGCCTTGGATCTTCCTCGACCAAGGGACGGAGGACCTCGCGGTTCCAGGCTTGCGAATGCTTTACATCCAAAACGGCATGCACCGCGAAATAATGCCGCTTGCTGGCCGGCACGCCAAGGCGGCGGAGACCTTCATTCACATAGCCGGCCCGGGTTGGCGCCGTCATCTCGATCACTCCGAGGGCCCCGACCGAATGGAAGGCATAGCGGCGATGGCTGGCAAGCGCGATCATCGTATTGCCGAGCGCCAGGGATTCCGGAATGACGGTCTCCGGCGTGGGCGAGATCTGAAAATGGTCCGCAAGCCGGGCGAGCATTGGCCCGTGCATGCCCTTGCCGGAGCCGCGTCCCATCTCATCCCAGAAGTTTCGCGCCATTTCCAGCTTCGCCTGCACCGAAACCTTCACTTGCGTGAGAGCCAGAAGGTCTTCGAATCCGGCCTCGCCGGCGACCTCCTGCCATAAGAACCACGTCATCTGTTCGAGCGTGGCCTCGCGAGCGAGCCAGGGAAAGAGCCGGTCGCCTTGACCGGGACCGGTCTCCTTGAGCCGTTCGAACCAATCCATGAATCCGCCGGCTTCCGACGGAATACTGGCCGTGTGCGGCGCGATGGCTTTGCGCACGCATTCGATGAACGTGATCTCGGCTTGCGCGACGCGGCACTCATGCAGGAGCTGATCGGGCGGAGTGTCTTCCGGAAGGCCAGGCTGAAATCGCGCTGCGTTGTATCTGGTGAGCGCCGTCTGGAATTGCGCGAAACGCGGGCCGATCAGTTCCGACGCGTATCTCGTCCAGCCAAGCCGTTCTCGAAACATGCAACGCTCCTCAAGGACTGTCGATCGTCACGCCCACAACGGCAATACGGTCCGCACGGTCGTAAGGAGGATGCTCAAGCTCCTCGCCGAAGACGTCGGGATCGATTTCTTCATAGGCGAAGCGAATGCCGCGCCCGGCGAGCCGGGACGAAAGCGTCTGGTGAAACACATCGATTCCGTCGATGATGGCCGAGCCGGTATAGAGAACCAGGCGGCCTCCGAACGCGAGGTGCGATATGCCTTGCTCGGCAATCCGAACCGACAGTTCAAATCCAAGCTCGCCGCCGCCTTGGCGGTACAGGCGGGCCAAAGGATCGACGAGATAAGGCGGGTTCGCAACGATCAGGTCAAAGCGTCCCTCGATGTTGGCGAAAAGATCGCTTTCGATGATCTCAACCTCCTGGACTTCGTTAAGCACCGCATTGATCCGGCTGAATCGAAGCGCACGCTGATTGATGTCGGCCAGAGTGACCGTCGGCCGCATCCCGGCGGCGAGTGCGGCCGCGTGCAGTCCTCCAGCGCCGCTCCCGGCGCCCATGTCGAGGATCCTGAACGGCTCCCGAGAACGGCGCTTCATCGTGCCAAGCGATTGCCGTATCAGACGGGCGAAGCGGTAAGTGTCCGGCCCGAAAAAGACCGCATCGGATTGCTCCGTGGGAAAGGCCGAATGGGCAAACAGTTGATCGCCCAATGTCGAGAACCGGACCGAGCTTCGGTATGCACTGCCCACGAGCTCCAACGTGCCCGCCTCAGCCAGGCGGGTGAGGTTGGCCTCCGAAAGATCGCGCGCCGCAAAGGCCCGGCTCCATCCGAATATGTCGGTAACAGACTGCGGGCCCGTGACCGGTCTTGCGTTGACCCGGCCATGGCTTGCGGGCGTGACCGTGGTGAAACGGTAGCCCCTGTTCTTGAGGTCGCGTCCCAGCTCGACCAGTGCGCTGTCTGAAGGGCTGAGCCTAGCGCCGCTCTGGCCGCATGCGAGCGGGGCGGCTATGCCCCTTTCGGGCTGTGTTTCGGAAGAGACTGCATCCATTACGATCGACGCCACCGCGGCAGCGCTGTTCGGCATCCCGCCGATCGGGATCCCGCATAAGAAAGTGGCAAGCCGGATGAAAGTTCCACGCCAGGAACCCGGCTGAGGTGCGTCCTATGTCAGGCCGGAGGCGTAGGCGGCAAAGACGCTGTTCTTGAACGCCGTTCTTGAACGCCGTTCGAGGATTCCCGGGGGAGACGGCGGCAAGCCTCCGCAATTGCGGGTTGCTGCGGCCCCTCCCAGACGTCATCCCCTGAGGACCTTCTCAGAGCCCGGGCCACAGGCCGATGCTTGGTTTGGCGATCATCAGCCAGAAGATCGCCAGCACCGCGCCGAAGGCGGGGAAGCCGCAAGCAAACCAGGACCAGAAGAGTCGATGGTAGCGGGCAGGCAGCGGCGTCCCGCTGGCCGCTGCCGCAGTCGCGAGGTCACGCATTTGGATTTGCATCCACACCACCGGAAGCCAGAACATTCCGGTGACCACGTACAGCAGAATCGAAAGGATGATCCACCCCTCCGCCATGGAATAGCCGACCGCACGAACCAGCAACACGCCGGTCAGCGGCTGGGCCACGACGGCCGTGGCGGTAAACACAAAATCCGCAATCACGACGATGCGCGCAACACCGGCCACGACCTGCGGCTGTCCGCGCACATGCGCCATCAGCATGAAGAATGCGATGCCGACGCCAGTCCCCAGCAACACGGCCGCGCCAATGACATGCAGATATTTGAGCACCAAGTCGGGCGTCATCGGTCTTCCCGGAGGCGATTGAAATCAGCAGCGCGGCCCAAAAGGCCATAGCGGCTCGGGGGACGATAGAGAGAGGCCGCGAAAGGCTTGAGACTATATCGCTACCGTACAGAGCATGTCGTACTCGCTTCTCGGGAACCCACAGGCAAACATCTCGTTGATTGACTAGATCCACTGCTCCACATCACTGGTTTGCCAAGCAGTTCGAAGAACGATGCCGGCAGGACCCAGACCGCGTTGCGCACGCAAAGTTTGAGCCGCTCTGATCACCCGACTCCCCCAAGCTGAAAGAAAGCACGGCGGTGGCTGACGAGCTCCTCCCCTACCCCTTGACTTCGCGGACGGTCCACCTGTGCGTGGATATGCAGCGCATTTTTTCCGCGGAAGGACCGTGGACGACACCCTGGATGGAGCGGGTACTTCCGGTGGTGACGGAATTGGCGGGACGCTACCCGGAGCGAACCGTGTTCACGCGGTTCATCACGCCCCATCGGGCGGATGACATGCCCGGGATGTGGCAGCGCTATTATACGCGCTGGCGGGACACCACACGCGAGCGGCTCGATCCCGCTCTTCTCGACTTGTTGCCCCCGCTTGCGCGCTTATGCCCTCCGGCGACCATCGTTGATAAGACCCGGTATTCAGCTTTCGCCGAGCCCGGATTGCTGGCCCATCTGCAAGCGCGAGAAGCGGATGGGCTCATCGTCACCGGATCGGAAACAGACGTTTGCGTCCTGGCGACCGTGCTAGGCGCCGTCGACCTCGGCTATCGCGTGATCCTGGTGCGCGACGCGGTCTGCAGTTCCTCCGACGAAGGACATGATGCCCTCATGACGCTCTATCACCAGCGCTACACCGAGCAGATCGAGGTGGCAGATGCCGGCACGATCATGTCGCGCTGGCGCCGATAGACGCTCTTGATGCGGCATCTTTCACCAGCCGTTCGATAGCCCCCTGAGCAATCGCTCCCGGCCGCAATAATCCGTTCTTGGCGCGCACGAGCTCATGAAACTGCAGCGGGGCGAGGCCCAGTGCGTGCGGAAGGCGCGCGCGAGATGGCCTTCGCCGGCAAAGCCGTTCTCCAAGGCGATGGTCCGGACCGGCGGCTGTGCTGAGTCCTTGAAAGCAGTGGCGCTCCCTGGGGGACTCGAACCCCCGTTTTCGCCGTGAGAGGGCGACGTCCTGGGCCGCTAGACGAAGGGAGCCTCCGGCTGAGCCTGTCGAGATAACGCCGAACAGGCGCGCGTGCAAGCGTGCGCCGCGCACAATCCGCGCCGGTGGCGGCGAACTCCCGATCAGGCTAGGTTTCGCGAGGCCCCAGCAGCCCCATCGGGGGCGGCGCCGAGAAGGAGCGTTTCATGTCTGTCGCCCTGCCCGTGGTCGTCGCCGTTGTCCGCGCGCTCGCCCGCCTCTGCGCCGGCGCGCTCGCGGCGGCGGCGATCTGCTCGGCGCCGGCCGCCGCCGCCGAGCCGTCGTGGTCCGATCCAAAACTCCTCGAGGCCGCCAGGAAGGAAGGCTCGCTCGTCATCTACACCTCACTCAACGAGGAGGAAGGGCTGCCGATCTGGAAGGTGTTCGAGCAGGAAACCGGCCTCAAGGTCGACTACATCCGCGGCTCCGACAGCCAGATGATCGGCCGCATCCTGATCGAGAACCGCGGCGGCCGGCCGGCCTGGGACATCGTGATGGTGACCTCGGTGCAGCGGCTGCCGCCGGCGCTGCTCGCGCAGATCGATCCGCCGGACGCGCCGCAGCTCTTTCCCGCGGCGCGCGATCCGGGCCGCCGCTGGTACGGCTTCGCGGCCAATTACGACGTGCCGGCCTATAATTCCAAATTCGTGAAGCCCGCCGACCTGCCGCGGACCTACGAGGAATTCGCCAGGAAGACCGAATGGGCGGGCCATGCCGTCATCAATGAATCGGATACCGAATGGGTGCTGGCGCTGCAGGACCACTACGGCGAGGCGAAGGCCCGCGAGGTGATCGGGGCGCTTGCGGCGACGCTCAAGCCCGCCATCGTCAGCGGGCATCTGGCCGTTGCGCGCGCGCTCGGCGCCGGCGAATACTGGGTGGCGCTCAACAACTACGTCAATCTGACCATCAACGTGAAGCTCGCCGGCTCGCCCACCGATTTCTGGGCGATCGAGCCGATCGGCGTGTTCCATCACTCGGTCGGCGTCGACGCGCAGGCGCCGCATCCGAATGCGGCGCGGCTCGCCGTCAACTTCCTGCTCAGCAAGGAGGGCCAGCATCTCCTGACCACGCGCGGCCGCATCCCGACCCGCCCGGACGTCGAGACCAATCCGCCCGGCGTGCTCAAGGCGCTTCACGCCAAGACAGTGATTCCGACCGTCTACAATGTGGAGCGGGAGAAGAAAGCAGACGCCCTGTTCAAGGAGCTGATGCTCGGCCGCGCGCGCTGAATTGCGACCATCGCGACGTTTGACAGCCGCGCGCGCGCCGCGCAAGCTTGCCGCCTCTGCGGGCTGCAATGTCCGCAGCCTCGACGCCCGATTGCAACCTCAAAGAGATGATCATGACCATCCCCGCGAAGCTTGCGCGTTCCTTGCTGCACCTGTGCCTGTTCGCCGGCGCACCGGTGGCGCTCGCCGTGGTGCCGGCGCAGGCCGCCGACCCGAGCTGGTTCGACCCGAAGCTCGCCGAGGCCGCCAAGAAGGAGGCCACGCTCGTGATCTATTCCTCGGTCAACGAGGAAGAGGGACTTCCGATCTGGAAGAAATTCGAAGAGCAGACCGGCGTGCGGATCGAATACGTGCGCGGCTCCGACAGCCAGCTCATTGCGCGCATGGCGATCGAGAGCCGCGCCGGCCGGCCGGCCTGGGACCTGACCCTGATCACGGCGGCGCACAAGCTTCCGCCGGCGATGCTGGCGCAGATCGACCCGCCGGAGGCGCAGCACCTGTTTCCGGCGGCGCGCGATCCCAACCGCCGCTGGTACGGCTTCTCCGCCAACTACAACGTGCCCGCCTACAACACCAATCTGGTGAAGGCCGCCGACCTGCCGCAGAGCTACGAAGAACTCGCCAGGCGCGGCGAATGGGCCGGGCGCGTGGTGGTCAACCAGTACGACAGCGAGTGGGTGGTGGCGCTGCTCGAGCATTACGGCGACAGCAAAGGCCGCGAAATCCTGCGCAGCCTGGGGGCGACGCTCAAGCCGGCGATCGTCGACGGGCACCTGGCGGTCGCGCGCGCGGTCGGCAACGGCGAATACGCGGTGGCGCTGACCAACTACGTCAACCTGACCATGAACGTGAAGCTGTCGGGGGCGCCCACCGACTACTGGGCGATCGACCCGGTCGGCGTGTTCTACATGCAGGTGAGCGCGAGCGCGCAGGCGCCGCATCCGAACGCCGCCCGGCTCGGCGCCAACTTCATCCTGAGCAAGGAGGGGCAGAGCCTGCTGACCGCGCGCGGCCGCGTCCCCTCGCGCGCCGACGTCGAGACCAATCCGCCCGGCGTGCTCAAGGCGATGCTGGCCAAAAAGGTGGTGCCGATCTCGCTCGACCCGGAGCAGGAGAAGAAAGCCGACGCGATCTTCAAGGAACTGATCGCCGGCCGGGCGCGGTGAGATTGAATCTTCGTCGGCGTTCGTGTGGCAAAGACTGGCCCCACAGCGTTCCCTCCCCCCTTGCGGGGGAGGGACAGGGAGAGGGGTGCCTCAGGAAAGATCGAGTCCGATTAACACCCCTCTCCCCAACCCTCCCCCGCAAGGGGGGAGGGAGCAGACCGAGTGCGCCGCGCCTGTTGTGGCCTTTTCCGCATCACCGCATAGCATCACCGCACAGAAGCCTCCCGCATCACCACAACGCGAGCAGAACGAGCAGCGCGACCACCGGCGAGCAGAACGAGCAGCGCGCGAAGTACCAAAAGAAACAACGAGGGAGCACCCGATGCGCAAGCGCATCTACAACTGGCAGGGCCAGCGTTTCACCTACCTGTGGCTCGAAGGCGAGCCCGGCCTTTCCACCGAGCGGCAATCGCAGGGCCTGTTCGAGCGCGCCGGCGCGGAATTGCGCGGGCTCGGTCTCGCGCTCGACCGCAACGTCGTCCGCAGCCGCGTCTACGGCCGCACGCGCGAGGCGCGCGACATCGCCAGCGCCGCCCGCACCGGCGCCTTCACCGGCCAGGCGCGCGCCGCGACCTCGAGCTTCATCTCGCCGGCGCACTTCGACACGACCGCCGACGTCGCGCTCGACCTCTATGCCATGGCCGAGCCGAGCGAAGGCGTGCCGCGCAAGGTCACCGAGATGGAGCCCCGGCAGCCCTTCATCCGCCACCTCGTCTGGGGGCCCCTGGTGTTCCACGCCGGCATGACCAACGAGCACTTTCCGACGTTGAAGGAGCAATGCGCGGAAATCCTGCCGCGTGCCGGCGAGCGCCTGAAGGAGAACGGCTGCGACTGGAAGAACGTCGTGCGCATCTCGTTCATGCTGCACAAGAGCCAGGCCCCGCAGTCGGTGCTCGATTGCGCGGCGGCGATTGCGCCGGTGCCGCTCGACCATGCCGAGATCGAGCTGGTGGAAGGCTATTCGCGTCCCGGCAAGCTGGTCGAGATCGAGGTCACCGCCAGGCGGTGACGCTCACGGGCGCGGCGCTGGCGGCGTGATCGGACGCGGCGGCGCCGCCGGCGCAGTGGCATCGCGGCGCGGGCCGTTCGGATTCGGCACCGCCGCTCGCGCCGCCGACGCCGGCTGAGACGCCCCGAAGACATTGGGCTGCCCAGGCCTGCGGAAGCTCAAGGCGGCCGCGTTGAACCAGCCGGTCTGTGTCGGCAGCCCCTGCTGGCGAAGCTGCTGCTGCGCCGTGCGCAACTGCTCCTGGGTCGCCCTGAGCTGCTCCTGGGCGCCGCGAAGCTCCTGCTGCGCCGCCTGCAACGAGGCGACGCTGGCCGCGAGTTGTTGCTGGAGCGCGCTGATCTGGCCGACGTTTGCTCTGAGCGCCGCAAGCTCGCGCGCGACCGCATCCTCGTCGCCCGCAGCCGCCTTTTCAGCCGACGCCGGTTTCGCAGCCCCCCCGCCCGGAGCCGGCTGGGAGGCGGCCAGTCCGAACCGGTCGCTCAGGCCCGCCGCACCACCGACATACCACCAGGCTTGGGCGAGGCCGGAACCGAGGGCGGCCATGGCGACGAGGAAGGCGATGGACCGCAGCACCCCTCCGCTCCCGCCGCCCTGGTCTTCATCGGCTGCCGATGCGTCCGCCGAAAGATCGTCGGACAGCACTGTCGGCTCCAGCAACTGGAGACGATGAGATGGCGCCTGGTCCGATCGCACCGCGACCCCCTTCAAGCTCCTGCGATTTCAGGTTCGCCCCGGTACCGCCGCTGCCCCGATTGTGCCACCGGATACCTGAGTCGCAATGGCCTGGACAGGCGATAGCGAAACAATATGGCGGTCGAGCGGCCGTTCCCGGTCGTTACGGCTCGGTAGCAAACCGGAGCCGTCCGGCCGGCTTGAGCGTGCGCAGGTCGAAAGTGCGGATTTCGATCGCGCCGGCGACCTCGACGGTCACCGCGATACGGTCATCGGCGACCGCGGTCGAGACGATGCGGGCGCCCTTGGGCAGCAGCGCCGTGACGTCCGCCTGCGCCGCGCTTCCCTCGGACTTGAAGATGCGGTAGCCGATGACGCCGAGAACCGCGGCAACGCCGACGAACGTCGTGAGCGCCGCGATGGCCATCAGCCACCGGACCTTGGCGACGATGCGCGCCGCCGCGGGGTCGAGGGGTTTTTCGTCGTCCGCCAGCGGATCGCTCATGGCTCAGGGTCACTCGCGCAGAGAAACGCTCGTCATCGAGGGCGTCGACGCCGACGTCCGGCTCGACCGCGTGCTCGCCGCGCGCATTGCCGACTTGTCGCGCTCGCGTCTCAAGGCGCTGATCCTCGCCGGCGCGGTCGCGATCGGCGGGCGCACGATCCGCGATCCCGGCCATCGCGTCAACGCCGGCGACGCCGTCGCCGTGGACGTGCCGGAGCCGGAGCCGGCCGAGCCAAAGGCCGAGGATATTCCGCTCGATGTGGTCTACGAGGACGACGCCATCATCGTGATCGACAAGCCGAAGGGACTGGTCGTGCATCCCGCCGCCGGCCACTGGTCCGGCACGCTGGTCAATGCGCTCATCGCCCATTGCGGCGACAGCCTGTCGGGCGTGGGCGGGGTACGCCGCCCGGGCATCGTGCACCGCCTGGATCGCGATACGACCGGCCTGATGGTGGCGGCCAAGACCGACGCCGCCCATGCCGCGCTGGCCGCGCAATTTGCCGACCACGGCCGCACCGGGCCGCTGCGCCGTGGCTACCTGGCCTTCGCCTGGGGCGTCCCGGCGCGGCCGAGGGGCACCATCGACCAGCCGATCGACCGCCATCCGCGGGCGCGCGACCGGATGGCGGTGCGGGCCGGGGGGCGCGAGGCGATCACGCATTGGGAGGTGCTGGAACGCTATCCGGGAACGGAGGGTGACACGGTCGCGAGCCTCCTCGCCTGCCGGCTGGAGACCGGCCGGACCCACCAGATCCGCGTGCACCTCGCCCACGCCGGGCATCCGCTCCTTGGCGACAGCGCCTACGGCCAGGGCTTCAAGACCAAGGCCACCCTGCTCCCGATCGCCGGCCAGGACGCGCTGCAGGCCCTTGGACGGCAGGCTCTCCATGCTTATCTACTGACCATGCAACACCCGACGTCCGGGGCATTGCTGGAGTTCCGTTCGGAACTACCGGCCGATCTTGCACGTTTACGCCACAGCCTCGGTGCACAGGGCGCCAAGGGCTGAAAAGATCGTGGTAAGTCAAAGACTTGGCGTGCCTCACGACCGGGTCACACCGACGTGACGCTGCGTATCTTCCTTTTGCCCCCGTTTGTCCTGTATGTTGCAGGTGCGGTCGCATCTCGCGGTTGCACAACATTGGCGCCGGTGGCTTCAGAGCGTCGGCATCGATCGCCCGCCGATCATCGGGGGCAGAATATGGAGGGCGCTACCATGGCCCAAACTGCGGCTTTGCCCATTTTAACGGCTGAATCCGGGCTCACCCGCTATCTCGAGGAGATCCGGCGGTTCCCGATGTTGGAACCGCAGGAAGAATACATGCTGGCCAAGCGCTGGCGTGAACACGGCGACCGCACCGCGGCGCACAGGCTCGTCACCAGCCATCTGCGGCTGGTCGCTAAGATCGCGATGGGCTATCGCGGCTACGGGCTGCCCATTTCCGAAGTGATCTCGGAGGGCAACGTCGGCCTGATGCAGGCGGTCAAGCGGTTCGAGCCGGAAAAAGGGTTCCGTCTCGCCACCTATGCGATGTGGTGGATCAAGGCGGCCATCCAGGAATACATCCTGCGCTCGTGGTCGCTGGTGAAGATGGGCACCACCGCCAACCAGAAGAAGCTGTTCTTCAACCTGCGCAAGGCGAAGAGCAAGATCTCCGCGCTGGAGGAAGGCGACCTGCGTCCGGATCAGGTCAAGCTGATCGCCAAGCGGCTGGGCGTCACCGAGCAGGACGTGATCGACATGAATCGCCGTCTCGGCGGCGACGTGTCGCTCAATGCCCCGATCCGCGAGGACGGCGATTCCGGCGAGTGGCAGGACTGGCTCGCCGACGACGTCGCCGACCAGGAGACCGTGCTCGCCGCGCACGAGGAAGCGGACAACCGCAGGAAGGCGCTCGGCGAAGCGTTGAGCGTGCTCAACGAGCGCGAGCGGCGGATCTTCGAGGCGCGCCGGCTGGCCGACGAGCCGATCACGCTCGAGGAGCTCGCCGATGAGTTTGGAGTCTCGCGCGAACGCGTCCGGCAGATCGAGGTGCGCGCCTTCGAGAAGGTGCAGAAGGCGGTGAAGAACCGCATCGCCGCGATGGAGTCGCCGCCCACCGCCCCGCAGGCGTTGCCGGTGCACTGATCCGCGGCGCACAGCCGATACAGGTTTCCGTCATGGCCGGGCCGCTCGTCCGGCCTTGATGATTCCAGGGCCGCCGCTCAGCCAGGTCCTTGGCCGGAAAGGGCCAGGAACCAACGGCTTTCCCGGACGTTGCTGCCTTTGTTATGGCCGATCAAGCTCCCTCGAATGACTGCGACTTGCCGATCCTCGGCCATATCGCCTTGGTGCTGGCGATCGCCGGCGCCGCGGCGTGGATGATCTCGTCTTTTTTCTTCCAGCCGAACGTGATTGCCAATCCCGCGCTTGCGGCCTACACGCCGCCGCCGGCGACCCGGCTGATCCCGATCGCGCGGAAGATGGACGCGCCCGAGCTTGCGCTCGCCGAGGCGGAGCCGTCGCCATTGACCACGCTGGCGCAGGAATACGCAGCCAATCCCGAGCCGACGAAACCGGAAGCGCGTCCGCAGGCCCGCAAGCGCCCGCGGCCGGCGCCCCGCCGCGAGGACCAGGCCTATGGGTATGGCCGGCAGTGGAACGACTTCGGATATGACCGCTACTGGAACGACTACGCTTCTGCCCGGCAGCGCAACGGCCCTTCCCGTCAGAGGACCGGCGGCTCTCCGTCCTGGGCCTGGTGACCCGGATACGGCTGCCTGATCGTGCTTACTGCCGCCAAGCCTTGAACGCGTCCGCGAAGACGCGCTCGCCGGGCGTGCCCTTCTCCAGCGCCAGGATGGCGCGCCGGTTGTTGTTGTAAACCACCGGAATGTCGAACCAGGCGCGCTCCTTGAGCAATTGCACGTTGCGCTCGCGGTCGGAGTCGACGGCGGACAGCCCGATCAGGAAGAAGCCGTTGGTGACCTTGACCGCGAGCCCCGCCAGCGGCACGCCGCGAGTCTGCTCGGCCGCCTTCATCAGGATGCCGGGAACGTTCGAGATGCCGCCGGAGGTGAAGTCGCTCGGCAGCTTGAACGTGATCTCGACCGTGTGGCTGGCCGGCAAGCTCGGATCGTTGTTGCGGCGGAGCGACCAGGTCATCGCGAGCCGGCGCTCGGGGATTTCGACGTCGGCCCGGATGGCGAGCTCGGGCGCCTGCCCCGGACCGGGCGAGATGGTTTCGATGCGCCAGATCGCCGACCCGACGAAACGCTTGCCCTGCGGATCGTCCGGATCCTCTTCGTAGAGCACGACCTTTTGCGCGACCGCGGCGCCGAGCGGAGCGTTCGGGCTGATCGCGGCATTCTGCTGCGGCTGGCTGCTGGCGCCGCCGGGCTCGATCCGGTCGACGATCTTCGGGCGGTTCGCGGGCGCGGCGGCGGTCGCGGCCTCCTGCGGCCCGGGCGTGCGCAAATAGCGATAGAACGCCATCATGTTCGGCAGTTGCCAGGCGGACACGCTGCCGATGCCCGCCAGGATCAAGATCGTCAGCGCGATCTTGATCAGGTCCCGGTAGGAACGCCCGGGGACATGCTCCTCTTGGCTGTCGTCCGCCTCTACCTGCTGCGCGTGCATCCTGGCACGCGCCGGCCGCATATCGTCGACCGAAAATGCCGGCTCGAGCATCCGCGGCGGCTCGTCATGCGGCACCGCATCCGCTTCGGCGTCCTCCGGCCGGTCCTGCACCGCCGGATCGAAGTCCTGCGACCGCAATTGCGACGCCGGCGGCGGACCGGCGGCATAGTTCTCCCGGACGGTGCGGGCCGACCGCTCCGACGCTTCGCCGAGCTCGTCCGACTCGGAGACGACGTTGCGAAAATCCTTGAGGCCGGAGTCGAGCAGCGACTTCCGCTCGCCCAAAGGCCGTCCGCGCAATGGATGGCGCACCGACGGCGCGGCCGCGCCGGAGGCCGGAGGCGGCGCGGCCGACGGACCGTCCGCGGTCGGCTGATCGAACACCGGATCGACGTAGCGGGTATCACCGAACATGCCGGACGGCGGCGCGCTTGCCTGCCGCAGCGCGGCGGCGGCGCTCGCCTGGCGGGGCGAGACATCCGGCCGCGGCGGCACGGGCGGGGGGCCAGGCGGCGCGGACCGGCGCGGCGGCAACGGCAGCTCCTCCTGCGGCTCAATGGCTGCGGGAGGCGGGTCTTCCCACCGCGGCATTTCCGGGGCGCGCACCTGCATTCTCGGCTTGGAATCCGGGCGCACCGGCTCGGACCGTACCTGGCGGGCCGCTTCGGCTTCGACCTTGCGAATCGATTCTTCGAGGGCGAGGCGCTCGCGCGTGACGTCCGACTCGTTGAGCGCCGGCGTCACGCTGCGCAGTTGCGCGACCAGCGCGGTTCGCGCCCGTTCGTAGAGCGAACGGCGGGCGTCGCCGGTATTCCTCTCAAGGCCGGCGACGGCACGGGCTATCAGCGGGTAGTAGTCGGCCATGGGTCTAGCTTACACCTTCG
Organism: Alphaproteobacteria bacterium; assembly: GCA_034669045.1. Classification (GTDB taxonomy): domain Bacteria; phylum Pseudomonadota; class Alphaproteobacteria; order Rhizobiales; family Xanthobacteraceae; genus VAZQ01. The sequence continues at coordinate 68,657 of JAXDOD010000086.1, forward strand.
GCATGGCGGATTGCGCCGCTAGTTTTCGAACGGATTGTGCACCAGGATCGTGTCCTCGCGTTCCGGGCTGGTCGAGAGCAATGCGACCGAACATCCGACCAGTTCCTCGATGCGGCGCACATATTTGATCGCCGGCGCCGGCAACTGCGCCCAGGAACGCGCCCGGGCGGTGGCGCCGCGCCAGCCCTCCACCGTCTCGTAAATCGGCTCGACGGCGGCCTGGGCATGCTCGCTCGCCGGCAGGTAATCGATCTCGCGTCCGTCCAGACGATAGCCGACGCACACTTTGAGTTCGGTTAACCCATCCAGAATATCGAGCTTGGTCAGGGCCAAGCCATTGATCCCACTGGTGCGAACGGTCTGGCGCACGAGCACCGCGTCGAACCAGCCGCAGCGCCTCGGACGCCCGGTGACGGTGCCGAATTCGCGGCCGCGGTCGCCCAGGAGCGCCCCGATCTCGTTGTTCTGCTCGGTCGGGAACGGCCCTTCCCCCACCCGGGTCGTATAGGCCTTGCAGATGCCGAGCACGTAGCCGATCGCCGAGGGCCCGAGGCCCGAGCCGGTCGCCGCCTGGGCCGCCACCGTGTTGGAGGAGGTCACATACGGATAGGTGCCGTGGTCGATGTCGAGAAGCGCACCCTGCGCGCCCTCGAACAGGATGCGCCGGCCCTCGCGCCGCTTCTGGTCGAGGAGCGACCATACCGAATCCATGTAGGGCAGCACCTGGGGCGCGATGGCGCGCAGGTCGTCGTAGACCGCGGCGCCCGCGATCGGCTCGAGGTCCAGTCCACGCCGCAAGGCGTTGTGGTGCGCCAGCAGCCGCGCGATCTTGCGGTCGAGCGACGGCAGGTCGGCGAGGTCCATGACCCGGATGGCACGACGGCCCACCTTGTCCTCGTAGGCGGGGCCGATGCCGCGGCCCGTCGTTCCGATACGGGTGGCCGCATTGGCATTCTCGCGCGCCACGTCGAGCTGCTGATGCAGCGGCAGGATCAAGGTGGCGTTCTCGGCGATGCGCAGGCTGTCGGGCGTCACCGTGACGCCCTGGCTGCGGAGCCGGTCGATCTCCTCCAGCAGCGCGCGCGGATCGAGCACCACGCCGTTGCCGATCACCGACAACTTGCCCGGCCGCACCACGCCCGATGGCAACAGCGAGAGCTTGTAGGTGACCCCGTCGATGACCAGCGTATGGCCCGCATTGTGGCCGCCCTGGAAACGGACCACGATGTCGGCCTGCTCGGAGAGCCAGTCGACGATCTTGCCCTTGCCCTCGTCCCCCCACTGGGAGCCGACCACGACCACATTGGCCATGCGCTGCCGTCCCTCCGTGCGCCTCCGAAAAATCGCTCAGCAACAAAGGCTTGCCCAAGCTCAGGCCCTCCCGTAACGGATGACGCCGCCTCAGGCAAGGCGGCGTGCGGGGCCAAGCACGACCCTTCGGGCGGCCGGAGGCTCAAAGACTCGCGACCCGGCGCCCCTCCCTGGCTTGGTAAACGCAGGAAGCCCGAGGAATCGGCTCAAAAAAGGGCGATCTCGCGGGAATATCGGGGCGGCGGCGAGGTCTGTTACCGCTTCGCTGATGTCACCGGTCGCGATTGGGGCGACGTGACCGACAACTATTCGCGGCGTTGCGCCCCATGAAACACGCCGAGGATAACGATCTCAATTGGCATCCAAATCGATCTTGTAGACGAGAATGTAGGGCAATCCCTGCACGACCCACTCACGCGTGTCCACCGAACGGCCGGGCCGGCCTGCATATGGAAAAAAACGCAACACCTCGGCCGCTTCGCGGATGCCGGCTCCGACCTTGGCCGACGCGACCCGGTTTCGCTCGGAAAGGTACTCTTGAATCGCGATGAGTTGCGCTCTCGCCCGAGCGCTGTACCGCAGTGCTAAAGGCCGAAACGCCGCCACACCTCTACCATTTCCACATCGGTCGCGATCTTGCCCGCGCGGACCTCTTGCTTCGCTAGCTCGACTTCGGCCAGTTGCTCATCGGTCAATTGGTAGTGACCAGCATCCGGGTTCGCGAAACCCAGCAGGAATCTCGCAGCAACATCCTGCTCCCCTTCGGGAAGCATCCGCAGACTTGCAATTGCTTGTTCAAGCAGCTTGGTCATGACCACCATGATAGCGCCTGTCGACCTCAAAGCAAAGATCGGTCAACGTCAAAACCTCAACGCCCGCGCCTGCTGCACCTGCGGCAGCGCGCGCACCTTGGTCAGCACGTCCGCCGGCAGCTCGCCGTCGATCTCGATCAGCGCGATGGCATTGCCGCCGGGCGCGTCGCGGCCGACATGGAAGGTCGCGATGTTGATGCCGGCATCGCCCATGGTGGAGGAGAACTTGCCGATGAAGCCCGGCTTGTCGAGATTGGTGATGTAGATCATCGACGGACCGAACTCGGCATCCATGCGGATGCCCTTGATGTTGACGATGCGCGGCCGGCCGTCGGCATAGACGGTGCCCGAGACGTGCCGGGACTGGCGCTCGGTGACCACCGTGATCGTCATCAGGCTCTCGTAGTCGCCGGCGGCCTCGCGCGTCACTTCCTCCACCACGATGCCGCGCTCCTTGGCGATGATCGGGGCCGAGACGACGTTGATGTCCTGCAGCATCGGACGCAGCATCCCGGCGACGGCGGCCGAGGTGAGCGCCTTGGTGTTCATGCCGGCGACCGCGCCCTCGTAGGCGATCTGCACCTTGCTGATGCCGCTCTCGGTGAGCTGGCCGGCGAACGAGCCGAGCTTCTCCGCGAGCGCCACGAACGGCTTGAGCCGCGGCGCTTCCTCGGCCGAGATCGAGGGGAAGTTCACCGCATTGGTGATCGCGCCGCTCAGCAGATAATCGGCCATCTGCTCGGCGACCTGGAGCGCCACGTTTTCCTGGGCTTCCATGGTGGAGGCGCCGAGATGCGGCGTGCACACCACGTTGGGATGCCCGAACAGCGGATTCGCCGTCGCCGGCTCCTCGACGAAGACATCGAAGGCGGCGCCCGCGACCTGGCCGGAATCGAGCGCCTGGCGCAGCGCCGCCTCGTCGACCAGTCCGCCGCGCGCGCAATTGATGATGCGCACGCCCTTCTTCATGGTCGCGATCGCGCTGGCGTCGACGATGTTCTTGGTCTTGTCGGTGAGCGGGGTATGCAGCGTGATGAAATCGGCGCGCTTGAACAGATCGGCGAGCTCGACCTTTTCCACGCCGAGGTCGCGCGCGCGTTCAGGCGACAGGAACGGATCGTAGGCGATCACCTTCATGCGCAGGCCGTGGCCGCGGTCGGCCACGATCGATCCGATATTGCCGCAGCCGATGACGCCGAGCGTCTTGCCGGTGATCTCCACGCCCATGAAGCGGTTCTTTTCCCACTTGCCGGCCTGGGTCGAGGCGTCGGCCTGCGGGATCTGCCGCGCCAGCGCGAGCATCAGGGTGATGGCGTGCTCGGCGGTGGTGATGGAGTTGCCGAACGGCGTGTTCATCACGATCACGCCCTTCGCGGTGGCGGCCGGGATGTCGACATTGTCGACGCCGATGCCGGCGCGGCCGACGACGCGGAGCTTCCTGGCCTTCTCGAGCAGCTTGGCCGTGACCTTGGTCGCCGAGCGGATGGCGAGGCCGTCGAAGTCGCCGATCATCTCGGCCAGCTTGTCCTTGTCGGGGCCGAGCTTGGGCAGGAACACGGTCTCCACGCCGCGGTCCTTGAAGATCTGCACGGAGGCGTCGGACAGGGCGTCGGAAATCAATACTTTGGGGGTCATGGGTCGTCCTATCTCATCTGGTTGTCGCGGCCTGAGCACTTGAAGCGCACAGGGCCGAGAGCATTGAGGCATTCGTCCTGCAAGATCGCCGGGAGGCGCGTTACCGCAGCCAGCGCAGCATGTGTGGATAGGGTTCGACGCCGCGCGTGGCGGCGAGGCGGGGCTCGACGGTCATTCCGTAGAGCTGCAGCAGCGGCACGCCGATGTAGTGCCCGGCCGTGAAGTTCTCGACCAAGCTGGACGCGTCGCCCTTGTATCCGCCGGCGTGGAACACCACCGACGCGGCAACCCCGAGATGGCACGCGGCGGCATAGGACCACGCCAGCGTCGCGATCTCGTCGCCGGCGCTGGGCGCAAGCTTCGGCTGCTTGCGCTCCTGCGGATCGGCGACCGCGATGTGACCGGCCTCGTGCAGGAGGTCGCCCGGATAGGTCAGCCGCTCCGGGTCCAGCAAAATCGCACCGTTGTGGATGTCGAGGCCGGGCAGAACGGTAGGCCCGACGAGCGACGCCGCACCGACGTCGATGCCGATGCCCTGCACGAAGGCGACAAGCTTCGCGGTGAGAGGGTCGGACACCATCGCCGTCACGCCGCCTTGCGCAGCGCATCCTTGGTCCTGGCGAAGGCCCAGTCGAGCCACTGCGTCAGCGCCGCGACGTCGCGCGTCTCGACGGTGGCGCCGCACCAGATGCGCAGGCCGGGCGGCGCATCGCGGTAGGCGTCGATGTCGTAGGCCACGCCCTCCTTCTCGAGCGCCGCGGCGAGCGCCTTCACGAACGCCGCCTGGGCGTCGGGCGCAAGCTTTGCCACCGTGGGGTCGACCACCTTGAGGCATACCGACGTGTTGGAGCGGATCGCCGGCTCCTTGGCCAGGAAGTCGATCCAGGGCGTGCGCGCCACCCAGTCGGCGATCGCCTGGGTGTTGGCGTCGGCGCGGGCGATCAGCGCCTTGAGCCCGCCGATCGACTTGGCCCAGGCCAGCGTGTCGAGATAGTCCTCGACGCACAGCATGGACGGCGTGTTGATGGTCTCGCCCTCGAAGATTCCTTCGATCAGCTTGCCGCCGTTGGTCATGCGGAAGATCTTCGGCAGCGGCCACGGCGGCGTGTAGGTCGCGAGCCGTTCGACCGCGCGCGGCGACAGGATCAGCATGCCGTGGGCGGCCTCGCCGCCGAGCGCCTTCTGCCAGGAGAACGTCACCACATCGAGCTTGGCCCAGTCGAGCGCCTGCGCGAAGGCCGCCGAGGTGGCGTCGCAGATCGCCAGCCCCTGCCGGTCCGACGCGATCCAGCCGGCATCGGGAACGCGCACGCCCGAGGTGGTGCCGTTCCAGGTGAACACCACGTCGGTGGCGGAATCGACCTTGGCCAGGTCGGGAAGCTCGCCGTAGCCGGCCTTGAGCACCGTCATGTCCTTGAGCTTGAGCTGCTTGGCGATGTCGGTCACCCAGCCTTCGCCGAAGGATTCCCAGGCCAGCACGGTGACCGGCCGCGCGCCGAGCAGCGACCACAGCGCCATCTCGACGGCGCCGGTGTCGGAGGCCGGCACGATGCCGATACGGTAGTCGGCTGGCACTTCGAGCAGCTCGCGGGTCAGATCGATGGCGCGCTTGAGCTTCGCCTTGCCGATCTTCGATCGGTGCGATCGTCCGAGGACTGCGTCGGTGAGGGCTTGCAGGCTCCAGCCGGGGCGCTTGGCGCAGGGGCCGGACGAGAAATGCGGCACGGCTGGCCGCAAGGCGGGCATTTCATTGGCCATCGTCTATCCTTCCAGATAGGCGCCCCTCGGTGGGGAGGGGTGTCCCGTCGCCGGACATAAGGAAGGAGATCGGCGCAGTCAAGGATTAGGATCGCGCCTCGGTTCCTCGCCCTGCTGCCGACCGAGGCGCGGCGCAGGCGATGGCCGTCGCCAAAACGGGTGCACCTGCTATGCTCGCCGTGATGGATAGAGCAACCAGAGACCGGGCCATCAGCCTGCTGCTGATCGGCGCATTCGTTGCAGCGGTGGGGGCCGTTCTGACCATAATAGCGGTCGTAAATGAAGACGGCCCCCATGCGCTCATCGGGGCCCTGGTGGTCCTTGTCTCGTTGATCCTGACCGTGGCGAGCTTTCGCTCGGTCGTGAGCGGGAGACGGGGCTAATCCTCTCCAGCCCCGTAGTTCACCGGTAGCTGCAGGAAGCGCTCCGCAAGTTCATAAACCACGACATCAGGCTTGTCCTGTTCGATGATCTCGCGCGGGAACGGATGCTGCGCGGTCTGTGCGTAAATGCTCCACCGGAACGACAGTCGGAAATAACCGAGCAGCCCTGGATCGCCGAACGAATCGCCGTAGAGAAGAACCGTCTTGCCGTCGCTGATGGTAGTCTTGGTCTGCACGATCGGCACGTTGTTGATCACGGCGATCGGTTCAGTTCCGATCACGGGGTTTGGTTTCTTCAAGAACAGGGCCGGCACCATTTCCGTTCTTGGGGGGATAAGCCAGCCGCGCGGGACACTGGCTACGTTGAAGTCGTCAAGCGCCAGAGAGCGCACGTCGGGGATTGTGCGCATGACTGTTTGATATCCGATAAAGCCGCCGAGGTTGTTCCAGTGATTTTCATATTTGTTGTAGAGGCGGCCTTGCGCGCGCGCCTTCCATAGATCGGGACGCAGATCGGGAAACGACAACGTCGAGCCACGCTCGCGCAGGCGCCGCAGGATCTGATCCAACCTCGTTTCCGGGCCGACACGATTGACGTAGAACGGCATCAGCTCGGGATAGATGGTCTCCGCGCTCGGCACGGCCACGACCACAAAGGCAATGTTGCGGCTGGCCAGCCAGCGCTGATAGCGCTCCATCACATCGATCCAGCGGTCCAATTCTGCGGGGTTGAACACGTCGAGCGCGCGGAATTGACCAAAACCGAGCTTGTCCTGTTTAAGGAAAAACTGTCCGTGGCGTCCGACGATCATGTTGGGAATTTTGGATACGCCAAGTTCGGTATACAGCAGCACGTTGAGCTTGATAAGTTCTGCCCGCAGTCCAAAGCCGTCATCGATGAACCGCGTCAGTCTCTGGCGGAAGTTGGTAAAGGAGGACGGGAATGGCGCCGGCGGCCGGTTATCCACGAAGGACGGATCGGTTGCCCAGCCACTCATGTGGATGATGGCCGGAGCCGCCAAGGCGCAGAGAACGGGAATCGAGAGCAGCAGAGATTGCAGTCGGCCGAAGCGAAGTCCTGGATTCGGTAATTGCTGCATGTCAGAACCGGAAATAGATAAACGGATTGTAGTTGCCGGCCGCAACCGACATCACCGACAAAAAGAAGATCGCGTAAAGCCCGGCGATTGCGGCCCACGGCGCCACGGCGATACGCCGACCGAGCGCGGACAGATAGGGGGTGGCGGCCAGCGACCCGACGAGCAGCACCAGTGCCACGTCAGGCAACAGGTGCTGCCAGACATGATGTACAATTCCCTCGCCGGCGCCGAAGCCGAAGGCGGCCTGTAACATGGCGATCGCGTGCGGCAGCGTGTCGGCGCGGAAGAACACCCAGCCGATCATGACGACGAACAGCAGATAGGCGTGGCGCAGCTCGGGCAACGCGCGCTCCAGCAGGCGCGACAGCCCGACGCGCTCGAGGACCAGGAACACCCCATGATATAACCCCCACACGACGAAGGCCCAGGACGCACCGTGCCACAGTCCGCAGAGCGCAAAGACGATCAGAAGATTGAGATAGGTGCGCAGCGCGCCGTTACGGCTCCCGCCGAGCGGGATGTAGACGTAATCACGGAACCAGGTCGAGAGCGTGATGTGCCACCGCCGCCAGAACTCGGTGACGGACTGCGCGATATAGGGATAATTGAAATTGAGCGGGAAATAGATGCCGATCATCAGGCCAAGCCCGATCGCCATGTTGGAGTAGCCAGCGAAGTCGAAATAGATTTGAAGCGTATAGGCGGTGATGCCGAGCCACGCGAGAGACGCGTTCAGGGCTTCGACCGGAAGTTTGAAGATGGCATCCGCCGGGGTCGCCAGCGTATTGGCGAGCAAGACTTTTTGGCCTAACCCGATCACGAAGAACTTGAGGCCGAGAGCGAAAGTTTCCAATCCAACCGCGCGGTCGCCGATCTCCTTGCGCACCGTGCCGAACCGCACGATCGGCCCCGCGATCAATTGAGGAAACATGGCAATGTAGAGCAATACCTTGATCGGGTCGCGCTCCGCCGGGAAGTCGCCGCGGTATACGTCGACCAGGTAGGAGATCGCATGAAACGTGAAGAAGGAAATGCCGATAGGAAGCGGCAATTGCAGGTCGGGAAGGGTGAAGCCGAAAACCGCATTGATGTTCGTGATGATGAAGCTCAGATATTTGAACACGAACAGCGCAAGAAGATTGATGGAAACACCGAGCGCCAGGATGAGCTTGCGCCGAGCCGACGTTGCAATGGCCCATGCTGCCGCGTGATTGAACAGCCCTGATCCGATCATGAGCAGGACGAACAGCCCCTCGCCCCAGGCGTAGAAAAAGAGGCTGAAGATCAGGAGAACCGCGTTTTTCCACGGCGTCAGGAAGTACAAAAGGAGGAAGGCTGGCAGGAAATAGAACAGGAACACTGCGGACGAAAAGACCATAGCGCCGGTCAATATGGCAGGATCAACCGCGGGTTGCAATATTTCACAAAGCGCAAAAAGGCGCGCCCCAGCCTTTTCAGCCAGGGCGGAGAGGCTCGGTCTCCGGCGTGGGATAAGCGGGGAAAGTCAGGGCGAAACCTTATCCAGCATTGCACGCACCCGCCGGGTGAGGAGCGTCACATCCCGCGCAGGTCGACATTATCCCAGGCGAGACGAAATCTAGAGCATTCCCCGGTCATGATGAAGCATATCCTGCGTGAGCGAGGTAGTTGGCGCATTCGTTGGGTGTGAAGGCGGTGAGGACGTTGGCGATGGCGTCCCAAAGTGAGTCTCTTGTTCGGGCG